>NZ_DAMDLR010000007.1:71388-80897 GCF_032084975.1 Aeromicrobium sp.
CGTCAGCTGGCTGCCGACGGGGATCGAGTCGCGCAGGCCGGTGGGCCGGTCCGCGGACGAGACGCACACGCGGTGGTCGCCCTGGCGGCGGAACAGCTGCGCGGACTCGCCGGTGATGTCGCGCAGGCGGGCCAGGACGGGACCCGCGGCCGCGAGCAGCCGGTCCTCGCCGGCGGCGGCCGCCAGCTCGGAGAGGCGGGGGCCCAGGATGAAGCGTCCTTGCATGTCCCGCGCCACCAGCCGATGATGCTCGAGGGCGACCGCGAGACGATGAGCCGTCGGACGGGCCAGGCCCGTGGCCGTCACGAGTCCGGCCAGCGTCGCCGGGCCCGGTTCCAGCGCGGCCAGCACGAGGGCGGCTTTGTCGAGAACGCCGACTCCGCTAGAGTTGTCCATGTCTTGATACTGCCGTATCGCATTGTGAGACGCAACCCCCACAGTTGGAGAGAATCATGGGCAAGACGCTCGCCGAGAAGATCTGGGACGACCACGTCGTCCGTTCCGCGCCGGGAGAACCGGACCTGCTGTTCATCGACCTGCACCTCCTCCACGAGGTCACCAGCCCGCAGGCGTTCGACGGACTGCGCCTCTCCGGTCGCCAGGTGCGTCGCCCCGATCTCACCCTCGCCACCGAGGACCACAACATCCCGACGACCGACCTCGACAAGCCGATCGCCGACCCCGTGTCGCGCACGCAGGTCGAGACGCTGCGCCGCAACGCGGCCGAGTTCGGCGTCCGCCTGCATCCCATGGGCGACATCGAGCAGGGCATCGTGCACGTCGTCGGACCGCAGCTGGGCCTGACCCAGCCGGGCATGACGATCGTGTGCGGCGACTCGCACACCTCCACGCACGGCGCGTTCGGCTCGATCGCGTTCGGCATCGGCACCAGCGAGGTCGAGCACGTGCTGGCCACCCAGTCGCTGTCCCAGGCCAAGCCCAAGATGATGGCCGTCGACGTCGTCGGCGAGCTGCCCCCGGGCTCCACCGCCAAGGACCTGATCCTCGCGCTCATCACGCAGGAGACCACCGGCGGCGGCCAGGGCTACATCGTGGAGTACCGCGGCGAGGCGATCCGTGCGCTCTCGATGGAGGAGCGCATGACGATCTGCAACATGAGCATCGAGTGGGGCGCGAAGGCCGGCCTCATCGCTCCGGACCAGACCACGTTCGACTACATCGAGGGTCGTGCGCACGCGCCGCAGGGCGCCGACTGGGACGCGGCCGTCGCCTACTGGCAGAGCCTGGTCACCGACGAGGACGCCCACTTCGACAAGGTCGTCACGATCGACGCCTCGAAGGTCACCCCGTGGGTCACGTGGGGCACCAACCCCGGCCAGGGTGTCGCCCTGTCGGGCCTGGTCCCGAACCCGCAGGACTTCGAGGACGCCGACGAGCGCGAGGCCGCGGCGAACGCGCTGCGCTACATGGGCCTCGAGGCCGGCACCCCGATGCGCGACATCACCGTCGACACGGTGTTCGTCGGCTCCTGCACCAACGGCCGGATCAGCGACCTGCGTCGCGCCGCCGACCTGATCAAGGGCAGGAAGGTCGCCGACGGCACGCGCATGCTGGTCGTCCCCGGCTCGGTCCGGGTGCGCCTGCAGGCCGAGGAGGAGGGCCTCGACATCGTCTTCAAGGAGGCCGGCGCCGAGTGGCGTGGCGCGGGCTGCTCGATGTGCCTGGGCATGAACCCCGACCAGCTCACGCCGGGCGAGCGCAGCGCCTCGACCTCCAACCGCAACTTCGAGGGCCGTCAGGGCAAGGGCGGGCGTACGCACCTGGTCTCGCCCGACGTCGCCGTCGCCACCGCAGTCACCGGCCACCTGGCCTCGCCCGCCGAGCTCTGAGGACGACCACCATGGACAAGTTCATCTCCCACACCGGCGTCGGCGCCCCGCTGCGTCGCAGCAACGTCGACACCGACCAGATCATCCCCGCGGTCTACCTCAAGCGCGTCACCCGCACGGGCTTCGAGGACGGCCTCTTCGCCGCGTGGCGCAGCGACCCGGAGTTCGTCCTGAACCAGCCGGCGTACGAGAACGCCACCGTGCTCGTCGCCGGTCCGGACTTCGGCACGGGCTCGTCGCGTGAGCACGCCGTCTGGGCGCTGCAGAACTACGGCTTCAAGGTCATCATCAGCCCGCGCTTCGGTGACATCTTCCGCGGCAACTCGGGCAAGGCCGGGCTGCTCGCGGCGCAGGTCGACGAGAAGGTCGTCGCCGCGCTGTGGGCGTACCTCGAGGCCAACCCGGGTGCGCAGATCAGCGTCGACCTGGAGTCCCGCACGGTCTCGGCCGGCGAGGGCGTCGACCGGATCGAGGACTCGTTCACGATCGACGACTACACCCGCTGGCGCCTGCTCGAGGGCCTCGACGACATCGGCATCACCCTGGGTCACGCGGACGACATCGCGGCGTACGAGTCGCGCCGCCCGTCGTTCAAGCCCGCGACGCTCTGACCCGTCGACTTCGGCGCGGGACCGGTTCGCCGGCCCCGCGCCGTTGCCGTACTAGGGTTCATCCCATGTCCCGCTCGCGCCCGCTTCCGCCGGTGCTGCGTGTCGTCGTGGCGGTCCTGCGACCGATCTTCATGGTCACGATGAAGCGTGACTGGAGCGGCGACGAGCACCTGCCGCGTGACGGTGGCTACGTGCTGGCCCCCAACCATCTCTCGTACATCGACCCCTTCGTCCTGGGGCACTGGATGGTCGACCACGACATCCCTCCGCGCTTCCTGGTGAAGGACCCGCTGTTCGCGGTGCCGGTCATCGGCCGGCTGCTGCGGGCCGCGCGCCAGATCCCGGTCTACCGCGGCACGGGCGCTGCCGCCGACTCGCTGCGCGCCGCCACCGAGGCGGTCGCCGAGGGCGGCATCATCGCGATCTACCCCGAGGGCACGATGACGCGCGACCCCGCGGCCTGGCCGATGTCGGGTCGTGACGGGGCCGTCCGGACCGCACTGGCCACGGGGGCGCCGCTGGTCCCGGTCGCGCAGTGGGGTCCGCAGGCCATCATGTGGCCGTACCGGCGCGAGTTCCGCCTGCTGCCGCGCAAGACGATGCACGTGCGCGTCGGGGCCCCGATCGACCTGAGCGGTCTCGACGAGAACGCCACGGTGGCGCAGGTCCAGGCCGCCACGGCGCGACTGATGGACGCCATCACCGCGCTGCAGGCCGAGATCCGGGGCGAGCTGCCCGCGACGCCGCGCATCGACGTGCGCTCGCTGAAGAAGCCCAAGACCCGTTATGAGGAGAGCTGAATGGTCACCGCTGCAGTCATGGGAGCCGGGTCCTGGGGCACCGCCTTCTCGGTCGTCCTCGCCGATGCCGGTCACGACGTCCACCTGTGGGGCCGCCGCCAGGAGACGTGCGACAACGTCAACCAGCGGCACGAGAACACCGAGTACCTGCCCGACCTCGAGCTGCCGACGACGATTCGCGCCACGACCGACCCGGCCGAGGCGCTCGCCGGGGCCGAGATCGTCGTCCTCGCGGTCCCGTCACAGACGCTGCGGACCAACCTCGAGTCGTGGGGCACGCTGATCGAGCCCTCGGCCGTCATGGTCAGCCTCATGAAGGGCGTCGAGCTGGGCTCGCACCTGCGCATGAGCGAGGTCATCGCCGACGTCACTGGTGCCGGTCCCGAGCGGATCGCCGTCATCAGCGGGCCGAACCTGGCCAAGGAGATCGCCCAGCGCGAGCCCGCCGCCAGCGTCGTGGCCTGCGCGGACGAGGCGGTCGCGCTGCAGCTGCAGAAGTACTGCCACACCGCGGCGTTCCGGCCCTACACGAACACCGACGTCGTGGGCTGCGAGCTGGGCGGCACGGTCAAGAACATCATCGGCCTGGCCGTGGGCGTGTGCGACGGCCTCGGCTACGGCGACAACACGAAGGCCTCGGTCATCACCCGTGGACTCGCCGAGACGGCACGCCTGGGCATGGCGATGGGCGCCGACCCGATGACGTTCATGGGGCTGGCCGGGCTGGGCGACCTCGTCGCGACGTGCTCGTCGCCGCTGTCGCGCAACCGCACGTTCGGCGAGAAGCTGGGCCGCGGCATGACGGTCGAGGAGATCACCTCCGGCACGCGCCAGGTCGCCGAGGGCGTGAAGTCCTGCACCTCGGTCGCCGAGCTCTCCGAGATGCACGGCGTCGACATGCCCATCGTCGAGCACGTCCGCGCCCTCGTCGACGGCAACATGACCCCGCTCGAGCTGGTGAACGCGCTGATCAGCCGCTCGGCCAAGGCCGAGACCCGCTGACGGCCGGCCGGTGGTCGCTGCGCGACCGAGATATGTCGGGTTCCGTACCTTCCGAGGTCTCAGAAGGTACGCAAACCTACAGATCTCGTTCGGCGGAGCCGATCAGCCGAGCGCGGCCTCGATGTCGGCCCAGAGGTCCTCGACGGCCTCGATGCCGACGCTGAGCCGGATGAGGCCCGCCGGGATGGTCTCGGGCTCGGCGGGGAAGCGGCGGCGGCGCTCCCAGGTGGACTCGACGCCGCCGAGGCTCGTCGCGTCCGTGATGATGCGGCTCGACTCCGTGGCGCGCTGGGCGTGCTCGGCATCGTCGATCACGAAGCACACCATCGTGCCGAACCCCGGGTAGCGGACCTCGGCCACGGCCGGATGAGCCGTGAGGCGCTCGGCCAGCACGGCAGCGCTGGCCTCGGCCCGGTCGAGCCGGACGGCCAGCGTGCGGACGCCGCGGACCGCCAGGAAGCACTCCAGCGCGCCGGGGATCGCGCCGTGCAGCGAACGGTGCTGCAGCAGGCGCTCGAACAGCGCGTCGTCGCGCGTCGCCAACACGCCCAGCACGAGGTCACTGTGCCCGCCGAGCAGCTTCGAGGCCGAATGGGTCACGATGTCCGCGCCGTACGTCAACGGACGGTCGCGCAGGGGCGTGCGGAACGTGTTGTCGACGGCGACGAGGGCGCCGGCGTCCTTGGCCGCGGCGGTCAGCGCCGGCAGGGCGCCGACCTCCATGGCGGGGTTCGTCGGCGACTCGAGCCAGACCAGGTCGGCACCGGCGAACGCCTCGATGCTGCCGGCGGTGTCGGACGGGTCGATCAGGCGGGCCTCGTACGGACCGCTCTGCACGAGGCTCGTCGTGCCGTTGTAGCCGTGACGGGGGAGCACCACGACGGCGCCCGGCTCGAGCAGCCCGAGCGTGGCGGCGGCCGTGGCGATGCCCGACCCGAACGCCAGCGCGCGGCCGCCCTCGAGCTCGCCGACGACCTGCTCGAACGCCTCGTACGCCGGATTGCCGTGGCGGCCGTACTCCGACGGGCCACCCGGGTGGAACGAGCTCGCCAGGGTGATGGGGGCGTTGAGGGGAGCGCCGGGCTCGTCGGCCGGGCGCCCTGCGATGACGGTCACGGTGTCGGGCTGCATGGATCCAGTGTCACAGGCGAGTAGAGTCGAGCCGATGCGCACCACGATCGGCGTCGTCTTCGGCGGACGCTCCAGCGAACACGGAGTCTCGTGCCTGACGGCGCGCGAGGTCCTCGCGGTCATCGACCGCGACCGGTACGACGTCGTCCCCATCGGCATCACCACCGACGGGCACTGGGTCCGCGAGACCGCCGTCTGGGACGACCTCGAGCGCGGCGTCCTGCCGGCCGTCCGTCCCACGATGCCCGCCTTCGCGTGGGACGAGGTGCGCGGGCTCGACGCCGTCTTCCCGCTGCTGCACGGTCCGTGGGGCGAGGACGGCACGGTCCAGGGGCTGCTCGAGATGGCCGATGTGCGCTACGTCGGTGCGGGCGTGCTGGCCAGCTCGGTCGGCATGGACAAGCCCTTCACCAAGACCGTCTTCTCGGCCGCCGGCCTGCCGCAGCTGCCGTACGTCACGATCCAGCCGTGGGAGTGGGAGGCGAAGCGCGAGCGCGCCGAGGCCCGGATCCACGCGCTCGGGCTGCCCGTCTTCGTCAAGCCGGCCCGCGCGGGATCCAGCTCGGGCGTCACGCCGGTGCACGCGTGGGACGACCTCGAGAAGGCCGTCCTGACCGCCCGTGAGTTCGACCCCAAGGTCATCGTCGAGGCGGCCGCCCACGGCAAGCGCGAGGTCGAGTGCGCCGTGATCCAGGACGAGCGCGGCATGCCGATCGCCAGCGAGGTCGGCGAGATCCTCGTCGCCACCGACACCGACCACGAGTACTACGACTTCGAGGCCAAGTACCTCGACGGCACCAGCACGAACGTCGTGCCGGCCCAACTGTCCGAGACGATGCGCCAGCGGATCCGCGAGTACGCGCTGCAGGCGTTCGACGCGATCGGCTGCGAGGGACTGGCCCGGGTGGACTTCTTCCTCACCGACAGCGTCGACGGAGGACTGGTCATCAACGAGATCAACACGATGCCCGGCTTCACGCCGTTCTCGATGTTCCCCAAGCTCTGGCAGGCCTCCGGCGTCGAGTACGCCGAGCTGGTGGAGCGGCTGATCCGGCTCGCGTTGGGCCGCCCCACCGGGCTGCGCTGACCCGGGTCACGGCAGGCCCGCGTGCGGGACCTCCACCGTGACGGTGCGGATCTCGGCCTCGCGCGCGGCGCTGCGAGCCTGCTCGTCGAAGTCGGGCGCGCACGACATGAACAGCGTGCGGCCGTCGCTGCCGCCCAGCAGGCATGCGAAGACGCCCGAGCCGGGCTTGACCTCGTCGAGGATCTCACCGCCCTCACGGACGCGGATGACCCGGCCGTTGAGGGCGTCGGCGATCCACAGCGCGCCCTCGGCGTCGAGCCCGCAGCCGTCCGGCGCCACGACGCCGCCGCCGAGCGCCTCGCCGACGTTGCGGGAGGTGGGCAGCTCGCCGAACGTGGCGAACGGTCGGCGGTTCGTCAGGCTGCCGTCGACCTCGATGTCGAAGGCCGTGACCCGGTTGCCGAACGTCTCGTCGACCAGCAGGGCGCCGTCCGGCGTGATCACCATGCCGTTCGGGAACCAGAGGTCGTCCGCGACGGTGGTGACGCTGCCGTCGGGGTCGATCCGCAGCAGCGAGGCGGTCTCGATGTCGGCGCCGCCCATGAGGTCGAAGCCGAAGTTGCCCAGCCAGCAGCGGCCGAGGTGGTCGACGACCATGTCGTTCGGGTGACCCGTGACGTGGTCGGACACGTCGGCGTGGACGACGAGGGAGCCGTCGGCCTCCTGGCGCATCACCGTGCGGTCCTTCATCGAGACGTAGACCAGGCGGCCGTCCGGCAGCCAGCCCAGTCCGGACGGCTGGTGGGGCACCTCGACCTCGGTGCGCAGGTCCGAGCCGTCCTCGCGGACCGAACGGATGGTGTGGGTGTAGAAGTCGCTGAACCAGAGGCGGTCGTCGTGCCACCGGGGGCACTCGGTGTAGGCCATGCCGGTGACGAGGGTGCGGATCTCGCGAGTCGTGGTCATGACGTCATCCAACCACCCGCGTGACGTGGCTCACGCGGAGTGGGCCCGCTCTCAGGCGCGGACGACGGGGCAGGTCAGCGTGCGGGTGATGCCCGGGACCTTCTGGATCTGGGTGACCACGAGCGTTCCGAGCTCGTCGACCGAGGGTCCTTCGACGCGCGCGATGACGTCGTAGGGACCCGTCACGTTCTCGGCGTTCTCGACCCCGTCGATCGCGGCGATCGCGCCGGCGACCTGAGCGGCTTGACCGACCTCGGTCTGGACCAGGATGTAGGCGTGCACGGCCATCGTGAGTGTCCTTTCGTCGGGCGATGACACGCTACCGCAGGGGCCGCCGCCCGGCCCGTCCGACTGAGATGATGACCCCATGACCGAGCGCCGCGGAGTGGACCATGAGTGAGCCGACGATCGCGGACGTGGGGGAGTTCGCCCTCATCGACGTCGTCCGTGAGCGACTGGGCACCAACGAGTACGTGCTGATCGGTCCCGGCGACGACGCGGCGCACGTGGCGACCGCCGACGGCACCTACGTGACCGCGACCGACATCCTCGTCGAGGGACGGCACTTCCGCCGCGACTGGTCGTCCGCGGCCGACATCGGACGCAAGGCGGTCGCCGCCAACCTGTCCGACATCAACGCGATGGGCGGTGTGGCCACGGCCCTGGTCGTCGCGTTCGCGGCGCCGGGCAGCCTGCCCGTCTCCTGGGTCACCGACCTGATCGGCGGCATGGTCGAGGAGTGCGCCAAGGTCGGCGCGCACATCGTCGGCGGCGACATGTCCGCGGCCGAGCAGATCATCATCTCGATCACCGCGATGGGCGACGCCGAGCGCCCCGTGACCCGGTCCGGAGCCAAGGTCGGCGACCAGGTCGCCTACGCGGGCACGCTGGGCCTGGCGTCGGCGGGATACGGCGCCCTCAGCCGTGGCTTCCGATCGCCCAAGGTCGCGGTCGACGAGCACCGCTCGCCGCACCCGCCCTACGCGGCCGGTCCCGCCGCCGCGACGGCCGGGGCCACCGCCATGATCGACATCAGTGACGGGCTGCTGGGCGACCTCGGTCACGTGGCGCGCGCCAGCGGCGTCGCGATCGACGTCGACCCGACCGCGTTTGAGGTCCTCGACGCGGTCCAGACCGTCGCCGGTGCCCTCGGGGGAGTCGACCCGCTGCGCTTCGTGCTGTCAGGTGGCGACGACTACGCCCTCGCGGCCACGTTCCCCGCCGGCACGACGCTGCCCGACGGCTGGACCCGGATCGGCGAGGTGAAGGCCGGCGAGGGCGTCACCGTCGCCGGCGCCCCGTACGAGGGCGGCCCGGGCCACCGCCACTGGACCTGAACCGCCCCGCGGCTCAGTCCTGGATCCGCGCGAACGGCGACGCGGCCTCGAGCTCGTAGGCGAGCTCCAGCAAGGTGCGCTCGTCGCCGTGGTCGGCCGAGAAGTGGATCCCCAGCGGCAGGCCGTTCGACGAGCGCGCGAGCGGCAGGCTGATCGCCGGGCCGCCCGAGGCGTTGTTGAGCGGCGTGTAGGCGACGTAGGCCCGCAGTCGCGCGAACGCCTCGTCGAACGGGACGCCCGGGTGCAGCCAGCCCAGCTCGGGCGTGGCGTGCCCCAGGGTCGGGCTCATGACGAGGTCGTGGGTGTCGAAGAACTCGCTGTACTGCGCGGCCGACTTCTTCAGGGCCGAGATCGCGCCGGGGGTGCGCCAGAACGAGCGGATGAACGCGCGCGACAGCCCGTGCGTGAAGGGATCGATCCTGTCGCGGTCGAACCTCGGCGAGATGAGGTGCTTGCCGCCGTACTCGATCACGAACGCCAGCGCGCGCCAGTACTGCACGAAGTGGCGCTCGAAGGACGGGTCGACGGGGACGGGGATGGTCTCGACCTCGTGGCCCAGCGACGTGACGAGCGTCGCGACGCGCTCGAGCTCGACCTGGGTGTCGGGGTCGAGCGCCTCGCCGTGCAGGGTCTCGGTGACCAGGCCGACCCGGAGTCGGCGACGGCCCGCGCCCTCGACCAGGCCGACCCGGGGCAGGCGGGCGACGGGACGGTGCCGCTCCGCCGCCGCCAGGAACACCGCCGTGTCGCGCACGCTGCGGGTCATGACGCCGTTCGCCACGATG
>NZ_DAMDLR010000008.1:0-74761 GCF_032084975.1 Aeromicrobium sp.
CCGACGCGACGGCGGCGGACCGCACCCGGTGATCGCCCGTGACGGCCGCGAGAGCGAGCAGCCCGTGGGCCACGGCGGAGGCGCCCGCCGGATGGGCGTTGTCGGCCACGTCGCGCGGACGCACGAGCAGCGCCTCGGTGTCGTCGGCGGTGTCGTACCAGCCGCCCTCCTCGGCGGCGAAGTGCTCCATGACCCGGTCGGCCACGGTCTGGGCGCGGCCCAGCCATCGGTCGTCACCGGTGGCGCCGAGGACGGCGACGAACGCCTCGAGCACGGCACCGTGGTCCTCGAGCACCGCGGGGTGCTCGGACCGCACCCCGCCCAGCGAGGTGCGCACGAACCCGGGCTCGACGTGCAGGTCCCACAGCAGGCTCGCGGCACCGACCGCGGCGTCGACGAGATCGGGCCGCGCGAGCAGGACCCCGGCCTCGGCCAGGGCGGTCGCCGCGTAGCCGTTCCAGGCCGCCACGACCTTGTCGTCACGCGCCGGACGGGTGCGCGCGGCACGTACGTCCAGCAGGCGTGAGCGGACGCGCGCCCACCGCTGGGGATCGTCAGGGTCCTCGAGCAGCTGCAACGTGGACAATCCCCGCTCGAACGTGCCCGGGCCCGTGACCGACAGCAGCTTGACCGCCCAGACCGCGTCCTCGGTGCCGAGCGCCTTCATCAGCTGGTGGGGGTTCCAGACGTAGAACGTGCCCTCGTGGCCGTCGCTGTCGGCATCGAGCGCCGATGCGAAGCCGCCCTCCTCGGTGCGCAGCTCGGCCAGCATGAAGTCGGCGGTCTCGTGGCACACCCGCTCGGCCAAGGCGGCCATCGAGCCTGCGTCGCCGCGTGCTCGCAGGGCGCGCAGCCAGTGCAGGTAGGCCCGCAGCAGGAGCGTGTTGTCGTAGAGCATCTTCTCGAAGTGGGGCACCCGCCAGAACCGGTCGACGCTGTAGCGCGCGAAGCCGCCGCCGAGCTGGTCGTACATGCCGCCGCGCGCCATCGCCTCGAACGTGCGGCACACGACGTCCCACGCCTGCTGGTCGCCGGTGCGGGCGTCGCGTCGGAGCAGGAACTCGAGCACCATCGAGGGCGGGAACTTGGGCGCGGCGCCGAAGCCGCCGGCCTCCTGGTCGGCCTGCTTGAGCAGCAGGGTCGCGGCCGTGTCGAGGTCCTCGACCGTGAGCGGCTCCCCACCCAGCTCGTCGTTCGTGGACAGGAACTGGCGCAGCTCGCCGGCCGAGCTCATCACCTCGTCGCGACGGTTCTGCCATGCGTCCGCCAGCGCCTGCAGCACCTGCGAGAACCCGGGGTGGCCGGCGGTGGGCTCGGGCGGGAAGTAGGTGCCGGCGAAGAACGGCTCGCCGGCAGGAGTGAGGATGCACGTCATCGGCCAGCCGCCCTGGCCCGTCATGGCCTGGGTGGCGCGCATGTAGATCGCGTCGATGTCCGGCCGTTCCTCGCGGTCGACCTTGATGTTGACGAAGTGCTCGTTCATGTACGCGGCGACGCCCTCGTCCTCGAAGGACTCGTGCGCCATGACGTGGCACCAGTGGCAGGCGGCGTACCCGACTGACAGGAGAATTGGCGCATCACGTCGCTTCGCCTCGGCTAGTGCCTCCGGTCCCCACTCCCACCAATCCACTGGATTTCCAGCGTGTTGTCGCAGATAGGGCGACTGTGATTGCGCGAGCCGGTTGACCATGTCCATGACTCCAAACGAGTGGCAGACGTATCACTTCTGTCCGAGTGATACACGAGAGTGATACACGAAACGTCGTTCAGCAGGCGCGGGCTGCACACCTGACTTCCAGCCTAGGGAGGAGATGCACATGGCACCTCGCAAGAAGCCGACGCTACTGGCGCAGGGGAAGCCCCGCACCCTCGGTGGCGGCGCGCGGCCGTGGCGGGTCCGGCTGTACGCGCCGGCGCCCGGCGGCACGAAGTACCAGGTGATGTTCCGCGCTCCCGCGGGCGAGGGGGAGCCGTGGAAGCGGGTGCTGCGCCGCGCCAACTCGGAGGCCGAGGCGCGCAAGATCTTCAACCAGGCCGAAGCCGCCCTCGACACCGAACAGGCTCTGCCGGCAGGCGCCGACCTCCGCGCCTCGCGCACGATCCGCATGCTCGGCGAGGAGTTTGTCCAGGACAGCGTGGCGCGCGGCAAGCACCCGCGGACGATCGAGCAGCGCGTGTCGGTCCTGAGGGCGCACGTCCTGCCGACCATCGGCGACGTCCCGGTGACCAAGTGGCGCATCGAGCACAGCCGCAAGGTGATGGAGAAGGGCTCGAAGACGCGCTTCTCCACCAGTGGCCGCGAGGACCTGCGCGTTCAGCTCGCGGCGATGCGCAAGCTCGCGTGGCGGCTCGGCTGGTTGGACCGCGGCATCGATCCGCTCGACGGACTCGAGATCGCACGAGCCAACATCCTGCACGGCGCGACCGCGCACTACGTCGACCCGCGGATGCGCCCCGAGACCCGTCAGGTGCGGGCGATGGCCAACGCCGCTGATCTGTTGTGCGGTCCCGACGGGACCGACCCCCAGATGACCCGACTCCCCCTGTTCGGCACGAAGATCCGCGTCGCCGGCTTCGGCGGCCTACGCCTCAGCGAGCAGAACGGCCTGCGGGCGATCGACGTCTTCTTCGACCGCGGCTACGTGCACGTCAACGGCTCGTGGACGACACCCCGAGGCCAGGCTCCCTACCGCGGACCGGTGAAGAACCACACACTGCACGAGGTGCCGCTGCCGCGGTCGCTCATGGAAGGCGAGCTCCTCCCGCACGTCAAGGAACTACTCGGCCTGCCCGCGACGGCGTCGCTGCAGCAGGTCACCAACGCCCAGGAGGTCGAGCGCCAACGCCGCGCCAACCTCGCCAGCCGCGAGCCGGACAAGAGCGTCGCGTGGTGGAACTACCCCGTCCCGCCCCAGGACGAGCAATGGCTGTTCGTCGACACCTTCACAGGCGTGCCGGTGAAGCCTGAGTGGCACAACGACCGCTGGCACCGCCTCCGCGTTTGGGTCGACGAGAACGATCCGGACAACGCTTGGCCCCGCACGATCGTCTACCGAAACCTCCGCCACCACGCCGCGACGAAGTGGTTCCACGAAGAGCTCGGCGAGCCCTGGGAGGTCGTCGCCCAGTACCTCGGCGACAAACTCACGACGGTCCTCAACCACTACGTCCGCGCCGGCGAGGACGCCCTCCGCGATTCGGTCAGCAAGTTGGCAGATCGATGAAATCTGTCGGAGCCGCCCGCGACTCTGCTCTGTTGCTACCGAAGAAGCGTGGCCGCAGGAGGAAATCATCGCCATGCCGTCAACAACGCCCGCACCCATCACTAAGGTGTCGTCAGTGATCACCGGTGAGCTGAAGTCCAAGATCGACCGCGTCTGGGACGCCTTCTGGTCTGGGGGCATCAGCAACCCGCTCGAAGTCATCGAACAGATCACCTATCTGCTGTTCATCCGCCGCCTCGACGACCTCCAGACGCTTGCCGAGAAGAAGGCGCGCGTGACCGGCGGCCCGATCGAGGACCCGGTGTTCCTGCCCGGCCAGACGCACCTCCGGTGGAGCCAGTTCAAGAACGCTTCCCCCGAGGTGATGCACCAGACGATCGCCGACGAGGTCTTCCCGTTCCTGCGAGAGCTCGGCACCCAGATCGGCGGGGACGACTCCACGTACAGCGCGCACATGAAGGACGCTCGCTTCACCATCCCCACCCCGGCACTGCTCTCGCGGGTCGTCGACATGCTCGACGACATCCCGATGGCCGACCGCGACACCAACGGCGACCTGTACGAATACCTGCTGTCCAAGATCGCCGCCGCCGGGGTCAACGGCCAGTTCCGCACGCCGCGCCACATCATCGACCTGATGGTGCAGATGACCGCGCCCAGGCCGGGCGACGAGATCTGCGACCCCGCGTGCGGCACCGCGGGCTTCCTGGTCGCGGCCAGTGAGTACGTCCGTGACACGCACGCCGAGGCCCTGCTCGACAGCCACCAGCGCCAGCAATTCCACCGCTCGATGTTCCACGGCTACGACTTCGACTCCACCATGTTGCGCATCGGCAGCATGAACATGTTGTTGCACGGCATCGAGTCCCCCGACATCCGCTACCGCGACTCGCTCTCCGAGGGCGCAAGCGAGGATGCCGAGAAGTACACCCTGATCCTGGCCAACCCACCCTTCGCTGGGTCACTCGACTACGAGTCGACGTCGAAAGACCTACAGCGAGTCGTGAAGACGAAGAAGACCGAACTCCTCTTCCTCGCGCTCTTCCTCAAGCTGCTCAAGCCCGGCGGACGGGCCGCGGTCATCGTCCCCGATGGCGTGCTCTTCGGATCATCCAAGGCTCACAAGACGTTGCGTCAGATGCTCGTCGAGGACCAGAAGCTCGATGCAGTCGTAAAGCTGCCGTCCGGTGTCTTCCGCCCGTACGCCGGAGTGTCCACCGCGATCCTCTTCTTCACCAAGACCAACTCCGGCGGGACCGACGACGTCTGGTTCTACGACGTCCGTGCCGACGGCTTCTCGCTCGACGACAAGCGCAACCCCGCCGAGGCCAATGACCTCCCCGACGTGCTCGCCCGTTGGCAGAAGCGTGACGCGGAGGAGGAGCGCGCCCGCACTGAGCAGTCCTTCTTTGTCCCCAAGGCCGACATCGTCGCCCAGGGGTACGACCTCTCGCTCAACCGTTACAAGGAAATCGTCCACGACGAGATCGAGCACCGCGACCCGCTCGACATCATCGCTGACATCGAGATGCTTGAGGACGAGATCGCCAAGGGCCTCGCCGAGTTGAAGGCGATGCTGTCGTGAAGACCGGCGCCCTCGGCGATGTCATCGTCACCCGCGGCGGGTCCGTGAACCCCGCCAAGTTCCCTGACGAGGAATTCGAGCTCTACAGCATCCCTGCCCATGATCGCGGCGGCCCTGAAATCGTTCTCGGATCCGAGATCCGCTCTGCTAAGCAGATTGTGCAACCAGGAGACGTGATGATCTCCAAGATCATCCCTCACATTCGTCGTGCTCGCGTCGTTGGCCCGCTGAAGGGCAGGCGGCAGATTGCCTCCGGTGAGTGGATCGTGCTCCGTAGCGAGAACCTCGATGCACGCTTTCTTCGCCACTTCCTCTTGAGCGACGACTTCCACAGCCAGTTCATGAACACCGTCGCCGGCGTCGGCGGCTCTCTCGTGCGGGCGAGACCCGCTCAAGTTAAGACGATCCCTCTTCCCCTGCAACCCCTCCCCGAACAGCGCCGCATCGCCGCGATCCTCGACCACGCCGACGCCCTCCGCGCCAAGCGCCGCCAAGTCCTCACCCACCTCGACTCGCTCACCCACGCGATCTTTACCGAGATGTTCGGCGATGTGAGGACGAACGAGCACGGCTATGACGTCGCCACCGTTGATGACATCTCTGAGCGGGTGACGGACGGCGAGCACAAGACCCCCCGCAGGTCTGAATCAGGTTTCCCACTGCTCTCAGCGCGCAACGTCCGAGACGGATGGATCGATTTCGACAACACGGACTTCGTAGACGCCGACGAATACGCGATGTTGAGTCGCAGGATCGAGCCGCGCGAAGGCGACGTGCTCATCTCGTGTTCGGGAACCATCGGCAGGGTTGCTCAAGTTCGACAGAGGAATCGCTTCGCAATGGTCCGGAGCGCCGCGCTCGTCCGCCCGGGAGCAGCGGTTCATCCCACTTTTTTGGAGCGCACCCTCGCGAGTCCAACGCTCAAGTCGATCATGGTGGCGCAAGCCAACTCGTCCGCCCAAGCCAATCTCTTTCAGAACCAGATCAAGCGACTCCCTGTCATCGTTCCGCCCGTCGCCCTCCAGGAGGAGTTCGCCGAGCGAGCGGCGCGCGTTGGCGCGGTGGTCGATGTGACACAGCAAACAACCGCGGCTGACGACGAGCTCTTCACTTCCCTCCAGTCCCGCGCCTTCCGAGGGGAGTTGTGACCCATGCCTGTTGAGATGAGGATGTGGCGCATCGACGGCGATGAGCCGAAACCGCTGACGGCGTCTGTGCTCCCCGCAGAGAAGGATCTGCACGAGTTCCTCAAGCGCGACCCGTCCCTTCTGGGTGAGCGCCTGCTAGTGATCGGGAGCGAGGTGAGCACACCGTACGGGTCACGTCTCGACCTGCTCGCGATCGATGCCGATGGCAATCTCAATCTGTTGGAGCTCAAGCGCGACAAGACCCCGCGCGAGGTCGTCGCGCAGGTGCTCGACTACGGCTCGTGGGCCTCGACACTCTCACGCGACGACATTCGCGACATCGCAACGAAGCATCTCGATCAGCCGTTCGAGGCCGCGTTCGAAGACGTCTTCGGGAGCGCGCCGCCCGACGAGCTCAACGGCGAGCTCAGCCTCACCATCGTGGCTGCCGAGCTCGACGCCAGCTCGGAGCGGATCGTCAACTACCTTCGCGACTTTGGTGTCCCAGTCAACGCGGTCTTCTTCTCCTATCTCGAAGACGAGGGGCGTCGCTACCTAGCCCGCTCATGGCTTACCGCGTCCGACGATGAGACACCTACTGCCTCCACCGGAAGCAAGAAGAGCAAGCGCGCCGCGTGGAACGGCAAGGACTGGTACATCTCGTTCGGTGGCGGAGGACGCGAGTGGGACGACGCTCGCCAGTACGGCTTCGTCTCGGGCGGAGGCGGAAAGATGTGGTCTCAGGATATGCGGTCCCTGCCGAAGGACGCCCGGATCTGGGTCAACGTGCCACCCATGCGCTACGTGGCGGTTGGCCGCGTGTTGGCTCCCGCCTCCCGTTTCGAGGACGTCAAGGTTCACGTCGACGACGACTGGACGCCGCTGGCCGACAAGACGCTGACGGGCAAGTACTCGGCTGACCCAGCGACCGACGACGACCTCGCCGAGTGGGGAGTCCCAGTCGAGTGGATCGACGACCGACCCCTCGAGGAGGGCTTCTGGGAGAAGGGCATGTTCGCCAGCCAGCACAGCGCCTGCAAACTTCGCCAGGAATTCACGCTCGGACGACTGGCTGACCACTTCGGAATCGATGACGAGTAGCCATGTCCAACTTCGCCTTCGTCCGGCAGACGCTGCCGTCGATCCACGACGACTGCGCGCGTGCTGAGTCCTACTTGGCCTCCGACCCTCGGTCTGCGTGCTTTTACGCACGGAGGGTGGTCGAAGAGGTTGTCGGGTACCTCTACGACGTGCTGGCGCTGCCCACGCCGTACCGCGACGACCTCGCCGCGAAGATCGGTGATGCGGGGTTCAAGGCGAAGGTGCCACAAGGCATCACACAGAAGTTGACGGCGATCCGGCGCATCGCCAATACGGCCGTCCACGAGAACCGGCAGATCCGTCCCGACGTGTCGCTGGCCGTGCTGCGCGAGCTGTTCCACGTCGTGGTGTGGACCTCGTACCACCACTCCCCCCACCCGGACGTGGTGCCGCTGCAGGCGCAGTTCGATCCCTCGCTCGCCGCCAAGGCGGCGCCGTTGTCGCGGGAGGAGGTCGGCCGCCTTGCTGCGAAGTTCAAGGCGCAGGACGAGGCCCATGCCAAGGCCTTGGCAGAGCGGGACGACCTGCTCGCGGCACACGAGGCGGAGATCGAACGCCTCAAGGCGCACATAGCCGTAGCGAAGGCGGCAGTCGGCCCGGACGACCGCGACTACGACGAGGCCGACGCACGCGACCTGTTCATCGACGTCCTGCTCCACGAAGCCGGATGGACGCTGGACCAGCCACGTGACCGCGAGTTCGAAGTCGCCGGCATGCCCAACGCTGAGGGCAAGGGCTTCGTCGACTACGTGCTGTGGGGTGCCGACGGGTTGCCCCTCGCGGTCGTCGAGGCCAAGCGGACCTCGAAGTCACCTGAGATCGGTCAGCAGCAGGCCAAGCTCTACGCGGATTGCCTGGAGGCGCAGTTCGGGCGTCGGCCGGTCATCTTCTATACGAACGGCTACGAGCACCGGATCTGGGACGACGCGGGTGGATACCCGCCCCGTGAGACTCAGGGCTTCTACACCCGCGACGAGTTGGAGTTGCTGATCCAGCGACGCCGAACCGCGTTGCCGTTGTCGACGCAGCCGGTCAACACCGGCGTCGCCGGGCGCCCGTACCAGGTGCGGGCCATCAAGGCCGTGGCCGATGCGTTCGACCGGCGCCAACGTGAAGCGCTGCTGGTGATGGCGACCGGTGCCGGCAAGACCCGGACCACGATCGCGCTGGCCGATCTGCTGCAGAAGGCGAACTGGGTCAAGCGCGTCCTGTTCCTGGCCGACCGCACCGCCCTGGTCAACCAAGCAGGCAACGC
Organism: Aeromicrobium sp.; assembly: GCF_032084975.1. Classification (GTDB taxonomy): domain Bacteria; phylum Actinomycetota; class Actinomycetes; order Propionibacteriales; family Nocardioidaceae; genus Aeromicrobium. Next base: position 8,293 of record NZ_DAMDLR010000008.1, read on the forward strand.
CTTCAAGGCCCACCTGCCTGGCTCGACCACGGTCAACCTCGTGACCGAGAAGGGCATCGACGGCCGGGTCTACGTGTCGACATACCCGACGATGATGAACCTCATCGACGAGATCGACGAAGGCAACCGGCGCTTCGGCCCCGGCTACTTCGACCTGATCGTGATCGACGAGGCCCACCGCTCCGTGTACGCCAAGTACGGCGCGATCTTCGAGTACTTCGACGCCTTGCTCGTCGGGCTGACCGCGACGCCGAAGGATGAGGTCGACCACAACACCTACCGGTTGTTCCACCTCGAGGACGGTGTCCCCACCGACGCCTACGGCCTCGACGAAGCGGTCGACGCCGGCTATCTGGTGCCGCCCAAGGGGATCAGCGTCGGCACCCAGTTCCTGCGCTCGGGGATCAAGTACGACGACCTCAGCGAGGAGGAAAAGGACCAGTGGGACGCCCTCGACTGGGGTGAGGACGGGCCCCCGGACGAAGTCGGAGCCGAAGAGCTGAACCGCTTCCTCTTCAACGAAGACACGGTCGACAAAGTCCTCGAAACCCTGATGGTCCAAGGACACAAGGTCGCCAGCGGCGACCGACTCGGCAAGACGATCATCTTCGCCAAGTCCCAGAAGCATGCGGAATTCATCGAGAAGCGGTTCAACCTGGCCTATCCCGAGCACGCCGGTCACTTCGCCCGCGTGATCACCCACGGCACCCCGTACGCGCAGTCACTGATCGATGACTTCTCCGTCAAGGACAAGGCCCCACACATCGCGATCAGCGTGGACATGCTCGACACCGGCATCGACGTTCCGGAGGTCGTCAACCTCGTCTTCTTCAAGATGGTGCGCTCGAAGACGAAGTTCTGGCAGATGATCGGGCGCGGCACCCGGCTGTCACCGGACCTGTTCGGCCCCGGCGAGGACAAGACCGACTTCCGCGTCTTCGACTTCTGCGGCAACCTCGAGTACTTCAGCCAGGACCTCCCCGGAGCTGAGGGGCAGAACCAGAAGTCGCTGACCCAGCGGATCTTCGAAGCCCGACTAGGGCTCGTCACGGCGCTCGGTGACGAGGAGCCCGACCTTCGACGCTCCACCGTTTCGACGCTGCACGAGATCGTCACTGGGATGAACCTCGACAACTTCGTCGTACGCAAGCACCGCCGGGCAGTAGAGCGGTTCAGTGATGCTGATGCGTGGAAGAAGTTGGGCCCCAACGATGCGGAGGCCGCGCTGTCCTTGGCGGGCCTGCCGTCGTCGGTACGCGACGAGGATGAGGACGCCAAGCGCTTCGACCTTCTCCTGCTGCGCCGACAGCTCTCCCAGCTCGACGGAGACGTTGTCCTGGCCGAGCGGCTGCGCGAAACGATCCAGAACATCGCCTCAGCACTCTTGGGCAAGACCGCCATCCCCTCGGTGGCCGAGCAAGCCGTGCTCTTGGAGTCCGTGGCGGGCGACGAGTGGTGGGTCGACGTCACATTGCCGATGCTGGAGGTCGCCCGGCTTCGCCTTCGCGGTCTGATCCGCTTCATCGAGAAGACGTCCCGCAACCCGGTCTACACCGACTTCGAGGACGTTCTCACAGATGGTGTCGAGGTCGTCCTGACAGGCGGTACCCCGGGCACCAACTTCGAACGATTCCGGGCGAAGGCCGAGGCCTACCTGCGCGAGCACCTTGACAACCTCGTTCTTCAGCGGCTGCGGCGAAACAAGCAGCTCACCCCGGATGACCTCACCGAACTCGAGGGTCTGCTCATCGCTGCAGGCGGACAGAGGGCCGACATCGTGTGGGCCGGTGAGCAGACCGAAGGCCTGGGCATCTTCGTACGCGGGCTTGTAGGACTTGATCGTTCCGCCGCTGCCGAGGCCTTCGAGAAGTACCTCGACGGGACCAGGTTCACCGCCGCTCAGGTCCGCTTCGTCAACCTCATCGTCGACGAACTCACCCGGAACGGCGTCATGGAGCCCAAGCGCCTCTTCGAATCGCCGTACACCGACCACGCCCCCACCGGGCCCGACTTCTTCTTCCCCGAGGCCGAGGTTGACGCCATCGTCGACACTCTCCAGCTCATTAGGCGGACTGCATTGCCGGAGGAAGTGGCATGAGGTTCCGCCAGAGGAAGCCGGACGGCATCCGGACGCCTCGTACCCTCGATCGTAAGACCAAGTCTCTCTACGCTGACGACGCGGATGGCCTTGATCGCGACGTGTTGAGTCGAAAGCGGCTGGCGACACAACTGGCACGTGCGATCCGCGATTTGGCCGAGGAAACCGAGAGCGCGGTCGTGGGGCTCGTCGGTCCGTGGGGATCTGGGAAGTCCAGTCTGCTAGGCCAAATCGAGACCGACCTAGACTCCACGGGGTGGTACATCGGACACCACAACCCGTGGGCCTACTCTGACTTTGCCGGCTCTGCAGCCGGTTTCTTCGCTTCCTTGCGCGACGCCGTGCCCGAAGACGTCCTCGGGAAGGAGTGGCGCGCGACAGTCGGCGAGTGGGTCTCGAAGGCTGCCCCTCTCGGCGCGGCAGGCGGCGTTGCTGGAATCGACGGCTCCGGCGCAATCGGCGCCGTCGGCGCGGTGATCACCGGAGATCGAAGTCCGGCTCGGTTACGAGAAGTCGCGGCTGAGGGTCTCAGTAAGATCGATCAACCCGTGATCATGATCTTGGACGACCTTGATCGCCTAGCACCCGATGAACTGCTGTACACCTTCAAACTCGTCCGACTTCTCGGCCGGCTACCCAATGTCTACTACCTGCTCGCGTACGACGAGGGGACCCTCACGGACCTGCTCGAAGCAACCGACTTGGTCGGCGAGGGTTCAGGCCGTGCTCAGCAGTACCTGGAGAAGATAATCCAGGTCCGCCTGGAGATCCCTCCCATGCTCCCCGAACAACAGGCGGCGCTGGCGAACGCAGCAATCGATGAGATCTGCGCGCGGCGTGACATTACGCTGTCAGCCGGCGCAACTAAGCGGCTGCAGACAGTCTGGCAGGACTGCCTTGTGCCCTACCTAGACCAACCGCGCTCCGTGAAGCGACTCTTCACCCAGGTGGATGCCACGTGGCCAGACGTCGCCGGGGAGGTCGACTTCTCTGACTTCGTAGCCATCACCTTCTTGCGGGTCTTTGAGCGCCGGACGCTAGACCTCATCATGCTTTATCGCGCGGAGATCCTGCGGCAGCCCTCCGGCTTCACCTTCGAACGGCATAAGGAATCGCAACAGGAACGGTGGAAGCGTTGGAGGGAATTGATTGCGGGAGCGAACCCACGTCACCCAGCGGAGATTGAGAAGCTTCTAGCCCATCTCTTCATATACCTCCGTGGCGCCAAGGATGGTACTGAGTATGTCGGCTCCTCCTACCATGAGGATGTCAGCCGCAGGATGGGAGTCGGGACCGCCGAGCACTTCGACCGATACGTTCAAGTTGGCGTTCCTGAGTCGGATTTGTCAGAGCTCGCCGTCAGGGCCGCCGCGGACGAGATCCGAGCTGGGGCCGTCGGGGCCGCAACTCACAAGTTGCTCGAACGAATGAACGATGACGCGTCGCCTGCACTGCGGAAGTTACGGCGCGAACATCAGGCATCGCCTTTGCCGGCCGCGACAACACTTCCCCTGCTTGGCGCTATCTATCTAGCCGCCATGGACCAGAAGAGTGGTCTTTTCGGCCTTTCTCCCAACTTCGGAGTGATCGGGCTCGCGATGGACGTTCTCGACCAAGAGGACTCCGCCACTGGAAGTGCTCTGATCGAATCTTTGGCTCGCACCGATCTGGGTTCCCTCGCGCTTGCTGCGGAGATGGTTCGGATGGCGCTGAAGGATTCCGAGACGCCACACTCATGGGCTCCAGCCGCAAAGGCCCCAATCGTTGATGCGCTCGCAGACGGGATCCGTTCTTTCGCTAGCCAACCAGCCCGGACTCTCCCGAGGTTCTTGTCATTCGTCTTCGACCACTTCCACCTCGCTGGGGCGGCGGACACACGCGAGCTGTTGTGGGAACACATCAACTCTGGCTCTTGGGATCTCAGCGAAGTGCTGGGGCTCCTGATCCCGCTTGGTCAGGCCAGCAATGGCGAAGACACCTGGACGTCGATGGGCGACTTCTCAGAAGGCACCATCGAGGATGTGCTTGGCGTTGACGAAGTGCTTGCTCGACTTCCCGAGCGGCCTGACTTGCTGGAGCGACAGGACCAGAGCTCCTACTTCGATCGACGCGTCGATGCCGAGGACCTCCAAGCCAGGATCGAGTACGCCCTAACCGGCATGGAACGCGTGCGGGTTCGCCGTCGTCAAGAGATCGAAGCCGACGCCGGTGAAGACATCTCGACAGCCGATGGAGAAGACGATCCCGCATAGACCAGTTGACGGACGTGCATTACGCAGCGTCTCCCTCGCCACACCGAATCCCTGATCCCCAAAGACTCATTGATGATCGCTGACGGACTCGTAACCTCTCCCTCCGGACCGGCCTTCCCGACCTCCAAACACTCGGCACGCATGCTACGAAAGACCGTAGGGCCAAAAGACTTTTTGGCCTACTTTCCAGCGAATTTGCGGTTGTTGATGGTTGTCGACGGGGGGCGGCTCGGGTGCACGGTGGGGTGAAGATCTACCGCGGTTCGGCGGCAGCGGCGCGGCACTACGTCGAGGCGGACCGGTCGCGCGCCGATGACTACTACCTGGCCGATGGCAGCGGCGTCGCGATGCGGTTCGTCGCCGGCGCGGACGGCCTCGACCGACGGCCTGACATGGACGGCCCGACCTACGAGCAGTGGGTCGCCGGAGTCGAGGTCGAGACCGGCAAGCCGAAGGGGCGCCTGCGCAACGACGACCAGGCCGTGCGATTCGTCGAGGTCTCGGTCAACGGACCGAAGACGTGGTCGCTCGCCGCTGCCCTTCACCCCGAGGTCGCCGCCGCCTACGACGCGGCTCAACTGGATGCGGCCCAGGAGATCATCGGCTGGCTCGCCTCCCACGCGACGACACGGGTCGGTCCGCGGGGCCGCCAGGTGCAGGTGCCGGTCGAGCAGATCGAGGCGGCCGTCATCCGCCACTTCACCTCCCGGGCTGGCGACCCTCACCGCCACCTGCACCTCCAGATCAACGCGCGCGTGTTCGCCGAGGGCACCTGGCGGGGCCTGCACACCGTCGGCGTGCGCGACAGCCTGGAAGCGATCAACGGGATCGGGCACGCGGCGGTCATGACCCACTCCGCGTTCCGGGAGGCGCTGGCCGCGCACGGACTGAGCCTCGACCCGGAGACCGGCGAGGTCCGCGAGCTCGCGTCCTACGTCGGGGCGTTCAGCGCGCGGGCGCGGCAGATCGAGTCCAACATCGACACGTACGAAGCCCGGTGGCGCTCGGACCATCCGGGCGAGGAACCCGGGCCGATCCTGCGCCAGACGTGGGATCGCCGCGCGTGGGCGGACGCCCGCCCGGACAAGGTCGTGCCGACCTCCGGTGAGGCGCTGCGCGAACACTGGGTCGACGAACTCCACGAGCTCGGCTACGCGAGGCACCACGCACCGACGAGGACGCCGATGCCGATGCGGCCCGGAAGGCTGGACCGCGATGCCCTGGTCGAGGTGGCGCTGGTGCGGTTGGGTGCGCGGCGGTCGGCGTGGAACGCCGCCGATGCGCGCGGCGAGGTCGAGCAGTTGATCGCCGCCACGGGCGGAGTCATCGACGCGGCCGTGCGGCGCGATCTGGCCGAGGACCTGACCGAACGTGTCGTGACCGCCTCGCGGCCCCTGCTTAATCGCACCGACAGTCCCGAGCATGTGCGGGCCCTGACGTCGCGTGAGGTGCTGGCCGTGGAGCACGAGATCGTCGACCGGATCACCCACCGCGCGCAGGCGCAGACGATCACGATCGTCGAAGGCGCGGCTGGCGCCGGCAAGACCTCCCGGCTGGCCGCGACTCGACAGGCCGTCGAGGCGAAGGGCCACCGGATGCTGCTGGTCAGCCCGACCCGCAAGGCGGCGCAGGTCGCCGCGGGTGAGGTCGGCACGGTCGCCCACTCCGTGGCGTGGCTGCTGCACCAGCACGGCTATCGCTGGGACGAGGACGGCCGGTGGACTCGGCTGCGAGCCGACCCGATGCCGTCGGCCAAGCTGCATGCCCGTGACGTGTTGATGGTCGACGAGGCGGGGATGCTTGACCAGGACACCGCATGCGCCCTCTTCTGCCTTGCCGACGAGTCCCGGGCCACGGTGCTGCTCGTGGGCGACCGGCACCAACTCCCCGCCGTCGGTCGCGGCGGCGTCCTCGACCTCGCCATCCGTTACGCACCAGATCGGGTCACCCAACTCGACGGCGTCCGCCGCTTCGCCGATCCCGCCTATGCCTCCCTCTCGCTGCGGATGCGCACCGGCGAGAAGTCAGGCCTGGTGTTCGACGAGCTGCTGCGTCGTGGCGAGATCGTCGTGCACCCCAGCGACGTCGAGCGTCAGGCGGCCCTCACCGCCCGGGCGACCTGCGGCGACCTCGTGGTCGCCGACACCCGTGAGCAGGTCGCGAGGATCAACGCGCTCGCTCATCGCATCATGCGGGACAACGGCGAGGTCTCCGACGGCATCGTCACGTCCTCGGGTGAGCGGATCGGTGTCGGCGACACGATCGCAACGAGGCGCAACGACCACGACGCCGATGTCGCCAACCGCGAAACCTGGACCGTGCTCGCCTGCGACAGTGCGGGCCTCACCGTCCGCGGTGCAACCGGTCGGCGCGTCCTGCCGCCGGAGTACGTGCACCGTCACGTCGAGCTCGCCTACGCCACCACCGCCTACGGCGCGCAGGGCTCGACCGTGCCGGTCTCCCACGTCCTCGTCGGCGAGCACACCGGCGCGGCCTCGGCCTACGTCGGCATGACCCGCGGCAGGGAGCGCAACGTCGCCCACCTCGTCGCCGACTCGGCCGAGGAGGCCCGGCAGCAGTGGGTCGACGTGTTCGGTCGCGACCGCGCCGACCTCGGACCCACCCACGCCCGCGCCGCAGCGGCCGAGGCCCTCGACAGGTACGGGCCCAAGGCGCCGCCGCGGTACCTCGGTCGGCGGCGTCCGGCGCGGCCGCACCTACCCGCACCCGCGAGCCCGCCGTCGACGTCGACCTCCGCGCCGGGACTCGACCTCTGAATGCGTGTGGATGCAGCGGAATGTCCATGCCTGTCAGGAACTGTCCCGCGTCGCTAAATTGCCTGCCATTCGAGGGTTGACAGGCGGCGTGAGGTTGGCGCATCGTCGAAGAGTGGAGTCTTCGGTCGAGGTGATCCGAACCATGATCGGAGACGTCCACAGTCGGCCCGATTCGCGCCCAACTGACGTTTCTGCAGGTCGCGCCGGTGATGCCGAATCGGCGGCACCGTAAACAGCGTTTCCCCAGGTCGTGGCGGTGGTGGCGAATCGCCCGCACCGTAAGCACGCAGTTTCCGCAGGTCACCCCGGCGCCGCCGAATCGGCGGCACCGTAAGCCGCGTTTCCGCAGGTCGCGGCGGTGCCGGCGAATCGCCGGCACCGTGGGCCTGCCATTCCTCATGCCCCGCGACGGCCCGCGGGATCGCGCTGACCTGACGGTGGAACGTGATGCGCACCTACCTGGCGAGAGGCCACTAGCACTCGTTGCGATGTGTCCCCTCATCCGTCCAACCGTCGGCGATCGCCGACCGACACCAGGAGGCACCCATGTCCAAGCACCACCCCTCCCCCGCCGCACCGTTCCCCGAGCGGCACGACGACGACCTGCTGACCCTCGATGAGGTCGCGGAGATCCTGCAGACTCCGGAGAACACGCTTCGCTGGTGGCGCCAGACCGGCACCGGCCCGGAGTTCTTCAAACTCGGTCGCCGTCTCTTCACCACCGTCGGCGACGTGCGCCGCTGGATTCGCCGACAGCGGCTCGCCTCGGCGCCCGCCACCCGGATCCGGAAGGTGGACTGATGTCCATGTCCACGACCGACGACGACCCCCGCCACGTCTTCCTCTCCGCCGGCGACGTCCTGCGCCGCTACGGCTGGGGCAAGACCCGCGGCTACCAGAACCTCAAGGACCGCGAGATGATCCCGCCACCAGTCGTGAGGCACCCCGACCGGTGGCGCCTCGACCAGCTCATGGCGTGGGAGGAACGGCAGCTGAAACTCGCTGAGGCCGCCCTGAACACGCGCGAGCCGGCTGGAGCCCGGTCGAACATCACCGACCTGCTCCCCCAGCCGAAGCGGCGACGGCGGCCTGCGTGAATCATGGTCCCGGCGCCGAAAGGTAGTGCTGCTCATTAAGAGCAGCGACGAACACGTGGTTTCACTTCGAACGATGCCGAGACTTCGCGTCTCGGCAGGCCGCCTGTTGCTCGGAACCGGGCAGCCACGAATCCGATGGCGGCGCCCAAGGCGATGCACTTGAGAGAGCCCGCGAGAACTGGGTCAAAAAACTGGTTGCGTAACGCCCTAGCCTCGGCGACTGATCCAGTGAGCGGGGTGAGCAGCCTCTCAGGCCGGATCGACGAACCTGAGGGCTATCCATCCGGAGACACAACCCTTCACTCATGCAAGCCTCACGTTCTGCACGTAGCGGCGATGCCCGGCGACCCGATTCGATACGTCTCTGTCCTTGATCCTCGGAAAGCTCGTGCGGAACCCACGCAACCCGATCGGTGTGCTCCCTGCCTGCGCCACGCGGTACATGTTCTTCAGCACCTGATCGTTCGACGAGTGATAGTTGTACACGGCGTTGGTCACCGCGTCATTGAGACTGCGCCAGTTCCCCTTCGCCGCGATCGCTCCACCAAGCAGATGCATGGTCTCGATCTTCGGATTCGCCGAGCCGGCCGCCAAGGTCTGGGCGGCGACCACCATCACGCGGGCGCCAAGGCTGTGTCCGATGAGCACGAATGCGTCGGCGTGTGTCCGGGTGAGCAGGTCCCCCAGAACGACACCGGTCTTGTCGGCTCGTGATTTGGCCACGTGCCATGGGTTCTTGGCGACGTCCGCCACCATGAGCGCCGCTGCCGCAGGACCCAGCCTCTTGGCACCGACCTTGGTGGCATGAGCGGCCAGCCTTGAGCCGACGATGGCCGCACCACCCTTTCCCGCCGTAGGGCTGATCAGGCCGGAGAGCTTCTTCAACTCGCTGCTGCCCCAGTTGACGAGGTAGACCGGCGAGTCGGGGTATTTGGCTTGGACCATCGGCTTCCACTCCACCCACGGCGACTTGCCTTCATTCATCAGGCCAGCGGCGATTACGACCGGGATGCCGGCGCCATCCTTGAGCTTCTGGATATTGAAGGATTTGTCGTCCTTGGCGTAGGCCGTGGTGACCACGCCGCCGAGGCCAGCCCCCAAGAGGCCTCCACTGATTCCAATCACCGCGGTGCCTCCCGCCACGCCGAGGCCCCCTGACACGACCGATCCGCCGCCCAACAGCGCCAAGCCATAGCTGGTTGCGACGGCGCCGCTGTATCCGCCCGCGTAGACGCCGATGGCGCCACCGATCGCAGGGGCCATGAAGATGGCGCCGGTCGCAACGGCACCGGCCGCAGGAATAGCCATTGCGAGGGTCTTCGTACCTCTGGACAGGTTCGGCTTGTCGAACGTCAGAAACTCGGTGGCGTCTGCCAAGTCATCGAAACCACCAGACGCCTTCTCGAATCCCGTGATGTCGTGACGGTGCTCCGCGCAGTACCGAGGCGTCTTCACCATCCTGAATGAGCGAACTGCCATGTTCGAGCACCTCGGCGCGGCGCATACCAGGGTCGGTGAGCCGCAAGAGTTGCACAGGTAAGCGGGAAGACGCCCGACGTCTCCCTTTGTCTTGGTGTGGACGGTCAAGGAGATGCACGACGAGCACCAGCCCTTCCTCATGGTGCTCGTCCGAGCGTCGATCAGATCGGCGATATGCACCGCCACCTTGTGATGCGCCTTCGCCTCCTTGAGATGCGCCTCGACCTTCTCTGCCTTGCGCAATCGGCGGCTCAGTTTCTGATGCTTCGCGTAGGCCCAGGCATTGTGAACGAGCGCGGGATTTGCCATGAGTTCGCTGGCGCCGGAGACCTCGGGTTCGATCGTGTCCAAGTCGCCCTGGAGAATCATCTCGCGGCCCGAGGGGGTGGTGACCTCACACCTCATGCCCGAACTGCCGACCGTCACGAAGTCGACCGATGCCCCCATGCGCAAGTCCTTCGTACTCAATTGCAGCCTTCGCCTTCCGCATTCTCGCTCAGCACCGAGCAAACGTCAGATGAATCGCGAATCTTAGAATCAGCGATCACCGACATTCGAATTCGGCCATACCCTCACGCGAGACTTGTGGATCTCAAGCTTCGCCCGATCGACGCCGCATTCAGTCATCCCTGTGGTGCACCGTGAACCGCCGTGATGTGCGATCCGTCCGACGGATCCATGTTCAGCAGAATCAAGTTCGACCAAACATCGCCATGGACCTCGCTCACCCGCAATGATCAGGGCGTGGCTTCGACGTTCGGGTGGCTCGACGTGGACAGCGAGCAGCGCAGGAAGATGCTGGAAGTTGTCGACCTCTTCAAGGAGGAAGGCACCGTCGACGAGCTCGGAATCGGCTCGATTCGTGACGCGCTCGCCGACTCGCTCTTTCCGGGGACGTCGGTGCTGCACACCCGGCTGCGGTACGTGCTCTTCATCCCGTGGCAGATGCAGCGGGCCGAGCAAAAGTCGTCGCCGTTCGAGATGAGCACCGATTTCCAGTCGCTGGAATACCGGCTGATCGACAGCTTGATCGCCGGAGGCGAACGCCTCGGCGTCATCGGGAACACCGCCCGCGCCAACCTGAAGCGCATGCCGAGCAGCATGTACTGGGCGGCACTGGGATCGTGGCAGATCCGGCAAGGCGACTTCTCCGCCGAAGGCTATTTCCGGCGCCAGAACGACTACCGGAAGCTGTCGAGCCGAACAGTGAAGGCTGACGATCCCGAGGCGCGGGAGCTCCTGCCCGGATCGGGCCTCGACCCACATCTGCCCAAGGCGCCGGACAACTGGCTGAAAGCAGTCGACTTCCGTTTGACGAGCGAGGAAGAGCAATACCTGTCCGACCAGATCGCCGCCTCGGCCCAAGGATCCATGCTCGCCTGGCTGACCCGCAATCCACCTACGAATCAACCGGAATTCGCGTGGGAGATTGACAACCTCGACCAAGCGCCCGAGCAACTCCGAGACCTCGTGGATCACGCGCGCCGGTTCAGCATCGTGATCCACGGCGCGGCCTTGGTCTACAACCTTCTGCTCGCACGAAAGCTCGGCGATGAATCCTTGATCGACCAGTACGTCGATCGCATCGATCGCTGGCACGCCGACACCCTGCTCCCGTCTGGCGCCCTCGACGGCTGGAATCGAGCGGCTTGGTGGGCGACCATCCAGCGGCAGAACCCGCGCCTGCGGCAACTCACCATCCAGTTCGTCAATCACTGGATCGACCTGCTCGAAGCGGGCGGCGCGGTGGCCGGTTCCCGAGCGGCAGCCGATCTCATCTCCACCCGAGAACGACAGATCAAAGGCGGAAGGGCTCGCCTGGTGAACCAATCCGCTCTCGACCGCTGGTCCGGTGAGAGCGGGACGGGACGCCACGGTTTCCGCTGGCCGATCGCCAGGTCACACCTGAATGATCTGTACGCCGCGCGGGAGACGTCGTGACACTGACCCCGGAGACGCGCGTCATGCTGACCGACGCGCTACGCCCACCTGCGGGGCATCGCGTCGACGTGGCAGTCGGCACGACCTACTCCCTGAACCTCACCGCACTTCTCCTGGCGCCGCTGTCGTTCGCGCTGTTCGACCAGGGCAACGCCGACAACATCGGCAGCGTGGATCCGATCCGCCTGCTCGAGGCCGTCCGGCGACACGGTGACCACACCACGGTCTTCTGCCAGGCCGGTGGCATCCACGTTCCCGGCAACTACCGGAGCATCCTCACCTTTATCGAGGACAGCGTCACCGAAGTGATGCCGCCCCACGAAGGCGCGATCTTCCATCCGAAGATTTGGGCCCTCAGATTCGTCGACAGCGATGGTCAGTACCTGCACCGAGTGGTCGTCCTGAGCCGAAATCTGACTCTGGACAAGTCGTGGGACACAGCCTTGGTCCTGGACGAAGACGAGGCCGGGACCATCGACGCAGCTCCGGCCGCGGGATTCGTGGCTCAACTCCCCGACCTTGCCGTGCGACCTCTCAGCAGGAGACGGTCCGAGGAGATCGCCGATCTCGCCCATTCGCTGGCCGGGGTCCGGCTGACGGCGCCGACGCCATTCACGAGCGGAGAACTGATCCCGATCGGGGTCACCGCCGACCGCATCTGGCCATTCCCGGACCACGCCCAGCGCTTGTTGGCGATCAGCCCGTTCCTCTCGAAGGCGGCGCTCGAGTCGATCGGACGGATCACGACAAACCGCACGCTGCTCTCCCGCGCGGAAACGCTCGAGCTGATCGGAGCCCAAGGGCTCGAAGGATGGTCAGTCAACGTGCTGCAACGCCTTGCTGAGATCGACCCAGAGCAGGACCTCCCCGACGTCTCGCGCATTGTTCACGACGGGTTCCTGGAGAGTCATGACGGACTTCATGCCAAGACATTCGTGATCGACGAGGCCGGCGGGGAATCGTCCGTGGTGACCGGCAGCGCGAACCTGACGAGCCCCACGTGGGGCAACAACGTGGAGTTCGACGCGCTGCTCCGGGGTCCGACCGCGTCCTGCGGAGTCGAGACCGTCCTGAACGGTTCCGCCGAGGCGCCAGGTCTCGTCCGGATCATGGAGGAGTACAGCGTCACGAGCGTCGCTGGTGCCGACGATCCCTCGATTGCGACGTCATACGAGTTGGAGCACTTCCACCAGCAGCTCGCGGCGAGGGGTCCGACTCTTCACGTCGCCGACGCTGACGATGACGACCGGGCCACGATCACGCTCAGCATCGACATTCCCACTGACGCTCCGGGCATCACTCGCGTGTGGCCCGTTTCGCTGCCTCCCGACACGCAGGCCAAGCCGCTCGCGCACACGCTCGATTGGACAATCGCCCCGATCAACGTCACCCCCTTCATGGCGGTGGAGACCACGCTCGGCGAGGGTGCGGCGCGAGCGACCCGCTCCTGCGTCATCAAGTCATCGCTCGTCGGAGCGACCGAGGGCAGGCGCCAAGACGCCGTGTTCTCGATCCTGCGCAGCAAGGACGACGTGCTGCGTTACCTCGCCTTCCTGCTCGGCGACCCGAGCTATGACGCCTTGTTCGCCCAACTCGCCGGAATCGACGACCAGGGATTCCACGGGACGGACCGACCCGCTCTCACGAGTGCGGACGTCGCCCTCTTCGAGCCGCTGGTCCGCGCCACTGGTCGCGATGAGGACGCGCTCGCTCGAGTCGCCAGTCTCGTTGAGGACCTGCGGTCGCTCCCCCACGGCGACGAGCTGGTACCCGACGGGTTCGACGAGCTGTGGGACGTCGTCTGGCAGGTACACCGGGAGCACCGCGCATGAACGGTGATCCGGGGCGCACTGAGCGCATCCTCGCAACGTTGAAGGACTTCCAGCGCGACACGGTCGAACACGCTTTCAGACGCCTGTGGGTCGACGACGACGCCGTCAAGAAGTTCCTCGTGGCGGACGAGGTCGGCTTGGGCAAGACCATGGTCGCCAAGGGCCTCATTGCGAAGACTGTCGAGCACCTCTGGGAGACCGACAAGCGCATCGACATCGTCTACATCTGCTCCAACAGCCAGATCGCCCGACAAAACCTGAGCCGCCTCAACGTCGTCGGCGGTTCCGAGGTGAAGCATGCGGATCGCCTCACGCTGCTGCCGAAGGTCATGCGCAACCTGCGGGACCAACGCATCAACTTCATCTCGTTCACGCCCGGGACCTCGTTCAAGGTGGGTCACTCCGGCGGCGCGGCCCCGGAGCGCGTCCTGCTGTACTGGATGTTCGCCGAGATCTGGGGGCACGAGATCACGGGACGAAGCCGCTGGACGAAGTTCTTCCAAGGATGGATGTCGCGCGAGAACTTCGAACGCGAGCTGGCGTGGTTCGATCGAGCCTCGATCGACGCGGAACTGTGCGGGTCCTTCGCTGACGCGATTCAGGCGGCCACGGGCCCTGGGGGCGGGGCCCTCGAGGACGAACTCGACGACTGCGCCGCCGAGTTCACCTACCTTCGCAGCTCGCCCGGCGACGAGCTGAACGGGCGGCGTCACCGGCTCATCGGCGTGCTGCGACACCTCTTGGCCACCGCGGCGGTCGATCATCTCGAGCCCGACCTCGTCATCCTCGACGAGTTCCAACGGTTCAAGGACCTGCTCGACGCCGACGATGACGGGGCAGGGCTCGCGAAGGCGATCTTCGACCATCCGGATGCCAAGGTCCTCCTGCTCTCGGCCACGCCGTACAAGATGTACACGCTGCCCGACGAGCCCGAGGGCGACGATCACTACCGCGACTTCACGCGGACTGTTCGATTCCTTGCCGGCGACGAGCGCGCTCACGTCGTCGAGCGTGAGCTGCGCACCATGAGGGAAGGCCTCCTCGGCGGCGACCACTCGCGCGCCCGCGTGGCCCGCGACCGGGTCCAGCTCGAACTGCAACGCGTGATGAGCCGGACCGAGCGGCTCGCGTCGACTGCCGATCGTGACGGGATGCTGGCCGAACGCCCGCTTCCGGGAGCCAGGCTCGCCGCCGACGACCTGCGCTCATGGCGGACCTTCGATGACGTGGCGCGCCAGATCGACCGGCATGACGTCTTCGAATACTGGCGATCGACGCCCTATCCGCTGAACCTCATGGATCGCAACAGCTATCAGATCCGCACAAAGTTCCAAGCGGCTGCCGAACAGAACGACCCCACGCTGGCAGCCACCCTGCGAAGTGGTCGAGGCATGCTCGACTGGGCCGAAGTCCAGCACTACCGGCAGGTCGATCCGGGCAATGCCAAGCTTCGAGGTCTGAGCGAGGACGTACTCGATCGCGGAGCATGGCGACTCGCCTGGTTGCCCCCGTCCTTGCCGTACTACGAGATGTCAGGCGCCTACGCCGACCCGCTGCTGAAGGCCTTCACCAAGCGTTTGGTCTTCTCGGCTTGGGCCGTCGTGCCAAAGGCGATCTCCGTCATGCTCAGCTTCGAGGCCGAGCGCCGGTCCATGCAGGCCGCCGGCTACGCCGATCGCCGGTACGACGACCGGCCCGTCACGCCTCCGCTGCAGTTCCGGATGAATGGCGGTCGTCCCGCCGGCATGCCAGCACTCGCCCTGACCTACCCGGCCCTCGTACTGGCCCGGCTGGGAGACCCGCTTGAGGTCGCCCGCTCCTCGGGCACGTCGTTCCCCCTTACGCGAAGCGAACTCCTCAACGCGGTCGGCGAGCGCGTGCGCGAGGCGCTCGCACGGCTTCCCGAGGGGTCGCCACGAATCGGGACGCCCGACCAGCGCTGGTACTGGGCGGCGCCATTCCTGATGGATCGAAAGCTCGCGGCCGGCGACAACGCCGCGTTCCTGTCCCGGATGCGCAGTTGGGACGGCGTGGAAGAGCAGGATCAGGAGTCCCGGCTCGGTCCGCACCTGCGGGCAGCGGACGGTGTGAAGGAGCTCCAACTCGGGCCGCGGCCCGACGACCTCACTGAGGTGCTCACGACGATGGCGATCGCCGGCCCCGGAGTCTGCGCGTTGCGGGCGCTTTCTCGCGTGACCGGTGGTCTCGACGCCCTGGCAGACCCAGCCATACGCGACGCGGCCCACCGAGTCGCACAGGGACTGCGCTCGCTGTTCAACAAGCCAGAGATCGTGGCACTCGTCCGCGCTGGTGAGGACGAAGCCTACTGGCGGGCCGTGCTCGATCATGCTGCCGACGGGTGCCTCCAAGCCGTCCTCGACGAGTACGTGCACGTACTCGTCGAGTCCGAGGGCCTGCAGGATGCCGACCCGGTACCGCGCGCAGAGACATTGAGCGAGACCATCGCCGAAGCCTTGTCCACGCGTGCCGCCACCAACACGGTGGAGCAGATCGAGGTCGACGGCAGCGAGATCATGCTCAGCGAGCATCGCATGAGCAGCCACTTCGCAGCGCGCTTCGGGCGCACGCAGTCCGACGACAAGGCGGCCATGCGCGAGACGACGATCAGGACGGCGTACAACTCACCGTTCCGTCCCTTCGTGCTGGCGTCGACGTCGGTCGGGCAGGAGGGCCTGGACTTCCACACCTACAGCCACGCGATCGTGCACTGGAACCTTCCCGGCAATCCCGTCGACCTGGAACAACGCGAGGGACGCGTGCACCGGTACAAGGGTCACGCGGTGCGCAAAAACGTCGCCGTCGACCACGGACACGTCGCCCTCCGCAGCGACGCGAGTGACCCATGGGAGGCGGTCTTCGACGCGGCCCGCGCAAGCACCGGTGACGGATCGGAAATCACACCGTTCTGGATCTACACGCGCCCCGGAGGTGCGGTCATCGAGCGCTACGTCCCGGCCCTGCCTCTGAGCCGCGAGGAGCAGCAGTACCGCCGCCTGCTCCGGACCGTGGGCGCCTACCGCCTCGTGATGGGACAGCCGCGTCAGGACGATCTCGTGCGCTACGTGGGCGAGGACGTCGCGTGGCTACGGATCGACCTCACGCCGCCGCGGGCGTAGACGCGCTCGGCACGTTCGTTACCGGTTGGGCAACGACACCCGAGCTCGTTGGCACCTTCCCGCACACCAAAGAATCGCGAGGTAACGGCCGTCTCTCTGGACCGACAGGAAGCGTCGATCTTGACCGACGTTCCAGGCCCGGAAAGTGTCGGTCCGCGCCCGTAAAGTCACTCGTGTAAGTGAAGATCCGCGAGGGACGACGGAGAGGACCGAACCGTGTCGATGGTCGATGCAGAGCGAATCAATCTCGACGAATTGATGACGCACGAAAGCATCGAGTGCGAGTGCATGGTCTGCCACCTGCCCCTCGACGAAGAGCACGGACCCATCGAGTGGAAACTCACGTGGCGCTGGCCCGGTCCCTTCCCGGAGGCCGGCGTGGCGACCATGCTCCTGTGTGACCCCTGCTTCCGCGACTGGGTGGATGACCCGGAGTTCTTCGGCGGCGCGGCAGAGTCGATGCACAAGGTATGACCAAACCGAAGGCCCGCCGGCCATCACTGACCGACGGGCGTGATTCTTCTTCGGCGGTAAAACACCTGAGTCGTGGCCACCACCAGGTCGAGCTTCTTCGCGACAGCGACACTCCTTCACGAGTTGCTTGAAGAGGTCGTCCGAGTTTTGGCGAGGTCGGCCAGAAGGAGCACAGCACGTCAATGTGTAGTTCCGTTGTCGATGACTCGATAGTTGTTCATTTGAACACTAGAATGATCATGTGAACTTCGGCGAGCCCTTCGGAGGCCTGATGCCCGGAGCTCGCGGCGCCGTCCTCGCCGCGCTGCTGCGGACAGGCGCTCCTTTGACCGGCAGGCGCATCCATGCCCTTGTCGGAAACCACAGCCTGGGAGCGGTCCAACAGGCGCTCCGCGACCTTGAACAGGTAGGAGTCATCACGACCGAGACCGTCGGGCGCGCCGGCTTACACCGGATCAACGAGCGGCACGAGTCGATCGCGCCGCTGCGGGCCCTGGCCAGTCCGATCGAGGCGCTGACCCGGGTGGTTCGCGATGCCGCGCCCGGCGCCGAGGCCGTGATCGCATTCGGATCTGTCGCTCGAGGAGAGGCCCACGCGGACAGCGACATCGACCTCGTAGTGATCGCACCCCAGGCGTGGGACGGGCGCGCAGACTTGCAGCAGGCCGTTGAGGAACGAATCGGGAACGACTGCGACGTCCTCCACCTGACGAACGAGGAGGTCACCCGCGCACCGAACGACCGCGAGCCGGTCGTTGCAGAGATCCTGCGTGACGGACTGCTGCTGGTCGGCTCTCTGCCGCGCATCGGCCGCCGAAGGGCGTCATGACCCAAGTCCGTCCAGCGCCAGCTATCACGCGAATGGCGGCAAGGTCGCCAACGACTGGACCTTCTAGCAACTCGCCAACGGGTGTCGCCCCGCTGACGTCCGACCTCAGTACCGCGGCGACAAGGCCGCCGACTCAAATCCCTCGGTCGCTCCTCCACGAAATCCTGACCGTACTGCGAGTGGGAGCATGGACGTCGGCGTGACATCGCTAGGGCAGCAGATCCCAGTACTGCTTTCGGGCCGGCATCGCATGAATCACCAGCTCCTCGCCGCTCTCGAAGATCAACACGACCGTCTCGAGCAAGCGCGCCTGTGTGTCGAAGCCCAGCCGCAACTCACGATGCGGCCACTCGTCCTCGTCCAGAGGCTCGATCCACTGCGACCAGCCAGCTGCCTGGACGGCGTCCTCAGGCAACACTCCGTGCTTGAGCGCGCTCGAGTGGACGTTCACGCAGCGAAGTCAGCCAGCGCACGCCGGATCGCTTCGGATCGGGTCAGGTGCTCTCGCTCGGCGATCGCGTCCAAGGCAGCGATCTCCTCGCCCGTGAGACGGACAGCAACGACCTGCATCGGCTCAGCTCCACGCCCAGGCCGACCGCGCCCGCGGCGCTTCAACTCCCCGACGTCATAACCGGCCTGAGCCTCGTCAGCCCACTTCTCGATCTGTTCCTCGGTGACCATGACCAAATCGTATGACGAAAATGGCGTGGGTGGTAGTGAGCAGCGGATAGTTCTGCGTCCCCGGCTGCAAGAACGGCCATCCCCTCATCCCCGGTTCACAAGGCCACTAAGGCGGGCGAACCATGTGGGCCGTCGCGTGGGACTTCGGAGGATTGACGTCACTAGCCCAACAGTCACGGCAGGATTAGCGCGTGAGCACTCTGTGGGCAGGCAAAGGCGGTTGGACGCTCACTCGAGATCACGACCGGCTGATTCTGGTCGCCGAGGGGGTGACCACTGAGTACGTTGGCGTCGACGCTTCCCGCCTTGCTGTTCGGCGAGGGTGGTTCCGCGGAGTCCTCACCGCGGACGGTCCCACCCCCCTAGAGCTCAAGGGTCTTCAGCGACGTCAGATTCAATGTGTACGGACGGCGATCAACGAGATCGTGGTTCGAGGCAAGTTCGGCGCACGTTTTCCACGTGCCGCCCTCTCCCGAGCAGCGTTCGATCAAGTGCTCAACAGCCATCTCGCCCAGCAGCGCTGGATCGCGCATGACACAGCCAAGAGAATCCTGACCGGGATACCAACGAGCTCCGAGCTCCTGGTCACATTGACTCCCACGGAACTCTCGACTCTGACGCCGCTGCTCACAGACGACGAGCGCCAGACCCTCGACTTCCTCGACGACGACCACCGGTCGCGAGTCGCCGCGACCAACGATGAAATCCTCCGGCGTGAGGCGGCCACTCGAAAGTCGTTCTTCGACAGCGTCGAGAGATCGCCGCTGACGGCGGAACAGGTGAGCGCGGTGGTCACCTTCGACAACCGCGTGCGCGTCATTGCCGCGGCCGGGTCTGGGAAGACGTCGGTCATGGTCGCTCGGGCCGCTTATGCGATCGATCGCGGTTTCGTCCCCGCCGATCGCATCCTCATGCTTGCATTCAATGCCGACGCGGCCCGAGAACTCCAAGAGCGAGTCAACGCTCGGCTCGCCATCCTCGGCCTACCGACGGTCGGCCTCCGCGCCAGCACGTTTCACGCGTTCGGACTCTCCCTCATCGGCAAGGTGACGGGACGGAAACCGAGCATCGCGCCGTGGGTGGAGAGCGGGAAAGACACATTGAAGATCGAGGAGATCGTCGACGAGCTTCGCGAATCCTCCCCTGACTTCCGGTTCAAATGGGACGCGTTCCGACTTCTCTATGGCCGGATGTCCGACGAGCCGGATGGCGGCGAACCCGACAGCTACGATCGGTCCACGCGACTGACTGGCTTCCAGACGTTTCGCGGCGAGACGGTGCGCAGCGAGGGCGAGAGGCTCATTGCCGATTGGCTCTTCCTCAACGGCGTCAACTACGACTACGAGCGCCCGTACGCACACGACGTCGCTGACAGCGATCACTCGCAGTACCGGCCCGACTTCTTCTACCCGGACGCGCAGGTCTGGCACGAGCACTGGGCGCTTCGTGCTGACGGCACGCCTCCTGCGAGCTTCACCGGCTATGCAGAGTCGATGCGCTGGAAGAAGCAAATCCACCAGCAGTACGGAACCACGCTCGTCGAGACGAAATGGCACGAAATCATCGACCTCAGCGGTTTCGATGCGCTAGAGAGGGATCTCTCTGATCAGGGCCTCCACCTCGATTGGAATCCCGACCGACCCATCCCCGGCGCGAAACCACTCGAGCACGAGAGACTTGCACGGCTCGTCCGGACCTTCATGTCGCACGTGAAGTCCGGCTCCTTAACCCGAGAGGACCTGGAGGCCCGACTCTCGGATCAGCCCAAGCGAAACAACCCCCGCACCAGACTGTTCTTGGACCTCTACTGGCGCATTCATGACAGGTGGCAAGCAGAACTCCGCGCGATCAACGCCGTCGACTTCGACGACATGCTGTTGCAGGCAGCCGAGCTCGTGGAGGGTGATCCCGATCTCGCACGCTACGACCTCGTGATGGTCGACGAGTTCCAGGACACCAGTCGGGCCCGCGCCCGGCTCACCAGAGCACTCATGCAAGGAAACGACAAGCACTTGCTCGCGGTCGGCGACGACTGGCAGGCGATCAACCGGTTCGCTGGTGCTGACCTGTCAGCGATGACCGACTTCGCCTCCTACTTTGGCCCCGCCCAAACTCGCAGGCTGCAAACGACATTCCGCTGCACCCAGACCATCGCTGATGTCGCCAGCCGCTTCGTCTCACGCAACCCGGCGCAAATCGCGAAGACCGTCAAGTCCGCCCGCGGCGACGGCGGTCCGCCGGTGACGATCGTGCGGGTCCCCAACCGAGAAGCCATCCCAGGTGCGGTCCAGGAACACCTCACCAAGCTCGCGACTGAGAATTCAGGTATCAGCGTCGATGTGCTCGGCCGCTATCGCTTTGAGCAGGACCTCGTACGCAGGCGCGAGTTTCCCCAGCTCGACGTCACGTTCCGCACCGTTCATCGGTCGAAGGGCCTCGAAGCCGACTACGTAATCCTGCCCAATCTGACGGCCGGCACCTTTGGCTTCCCCAGCCAAATCAGCGACGACCCTGTGCTCGCCCTCGCCATGTCCGATGACGACGGCTTCCCTCACTCAGAGGAACGGCGACTCTTCTACGTCGCGCTGACGCGCGCCCGCCACGGCGTCACGATCTTCACTGTCACCGGCCTTGAGTCGCCCTTCATTGTCGAATTACTCAAGGACCCGGGAGTGGTGATTGATGGCGCAGGAGCCACCACCGAGGACGTTCTCGTGTGTCCGGCGTGCGGCCAAGGAACTCTCGTCCGCCGCAAGGGTCCCTACGGGGACTTCCTGGGATGCAGCCGTTTCCCGAAGTGCCGACAGACGGCGCGGCTCTGATGCCTGTTCTGGCCAGTGCCACAATCGGTAGGTGAGCATCCCTGCGGCGCGGTTCGTACCGCGCCAGAACCTCTGAGTGATACACGAGAGTGATACACGAAGCCCCGAAAAGGGCGAAACTTGGCGAATTCGGCCGAAACGGACCGGCTCTGATTATCGCTGCAATACCGGCATTATCACTGATTCGTCGCACGATTTCCGAGAGCGTTACCCCTGATGGCACCAGTGGCAGGCGGCATACCCGACGCTCAGCAGGATCGGCAGGTCGCGGCGCTCGGCCTCGGCCAGCGCCTCCGGGCCCCACTCCCACCAGTCGACCGGGTTGTCGGCGTGCTGGCGCAGGTAGGGCGACTGGGACTGGGCGAGACGATTGGGCACGACTTCACGCTAGTCGCGACCGCGAGGACTCGCTGGCCCCGCGATCCGCCACTCGCGACTCCGGATCGTCAGGTGGCCAACCCACGGCGCCGCTCCCACCAGCCGACGGCGAGCATGACGGCACAGGCCAGCGCCCATCCCGCGGCGATGTCGATGACGTAGTGCTCGGCGTAGTAGACCAGCGCGAACCCCATGACAACCGGGTAGAGCAGCACGGTCCACCGCCAGGGGCTGCTCAGGCGATGGATCGTCCACAGCGCCACGAGCATCGC
This sequence comes from Aeromicrobium sp., assembly GCF_032084975.1. Taxonomy (GTDB): domain Bacteria; phylum Actinomycetota; class Actinomycetes; order Propionibacteriales; family Nocardioidaceae; genus Aeromicrobium. The sequence continues at coordinate 30,362 of NZ_DAMDLR010000008.1, forward strand.
GATGCCCCCGTGCAGCGACGGCATCGCCGCGACGGGATTGCCCACCTTCGCGAGGATGACGTGGAAGCCGCCGAGACCGAGGTCGGACCAGCCGCGCCCGGTGAGGCGGGGCAGGCTCTCGGCGATGTAGCCCTCCTTGGACGCCAGCCACGGCGGCGCCATCGGGTAGAGGATGTAGACCACGAGGCCCGCCACATTCATGACCAGGTACCGGCTCAGCCAGGCCGCCCAGTCGGCACGGTTGCGCACCCACAGCACGAGGGCCAACGTCATCGCAACGACGAAGTGGCTGTAGTAGACGGTCGTGAAGAGCACGTCGTACCACCGGGGCGACGACGCCCTCAGGCACGGCTCGCCGCACAGGGCGTCCTGCAGGTACTGCGTGGGCAGGTCCTGGCCGCCGGTGAGCCAGCTGTCGACGTGGATCGGCATCGTCCAGCTGACCGTGGTGCCCATCAGCTCGTCGCTCAGGCCGCGGCTGTAGAGGTACACGATCAGCACGGCGAAGACCGGCCACCAGTCCTTCGCGAAGGCGAGGTGGACGCTGGCCGGGGACCCCCAGCGCCAGGCGATCACCGCGAGCCACATCCAGGCGAACATCTGGAACGGGTCGGTCGGCACCCCGATGGTCACGATCCACGCTGTGAGCGCCACCGCGAACACGGCGACGGCCACCGGACGCCAACGGGACGGACGCACCCGGGACGCGTCGGTCACCGCAGGCTGCTGCAGGCTCATCGACGTTCCTCACGTTGGGGCGGGCGCTGGGTCGCGCCGGTCCGCGCGACCGCGGACTTCCCCCACCGGACGTTATCGACGTTCCGCGACATGGATCAAGGTTTCGCCCCTACAGATGTCCCGCGCCCACGCGCGAGGCGGTACAGCACGTGCCGCCGCAACGGGCTGTCCGGCGCCAGCGCGGGGTGGTCGAAGTCGTCCGCCGGGTCGCGGGTCAGGCCGAGGCGCTCCATGACGGTCCTCGAACGGGCGTTGCCCGCCGCGGTGAACGAGACGATCTCGGGCAGCTGCAGCTCGTCGAACCCGAAGGCGAGAGCGGTTCTCGCGGCCTCGGTGGCGTAGCCGTGCCCCCAGGCCCAGCGCGAGAGGCGCCAGCCGACCTCCATGCGCGGGCGCCCGGCGACGATCTCGGTGATCTGGGGCGGCACGGGGTTCAGCCCGGTGAAGCCGGCGAAGCGGCCGCAGTCGACGACCTCGACCGCCCACAGGCCCCACCCGTGCTGGTCGAGCCGAGCGGCGATCCGGTCGGCGAGAGCGTCGCTCGCGGCCCGGTCGAGCGTCGTCGGGAAGTGCCGCATGACCTCGGGATCGCCGTTGAGACGGGCGAACGGCTCACGATCCTGCGGGCGCCAGGGCCGCAGGAGGAGACGCGAGGTCTGCAGCGAGGTCACACGGACGGAGGCCGGTCACCGTCGGTGGACTCGGAGTCCTGCTCCTCGCCCTCCCACGGCTGACGTGCCTTCTTGGCCATCCGCGCGAACGACCACAGCAGCAGTCCGATCACGATGAACAGCCCGAGCGTGTACAGGCCCGCGAGCCAGCCGATCGACTGGTTGCCGTCAGGGTCGATCTCCTGCGCGGCCAGCACCGCGATGTCGAGCATGGTCACAAGGGGAGCCTAGTCCTGCTCGTGGCCGCACCACTGGTCGGCCGGGACCATCGCGCGAGCCTGCTCGATGTGCTCGCCACAACCCTGCCACGTCGTCTTGCCACACTTCCTGCACGGAGCCGGAGAGCACATACGAACGATCCTCACTGCTGAAACTGCTGGAACAGATGCCGAACGAAGCCTAGGCGATGCCCGGTGAGGACCTGTGGACAGCCGTTCGACAGCTCCCCGCATCCCTCGGGAGGCTGACCGCATGCGCCGATTCCTGTGCTCCGCCCTGATCCTCCTCACCGTCGCCGCCGGCTGCGGCCGCGACCCCGAGAAGGAGGAACCGGACACGCCTGTCGAGGTCACGCGACTGACGAAGCTGGCGCAGGCACCTGAGGTGGACCTCGATCCCACGGACGCGCCCGCCCCGCCCCGAGGGTTCTCGCGCACCGATGTGATCGTGCTGGCCACGCGCCTCGTCGAGGCGGTGGAACGAGCATCGACGGCCGACGCCGACGCCGCCGCCACCGCGCGCGACGCGGTCGACCACACGTTCGCCGGCCTCGACATGCGTTCGCGCGTGGACATGACCAAGGCGCTCGAGTCCGCCTCGCGGCACTACCGGCGCATGCCGGTCGCGTGGACCGTGGCCGATCGGTGGGACCCCGGCCATCGCCCGGCCCGCCCCGCGCGAGTCATCAAGGCCGCATGGCGCGTCGAGGTCGAGAACGCTCACCTCGGCGTCACCCTGCAGACCGTGCACGCGTCGATCGACCCGCACGGCCATGCGATGTTCGTGCGCCGCACGTGGGGCCTGTGGAACGCCGAGCCGCAACGGGCACCGGCCAGCCAGACCTACCTCGACTTCGCCGCCGGCGTCACCGGGATCGACCGGTGCCACGTCGTGGCGACAGGACGCTTCCGACCGGAGCAGAGCACGGCGCGACTCGCGAGGCAAGCGCGGTACCTGCGCGACGATCTGACCGCGAAGGGCGTCACCCAGAGCTCCGACACCGACTTCCGCCGCGGCTGCGATTGAGTCAGCGCAGTCCGGCGAACAAGTCGTCCTCGGGGACCGGAGCGTCCACGAAGGACCGGACGAGCTCGTAGTCCTCGGTGGGCCACGCCTCGGCCTGGACCTCGCGCGGGACGGCGAACCAGAAGCCGTTGGGGTCGATCTGGGTCGCGTGCGCGATGAGCGCCTGGTCGCGGACCTCGAAGTAGTCGCTGCAGGGGACGCGGGTGGTCAGGCGTTTCTCGTGCTCGGGGTCGATCTCACGCTTCTCGAGCCAGTCCTTGTACGGGGACTCCAGACCGTGGCGCTCCATCGCGGCGTTGATCGACTCGATCCGGGCCCGCGACCAACCGTGGTGGTAGTAGAGCTTCTTGGCCTGCCAAGGCTCGCCCAGCTCGGGATAGCGCTCGGGGTCGGCCGCCGCCTCGAAGGCGTACACGCTGACCTCGTGGCACTTGATGTGGTCGGGGTGGGGATACCCGCCGTTCTCGTCGTACGTCGTGAGGACGTGCGGGCGGAACGAGCGGATGAGCCGGACCAGGGGCGCGGCCGCCTCCTCGAGCGGCACCAGGGCGAAGCAGTCGTCCGGCAACGGCGGCTTGGGGTTGCCCTCGGGCCAGCCCGAGTCCACGAAGCCCAGCCAGTCCTGCGTGACGCCCAGGATCTCGCGCGCGCGGTCCATCTCGTCGCGGCGGATCTCGGCGATCAGCTCGGGGTTGTCGATGATGCCCGGGTGCTCGAACGCCGGGTTGAGGATCGAGCCACGCTCTCCGCCGGTGCAGGTGACGACGTGGACGTCGACCCCCTCGGCGACGTACTTGGCGGTGGACGCGGCACCCTTGCTCGACTCGTCGTCGGGATGGGCGTGCACGTGCATCAGGCGCAGTTTGCTGTCTCCGGCGTTCTCGACCACGTCGAACAGTCTTCCACGCCCCTGAGACAATGGGTGCCGTGACCGACCTCGATGCCCGCTACGGACGCCACCGCCGTTCCACGCCGCGCTGGTTGTGGCCCGTCGTCGCGGCGATCGGCATCACGCTGGGCGTCGCCTGGGCCGCCTGGGCGTCGTGGTCCGACGCCCCCGCCCACCAGGCCCGCGTCCACTCCTACGAGGTCATCGACGAGAACACGACCAAGGTCGACCTCGAGATCTTCCGCGACGAGCCGATCGCCCTCACGTGCCGCGTCTACGCCCAGTCCGAGGACAAGATGATCGTCGGCGAGAAGACCATCGAGGTCCCGGCCTCCGACGACGAGCAGGTCCGGGTCGTGACCGAGATCCTCACGGAGCGACGGGCAGTCACCGGAGTTCTCGACTCCTGTGACCAGAAATGATCTGCTGGTAGAGTAGGAGTTTCACCCCGGGAGGTCCCGGGGTTTCGTACGTAGTGAGGAGTACAGCCATGTCGACTGAGACCATCTGGGTCACCCAAGAGGCCTACGACCGACTCGTCGCCGAGCTCGCCCGCCTCAAGAACGAGGTCCTGCCCGAGATCACCCAGAAGATCGCCACCGCGCGCGACGAGGGTGACCTGAAGGAGAACGGCGGCTACCACGCCGCTCGCGAGGAGCAGGGCAAGACCGACGCCCAGATCCGCCAGCTCGAGGACCGGCTCCGCCGCGCCGAGGTCGGCGAGGCCCCGGCCGACGACGGCCTGGTCGAGGCCGGGATGAAGGTCACGATCCGCTTCGAGGGCGACACCGACACCGAGACCTTCCTGCTCGGCTCGCGCGAGCTGCTGAGCATGGACTCCAGCGTCGACCTCGACGTCTACTCTCCGACCTCGCCCCTGGGCCAGGCCATCACGGGATCGTCCGCTGGCGACACCGTCAGCTACGAGGCGCCCAACGGCAAGCTGCTCACCGTCGAGATCGTCGAGGCGAAGCCCTTCTGATCCGCGTGCCACCGTCCCGGTGGCCCAGCAGCGCCCGCCACTGTCGCAGTGGCGGGCGCTTCTGCGTCCAGGAGGCGTGCCCTCAGATCGGCTCGTAGCCCAGCTCGTCGAGCCGGCGCCAGACCTCGGAGCGATGCTCGGGCCCACGCGTGGCCACCTGCAGCGCCACCTCGACCTCGCGGACGCCGAGTGCCTCGGACCCGCGGTCGTGGTGGACGTTGAGGATGTTGACGTCCATCTCGGCCAGCGCCGTCAGCAGCCGCATGAGCTCGCCGGGGCGGTCCGAGATGCGCACGCGGAACATGAGGAAGCGGCCGCCGGAGGCGAGGCCGTGCCGGATCACCTCGAGCAGAAGCAACGCGTCGATGTTGCCGCCCGACAGGATCGGCACGATCGGTCCGGTGAAGCGGTGCGGCTCCTGCAGCAGGGCGGCGACCCCCACGGTGCCGGCGGGCTCGACCAGCAGCTTGCCCCGCTCGAGCAGGCCGATCAGCGCTTGGCTCATCGACTCCTCCGAGACGGTGACGACCTCGTCGAGGTGCTCCTGCAGCAGCTCGAACGGGACCTCGCCGGGTCGGGCCACCGCGATGCCGTCGGCCATCGTGGAGCCCATGTCCGCCAGGACGGGCATGCCCTCGGCGAGCGAGTCGGGGTAGGCCGCGGCGGCCTCGGCCTGGACGCCGACGATGCGCAGGTCGGGTCGCTCGGACTTCAGCAGGGCGATGCCCGCCGCAAGCCCTCCCCCGCCCAGCGGCACGAGGATGGTGGCGACGTCGGGCAGCTGCTCGATGATCTCGAGGCCCACCGTGCCCTGGCCGGCCACGATGTCGGGGTGGTCGAAAGGGTGGATCAGCGTGGCGCCGGTGCGCTCGGCGAACTCGAGCGCCGCCTCGAGGGCCTCGGTGACGCCGCTGCCGTGGAACTCGATGTGCGCCCCGTACCCGCGGGTGGCCTGGACCTTGGGCAGCGCGGCCCCGTGCGGCATGAAGATCGTCGCCTCCGCGCCCAGCTTGGCCGCGGCCAGGGCCACGCCCTGGGCGTGGTTGCCGGCGCTCGCCGCGACGACACCGCGTGAGCGCTGCTCGTCGGTCAGGCGCGCGATGCGCGTGTACGCGCCGCGGATCTTGAACGAGCCGGCACGCTGGAGGTTCTCGCACTTGAGGTGGACGTCCTGGCCCGTGAGTGACTGGAGCCAGCGTGAGTGCGCCAGCGGCGTGACCTCGTTGACTCCGTCGAGGAGTTCGCGAGCCGCGCGTACGTCGTCGAGGTCCACGTCCCCACCCTAGGCCGTGGCCGGCGGGGGTTCGCCGAGGTCGCGGGACTCATCGCCCAGGAGTCCGTCCGTGGCGACGGGCTCGCCCTCGGCGAGGTGTCGCACGACGCTGTTGACGCACGCGGCGAGGGGCACCGCGAGCAGCGCACCGACGATCCCGGCGGCGACCACGCCGGCGGCGATCGCCAGCAGGATCGCCAGCGGGTGCAGGGCCACGATGTGGCCCATCAGGAACGGCTGGAGGACGTGTGACTCGAGCTGCTGGACGGCCACCACCCCCGCCAGCATGAGCAGCGCCGTCACCGGCCCGTGGGCCACCAGTGCCACGAGCACGGCGACCAGCCCTGAGAGGAACGCACCGATGATCGGGACGAACGCGCCCAGGAAGACCAGGACGCCGATCGCAGCCGCCAGCGGGACCTGGAGCACCAGCGCCACGGCGGCGATCCCGACGGCGTCCACGAACGCGACCATCACCGTGGCGCGCACGAACGCGGTGAGCGATCCCCACGCCGCTCGGCCGGACGACATGACCCGAGGGCGAGCCCCACGCGGAAAGAGTGACACGGCCCACGACCAGATCCGGCCACCCTCGTAGAGGAAGAAGAACAGGCTGAACAGCGCGATGAAGAAGCCGGCGACGAAGTGGCCGATCTGGGTGCCGACGGCGGTGGCCTGCGAGACGACCTCGCGGTCATTGGTCCCACCCGCGTCCTGCGCCCTCTTGATCCACTCGGCCAGCTGGGCGTCCGAGAGGTTCAGCGGACCGTTGCGTGCCCAGTCGCGCAGCTGGTCGACTCCCTCGACGACGCTCTCGCGCAGGTCGTCGAACTGCGTCGACAGCTGTTGACCCACGAGGCCGAACAGTCCCACCAGCGCGGCGAGCAACCCCAGGACGATGATGAACGTGCCGAGGAGACGCGGGATGCGGTGCTTCTCGAGCCAGTCGACCCCACCGACCAGCAGCGCCGAGAGCAGCAGCGCGATCGCGACGGGCACGGTGACCTCGGAGAAGTGGGCCAGCAGACGCAGCACGAAGTACCCGGCAGCACCGACCAGCACGATGCGCCATGCCCAGGCGACCGCGATCTCGACACCGATGGGAACCTCGTACCGGCGGGTTCCCCGCGATGCCTCGTTGCTCACGATCCGAGGCTACGGGAACACGGCGACACCGCTCGGCGTTGTGCAGGTACTACAGGAGGTCACATGCGATTCGGATTCGACAAGACGACGCTTCCCACCCCCGAGACGGCCCTGCCCGGACGGGACACGCGCCCCTTCGCCGTCGGCGACCGGCACCTGGTGACGGGCAACCCCATCGAGACGGACGGACCCGAGGGCTTCGGCGTCGCCGTGTTCGGCCTGGGGTGCTTCTGGGGCGAGGAGAAGACGTTCTGGGAGCAGCCCGGCGTCTGGTCCACCTCAGTCGGCTACGCCGGCGGTGTCACGCCCAACCCGACCTACGAGGAGGTGTGCACGGGCCGCACCGCTCACGCCGAGGTCGTGCGCGTCGTCTTCGACCCCTCGGTCATCTCCTATGCCGACCTGCTCAAGGTGTTCTGGGAGAACCACGACCCGACGCAGGGCATGCGCCAGGGCAACGATCGCGGCTCCAACTACCGCTCGATCATCCTGGCCACCACGCCCGAGCAGCTGGCCGAGGCCGAGGCCTCCCGCGACGCGTACCAGCGGCAGATGAGCGCCCACGGCTACGGCCAGATCACGACGCAGATCCGTGAGCTGGACGACTACTGGTACGCCGAGGAGGCTCACCAGCAGTACCTGGTGAAGAACCCGTACGGCTACTGCCCGCTGCACGCGACCGGCGTCAGCTACGCCTGACCGCATGGGCTGGAGCCGCGCCGAGCTGGAGTCCTTCGCCGGCCGCACGATCCCGGACCTGATCCCCGACGATCTGCAGCTGCTGTTCGTCGGGATCAATCCGGGCCTCATCAGCGCGGCGACCGGGCTGCACTTCGCCCGCCGGGGCAACCGGTTCTTCCCGGCGCTGTTGAGGGCGGGTCTCGTGGACACGATCGATCCTGCCGATGCGGCTTCGCAACTGCGTGCGCGCGGCGTCGGCATCACCAACATCGTGGCCCGCGCCTCGGCCCGCGCCGACGAGCTGGACCCCGCCGAGCTCGTCGACGGTCGTGCACGCCTCGAGCAGGTGGTGCTCGAGCACGGTCCGCGCGTCGTCGCCATCGCCGGGATCACGTCCTACCGCACCGCGTTCGGGCGCCGGAGGGCCATGGCCGGACCACAGCCCGACTCGATCGGCGATGCGCGACTGTGGGTCGTGCCGAACCCGAGCGGCCTGAACGCCCACGAGACCGTGGAGTCGCTGGCTGGCGCGTACGCCGACGCCGCCCGGGCCGCCGGGGTGCTCTGAGTCTCCCGGGCTCGCCGACAGGCCGGATGCGGCGGCCAGGGACGGCGGCTCAGTGGGCGACGGGACAACCCGGCGCCACCGCGTCGGGGCCGGCGTCGACCTGCGGTTCCTCCGCGACCGGCGTCGGCGTGCGCCGCGTCAGCGTGAGGTGGAAGCGCCGGGGCACGATCGTGAGCCGCTCCTCGATGCTGAGCTCGTACGACGGGTCGCCCTCGATGTCGTACCGGTGCAGCAGTCGCGCCAGCACGAGGACGGCCTCGTGAAGCGCAAACTGGCGGCCGATGCACGCCCGCTCCCCCGTGCCGAACGGCTTGTAGACGTTCTTCATCCGACCGCGGGAGTTCTCGGGAAGGAACCGGTCAGGGTCGAACTCCTCGGCCGTCGGGCCCCACGCCTGCGGGTCGCGGTGCGCCATCGGCAGCACGATGAGCGCCCAGTCGTCCGGGGTCATGACCACCTCGTGCGGGGTTCCCGCCGCGATCGTGGTGGTCTCGCGCGGGGATCGCGCGAAGGCCGGCGCCGTGGGCCACAGCCGCAGCGCCTCATCGAGGCAGCGCCTCACGTACCGGAACTTGGGCACCTGCTCGAAGGTCGGCTCGGCGTCGGGGTCCTCGCCCAGGAGCGCATCCACCTCGGCCTGCGCCTTCGCCACGATCTCGCGGTTGCGCGACAGGTAGTAGAGGACGAAGCTCAGGGCCCCGGACGTCGTCTCGTGGCCGGCCACGAGGAACGTCAGGATCTGCTCGCGGATGTTCTGGTCGTCGAGCAGGATGCCCGTCTCGGGGTGCGGCTCGTAGAGCATCCGGTCCAGCAGGTCGTCGTGACGCTCCCCGGTCTCGCGCCGCTCGCGCACCATCTCGTCGACGAGGTCGTCCACGTAGGCGCGGAACTCCGCGTTCTCCTCGTCGATGCGCCGGGCGATGCGCTTGCCGCCGGGCACCGAGTCGAGCGAGCCCTTCTGCATCCCCGTCATGAGCGCGGCCACCATCGCGTCGACGAAGGGATGGCGCTCACGCGAGGTGAACGAGCCGAAGTCCCGGCTGAAGGCACAGCGGCTGATCGTCTCGAGCGTCAGCTTCGTCATGTCGGCCGTGACGTCGATCGGGCCCGTGACGTCGTCCCACACGGCGAACATCTCGTCGACGGTCTCGAGCATCGTGTCGTGGTACCGGCGCATCGCCGACTTCGCGAAGGCGGGCATCAGCACGCCGTGGGCGGTGTGCCAGTTCTGCTCCTCGTCGTACGCGGTGAAGAGCGCGTCGCCGACGAACTCGCGCAGTGACACCAACGCCGGCGGCAGGTTCTTGTGGAACCGCGTCTCGTCGCACAGCTCGGCCGCCAGCTGCGCGTCGGCCACGAACACGAACTTCTGCGCGAACACCCGGACCTCGAAGATCGGTCCGAGCCCCCGGCCGAGCCGCATGATCGTGGTCAGCGGCGTGTTGTTGCGCATCTGCAGCGCGTCGTACGCGATCGGCCGTCGACCGGGCGGGTGCGGGAACCGGTGGCCGCTCCAGCTGTTCTTGACCTTCAGCAGACTCATAGACCGGCCTTTCCGGAGAAGCGCGCGACGAGGCGCTGGTAGCGAGGGCCCGCGATCCGGGCCAGGAGGTCGATGGCGCGAGCGTCGGCGCCGATGAGCACCCGCACCTGACCTTTCGCGACGCCGTCGAGGATGACCTGGGCCGCGCGGGTGGGGCTGGTCCGGGCGACCTTGTCGAACGATGTGGCGAGCGAGTCGTGATCGAGTCCGTCGACCTGGGCGGCGTTGCGCGCGACGTTCGTCCGGATGCCACCGGGGTGGACGCACGTCACCTTCACCGGCCGGCCTCGGGCCTTCATCTCCATGGCCAGCGCCTCGGTGAACCCGCGCACCGCGAACTTGGCCGCGTTGTACGCGCCCTGGGTGGGGACCGAGATGATGCCGAAGACGCTCGAGATGTTGACGACGTGGCCGTCGCCCGAGGCGATGAGGTGAGGCAGGAACGCCTTCGTCCCATTGACCACGCCCCAGTAGTCGACGTCCATCACCCGCTCGAGGTGCTCGAAGTCCATTGCCTCGATGTCGCCGCTGAAGGCGACGCCGGCGTTGTTGTAGACCTGGTGGACCACGCCGAAGTGGGCAGCCACCTCGCTCGCGTAGGCGAGCATCCGCTCGCGCTCGGCGACGTCGACGTGGTCGGCCCGCACCCGCGCTCCGGCCAGCATCCGCTCCGTCTCGGCCAGGCCCGTCGCGTCGACGTCGCTGATCGCGACCGCCGCGCCGCGAGCCGACAGCTCAAGCGCGAGGGCGCGTCCGATGCCCGAACCGGCGCCCGTGACCACCGCGACCTTGTCCGTGAAGTACGTCATGTCCACCTCCAGATACCGACAGTATCTGAGTTGGGCCGTCCGTCAACGGTAACTCCCAGTTACCTTGACACTGATGCTGTCACGATCGTGATTCAGCGCCGGACGCGCGGCCGGAGCCGCACGTGCGGCAGCGGCGGAGCCGGGATGACCACGTCCCCGTGGCCCTCGACACGCCCGAATCGCGGCAGTAGCGCCTGCCAGTCCTCACGCGCCGCCACGATCTCGTCGTGGGTGCGTCCGATGAAGTTCCACCACATCACGATCTGCTCCTCGAACGGCTCGCCGCCGATCAGCATGACGATCGTCGGCTGCCGGACCTCGACGGCCAGAGCCGCCCGTCCTGGCGCCAGGTAGCGCAGCGCCCGACGGGAGACGGACTCCCCCGCGACGGTGATGTCACCGTCGACGGCCAGCACGCCGTACTCGAAGTCCCGGTCGAGACCGAGCTCGTGGCGACCCGGTTGCAGCGTCAGCTGGACGCCGACCAAGGGCGTGTGGACCGTGGCCTTCGACTCGGCCCCCGCGAACCGGCCGACGAGCACGACGCCCTCCCATCCGTCCCCACCGACGCGCGGCAGGTCGGGATGGTGCTCGAAACCCGCCGGGCCCAGCCGCCGGTGGTCGGGCAGCGCCACCCACAGCTGGACCCCGTGCATGGGCCCCGGGTCACTGAACTCGGAGTGCGAGACCCCGTCGCCCGACGTCATCAGGTTCAGCTCGCCGGGCTCGAGCACGACGTCGTTGCCGAGGCTGTCGCGGTGACGGATCGATCCCTCGATCGGCCACGTCACGGTCTGCAGCCCGATGTGCGGGTGCGGCAGCACCTTCATCGGGTGCTCGGTCGGGCCGAAGTGGTCGACGAAGCACCACGCGCCGATCAGCGGCAACGGCCGGCTGGGCAGGGTGCGGTGCACCGTCAGTCCACGCAACCCACCCAGGGGGACCTCGCGCGGCTCGATCGTCTGGTCGTGGGTCATACGACCAGTCTGGACCTCAGCCGCTCGACTGTCTCGGGTCGACCTCCCGCGTTCTGGAACCATCCGCGGGCGCCGCCGGGATGCTCGTCCCACGTGTCGAGGACCGCCGTGATCGCCTCGACGGGCGTCGCGAAGTACTGGGTGGGCACGGCGGCACGCCGCGCGCCGAACAGCCGGCGGAAACGGGCCTCGATCTGCTCCTCGTGCCGGGCGGTGACGAGGTAGTCGTCGACGATGTCCTCGCGCTTGGCGCCCAGCAGCGCCAGCACCATCGCGATCGAGACGCCGGTGCGGTCCTTGCCCGCAGCGCAGTGCACGAGCGTGGGACCGGACGCCGAGGCGACCGTGTCCACCACGTCGACGAGGTGCTCGGCCGTCGTGCGGAGCATGAGCCGGTAGAGCTCGGCGAGGCTCTCGGGCGGAGCGACTCCGGGGCGAAGGGCGCTGAGCAGCGGGAAGTTGCGCACCGTCACGCCGTGGCCCGACAGCGGGTGGACTGGCTCGGTCTCGGCGACGGATCGCAGGTCGATCACGACGCGGGGCGGCCACGTGATCTCGGGCGGGGCGACGTCGTCCCCCAGCGGCATCGCGCTGCGCATCAGGTGGGCCGGGGCGACGGCGCCGCCCTCGACGGGCGTGCCGCCGAGGTCACGGAGGTTGGGGACGGTCTCGTTCACACCTCCATCCTAGGAACCCGGTCCGACCGTCTGGCCGCCCTTCCTACACTGGAGGGGTGCCGAGCCCCGCGAAGACGACCGCCAAGGCCGCCGCGCGGACCGCGGGGGCCGGCATCGGCACCTATGTCGTCCTGGTCGCGCAGGCCCTGTGGGCACGCAAGCGCATCGGCACGACCACCGACCGCCCGCCGTCCGGCAACGGTCTCTACGGGCACGAGCTGGCGGGCGAGGCGGTCCACTGCCTGCTGCTGGGCGACTCGACGATGGTCGGCTACGGCATGAGGACGGTCGACGAGACTCCCTCGGCCCTCATCGGCATCGGACTCTCGCACATCCTGGACTCGCCGGTGCACGTCCACAACCAGTCGGTGGTCGGCGCTCGCTCCAGCGACCTCCTCGGCCAGATCGAGGCGGCCGAGCATCACCGCCCGCAGATCGCGATCATCCTCGTCGGAGCGAACGACATCACCCACCAGGTGCCGGCCAAGCGCTCGGCCCGCCGGCTGGCCGCCGCGGTGCGGCGCTTGCGGTCGATGGGCACCGAGGTCGTCGTCGGCTCCGTTCCCGACTTCGGCACCGTCAAGCCGCTCCCGGTGCCGCTGCGGACCGTCTGCCGGTACTGGAGCCGCCACCTCGCCCGGCGCCAGACCGTCGCCGCCGTCGAGGCCGGCGCCCGCGTCGTGTCCCTGGCGGACGTGCTCGAGCCGCTGTTCCTGGTGAAGGGCGACGCGCTGTTCGGGGACGACCGCTTCCACCCCAGCGCCCATGGCTACGCGACGATCGCCAACTTCCTGGTGGACGCCGCCGTCACCCAGTGGCGCCACGGCTCGCGCGTCGAGGACGAGCCGATCGAGCAGATGACGCTCGAGCAGGCCGCGGACTGGGCCGCCGAGCACGGTGGCACCCAGGTCGCCCCGGCGCCCCGCGGTCGCCGCTTCGCCGCTGTCCTGCGCTGGCGCCGCTGATGGGGCCCGGGTCGAGCGGTGAGTGAGCGTCCGTTCCTCCGCCCGAACCGACGCTGAGTCACCGCCCCACCCCGGCCCCGACGACGAAGGCCCGCCACCGCGAACGGTGACGGGCCTTCGTGCAGTCGATGGATCAGTCGCCGCCACGCAGGATCGCGAGGACGCGCAGGATCTCGATGTAGAGCCACACGAGGGTGACGGTGAGGCCGAAGGCCGCACGCCACGACTCGCGCTCGGGCAGGCCCGCCTCGACACCGCGCTCGACGAAGTCGAAGTCCATGATCAGGCACAGCACGGCCAAGCCGATTGCGATGAGCGAGACCACGAGGCCGAGCGCGCCGAAGCTGCGCAGGCCGCCCTGCTCGAGGACGCCCGTGAGGCTCAGCACGAAGTTGACCAGCAGGATGCCCATGAAGGCGAACAGCGAGATCGTGACGACCTTGCGGAACTTGTCCGTCACGCGGATGTTGAAGAACTTGTACGCCGCGAGCGTCGTACCGGCCGCGACGAAGGTAGCGAGGACGGCCTGGAAGACGATCGTCGAGTCGCCCACCCACGTCGAGACGATCTTGGAGAACGCACCGACGAACAGGCCCTCGGCGGCGGCGTAGACCAGCACCAGGGCCGGGCTGATGATCTTCTTGAAGGAGTTGACCATCGCCAGCACGAAGCCGACGAGCGCGCCGCCCATGGCGAACATCCAGGCGCGCTGGACGGCCGCCTCATTGACGGTGCCCAGCTGGTCGTCGAACATGCCGCCGATCGCGAACCACGCGACCGCGGCGAACAGCGCGACGGTGCCGAGCGTGATCGCGGTCTTCTCGACGACGGTGTCCAGGGTCATGCGGCCGGGGGCCGCGGGCGCCTGCAGGCCGGGCGTCTGTGTACCACCGTCACCGGAGCCGGAGAGGTCGATCTTCCACTGGGACGGATCGGCGTACTGCGTCGTGTTGCGACCGTTGAACTCTTCGCTCCTGGCGAAGACCGGGTTGCTGCTTCTCATGCTGTTCCTCCGGGAGGATGTGGCCCCACGCGCCGGTGGTGGCGGGGTCGGTGGTCTCACCCTATCCAACGCCCCCACCCGGCTCACTGTTCCCGGGCCGGTGACTTCGCCGGCTCCGGCGAACGGCTCGCGCCCTGGGCGGCCGCCGCCAGCAGCGCGGGCACCTTGAGGAACGGCGCGGGCCGGTCCTGGGCGACGGCGCCCGGCAGGGGCGTCGTCGGATCCTCGAAGCTCGACTCGGTCATCCGCAGCGGGTAGACGTTCCACACGCTCGCGCCCGTCTCGACCTGCGACGGCAGCCAGGCGCCGGGCGTCGTGCAGTCGCCCCACTCGTCCTTCACCAGGCAGCCGTTGCCGCCGGGGACCGACGTGGCCAACGGCTGGCCGTCCTGGTCGAACAGCTGCACGCCGTCCAATGCGTCCCCGCGAGCGTTGTACGCGAAGATGTTCGTCACCTCGTTGCCGTTGAGCCACACGCCGGTCCCATCCGGCCCCGCGGCCATGCTGTCCTCGTACCCCCACGAGTCCGCGGCGCTCCAGGCGTTCCCGATGTCCGCGTGCGTGGGCACCTGCGGGACCGCGACGAGCACGACGACGACGGCGATCGCATTGCCTGCGCCGATCAGACCGCGCGCCCAACCGGGCCACGATCGCTGACCGAGGAAAACGCTGCCGGCGACGAGCACCAGCATCAGCACCCACTGGACGAGGCTCGCGCCCGGCAGGAGGTCGCCCTCGAACCCCAAGAACGCGCCGAAGCACTGGAACGCGGCCCAGGCGCGCACGATCCACCACGCCGGCCGCAGGGACGCCAGGAAGTCCCACGTCGCAGCCGCCGCCGGGTTGGCCCGGACGCTGCGGCGCACGTCGGCGCCCATCTCGGAGAACTGGGCCGCGATCGACGCGACCCGTCCCCGACCCGGGTCCGGCGTCGGGAGGCCGGCGGCCCCCCGCAGCTCGGCGGCATAAGCCGCGGGGTCGGGCAGCTCGCGGGCGAGGTCCTCGGCATACGCCTCGGCGAGGTCGGCCTCGAGCCCCTCGGTGAGCTCCTCGACCTCGTCGGCGGGCAGGTCCGCCATCGCGGCACGGACGGCGTTCGCGAACGCGATGATCTCGGCGGGGAGGGTGGTGGCGTTCATGCGGCGACTCCTTCGAGCAGGCGGTCCATCGTGCGGGCGAACTCCGCCCAGGTCTTGCGTTGCGTGGCCAGCATCGACCGGCCCTGCGCGGTGATGCCGTAGTACTTGCGGTGCGGGCCCTCCTCGCTGGGCACCACGTACGAGGTCAGCGCACCGGCCGAGTACAGCCGCCGGAGCGTGCCGTACACGGAGGCGTCGCCCACTTCCTCCAGGCCGGCCGAGCGCAGTCGTCGGACCACGTCGTAGCCGTACCCGTCCTCGCCCTCGACGACGGCCAGGACGGCGACATCGAGCACTCCCTTGAGCAGTTGGGTTGCATCCATGGACGGGACAGTACCACGCAATCCGCATTAGTGTGCACGACACGACACCGGTGGGTCGATCGCGTCGGCTCGGTCAGGCGTGGCCGAGGCGTGCGCTCGGCCGCAGCTCGTCCGGCAACGCTCCCCCGGCCGCCAGCTCGGCGAGGACCCCGCCCAGCGCGGGAGCCTGCTTGAACAGGTTGTGCCCCGCGACGAGAGCCACGTTCTCGTGCTCCCAGACCGCCACGCCGTCGTCACCCCAGGGCAGCGTCGTGACCCAGCAGTGCACGTGACCGACCGGTGCCGGGTCGAGTCCGGGCAGGGCCCGCCGGACGTAGGCGACCGTGCGCTCGGCCAGGCCTTGCAGCGCGTCGGGATCGACCGAGCGACCGTCGTCGTTGACCGGCACCTCCTCGGCGATGCCCACGCCGTACCGCGTGCGGTCGACGCTGGCCGCGGCGTACACGGCTGCCTCACCGAAGGCGCCGCTACTGTCCTGCAGCGTGGCCAGCGACGACGGCGCCGCTCCGGCGACGTCGAAGGACACCCGGACGTGGGCCGCGTTGCGGATCGGCAGCGACAGACCCAGGCCGTGCGCCAGCGACGCGGTCCCGCGACCCGCGCACACGACGGCGTACGCGTGCTCGGCCCTGCGGGTACCGGTGCGGATCTCCACCGTGCCGGCGCCGGTCGGCCGGACCGTCAGCACGTGGTCACGGACCAGGGCGTCGCCCAACCGGCTCACGAGGCGCTCGACCACGATCGAGGCATGGATGGAGCCGCCTCCCGCGTCGAGCATGGCGGGACCATCGTGGGATGCCAGGATCGGCAGCCGCTCGGCCAGCTCGGCGGCGTCGATCCGGCGGGCGTCCACCCCGTCCACCTCAGCCAGCGCGTCGATCTTCTCGTCGACGCCCGGCCCGAGGGCGACGGCACCGTCGAGCGAGACGAGCTCGGCACCCAGGTCGTCGCCCCACTCGCGCCACAGGCCGCGCGAGCGCACCGCGAACCGCGCGAGCCGGGGGTCGGCGTGAGCGTGGCGGAAGATGCGCGAGTCACCCGCTGACTGGCCGCCGCCGGGTTCTCCGGCCTCGTAGACGGTCACCGAGACGCCCGCCCGCTGCAGCGAGTACGCCGTCGCGAGCCCCACGATCCCGGCACCGATGACCGCCACGTCCGTTCGCGTCGCCATGCGACCAGCCTAGGCGCGTCGGCTCAGGCGTCGACGTCGTGCAGGTGGTGCACGAGGTCGTGCATCGCGTAACGGACGATCGAGTCGGTCGTGAAGGCCGAGCCGTTCGAGCGGTACCCGGGACGGCTCCAGTCCTGCACGACCGCGAACTCGGCCGCGAAGGCATCAGCCGCGGACCCGAGCTCGGCCGCCACGGCGGCGGGATCGTGTGCCGCGTAGTCTCCGGCCGCGGCGTCCTGGTCCCAGTTCGGGAACTCGGGACCGTCGTGCTCACGCATGAGCGCCAGTCGCTCGGCGAAGATCAGCAGCACGTCCCGCACGTGGCACGCGTACTCCAGCGGCGACCACGTGCCGTCGTCCGGGCGCTCGCGCACGCCTTCGCGCTCCAGGACCGACTCCCACCGCGGGACCATCGCCCGGGCGTCCTCGCCCGCCCCCCGGACGTCGACCGTCCCGGGCTCGAACCCGCACTCCTCGCAGGAGCGCTCCAGCACCCACGTCCAGTCCTTGGTGTCAGGGATGATCGTCATGGCGACCACGATGGCAGGCTCGATAGGTTCGGACCATGCCCGACAGCGCCGAAGACCGCCGAGATCCCGCCGAGACGTTCCGTCGCGAGATCGTCTCGTTCACCCGGCGGGGAGGCCGGCTCACCGAGCGCCAGCAGGACGCCTGGGACGCGATCGCGGACCGGTTCGTCGTCGACGTCCCCCGCGGCCTCACCAGCACGTCGGTCGCCGAGGGCTTCACCCTCGATCCAGCCGAGGTCTTCGGGCGCTCGGCCCCGCTCGTCCTGGAGATCGGCAGCGGACGCGGCGAGTCGCTCGTGCACGCCGCGCTCGAGAACCCGGACACCGACTTCCTGGGCCTCGAGGTCTACGTGCCGGGCGTCGCGCAGACGCTCGTGTCGATGCGCCACTCCGAGGTCGAGAACATCCGGCTCGCCGTCGTCGACGCCGTGCCCGCCCTCACCCGGATGCTGCCGGCGCAGAGCGTCGACGAGGTCCGCGTGTGGTTCCCCGACCCATGGCACAAGAAGCGGCACCAGAAGCGCCGCCTCGTGACGGACGACGTGGTGCCTCTCGTGCACCGCGTCCTGCGGCCGGGTGGTGCGTGGCGGCTCGCGACGGACTGGCAGGACTACGCCGACCAGATGCTCGAGGTCGTCGGGCGCGCCGAGGGCTTCACCACCTCGGGCGACTGGGCCGAGCGCTTCGAGGGCCGGCCGGTGACCCGTTTCGAGGCCAAGGGCATCGCGAAGGGACGCATGATCCGGGACATCAGTGCCACTAGGATGCCCGCATGAGCATCGAGCGCACCAACGCCGAGCTGCTCGGCATCCAGCCCGGCACGCTGGTCTGGATCGTCGGCGAATCGGTCGAGGAGACGGCCCTGCTCGATCCGATGCCCGACGGCGTCGAGACCTACTCCGACGAGGAGCAGGAGCAGCCCGAGAGCTGGTTCAGCGACACGTGGACCGGCGCCGAGAACCGACCGGAGCCGACCGAGCCGGTCAAGCCGTCCGGCATCGACACCGCCGTCATCGCCGTCTCGAACAGCCAGGAGTTCCACATGCGGCTCGACGACGTCCTGCCCCGCATGGGCTCGGTCGGGCGCGTCTGGGTCGTGTACCCGGTCGAGGCGCTGCCGCTGACGATCCTGCGCAACGGGGTCGGCGAGTACGGGTGGAGCACGACCGAGCCCATCGACCTCGACGACGCCTGGGCAGCGGTCGAGCTCCAGCAGCCCTGAGGCGCCCGCCCCGCTGAGCGGGTCCGTGCTCCCGACGGGATTCGAACCCGCACTGGGACGGGTTTAAGCCGTCTGCCTCTGCCGTTGGGCTACGGGAGCCCGCCCAGCCTACGAGGCGGTCGGGCGATGGTCGACGACGACGTCCACCGGCTCCTGTCCCGCCAGCAGTCGCTCGACCTGGCCGCGGACCACGGCCTCGATCCGCGGCTGCATCGCCGAGCTCATGCCGCCGACGTGCGGTGTGATGATGACGCCGGGAGCGGACCAGAGCGGATGGTCCTGCGGGAGCGGTTCCGGGTCGAAGACGTCCGAGGCGTAGCGCAGGCGGCCGGCCTCCGCCAGGATCGCCTCGGTCACGGCCGTCCGGCCGCGCGCGACGTTGACCACGACCGCACCGTCGCGCAGGCGGCCGAGGAAGCCCTCGTCGACGAGGCCCTCGGTGGCGTCGGTCAGCGGCACGGCGACCACCACGGCATCGACCGTGGGCAGCAGGTCGGTGAGCTCCTGCGTGGCATGCACGTGGCCGCGCTCGTCGTCGCGCGCCCGCGACCCGACCCGCACGAGCTCGCAGCCGAAGCCGTCGAGGCGGTCCGCCACACGCCGGCCGATCCCCCCGACGCCCAGCAGCATCACTCGGGCGTCGTTGAGGCTGCGGGTCCAGGCCTTGGTCCACTCGCCGCGCGCCTGCTGGGCACCGAAGCGGTCGAGGTCGCGGGTCGCCGCCAGCAGCAGCGCGACGGCCAGCTCTGCCGTCGAGTCCTCGTGCACGTCCACGGCGTTGGCGTAGCGCCCACCGTCACCGAGGACGTCGGCCACGCCGTCGAAACCCAGTGACTGACCCTGGATGAGCCCGATGCGCGAGGCGTCGACCTCGGACAGCGCGGTCGGGTTCACCGTGTACGGCCACACGGCCAGGTCGAGATGACCTTCGGGCTGGGGTGACGAGCCGTCCCACACCAGCACGTCCAGCGGCAGGTCCGCGAGCACGGGCAGCCACGCCTCGTCGGGGACCGAGACCCGGATCATGCGACGCTCCTGGCCGCGGCCCACGCGATGCCGTCGAGGATGTCCTGCTCGCTGACGACCAGCTCGTCGGTCTCGCGCGGGAGGTGCTCGAGCACACGGTCGAGGATCAGCGCGCCTCCGGCGATCACGTCGGCGCGCCCGGGGTGCATGTACGGCAGTGCACGACGGTCGGCGACCGGCATCTGCATGAGCGACATGCACGCGGCGCGCACGTCGTCGATGTGGATGCGCGCCAGGTGGATCGCCTCGCTGTCGTAGGACGGCAGCGCGAGCGAGTGGGCCGCGATCGTCGTGATCGTGCCGGCGACGCCGACGATCTCGGCGGTCGGAGGCAGGGCGGAGAGGACCGGCGCGATCACGGCGTCGAGATGCCCCATGCACTCGGTGACCTCGCTCACCGACGGCGGGTCGGTCAGCAGGAAGCGCTCGGTCATGCGGACCGAGCCGAGGTCGAAGGAGTGGGAGAAGGACGGCTGGCCCAGCCCCTGCACGACCTCGGTGGAGCCGCCGCCGAGGTCGACCACCGCGGTGAGCACGTCGGCGACGTCGCCCGTGGCGCCCTCGAACGACGCGCGGGCCTCCTCGTCGCCGGTCAGCACGCGCGGCCGGACACCGAGGACCGACTCGACCGCGTCACCGAACTCCTCGGCATTGGCCGCGTCCCGCACCGCCGAGGTGGCCGCGAACGAGACGATGTCGACGCCCATCGCCTCGATCACCTGCTGGTACTCGCGGCAGGCCTCGAGCGTGCGCTCCACGGCCTCGGGCGCGAGCCGTCCCGTGCTGTCGACCCCCTGACCCAGCCGCACCACGCGCATCTCGCGCAGGTGATCGGTCTTGGTGTCGCCGTCCACCTCCGCGATCAGCAGACGGATGGAATTGGTCCCACAGTCGATCGCCGCGACGCTGGTCCGAGACATGTCGTCAGGCTATCGGCAGCCGGTCAGGCGGGATCGGGCGTGTCGACGTCGTCGCTCGCCGGCGCGCAGCTGGAGTGACCCCAGTAGTCGCCCAGCAGCCGGATCGCCTCGTCGCCGAGCGGGTTCACGCCCGGCCCCTTGGCGAGCGAGTGGCCCACCAGGACGTGGAGGCACTTCACGCGGTCGGGCATGCCACCGGCGCTGATGCCGTCGATCTCCTCGACGTGTCCGAGTGCCTCGCGCTCGGCCAGGTAGGACTCGTGGGCGGCGCGGTAGGCGGCGGCCAGCTGGGGCTCGTCCGCGAGGCGCTGGGTCCACTCGGCCATCAGTCCGGAGGCCTCGAGCGTGCCGATCGCCCCCGTCAGCCGAGGGCAGGTCAGGTAGTACAGCGTCGGGAACGGCGTGCCGTCGGGCAGGCGCGGTTGGGTCTTCACCCCGTTCGGGTGGCCCGACGGGCATCGCGACGAGACCTCGATCATCCCCCGTGGGGTGCGACCGAGCTGGTCGGCGATCGCTGCGATGTCGGCGGGATCGATCATTCGTCGGTCTCCAGGGCAGGCTTCTTGGGAGTGGGAGCGGGTGCGTCGGAGTCTGCCGTGTCGGCGCCGGCCTGCTCGACCGAGCCCCACAGCCGCTCCAGCCAGGGCTTGCGCGGTGCGACCTCGGGCTCCTCGAGCGTCGACGCCTGGCCCTGCAGCTCTCCGTCGACGCCGATCACGCGATAGCCGACCTCGCCGGGCATGACCCAGCCGAACCGCTCGCGCGCCTGCTGGCGCACGTACGCCGGATCGCTCCAGCGTCGCTGCTGGTCCTCGAGCTCGGTGATCTCGGCCTCGGACTGGCGGTTCTGCGCCTCGAGCGCGGCGATCTCGGAGCGCTGCTGCCACCACGCGTGCACCGAGGTCGTGTACGACGCGATCAGCATGACCGCGACGCCGAGCAGGATCAGCGCGCGGGTCGTGAACTTCGTGCCGGACCCGGCGGCGGAGACCACGGGTGCCGTCGTGGGGCGGCCCGGCGTGCGCGGGGTCGACCGGCCGTCACGTCGGCCCGAGGTGGGACGACGCGACGACGGGGACGATCCGCGGCCTGCCATGGCTCAGGCGAACCGCGGGAACGCCTTGGCGCCCGCGTAGCTGGCGGCGGGGCCGAGCAGCTCCTCGATCCGCAGCAGCTGGTTGTACTTGGCGACACGGTCGGACCGGGCCGGGGCACCGGTCTTGATCTGGCCGCAGTTCGTCGCGACCGCGAGGTCGGCGATCGTGACGTCCTCGGTCTCGCCCGAACGGTGGCTCATCATGTTGTGGAAGCCGGCGCGGTGCGCCATGTCGACGGCGTCGAGGGTCTCGGACAGCGAGCCGATCTGGTTGACCTTGACCAGCATCGCGTTGGCGGCCTTCTCGGCGATGCCGCGGCTGAGGCGCTCGACGTTGGTGACGAAGAGGTCGTCGCCGACCAGCTGGACCTTGTCGCCGAGCGAGGCGTTCATGGCGCTCCAGCCGGACCAGTCCTCCTCGTCGAGCGGGTCCTCGATGGACACGATCGGGTACGAGGAGACCAGCTCGGTGTAGTAGGAGATCATCTCGTCCGACGACTTCGCGACACCCTCGAAGGTGTAGCCGCCCTCACCGTGGAACTCGCTCGCGGCGACGTCCATCGCCAGCGCGATGTCGCTGCCGAGCGTGAGGCCCGCCTTCTCGACCGCGATCGCGATGAGGTCGAGCGCGGCGCGGTTGCTCTCGAGGTTCGGCGCGAAGCCGCCCTCGTCGCCCAGGCCCGTCGAGAGGCCCTTCTCCTTCAGCACGGCCTTGAGCGCGTGGTAGACCTCGGTGCCCCAGCGCAGCGACTCGGCGAACGTGTCGGCGCCGATCGGCGCGATCATGAACTCCTGGACGTCGACGTTGGAGTCAGCGTGCGCGCCACCGTTGAGGATGTTCATCATCGGGACGGGCAGGACGTGCGCGTTGGGACCACCGACGTAGCGGAACAGCGGCAGGCCGGCCGACTCTGCGGCGGCGTGCGCCACCGCGAGCGAGACGCCCAGGATCGCGTTGGCGCCGAACGAGCCCTTGTTGGACGTGCCGTCCAGGTCGATCATCAGGTCGTCGATCGCGCGCTGGTCGTCGGCCTCGATGCCCACGAGCGCCTCGGAGAGCGGGCCGTTGACGGCCTCGACGGCCTTGAGCACGCCCTTGCCGAGGTAGCGGTCGCCACCGTCGCGCAGCTCGACGGCCTCGAACTGGCCGGTGGAGGCGCCGGAGGGCACGGCGGCTCGGCCGAGCGCGCCATCGTCCAGGACGACCTCGACCTCGACGGTCGGGTTGCCCCGGGAGTCCAGGATTTCGCGGGCGGCGACGTCGTCGATGATGGCCACGGCAGGCTCCTCGGCTTGGGATCTTGGGGTGCGGGGTCGAGCAGGGCCAGCCTAGCGCCGTGAGCACCGGCATCGCGGTGACCCCGCGCCCGCCGGACGCACGATGCTGCATCCGGCTGCCCAGCGGGGCGCCCTGCCCTCGCCCGCGCGCCTCGCGTGGGACAGTGAGCCCAGGCATCAGTAGGAGGACGGGACATGACGGTTCACAGCGACGGCCCGGGAAGCGGGCTGGAGGCGGTACGCCGCGCGGGCATCGAGACCACGGGCATCGAGATCATCGACGAGAGCGAGCGGACCGCCAAGCCCTCGGACCTGTTCTGGCCCTGGTTCGCCGCCAACGTCTCGGTCTTCGGCATCTCGTACGGCAGCTTCATCCTGGGCTTCGGCATCTCGTGGTGGCAGGCCACGATGGTCGCGGTGCTCGGCATCGTGATCTCGTTCGCGGCCTGCGGCCTGGTCGCGATCGCCGGCAAGCGTGGCTCGGCGCCGACCATGATCCTGTCGCGCGCTCCCTTCGGCGTCGTGGGCCAGAAGGTCCCCGGCGTCTTCAGCTGGCTCATCTCGATCGGCTGGGAGACGTTCCTGGCGATCATGGCCACGCTCGCCACCGCCACGGTGTTCCGCGAGCTCGGCTGGAGCAGCGGCGACGCCGTCAAGGTCATCGCGATGATCGTCGTCGCGGGCCTCATCGTCGCGGCCTCGGTGGCGGGCTATCACATCATCATGCGGATGCAGTCGGTCCTGACGTGGCTCACGGGCATCGCGACGATCGGCTACATCGTGCTGACCGTCGACGAGATCGACCTGGACGCCGTCACCTCGATGCCGAACGGCTCGGGCCAGGCCGTGATCGGCGCCTTCGTCATGGTCATGACGGGCTTCGGCTTCGGCTGGATCAACATCGCGGCCGACTGGTCGCGCTACCAGCGGCGCTCCACCCCGGGCGTCCAGATCGTCCTGTGGAACACGATCGCCGGAGCGCTCGCGCCCGTCGTGCTCGTCCTCTACGGCATCCTGCTGGCCGGCTCCTCCCCCGACCTGTCCGCCGGCATCGCCCTCGACCCGATCGGCACGCTGGCCACCGTCCTGCCGACCTGGTACCTCGTGCCGTTCCTGGTCGCGTCGGTGCTGGCCCTCGTCAGTGGCGCCGTGCTGGGGATCTACTCCTCGGGCCTGACGCTGCTGAGCCTCGGCGTGCGGATCCCCCGCCCCACGGCGGCCTTCATCGACGGGGTGATCCTGACCATCGGCACCGTCTATGTCGTGTTCTTCGCCGAGAGCTTCCTCGAGCCGTTCCAGAGCTTCCTCATCACGCTCGGCGTCCCGATCGCGGCGTGGGCCGGCATCGTGATCGCCGACCTCGCGCTGCGCAGGAGCGACTACGACGAGGAGGCGCTGTTCGACCCGGCCGGTCGCTACGGCGCGGTGAACTGGGGGGCCATCGCGACGATGGCGGTGGCGTCCGTCGTGGGCTGGGGCCTGGTCGTGAACAACTACGCGACCGAGGCATCGTGGAACAACTGGCAGGGCTACCTGCTCGAGCCGCTCAACCTCGGCACGTGGGTCGAGGACGGCTCGTACTGGGACGGCAACTGGGCCTACGCGAACCTGGGCGTGCTGTTGGCCTTCGCGATCGGCTTCGTCGTCACCCTCGTCGCGCAACGCTCGCGCGTTCGCCAGCAGGAGTCGGTGTGAGCGAGCCCTGGCTCGTCGTGATCGATCCGCAGCGGGTGTTCGCCGCGGCGGACTCACCGTGGGGTTCGCCGATGTTCGGCGACATCGTCGCGCCCGTGCGCGACCTGGCGACCCGGCACAGGACGATCGTCACGCGCTGGGTCCCGGGTCCGGCCGAGTCGCGCAGCGGCTCGTGGCGGGCCTACTTCGAGGCGTGGCCGTTCGCCGACCGGCCGGCGGGCGATCCCCTGTTCGACCTCGTGCCCGACGCGACCGAGCTCCATGCCCGGGCGATCGTCGATGCGACGACGTTCGGCAAGTGGCCGGCCCTCGAGGCCGTGACGGGGCCGGCCCCGGAGCTGGTGCTGACCGGCGTCGCGACGGACTGCTGCGTCATCTCGACCGCGCTGGCGGCCGCGGACGCCGGCGCGACCGTGCAGGTCGTGGCGCGGGCCTGTGCCGGCTCCACGCCTGAGAACCACGCGAAGGCCCTCGACCTGATGGCGCTCTACGCGCCCCAGATCACGATCGTCTGATCGTCAGCGGCGCGCCTCGAGCCACGAGACGGGGCGGTCGGGGACGGTCTCGCCGTCGGCGACCTGGCCGACGACCGTGAGGGTGGCGAAGTAGCCGATGCAGGACACGACGAGGGCTGTTCGGCGGGCCCGGCGCCAGGTGGATCGGTTCATGGCACCAGTCGAGCCCGTCCGGGTGAACCCCCGGCGACACCGGCGCGACATGTCCGGGACGAACCTGCGACCCACCGGCGACACGATCGCGGCATGATGTGGGGCATGGACACGCCGACCCCGATCACTCCCGCCGGCTGGTACGACGACGGTCACGGCCAGCTGAGGTGGTGGGACGGTTCGCGTTGGACCGAGCACACCGCTCCCCTGGCTCGCCAGCAGGCCCAGCCGCAGCGGGCCATCGCCCCCCAGCGGCCCGCTGCCCGTACCGCCCCCGACCTCGTGTCGGTCCCGCGGTCGAAGCTGGTCTGGATCCTGCCGCTCGTCATGCTGCTGGCCGCCCTGATCGGTGGCCTGCTCGGTGCTCTCGCGGCCGAGGGCATCAGCGACACCGATCCCGTCGAGGAGACGTACGCGGCGTTCCTGCGCGCCGAGCGGACGGGCGACTGCGCCGCGCTCGAACGGGTCACGACGCCCGGCTTCCGCGAGGACCTGGTGGACGACTACGCCGAGGTCTTCACGTGCGAGCAGTGGCAGGCACGTACGAACCCCCGCCGCAGTGAGATCGCGTGGGCCATGCGCCTCGGGCCGTTCGGCATCCTGGTCGCGAACGAGCAGTTCACGAATCCGCCCTCGCCCCGGACATCCGCCACGTACTACGTCGAGAAGCGCGATGGGCGCTGGCAACTGGACGACCGCGACGCGAACGACGACTACTGAGTTGTCGGCGCGGTCGATTCGGGCAAGGCTGGGGACGTGAGCTCCGTGAAGCACCCGCTGCGCATCGCCCTGGTCGCCGTCGTCCTTGCCGTGGCCGCCGTCCTCGTGGCCGTCTCGGGCCGCGATTCCTCGGTGGCCGAGGCGGTCCCAGCCGCTGCATCCGCGCCCGTCGCCCGGGCCGACGTGGCCGCCGTCACCGCCGCCTCCACCCCGCGCTGCTTCGGGGCCGCGTCGATGGCGCGCAAGCGCTGCCACAACCCGGCGCTGACCGGACGGATCACCCCGAAGCCGCGGAACGCCCACCGCGACCAGATCAGGACGCCCGGCAAGCAGTGCTACCGCCCGGGGACCAGCCAGACGACCGTCAACCGGGGCTGCACGTTCGGTACCCGCTCCGCGAGCCGGCCCCACGTGATCCTCGTCGGCGACTCGCACGGCCGGGCGCTCCTGCCCGCCTTCATCACGATGGCCGAGCGGGGGCACATCTCGCTCGAGGCCCAGGTGCGCGCCGCCTGCTCGTGGACCCGCTCCGGCCTCGACCACCCCGACAAGTCGCGTGTGAAGCCGTGCCGCGCGTACCGCAAGAACCTCTCGCGCTGGCTCGTGAAGCAGGCTCCGCACACCGACATGATCGTCACCACCGGGTACACGCGCCAGATCGCCGGCAGTCGCTCCAGCCAGATCAAGGCGATGCGCGCCACGTGGAAGCCCCTCATCACGCGCGGGGTGCGGATCGTCGCCCTCTCGGACAACCCGCGGCTGGCCGGCGACCCGCAGCGATGCCTCAAGAGGCACGGCGTCAAGAAGGGCACGCGCCGGTGTGGCGTCTCGACCGGGACCGGCTTCGCCCGTGACCCGTTCGTGCTGACGGCGAAGTCCACCCGCGGCGCCAGGGCCATCAACCTGCGGTCGCTGTACTGCCGCAAGGGGCACTGCCCCGCGATCATCGGCGGGGTCAACGTCTACCGCGACAACACGCACCTGACCCGGACGTACGCCGCGACGATGGCGCCGCTGCTGGTGAAGCGCTTCCGCGCCGCTCGCCTGATCTGACGATCAGGACACCGCGACGATCGGCAGCCGATAGGCCGCCGGGGCGTCCTGCGGGACGACCGGGTTCTTCGGCAGGACGGGCTCGAGCCGCTGGTACGGCTGTCCCAGCGCCGGCCTCGGGTCGGCCTCTCCGCGATTGGGCCACAGGGACACAGCACGCTCGGCCTGTGCCGTGATCGTCAGCGAGGGGTTCACCCCGAGGTTCGCGCTGATGGCGGACCCGTCGATGACGTGAATGCCCTCGTGCCCGTAGAGGCGCTGGTACGGGTCGATGACGCCCGTGCTGGGCGAGTCGCCGATCGCGCAGCCGCCGAGGAAGTGCGCCGTCATGGGGATGCCGATCGGCTCGGTCACGATGCCGCCCGGGACGCCGTCCATGTAGTCGGCCATCTCGGTGACCGCACGGTGCGCCTCGGGGATGTACGTCGGGTTCGGCTCGCCCGACCCCTGCTTGGTCGTCATCGTCCGGCCGCCGAACAGCCGGCGCTTCGTGTAGGTCGTGATCGAGTTGTCGCGGGCCTGCATGACCAGGGCGATGACGGTGCGCTCGGACCAGTGGAACGCGTCGTACAGCTTCGGCAGGCGCGGACCGAGCCGGACGATGTTCTTGGCCACCGTCAGCAGGCTGGGCCGGCCCTGCCCACTGCCGTCGGTCGACAGCACCATCTGGACGAACATCATCGCGTTCGAGCCCTTGCCGTACCGGACGGGCTCGATGTGCGTCATGTCGTTGGGGTGGATCGACGACGTGATGGCGACGCCGCGCGTGTAGTCGACGTCGCGGTGCATGGCCACCGACCCCATGAGCGCCTCGGAGTTGGTCCGCGTCAGCAGGCCCAACCGGTCCGAGATGTTCGGCAGGCTGCCGCGGTCCCGCAGCTGGTGCAGCAGCCGCTGCGTGCCCAGCGAGGCGGCGGAGAAGACGACCTGCTCGGCACGCACCACGGAGCGCTTGCGGCGACTCTTCGTCGAGCGCATGTGCACCTCGTAGCCGCCGGTGGCAAGCGGACGCACGTCGACGACGGTCGTCAGGTCGCGCACCCGGGCGCCGGCCTGCTCGGCCAGGTACAGGTAGTTCTTCACGAGCGTGTTCTTGGCGTTGTGCCGGCAGCCCGACATGCACTCGCCGCAGTTGCGGCACGTGCGCCGGGCCGGGCCCGCGCCACCGAAGTAGGGATCCGGCACCTCGACGCCCTCCTCGTCGCCGAAGAGGACTCCGACCGGGGCGAAGTGGAACGAGTCGCCGTAGCCGAGTCGCTCGGCCGTGGCCTTCACGACCCTGTCCGCGGGACTCATCTCGCGGACCTGGTTCACGCCGAGCATGCGCTTGGCCTGGTCGTAGTACGGCGCCAGCTCGCTCTTCCAGTCGGTGATGTGGCTCCAGGCCGGGTCCTCGAAGAACGGGTCGAGCGGTTCGTAGAGGGTGTTGGCGTACACGAGCGAGCCGCCGCCGACACCCGCGCCCGCGAGCACGAGCGAGTCGCGCAGCAGGTTGACGCGCTGGATGCCGTAGCAGCCCAGCTTCGGCGCCCAGAGGTAGTCGCGCAGGTGCCACGAGTTCTTCGCGAACTCGTCGTCGGCGAAGCGGCGGCCGGCCTCGACGACGAGGACCTTGTACCCCTTCTCGGTGAGGCGCAGCGCGGTCACGCTGCCGCCGAATCCCGATCCGATGACCAGGACGTCGTGGTCGAACTCGCTCATGGTCTTCCTCTCACGCCTTCGCCGTGAAGCGTCGCAGCAACCGCAGGCCGATCGTCAGCAGCGAGGCGAAGCGCTGCTTCGACAGGAACGCCGGGCCGCTGACGGGCATCACCCGCTGCACGCCCACGGACTGGGACTCGGTGAAGCGCAACAGCCCCTCGGCGCCCTGCCGGCGGCCCGTTCCGGACTCCTTCATGCCACCCATCGGAGCGCCGAGGGAGCCGAACGTGGCGGCGAATCCCTCGTTGACGTTGACCGTGCCGGCTTTGATGCGCGGAGCGACCTTGCGGGCGCGGCGCACGGGTCCCCAGACGCTCGCGTTCAGGCCGTAGACGGTGTCGTTCGCCATCGCGATCGCCTCGCCGAGCCCGTGGTACGGGTACAGCGACACGAGCGGTCCGAAGGTCTCCTCGGCATGGCACAGGGCGGACTCGGGCACGTTCTCGAGCACGGTCGGCTCGTGGAACCACGGAGCGATGTCAGGTCGTGCGCGGCCGCCGGAGACGAGGGTCGCCCCGTGGTCGAGGGCGTCGCTCACGTGCTTCTCGATCGTGGCCAGCTGCGACGGCGAGACGAGCGTGCCCATCTCGACCTCCCAGTCGCCGTTGGCGCCGTACGCGACGTTCGACAGTCGCTGGGCCAGGGCGTCGCGGTACTGCGCGTAGATGGAGTCGTGCACGTAGATGCGCTCGACCGAGACGCACAGCTGGCCGGCGGAGCTGAAGGCGGCCGAGAGCGTGCCCTCGACGACCTTCTCGACGTCGGCACCCGGCAGGACGATCATCGGGTTCTTGCCGCCGAGCTCGAGCGAGCAGCCGATGAGCCGCTCGGAGCACTGCGCCGCGATGCGCTTGCCGGTGGCGGTCGAGCCCGTGAAGCAGATGTAGTCGGCGTTCTGGATGATCGAGGAGCCGATGACCGATCCCGCCCCGCTCACGACCTGCCACAGGTCCTTCGGGAAGCCCGCCCGGTGCATGAGGCGCACGATCGCGAGCGCGGTGAGCGGCGACTGGCTGTCGGGCTTGTGCACCACCGCGTTGCCGGCGGCCACCGCGGCCAGGCCGTCCACGAGCGCCATCGAGAGCGGGTAGTTCCACGGAGTGATGAGGCCGACGACGCCCTTGGGCTGCTGGTACTGGCGGACCCCGGTGATCACCGGGTACACCCCGCCGCGGCGGTGCGGGCCGAGGATGCGGCCGAGCCGGCGACCGTAGTAGCGACCGGTCAGGGCCGTGTGCAGCACCTCGTCGAACGCGTGGGAGCGGGCCTTGCCCGACTCGATCTGGATCAGGTCGAGCAGCTCGTCCTGGTGGGCCAGGATCAGGTCGTGCAGGCGCAGCAGCGCCTTCTTGCGCCTACGCAGCGAGGTGCGCGCCCAGTCGAGCTGGGCCACGCGAGCGGCGGCGAACGCGTCCAGGACGTCCGTCTCGGTCGAGACCGGGATCGTGGCGACATCGGCCCCGTCCAGCGGCGAGACGGTGGTGCGGGTCTCGGTGCCCGAGGCACGGATGAGCCCCGTGAGCTCGGCGATCCGAGCGGGCGAGACGAAGAGGGCTGCGACATCGGGCATGAGAGGCACCCTACCGCGAAGTAGCTCGATGTGACACTGGTCATGTCAGATGGCGGCGATGATCCTCACGAGTGATCGACAGGGCGCAGATCCTTCGCGAAGCACACCGATTCGGGCACCTGGTCGTACGGCGCGTAGATCTCGATCGGCCGGTACCCGTGGCGGCGGTACAGGGCGATCGCCGCGCGTTGGCGCTCTCCGGTGTGCAGGACGACCCGGTCCGTGACGGCGGCGGCACGCTGCTCGACCTCGCGCAGCAATCGCGGCGCCAGGCCGGTGCCCCGCGTCCGCGGCAGCACGTACATGCGCTTGACCTCGACCAGGTCGCGCAGGTGCCGCAGGCTGGCGGTGCCGACGGGCCGCTCACCGTCGAGGGCCAGCAGGCACACGATCACCGAGTCCGGGTCGATGCCCTCCGCGCCCGCGCCGTGGCGCACCTCGCCGTAGAGCTCGGCCATCTCCACCGCCATCTGGTCGCGCAGCGCCACGACGCGCGGATCGAGGAACTCGACCTCGAGGATGCGGTGCGTCAACGCCGCTCCACCGGGCCGGGCTCGCGCAGGTCGGCGAGCATCGCGTGGCGGGCGCGGGTCGCCTTGAGGAGCGGCCGGTCGAGCGTGGCCAGCGCGACGCCCTCGGCTTCGCGGACCTCGGCGACGATGCGGCCCTCGGGGTCGTACACCGCACTGCCGCCGTCGAACTCGGCCCCGTCGACCGCGCCCGCCAGTCCGCTGACGACGGCGTACATGCCGTTCTCGAGGGCGCGCGCCCGGTAGTAGAGCTCTCTCCGGTGGGTGCTGCCGGCGAAGTAGGCGACCGAGGCCGCGTAGACCTCGGCACCAGCCAGCGCCAGCGCCCGGGCGTGCTCGGGAAAGCACCCGTCGTAGCAGATCGAGAGCCCGACGGCCCAGCCCTGCACGTGGATGATGACGCTGGCGTCCCCGGCGACGACGTGGTCGTTCTCCGCGTCGCACGGGTTCTGCTTGTCGTACACGCGCTCGGCGCCACCGCGCCCGAACGCCAGGGTCGAGATCGTGAATCCGGTCGGGCCGTCGAGGCAGGCGCCCACGAGCACGACCAGACCGGCCGCGGCGGCCGCGTCCTCGATCGGCTGCAGTCGCGGGTCCTGCTCGCCGACCACGATCGGGGGCATCCGGTACCCGCCGAGGAACAGCTCGGGCATCACCAGCAGGTCGGCATCACGAGCCAGACCGATGGCGCGGACGACCGTGGCGATGTCGGCCTCGACGTCGCCCGCCGAGGCGAACTGACCCGTCGCGACCGTGAGCGTCACCCGACCACGACCTCGATCCGCTGGAACTCCTTGAGGTCGGTGTAGCCGGTCGTGGCCATCGCGCGCCGCAGGGCTCCCACCAGGTTCATCGTGCCGTCGGGGACGACGGACGGACCGAAGAGCACCTGCTCGAGCGGGCCCACCGTGCCGATCTCGACGCGCTCGCCACGGGGCAGGTCGCCGTGCCAGGCCTCGGCACCCCAGTGGAAGCCGTGACCGGGAGCGTCGGTGGCGCGGGCGAACGGAGAGCCGATCATCACGGCGTCGGCACCGCACGCGAACGCCTTGGCCAGGTCGCCGCTGCGACCGATGGAGCCGTCGGCGATGACATGGACGTAGCGCCCGCCCGACTCGTCGAGGTAGTCACGGCGGGCCGCGGCGACGTCGGACACGGCCGACGCCATCGGGACCGCGACGCCCAGGACGCTGCGGGTCGTGTGGGTGGCGCCGCCGCCGAAGCCGACGAGCACGCCCGCGGCGCCGGTGCGCATGAGGTGCAGGGCCGCCTGGTGCGTGGCGCAGCCGCCGACGATCACCGGGACGTCGAGCTCGTAGATGAACTCCTTGAGGTTGAGCGGCTCGGCATTGCTCGAGACGTGCTCGGCCGAGACCGTGGTGCCGCGGATGACGAACAGGTCGACGCCGGCCTGCACGACCGTGTCGGCGAACTGCTTGGTGTAGCCCGGTGAGAGCGCACCGGCGACGGTGACGCCGGCCTCGCGGATCTCGCGCAGGCGCTCGGTGATCAGCTCGGCCTTGATCGGCTCGGCGTAGATCTGCTGCAGGCGGGAGGTGACCTGGGCGCGCTCGATCCGCGAGATCTCCTCGAGCAGCGGGCGCGGGTCCTCGTACCTGGTCCACAGGCCCTCGAGGTTGAGGACGCCCAGGCCGCCGAACTTGCCCAGCGCGATCGCCGTCTCGGGGCTCATGACCGAGTCCATCGGCGCCGCGACGATCGGCAGGTCGAAGCGGTAGGCGTCGATCTGCCAGTCCGTCGAGACCTCTTCGGGGTCGCGCGTGCGCCGGCTGGGCACGATGGCGATGTCGTCGAAGTGGTAACCCTGACGGCCACGCTTGGCCAGACCGATGTCGATGCTCACGCGTCACAGCCTATCGGGAGCACCGGACCTGCTGAGTCGCACTCAGCGGGTCGGGACGGTCACAGGATCGTGTAGTTGGGCGCCTCGACGGTCATCTGGATGTCGTGCGGGTGACTCTCCTTGAGCCCCGCGGCGGTGATGCGGACGAACTTGCCGCGCTCGCGCAGCTCGGGGATCGTGCGCGAGCCGACGTAGAACATCGACTGGTGCAGGCCACCGACGAGCTGGTGCGCCACCGACGACAGCGGGCCGCGGTAGGCCACGCGGCCCTCGATGCCCTCGGGGACGATCTTGTCGTCGCTGGTGACGTCGGCCTGGAAGTAGCGGTCCTTGGAGTAGGACTTCTTGCCGCGTGAGGCCATCGCGCCGACCGAGCCCATGCCGCGGTACGTCTTGTACTGCTTGCCGGCGACGAAGATCAGCTCGCCGGGGCTCTCCTCGCAACCGGCGAGCAGGGAGCCGACCATGACGCTCTCGGCACCCGCGACGAGCGCCTTGGCGATGTCGCCGGAGTACTGCAGGCCGCCGTCGGCGATGACGGGGACGCCGGCGGGACCCGCGGCGAGCGACGCCTCGTAGACCGCCGACACCTGGGGCACGCCGACACCCGCGACGACGCGCGTCGTGCAGATCGAGCCCGGACCGACTCCGACCTTGACGGCGTCGACGCCCGCGTCGACAAGTGCCTGGGCACCTTCGCGGGTCGCGACGTTGCCGCCGATGATCTGGACCCCGTCGAAGGCCCGGTCGGCCTTGAGCCGGCGCACCATCTCGAGCAGGGCGCTGGCGTGACCGTGGGCCGTGTCGACGACCAGCACGTCGACGCCGGCCTCCATCAGGGCACCGGCACGCTCGTACGAGTCGCCGAAGAAGCCCACCGCGGCACCGACCAGCAGGCGGCCCTCGGCGTCCTTGCTGGCGAGCGGGAACTGCTCGGACTTCACGAAGTCCTTGACCGTGATGAGGCCGGCGAGCTTGCCCTCGTCGTCGACGATCGGCAGGCGCTCGCGCTTGTGCTGGCGCAGCAGCAGCGAGGCGTCCTCGTGGCTGATGCCGACGTGGCCCGTGATGAGCGGCATGTGGGTCATGACGTCGCCGACGTACGTCGTGGCCCACTCCTTGACCGGCGTGAAGCGCAGGTCACGGTTCGTCACGATGCCCAGGAGGCGATTCTCCTCGTCCACGACGGGCAGGCCCGAGACGCGGTACTCGCCGCAGATC
This sequence comes from Aeromicrobium sp., assembly GCF_032084975.1. Lineage (GTDB taxonomy): Bacteria > Actinomycetota > Actinomycetes > Propionibacteriales > Nocardioidaceae > Aeromicrobium. The sequence continues at coordinate 64,256 of NZ_DAMDLR010000008.1, forward strand.
TCGTCGAGCTCCTCGAGCGTCGCCTTGGCCCCGATCGTGACGGGGTTGGGGATCATGCCCGTCTGCGTCCGCTTGACCAGGTCGACCTGGTACGCCTGGTCCTCGGTCGACAGGTTGCGGTGCAGGATGCCGATGCCGCCCTCACGCGCCATGGCGATCGCCATGCGCGACTCGGTGACCGTGTCCATCGCGCTGGACAGCAGCGGGATCCGCAAAGAGATGTCGCGGGTCAACCGGGTTGTCGTGTCGACCTCGCTGGGGATGACGTCGGTCTCTCCGGGAAGGAGGAGAACGTCGTCGTAGGTCAGTCCGAGGGGTGCGAACTTGTCGGGGATGCCCACCATGGGCCGAGTCTACTCGGGCCGCGTGCGCGAACCGAACCCGTGGCGTGTGATCTCGCGATCAGTGCAGGCTGGTGGCGGGACTGACCTTGAGCATGTCCTCGACGCTGTCGAACTTGACCCGGGGCCGGCCCTGTCGACGGCCGCGCTTCTCCTCGGCCTTCTCGATCGCGAGCATCCGTCGCCGGCCGACCACGCCGTCGACCCGGGCCCGGACGAACGGCCCGAACGTCAGCCGGCTCTTGGGCGCACGAGGGATCCGGCCCGCGTTGGCGTCGGCGACGATCGACGCGACCGTCTCGTGCGCGCACGTGCGGTTCGCGCCGATCCCGCCCATCGCGCCACGCTTGATCCACCCGACGACGTAGGCGCCCGGGACGGGCTCGCCCGTGGCCGGGTCCATCACCCGGCCGCCCTGGTGCGGGATGGTCGAGGTGGCCTCGTCGAACGGCAGCCCCCGCACGGGCGAACCGCGGTGCCCGGTGGAGCGGATCAGCGTCCCGCACGGCACCGTGACGACACCCTCCCGCTCCCCCGTCGGCGCGATCCGGACCGCCTCGACCCGCGCATCACCGTCGACGCCGACGACCTGGCGACCGAACGCGAACACCAGGCGTCGGTTTCCCCGGGGCGGCTCGGCGAGGTCGGCGTCGGCGAGCGGCAGGCGTGCCAGCACCTCGGCGTTGGAGCCGGGTTCCGCCTCGTGCAGCTCGGCCTCGGTCAGCGGGTCGCGGGCGACCACGACGTCGATCCCGGGCGGCATCATGAGCAGCTCGGGTCGCGTGAAGGCGGCGTACGACGGCCCGCGACGGCCCAGCAGGACGACCTCGCGCACGGCGAGATCGCGGAATGCCGCCAGGGCGTGGTCGGCCATGTCCGTGCGCGCGAGGACCTCGGGATCCTCGAGCAGGAGTCGAGCCAGGTCGAGCGCGACGTTGCCGTTGCCGACGACCACGACGCGGTCGCCCTCGATCACGACCTCGGCGGCCGGGACGTCGAGCGCGCCGTTGTACCAGCCCACCACGTCCGGTGCGGCGAGCACGCCGGGCAGGTCCTCGCCCGACACGCCCAGGGGCCGGTCGAGCCGCGCGCCGACGCCGTAGATCACCACGTCGTGGTGGCGCAGCACCTCCTCGTGCGAGATGTCGCGGCCCACCTCGACGTTCATCACCATCTTCGTGCGGGGGTGCTTGTACGCCCAGTGGAAGATGCTCGAGAACTTCTTCGTGTCGGTGTGGTCCGGGGCGACGCCTCCGCGCACCAGCCCCCCGGGCACCGGCAGCTTGTCGATCATCGTGATCTTCGCGTCGGTCGACAGCAGCAGCTCGCGTGCCGTGTAGGACGCCGCCGGACCCGTGCCCACGATCGCGATCGTGAGCTGGTGGTCGAGGTCGCCGCCCATCTCGTCCCAGGTGTGGGTGCGCGGGCTCTCGTGCTCGGGGCGCTGCTCGTAGTACGCCGCGTTGAGCTGGGCGAAGACCTCCTCGCCTCCGCGCAGGATGTCGATCGGCTTCGGCGCCGCCACCGGGCACGCGTCGGCGCAGGCGCCGCAGTCGATGCAGACGTCCGGGTCGACGTACAGCAGGTCGGCGGTGCCGAAGTCGGGCTCGTCGGGGGTGGGGTGGATGCAGTCCACGGGGCAGACCGAGACGCACGAGGCGTCCTTGCAGCAGGACTGGGTGATCGCGTAGGCCACGGTGCTCTTTCGGGGGGAGGTCGGCTCGGCGGGCTCAGAGCATGTGGACGCGGCGGTACATCCGCATCGCGGCCGGCGTCAGCAGTCCGACCTCGGACAGGAAGTCCATCAGGTGCACGCAGCTCATCCGCATCAGGTTCTGGTGGTGCACGTTGTTCTTCGCCGCCGCCTTGGCCTGCTCGGCGTCGAGGCCGACGTTGGCGTAGACGTCCTCGTTGACGAGCGAGTCGATGATGATCGCCGCGACGATCGCGATCGCGATCGCCGCCACGTGACGGCGCGGCTTGGAGACGCCCTGCAGGTGCTCCTTGATCTCGATGCGCGCGAACTTCATGTGGCGCGCCTCCTCGACCACGTGGATCTTGCTCGTGGTGCGGACCTCGTCGAGCACGTTCTCGCCACGCATCCAGTCGCGCTGCATGATGTCGAGGACCTCCTCGGCCACCAGGATCGCGGCGTAGGACATCTCGCCGTTCGCCGTGGTACGGAAGACCCGGGCGAGCTCGTGGAAGAGCCGGCGGGGGCGGTAGTGCGGGACGCCCATCTTGGTGCAGGTCTTGCTGAACATCAGCGAGTGGCGGCACTCGTCCGCGATCTCGGTGAGCGCGAAGCGGAACTCGGGGTCGCCGTAGTCGGCCGAGTACTGCGAGCGCAGCACCATCGACTGCAGCATCGTCTCGAACCAGATGCCCGTGCTCATGATCGAGCCGACCTCGTGACGCGTCAGGTCGATGCGCTGCTGCTCGGTCATCGTGTCCCACATCGGCGTGCCGTAGAGGGTCGACCACTCGGGGTTGAGCCCGTACTTGGTCGGGTCGAGCGGCTTCTCCCAGTCGATCTCCTGGTCGGGGTCGTACGACAGGACGGCAGCCGACTCGAGCAGGCGCTCCAGCTCGGTGTCCATGTCGATGGAGTCGCGGAACTCGACGGCGGCGTGATCGGTGACGGACATCTCGGTCTCCCTCGTGCACTTCGAATGTGACATCGTGAATGTAACATAGAATGTGAGGACGGTCACGAAATCGCGTCTCGTCCGCACGGACCTCGAGATCTGCCGGAGAAACACAGCCGGATGTGCTGACGCATCGCGCACTGGTGACCCATCCTATTGGGCGTGACCTCCGTACAGTTGCCGCCCGACTACACCGCCACCCTGCAACGCGCCTCTGCTCGGTTTCGCCGGGAACGCCGGAGCCAGGGCCTGACCCAGGAGCAGCTGGCCGCGCGCGCCGGCGTGCATCGCAACACGATCCAGAACCTCGAGGCCGACCGCTTCACGCAGGCCCCCGCGTTCCGCATCGACGTCATGCTGGCCGTCGCGCACGCGCTCGGCCTGAAGGGGTGCGACCTGTTCGCGGCCGAAGGGTAAATCGAGACTACCCACACTATTGGGCTGATTCGATTGGGCGTCCCACCCATGCTGTTGTGCATGCCCAAGCGCACGCCGTCGGCCCACACTGCCGAGATCGCCGGATGGTTCGCGACGTGGTTGCGTCGCCGCCGCGAGCAGAACGGCTGGACCCAGGAACAGCTGGCCCACCGCGCCGGGTTGAGCCGCAACCAGGTGCAGAACCTGGAGAACAACCGCAACAACAACCAGACGGGCACCGGTCGCGTGTCCGCCAACCCGAGCTTGGACACCCTGCTGGCGCTGGAGGCGGCGTTCGACATGCGCTTCGGCGACCTGCTGGTCGAGGTGCGCACCTTGATGGAGTCGGAGGCGCGCTGACGCCCCGCGTCACGGGGCCCGGTCGCGCTCGGCCGTGAGCCGATCGAGCAGATCGGCCGCCTGCTGCAGCGCGGCCGCGAACAGACGTGCACGCTCGGTTCCGCGATCGAAGGACTCACCGCCGTAGGCGAGCTCGATCCGATCGGCCGGCAGGCAGCCGCGCAGGAGCGCGACCCAGGTCCCGTCGGGGACGGGGAACGGCCGAGCATGCTGCTGGTCCTCGACCGTGGATCCGGTGCGGTGGTCGGTGCACCACCACGGGCAGGTGATCACTGGCGCTGTCATGGGAGAAGTCGTATCAACGGGCTCGGACACCGGTCCGCGCCCGCGGGGAGCCGGGTGGGCGTGAGCCCGGGAGCCGGCTGCCGGTTTCCCCGGTTAAGTAGGTTTCCTGACACTTCACGAGGGTTGCGATCCTCGAGAAGTGACAGGAAACCTCGTTCAGTCGAGGTCCGGGCCGATCCAGGCGAGGAACTCGTCAGCCGTCAGCACCGGGGTCCCGTAGTCGCGAGCCTTGCGAGCCTTGCCCGACTGGGTGCCGGCCTCCGCCACCACCAGCACGTCGCAGCGAGTCTTCGTGACGTTCGCGACCGGCATCAGGCCCCGCCTGGTCGCCAGCTCGGTCATGTCCTCGCGCGTGAGGACCCGGCCCTGCGCCGACAGCGCGCTGCCGGTGAAGCACACCCGGGCACCCGCGACGAGCAGGTCGTCCACCGACGGGTGATCCGTGGCGGCCGCGGCGACGACCTCGTCGACGAACCGCTCGCCCAAGATCGCCTCGACCTCGCGCAGCCGGCGGACGATCTCGGGTGAGAGCCGCGGCGACCGGGCGGCCACCTGCGAGACACGCTGGGCAACGACGGCACCGGCCGCGAGACGCGCGGAGTCCTTCACCTCGAGGTCCGCGCCTCCGCCGCCCAGCAGCACCCCACCCAGGACACGGCTCACGTCCACGATCGCCGAGAGCGTCGCCATCGCCTCCGACCGCACCGGTGCCACGTGCGGGTCCCGGCTGAGCAGGGGATGCGGCTCGTCCGTGACGTGCTGCGCGTGCTCGAAGACCGACCCCGAACCGGCGGTGCCCAGACGTCGGTGCGCGCTCATCGCCGCGCGCGCACGATCGAGCGCCCGGCCGGACCGGTGGGCACGCAGCTCGTCCTCGGTGAGGTCGCGCTCACGCACGTCCACGCCGACTGGCATCGGCCACGTCCGCTGGAGGCGCTTGAGCTCGAAGTCGATCTTCGCCAAGGTCTCGTCGATGCCCACGCCCACCGGCACGAGACCCTCGAGCAACGGGGCGATGGTCGCCCACGCCTGACTCATCGTCGGCGCGAACAGCACGTCGTCGGCGCCGATGCCGTAGGCCGTGCGGGCGTCCGCCAGGTCGCGCTCGGGATTGATGAGCGTGGTCACCGCCGTGTCGGGGCCGGAGGACTCCTCGAACACGACCGCCAGCTCCACGGGCCGGGGCCGCGAGAACGTGCCCTCGTCGCCGACGACGCAGACCGCGATCGCGCAGTGCCTCGCCTCGCCTCGCACGGTGGACTCGTGCAGGTGGCGGATGATGCGACGATCGGTCCGCAGGTGCCGGGGCTCGATCGGCCGCTTGAGGACCAGGCCCTCCATCGACGTCGCGCGACTCAGCGCGACGTAGACCTGGCCCGTCGCGAAGACCCCGCCCGTGAGGTCCACGACGAGCCGGTCGAGCGTCTGCCCTTGACTCTTGTGGATCGTGATGGCCCAGGCGAGCTTGAACGGCAGCTGCGTGAAGGCGCCCACGACCTCGTTGCTGAGGCGTCCGCCGTCCACGACGGGACGGTGGACCTCCCATGTGTGCGGTCCGACCTCGGCGCGCGACCCGTCGGCGAACTCGATGACGGTGAGGAGCTCGCCGTCCTCCTGGCTGACCTCGACGACCCGCCCGAGCGTCCCGTTGACCCAGCGGTCGGCACGGTCATTGGTGAGCATCATGACCTGCGCGCCGACCTTGAACACCAGCTCGCGATCGGTCGGCGGGTCGAACAGGGACAAGTCGCCCGCCTCGATGGCGACGCTGCGGACCTCCTCGCCGGCCAGTCGCTCGAGCCGCTGGCGGTTCCTCGCTCCGACGACCGAGTTCGACGGCGCGAGCGTCAGCCACAGCTCGTCCTCGGGCGGCTCGAAGTCAGGGTCGACGCGGCTGTTGAGGTCCTCCCGGGCATGGTCCAGCAGCACCCCTTCGCGAACCGCGTTGAGCAGCGACGTGAGGCGGTCGTCGCCGAGCTGCCGGAAGACCGTCGTCAGTGCGACCGTCGGGAACGTCGCGGCGTCGAACGCGTCGGCCGAGAAGAAGTAGGGCGTCTCGTAGCGGGACGAGAAGAAGTCGCCCAGCGAGTCCGGGACGACCGGCGGCAACTGAAGCAGGTCGCCGACCAGGACGATCTGCACTCCCCCGAACGGTCGGTCCGGGTGCGGCCCGAACCGACTGAGCGCGGCGGCGAGCAGGTCGAACAGGTCCGCGCGCACCATCGAGGCCTCATCGATGATGAGTGTCTGCAGAGATCTCAGGACGCGGGTGAAGCGGCCGGGGCGGTACTCGCCGGATCGCACGTCGTCGAGCGTGGTGGTGCTGAGGAAGCCGAAGAGCCGGTGGATCGTGTGGCCGTCCACGTTGAGCGCCGCGATGCCCGTGGGCGCCGCGACCACGACCCGGCGATCCGTGTGCTCCATGAAGTGACGGATCAGCGTGGACTTGCCGGTCCCGGCCTTGCCGGTGAGGAACAGGTTCTGGCCGGCGTCGAGGATCTCGAGCGCCCGCTCGAACTCCTCGGTGATCGTGATGGACATCGCAGGCAGGCTACCCGGCGGAGCGCTCTTCCCCGACTGAACGAGGTTTCCTGTCACTTCTCGAGGACCGCAACCCTCGTGAAGTGACAGGAAACCCACTTAACCGGGGAAACCGACACCGCACGACGAAGGCCCCGGGCAGGAGCCCGGGGCCTTCGTGCGATCGGTCGGTCAGTGGTGGTGACCGGCGTGCGCGTCCTCGTCGTCGGCCGGCTTGTCCACCACGAGAGTCTCGGTGGTGAGCAGCATGGCCGCGATCGAGGCGGCGTTGGCCAGGGCCGAACGCGTCACCTTGACCGGGTCGAGGATGCCCTGCGCGAGCAGGTCTCCGTACTCGCCCGTGGCCGCGTTGTAGCCCTCACCGGACTCGCGGACCTTGGACACCACGACCTCGCCCGAGACGCCGCCGTTGCGGGCGATCCACTCCAGCGGGGCGTCGGCGCCCTTGCGGACGATGCGAACGCCCACGGCCTCGTCGCCGGACAGGTCGAGGTCCTTGTCCAGCACGCCGACGGCGTGGACGAGCGCGGAGCCACCGCCGGGGACGATGCCCTCCTCGATGGCCGCGCGGGTCGCCGAGACGGCATCCTCGATGCGGTGCTTCTTCTCCTTGAGCTCGACCTCGGTGGCCGCGCCGACGCGGATGACGCACACGCCACCGGCCAGCTTGGCGAGGCGCTCCTGGAGCTTCTCGCGGTCCCACTCGGAGTCGGTCTGCTCGAACTCGGCCTTGATCTGGGCCACACGGCCCTCGACCTCGGCCTGGTCGCCGCCGCCGTCGATGATCGTCGTGTCGTCCTTGGTGACGACGACGCGACGCGCGGTGCCGAGCACCTCGAGGCCGACCTGGTCCAGCTTGAGGCCGACGTCGGTGGTGACGACGGTCGCGCCGGTCAGGGTCGCGATGTCCTGCAGCATCGCCTTGCGACGATCGCCGAACGCCGGCGCCTTGACCGCGACGGACGTGAACGTGCCGCGGATCTTGTTGACGACGATCGTCGACAGGGCCTCGCCCTCGACGTCCTCGGCGATGATGAACAGCGACTTGCCCGCCTGGACGACCTTCTCGAGCAGCGGCAGGAGGTCGGCGACGGCCGAGATCTTGCCCTGGTTCACGAGGATGTAGGGATCGTCGAGGACGGCCTCCATGCGCTCGGTGTCGGTCACCATGTACGGCGACAGGTAGCCCTTGTCGAACTGCATGCCCTCGGTGAACTCGAGGTCGGTGCCCATGGTGTTGGACTCCTCGACGGTGATGACACCGTCCTTGCCGACCTTGTCGAACGCCTCGGCGATCAGCTCGCCGATGACCGAGTCACGGCTGGAGACCGTGGCGACGGAGGACATGTCCTTGACCGAGTCGACCTGGCGGGCACGCGCGTGCAGCTCGTTCGTGACGGCCTCGACGGCCGCCTCGATGCCCTTCTTCAGGCCGACCGGGTTGGCGCCGGCCGCGACGGCACGCAGGCCCTCGTGGACCATGGCCTGGGCCAGCACCGTGGCGGTCGTCGTGCCGTCACCGGCGACGTCGTTCGTCTTGGTGGCGACCTCCTTGGCCAGCTGGGCGCCGAGGTTCTCGAACGGGTCGTCGAGCTCGATCTCACGGGCGACGGACACGCCATCGTTCGTGATCGTGGGGGCGCCCCACTTCTTGTCGAGGACGACGTAGCGGCCCTTGGGGCCGAGGGTCACCTTGACGGTGTCGGCGAGCTTGTCGACGCCGCGCTCGAGGGCGCGGCGTGCGTTCTCGTCGAATTCCAGAATCTTGGGCATGAGTGCTCCCTAGAGAGGTTGAAGGGTGGACTCAGGCGATGACAGCGAGGACGTCACGCGCGTTGAGGATGAGGAACTCCTCGCCGCCGTGCTTGACCTCGGTGCCGCCGTACTTGCTGAAGAGCACCTTGTCGCCGACGGAGACGTCGACCGGGATGCGCTCGCCGCTGTCGCTGACGCGACCGGGGCCCACGGCCACGACCTCGCCCTCCTGCGGCTTCTCCTTGGCGGTGTCGGGGATGACGAGCCCCGACGCGGTGGTCTGCTCGGCCTCTCCGGCCTTGATGACGATGCGATCTTCGAGCGGCTTGATGGTGACCGACACTGGTCGACCTCCCCTTTCGGATGAGAAACGTTCGGGTTGGCACTCGCCCACGGGGAGTGCCAAGCGCCAGCGTAGCACCGTGCTGGCACTCGGCCCAAGGGAGTGCTAAACCCTCCGGGGGTACCCAGCGGCGGCCTGCGGACCCGCCCTCGCGCGCGAGGGCCCGACTATGATGGGACGTTGCTGGTGCCGGTTGCATCGACGTGGCACCGAGAGCTCTCGGCGCCGGTTCCGGCCGCGCGCCCCGAAACCCGGGCCACTGGCCGGAGAGGAACACTTGACCCAACGCGTCGCGATCATCGGAGCAGGACCCAGCGGGATGGCCCAACTGAGGGCCTTCGAATCGGCGGCCAAGGCCGGCCACGACATCCCGGACATCGTCTGTTTCGAGAAGCAGGCGGACTGGGGCGGGCAGTGGAACCTCACGTGGCGAACCGGCCTGGACGAGCACGGCGAGCCGGTCCACTCGAGCATGTATCGCAACCTGTGGTCGAACGGCCCCAAGGAGGCGCTCGAGTTCGCGGAGTACACCTTCGACGACCACTTCGGGCGGCCGATCTCCTCGTACCCTCCGCGCGAGGTGCTGTGGGACTACATCAACGGGCGCGCCGAGAACAGCGGCGTCAAGCCGTACGTACGGTTCTCGACCGTCGTGCGCTGGGTCGAGTTCGACGAGCAGACCCAGCAGTTCACCGTGACCGTCGAGGACCTCCGGTCGCGCGAGACGACCTCGGAGACCTTCGATCACGTGATCGTCGGGTCCGGACACTTCAGCACGCCGCACGTCCCCTACTTCACCGGCATCGAGACGTTCCCCGGCCGACTGAGCCATGCGCACGACTTCCGCGGCGCCGAGGGGCTCGCCGGCCTGGACGTCCTGCTCATCGGCGCCAGCTACTCGGCCGAGGACATCGGCGTGCAGGCGTTCAAGATGGGTGCCCGTTCGGTGACGTTCAGCTACCGCACCGCCCCGATGGGCTTCGACTGGCCCGAGCGCATGGAGGAGCTGCCGCTCGTCGAGCGCTTCGATGGCTCGGTCGCCCACTTCGCAGGCGGCGAGTCCCGCCGGTTCGACGCCGTCGTGCTGTGCACGGGCTACCTGCACCACTACCCGTTCCTGCCGTCCGACCTCGCGTTGGACTCCCCGAACTGCCTGTACCCCGACACCCTGTACCGCGGCGTCGTCTCGGAGGCCAACAACCGCCTGTTCTACCTCGGTGCGCAGGACCAGTGGTTCACGTTCAACATGTTCGACGCGCAGGCCTGGTACGTCCGCGACGTGATCCTGGGTCGCATCCAGCTGCCCGATGCCGACGCCCAGCGCGCCGACATCGACGCGTGGCGTGAGCGCTTCGCCGCGCTGACGTCGACGAGCGACGAGGTCCGCTTCCAGGCCGACTACATCCGCGACCTGGTGGACCCGACGGACTACCCGTCGTTCGACCTCGACCGGGTCGTCGAGATCTTCCTCGCCTGGAAGGCCGACAAGCAGGCAGACATCCTCACCTACCGCGACAAGGTGTACCCGTCGGTGCTCACCGGCACGATGGCCGCGGAGCACCACACGCCGTGGCTGCAGGAGCTGGACGACAGCCTCGAGCGGTACCTGGCCGAGCCGCAGGACGACGTCGCGGCGCTCGTCGCCGAGGAGGACGGCAAGGCCGCGACGCACTGACGGGGGTCGCGCGGGGACAATGGCGTCCATGGACCTGGCGACCTTCGAGGCACTGCTCGACTCGCGCGGCCGGGACCTGTGGGACCGCATCGCCGAGCGCGCGGGGACGGAGTCCGACCTGGCGCTCGGCACCCGCCTGCG
>NZ_DAMDLR010000009.1:0-39122 GCF_032084975.1 Aeromicrobium sp.
AGCTCGAGGGCCTCGGCGAGGTCCGCAGGACGCAACGCCGGCAGGTCGCCGAGCAGCACGGCCCGCCGTCCGTGGGGAGCCGCGGCGAGTCCGTCCGTCACGGCGGCCGCGATGCCGCGCGGGGCGGGCTCGACGACGACCTGAACGCCCGCCACCTCGATGAGCGGGTCGGCGGTCACCACGATGACGCGGGCCACCTCGGCTGCCGCCTCGATCGTGTCGAGGGCGATCGCCCGGGCCAGCAGTGAACGGTCGGTGCCGGGCATGTCCAGCCGCGACTTGCCCACCTCGGCGGGCTTGACCGGGATGACGACGGTCCAGGACCGGTCACGCACCGGCGGACTCCGCGAGACCGAAGGGGGCGGGGTCGAAGTGGCCGAAGCGGTCGCGGAACTCCTGCGCCTTGCCGGGCCACAGCAGCACCTGCCGGCCCGAGTCCTCGTCGACGTACCAGTTGTGGCAGCCCGAGGTCCACACGCCGCTGCGGGACTGGATCTCGTCGACGTAGGCCTGCTCCGCGTCGGCCGAGACCTCGAGTGGCCCGTTCGCCGTCCACGGCAGGGCGGAGGCCACGTAGTCCGCCTGTGCCTCGATCATCAAGACGGCCGAGTTGTGCGCCAGCGTGGCGTTCGGTCCGTCGAGCACGAACATGTTCGGGAAGCCGTGGACGACGGTGGAGGCGAAGGCGCGCATGCCCTGCGACCAGTACTGGTCGAGGGCGAGCCCGTCGCGCCCGGCGATGAGCGACGCGAACGGCTGGCGCGTGGTGTGGAAGCCCGTCGCGGCGACGACGACGTCGACCTCGTGGCGTGAGCCGTCGGCGGCCACGACGGCACCGGGCTCGTACGCACTGAGCGCGCTGGGGACGAGGCGGACGTGGGGGAGACGCAGGGTGTCGTAGTACTCGTCGCTGAAGAGCACGCGCTTGCAGCCGAACTCGTGGTCGGGGGTCAGGGCCGCCCGCAGCAGGGGGTCGGGCACCCGCTCGGCGAGGTGGGCCAGGGCGCGCGCCCGGGCATCGGTGCGACCGGCACCCGCGCGCTGGTCGAACACCTCCTCGGTCTCGCGCATCAGCGTGTCGCGCAGGTCGTCGAGTCGCTCGGGCTGGCGCTCGAACAGGGCGATCTCGGCTTCCGCGTACGCCCGGTCGCCCTTGGGCATGATGAACGGCGCGCTGCGCTGCAGGACGACGACCGACGCGGCCCGGCGGGCGATCTCGGGCACGACCTGGATCCCGGACGCGCCCGTGCCGACGACGGCCACGCGGGCGTCGTCGAGGTCGACGTCGTGGTCCCAGCGGGCCGTGTGCATCACGGGTCCGTCGAACTCGCCGGGGACGCGCGGCAGGCGCGGCTCGGTCAGCCGCCCCGCCGCCATGACGAGCACCTCGGCCTCGACGGACCCGCGCGAGGTGGCGAGTCGCCAGCGCCTGCCGTCCCACGTCGCGTCCTCGAGCTCGGTCGAGAGCATGATGCGGTCGGCGACGGAGGCGGCGGCGTCCCGCAGGTACTCGAGGATCTCCGCGCCGGGTGCGAACACGCGGCTGAAGCCCGGGTGGGCGATGTCGGAGTAGCCGTAGAGGTGCGCCGGGACGTCGCAAGCGACGCCGGGGTAGCGGTTGTCGTGCCACGTGCCGCCGATGCCGGGTCGCCGCTCCAGCACGACGAAGGACTCGCCGGACGCCGCGAGGCGGCGAGCCATCGCGATGCCCGCGAATCCGGCGCCGACCACCGCGACGCGCACGGCCGTCACGACGCGACCCCGTACGTGGTCGTCCGCAGCCGCAGTTGGCGCCCGAGGGTCTTCGCGATCGCCTCGGCGGCGGGGACGGTCATCTCGTGCCCGAACTCGACCCCGGCCTCGGGCAGCACCCGGCCGTCGTGGAGGGTCCCGCCGAGGTCGTCGGCCCCCGAGCGCAGGACGAGGACCGTGCCCTCGGCGCCCAGGCGGGTCCAGGCGGCCTGGACGTGGTTGATGCGGCCGTGCAGGACCAGTCGGGCGACGGCGTGCACGGCGCGGTGCTGGTCGTCGGTGTGCTCACCGCCGGGGAAGGCCATCGGGACGAGCTCGTTGAAGCCGCCCGTGTCGGCCTGGATCTGCGCGAGCTTGCGCAGGTGACGCACGATCTGTGCGGGCGACTCGCCGTGACCGTAGAAGAGCACCGACGTGGAGCGCAGCCCGAGGGCGTGTGCGGCCCGGATCGAGGACTCCCACAGATCGACCGGCAGGTCCTCGGGGAACCGCTCGGCGCGGTATGCCTCGTCGAAGACCTTGACCCCCGTGCCCGGGACGGTGTCGACGCCGGCAGCCTGCAGGGCCGCGTACTGCTCGGCGACCGTGCGGCCGGTCCGTCGGGCACCGTCGACGACGTCGGCCGGCCGGAACGCGTGCAGGTGCAGGTCGGGGGCGGCCGCGCGGGCCGCGCGGACCATCTGCTCGTAGACGTCGGGCGGTGTGTCCTGCGGTGCGGTGCCCTGGATGCACAGCTCGGTCGCGCCCAGGGCGACGGCGTCCGTGGCGACCGCGGCGACGAACTCGGGGTCGGTGACGCGGTCGGAGCCGAGGTTGCGGTTCCGGACCAGCGAGACGGTGGACCCGACGACCGAGCGTCGCAGCTCGTCGGCCAGGCCGGCGAGGCGGTCGAGGTCGCGGCCCGTCACCGTCAGCAGCTCGACGTACTCGTGGTCGGACAGGTCGGCCGGGTCGCGCTCGGCCCGGGTGAGCAGGTGGGCTCGATGCTCGGCTCGTTCCCCGGCTGCTCGACCTTCGGTGAGGACGGCCGGGTGAGGTCCCTCGGTGGTCGAGTGGCTCCGCGACGAACGAACGGGCGCGTCGAGGCCACGCGCCAGGCCCTCGGAGTCGGCGAGGGCGAGGACGGCGTCGTGCAGGACCGGGTCGATCCACTCGTCGCGGTCACGGACGTAGTGCGGGTGGGCCGTGAGGCGCTCGCGCAGCTCGAACCCTGCGGCGCGGGTGGCCTCGGTCAGCTGATCGACCTGGGGCCACGGCCGCTCGGGGTTCACGTGATCGGCGGTCAGCGGGCTGACGCCGCCCCAGTCGTCGATGCCCGCGGCGACGAGGCGCGCCAGCTCGCCGGGGTCGGAGAGGTTCGGCGGAGCCTGGATCCGCGCATCCGGGCCGAGCACGATGCGAGCCGTGGCGACGGCGGCGATGAAGGCGTCGGCCTCGGCGTCGTCGGAGCCCTGCATCGCCGTGGCGGGCTTGGCGCGGAAGTTCTGGACGATGACCTCCTGCACGTGGCCGTGCCGGTCGGCCAGGCCGCGCAGCGCGAGGATCGTGTCGAAGCGCTCCTCGACCGTCTCGCCGATCCCGACCAGCAGCCCGGTCGTGAAGGGGATCCGCAGCCGGCCGGCGTCCTCGAGCACCTGCAGTCGCAGCGCCGGGTCCTTGTCGGGGGAGCCGAAGTGCGCCTCGCCGGGCTCGGTGAACAGTCGTCGGCTGGTGGTCTCGAGCATCATGCCCATCGACGGCGCCGTGGGGCGCAGGCGCTCCAGCTCGGCCGCGGTCATCACGCCGGGGTTGAGGTGGGCCAGCAGCCCCGTCTCCTCGGTGATGCGACGGGCCAGGTGCCCGACGTAGTCGAGGGTCGAGGCGAAGCCGTGCTCGTCGAGCCACGTGCGGGCGACGTCCCAGCGGTCCTCGGGCCGGTCGCCGAGGGTCAGCAGCGCCTCCTTGCAGCCGAGGGCGGCACCTTGGCGCGCCGTCGCCAGCACCTGCTCCTCGGAGAGGTAGGGCGCGATGCCCTTGCGCTCGAGCTTGCCGGGAGTGTCGACGAACACGCAGTAGTGGCAGCGGTCGCGGCACAGGGTGGTGACGGGGACGAAGACCTTGCGCGACCACGTGATGACTCCCGGTCGCCCGGCCCGGGCGAGGCCCTCGTCGCGGATCCGTCCGGCCTCGGCCACCAGGTCGTCGAGGTCGCGACCGCGAGCGAGCAGCATCGAGGCGTCGCGCAGGTCGGGCCGCATGTCGCCACCCTAGTCCGGACTCCTGACGCGTCGACGCCGTGCGCGGTGCGAGCCGGTGACGGCCCCGGGAACGTCCCCGTCACCGGGGCCGCGCCCGTCCTGCGACCGGCACGCCCCCAGGCCTTGGTGAATCCCTCTGGCGTAGCCTGCGGGCGTGTTCAGTCGACTCGTTCCCCTGCTGTTCGCCGCCCTCCTGACCCTGTCCGCGTGTGGTGATGGCGGACCCGATGAGGGCACCCAGGCCGCCGGCATCGCCGTCGCGGACGCCTGGGTCAAGGCCACCGACGCGGACATGAGTGCCGCCTTCATGGTGCTCAGCAACAGCGCTGAGAAGGACGCCACGGTCGTCGGCGTCACGACCGACCTCACCGACAGTGCCGAGTTGCACGAGACCAAGGACGACATGATGCGCCCGGTCGACAGCTTCACGATCCCCTCCATGGATTCGCTCATGCTCGAGCCCGGTGGCGACCACGTGATGCTGATGGACCTCGCCGATCCGATCGAGCCCGGACAGGAAATCACCTTCACCCTCGAGTTCGACGATGGATCGACCTTCGACGTCACGGCGACCGCCAAGGACTTCGCCGGCGGCGACGAGGACTATGAGGGCGGCAAGGGTCACGAGGACCACGAGGACCTCGAGGACCACGAGGGGCATTGAGTCGTGAAGCGTCGTGCTCTCTTCGGAGGAGCTGCGGCGGTGGGTGCCGCAGCCGTGGGAGGCGCCGCACTCGGGGCCGTCTCGACCGGTGCGCCGACCGAGGTCGATCCCACCGGTGACCTCACGGTCGACTTCCACGGGCGTCACCAGGCGGGCATCGAGATGGAGCCGCAGGCGCACCAGACGCTCGTCGCCCTCGACCTGCGGGCCGGTGTCGACGCCGAGGCGGTGCGTCGCCTGCTGCGGCTGCTCACCGACGACGCCGAGCGACTGGCGAGCGGTCGCGCGCCGCTGGCCGACCTCGAGCCCGAGCTGGCGGCCGTGCCGGCCCGGCTGACCGTGACCTTCGGCTTCGGAGCGGGACTCGTGGCCGCCGTCCGCGGTCGCGGGAACGTGCCGGCATGGCTGGGTCCGCTCCCGGCCTTCCGCCGGATCGATCGCCTCCAGGAGCGCTGGAACGGGGGAGACCTCCTGCTCCAGGTGGCCGCCGACGATCCGACGACGGTCGCGCACGCGCTGAGGCTGTTGGTGCGCGACTCTCGGGCCTTCGCGACGGTCCGCTGGCGTCAGGACGGCTTCCGCCACGCGGCAGGCACCCACCGTCCGGGCACGGCGATGCGCAACCTGTTCGGCCAGGTCGACGGCAGCGCCAACGAGGCGCCGGGATCGAGCGGATTCGAGCGGGTCGTGTGGCGCGACGACGACGAGGCGTGGCTCGACGGGGGCACGACGATGGTCGTCCGTCGGATCGCCATGAACCTCGACACGTGGGACGAGGTCGGTCGCACCGGCCGCGAGTTCTCGATCGGGCGCCGATTGGCGGACGGAGCGCCCACGACGGGCGGGACCGAGGCGGACGACGTCGACCTCGACGCCGTGGACGAGCGCGGTTTCACGGTGGTCGGTCCGGCCGCTCACGCCCGCCGGGCCCGGACGGACGACGACACCCAGCGCATCTTCCGGCGCGGGTACAACTACGACGACGCGTCCGGGACGGGGCTGGTCTTCTCGGCCTTCCAGGCCGACCTGGAGCACCAGTTCGTGCCGATCCAGGCGCGGCTGGCCGAGATGGATGCCCTCAACGCGTGGACCACTCCGATCGGCTCGGCGGTCTTCGCGATCCCCCGCGGAGTCCGTCCCGGTGAGCACGTCGGTGAGGCGTTGTTCACGTGACGAAGCAACGCTAGAATTCTGTACATGACCACCCTCTCTCTCGCTGACGCTCGCGCGAACCTGTCGAAGATCGTGGAGTCCGCAGTGACGACGCACGAACGATTCGATGTCACCCGCAACGGCGATCGTGCGGTCGTGGTCATGAGCGCTGATGATTACGACTCCCTGCTCGAGACGCTGGACATCCTCAGCCACCCAGACGAGGTGGCTGCCATCCGTGAAGCCTTGGCTGGGGACGCCGGCCGGCGGTCGTCGCTCGAGGAGGTCCAGGCGGAACTCGTCGCGGCCGGACGCCTGAACGCGTGACCGATGGCTACTCGGTGGAGTTCGCTGCGCCTGCCAGACGCGCGCTGGCCGGTGAGCTTCCCGAATCGATCGTGGCTGCGGTTATGGAGTTCATCACTGGACCGTTGCGCGAGAAGCCTCATCGAGTGGGCAGACGACTGCGCGCACCGTTGGACGAGCTGTACTCCGCGCGCCGGGGCGACTACCGGATCCTCTACCGCATTCTCGATGGCGTTCTCGTCATCGAGGTGGTCTCGGTCAAGCACCGACGCGATGTCTACCGCCGGTGAACCGAATCCTCAGGCGACACACCTACACTCGATCGGGTGATTCGATTCGACAAGGTCACCAAGACCTATCCGGGCCAGAAGCGTGCTGCCCTCGACCGGCTCGACCTCGAGATCACCAAGGGCGAGTTCGTCTTCCTGGTCGGCGCGTCCGGATCCGGCAAGTCCACGTTCCTGCGCCTGATCCTGCGCGAGACGCGCCCCACGTCGGGCCACGTGTTCGTCGCGGGCAAGGAGATCAACAAGCTCTCCAGCTGGAAGGTGCCCAAGCTGCGCCGCCAGCTCGGCACGGTCTTCCAGGACTTCCGCCTGCTGCCGAACAAGACGGTGTTCGAGAACGTCGCCTATGCGCTCGAGGTGATCGGCAAGCCGCGCGACGAGATCAAGAAGCTGGTCCCCGAGACCCTCGACCTGGTCGGCCTCGACGGCAAGGGACACCGCCGTCCCGACGAGCTCTCCGGCGGTGAGCAGCAGCGCGTCGCCATCGCCCGCGCGTACGTGAACCGGCCGATGATCCTCATCGCCGACGAGCCCACCGGCAACCTCGACCCCAGCACCAGCGTCGGCATCATGAAGCTGCTCGACCGCATCAACCGCGAGGACACCACGGTCCTCATGGCCACCCACGACTCCTCGATCGTCGACCAGATGCGCAAGCGCGTCATCGAGCTCGACGAGGGTCGCGTGGTGCGCGACGAGGCCCGCGGCATCTACGGCTACCAGAACTGAGACCCATGCGAGCGATCCTCACCGAACTGCGCGCCAGCCTGACCCGCAACACCTCCATGACGATCTCGTTGATCGTCACGATGAGCGTGTCGCTGCTGCTCGCGTCGCTGGGCCTGCTGATCCAGGCCCAGGCCGAACGGACCGAGCAGTACTTCGGCGACCGGCTGCAGCTGCAGGTCAACCTGTGCACCAAGAACTCGCCCGCCGCCACGTGCGTCGGCGGCGCCGCCACCGACGAGCAGAAGGCCGCCGTCCAGACAGCGCTCGAGGACAACCCCGAGGTCAAGGCGGTCTCGATCCGCAGCCCCGAGGAGAACTACGCGCAGGCGCGCGAGCTGCTCGGCCAGACCGACACCGGCCGCAAGCAGCTCGAGACGCTCGGCGTCGACTCGTTCCCCGAGTCGTACTTCGTCACGTTGAAGGACCCGCAGCAGTTCGACGGCGTCGTCAGCGAGGTCTCGGGCATGGACGGCGTCGGCAACGTGAACTCGCTGCGCGACCTGCTCGGACCGCTGTTCGAGATGCTCGACAAGATGCAGTGGGCGGCCCTCGCGACTGCCGGCCTGCTGATCATCGCGGCCATCCTGCAGGTCTCCAACACGATCCGGATGACCGCGTTCGCGCGCCGTCGCGAGATCGGCATCATGCGCCTCGTCGGTGCCTCCAGCTGGCACATCCAGGCGCCGTTCGTGCTGGAGTCGCTCGTCGCGGCGATCGTCTCGGCGGCCCTGGCCGCCGGCGGCATGGCGGCGTTCATGCACTTCGTCGTCTACGGCTACCTGCGCGACACGCTGGGCCGCATCACGACCTGGGTCCGCTGGGAGGACGCCTTCCTCGTGATGGGCATGACCACGGTGCTGGCCCTGCTGCTGGCGCTCGTGCCCACCTTCGTCATGACGCGCAAGTACCTCGACGTCTGACGCCGTGACACGCGGGCGCGAGGCTGGCGACAAACCCTCAACCTGAGGCGTAGAGTCACACCGTCAGAACGCACGATCCTGTCCTGACGGACACTTCCCCGGATTCGAGGCCCATGACGAGACTGCGCAAGCCGATCCTCGCCCTCGCTCTCAGCGCCATGCTGGTGGCAGGTTTCAGCACGCCCACGTTCGGTGACGAGAAGGACGACCTCCAACGCCAGCAGCGCGAGACCGAGAAGAAGCTCGACGCCGCGAAGGACGAGGTCCAGGAGTCCACGAAGGCCGCCCGCGACGCGAAGGCCGCGCTCGCGCGTGCCGAGTCGAAGCTGTCCGCCGCCCAGTCCGAGCTCGGCCGCACGCGCGGCCGGCTCGCCGTCGCCGAGGCCGAGGACGCGCGACTGCGCGCCGCGCTCGAGAAGGCGCAGGCCCAGCTCGCGGCAGCCGAGGCTCGCCTGAAGAAGGCCGAGCGCGAGCTCAGGTCATCGCGGGGTGCGGTCGAGTCGTTCGCGGTCGAGTCCGTCATGGCCGGGGACTCGGGCCTCAAGGCCTTCGGCGACCTGCTGCGCGGGGCCGACCCCGCCGAGTTCTCCGAGTCGATGAGCGCCAGCACGTCGATCGGCGACGCCCAGATCGCGATCATGCAGGAGCTCGCGGCCTCCGAGGTCATGCTCGGCATCGAGCGCGACGAGGTCGAGGAGCTGCGCGACCAGGTCGCCGCCCAGAAGGCCGAGGCCGAGGCCGTGGTCGTCCAGATGCAGTCGCTGACGGCGCAGGCCGAGCAGCAGGCCGCCTCCGTGGCCGAGCTGGTCACGGCGCGAGCCGGCGCGAAGCGCAACGCCGACGTGACCCTGCAGGCCGACCTCGCGCTGCAGCGCGACCTGGAGGCCGACCGTGCTCGGCTCGAGCGTCAGGTGGCCGAGATCGTCCGCAAGGAGCTCGAGGCAGCTGAGCGCGAGCGCCAGCGGCGGCTGAAGAAGAAGGGCGGTGGCGGTGGCGACAAGGACAACGGCGGCGGCGGTACGACCGGCGACTCCGGCGGCACGCTGAGCCGTCCCGTCCCCGGCCCGATCACCTCCCCGTACGGCATGCGCCGTCACCCGATCACCGGTGTCTACAAGCTGCACGACGGCACGGACTTCGGCGTCGGCTGCGGCGTTCCGATCCGAGCCGCCGCTGCCGGCACGGTCATCTCGCAGTACTACAACGGCGGCTACGGCAACCGGGTGATCCTCAACAACGGTGTCAAGCGCGGCGTCAGCGTCATCACGACCTACAACCACCTGTCGCGGTACGCCGTCAGCACGGGCGCAAGGGTCTCGCGCGGACAGGTCATCGGGTACGTCGGTTCCACGGGCTATTCGACGGGCTGTCATCTGCACTTCATGGTGCTGGTGAACGGTTCCACGACTCAGCCGATGAACTGGCTCTGACCGAATCGCCGCCACCTGTCAGAATGGTCGAATGGCCAAGGAGACCGGTCGCAAGATGATCGCGCAGAACAAGAAGGCGCGGCACGACTATCACATCGAGGACACCTTCGAGGCCGGTCTCGTCCTGACCGGCACCGAGGTGAAGTCGTTGCGTCAGGGTCGTGCCTCGCTCGTCGACGGCTTCGGCGAGATCGACCGCGGCGAGGCCTGGCTCCTGCAGGTCCACATCCCGCAGTACGACAACGGCACGTGGACCAACCACGAGACGCGCCGGCGCCGCAAGATGCTGCTGAACCGGCACGAGATCGAGAAGATCGAGTACCGCACGCAGTCCAAGGGCCTGACGATCGTGCCGCTGAGCCTGTACTTCAAGGACGGCCGTGCGAAGGTCGAGATCGCGCTGGCGCGCGGCAAGAAGGCCTACGACAAGCGCCACGCGATCGCCGAGCGCCAGGCCAGCCGTGACGCCGAGCGCGAGGTCGGCCGTCGCCTGAAGGGCATATGACCTGGCAGGACGCGGACCTGTCCGCGTACCTCGATCGCCTCGGCGTGCCCGGGATCGTGGACGTGCACGTCCACTTCATGGCGCCGCAGGTGCTGGCGAAGGTGTGGGCGTACTTCGATGCCGCCGGACCGAAGCTGGGCCGGCCGTGGCCGATCCACTACCGCACCAGTGACGAGGAGCGGGTCGAGACGTTGCGGGCCCTGGGCGTGAGGCGATTCACCGCCCTGTCCTACGCCCACAAACCGGGGGTCGCGGGGTTCATGAACGACTGGCTCGCGGGGTTCGCCGAGCGGGTCCCGGACTCGGTGCGGTCGGCCACGTTCTTCCCCGAGCCCGAGGCGGCCGAGTACGTCCCCGCCGTGATCGCCGACGGTGTGCGCGTGTTCAAGGCGCACCTGCAGGTGGGGGAGTTCGCGGCCGACGACCCGTTGCTCGATCCGGTCTGGGCCGCGATCGAGGAGGCGCAGGTGCCCGTCGTCCTGCACGCCGGGTCGGGCCCGATGCCCGGTCCGCACACGGGACCGCAGGGAGTCGCGAACGTGCTGGCCCGCTTCCCGCGGCTGCCGCTCGTGATCGCGCACCTGGGCATGCCCGAGGTCGACGCGTTCTGCGAGCTCGCCGAGCAGTACCCCGACCTGCGACTCGACACCACCATGACCTTCGTGGACTTCTTCGACAGTCCGCCGCCCGTCGACCCGAAGAGGCTGTTGCGGCTGCAGGACCAGATCGTCTTCGGCAGCGACTTCCCGAACATCCCGTACCCGTACGCGCACCAGGTCGAGGTCCTCGACCGACTGGGGCTCGGGGACGACTGGATGCGGGCGGTGCTGTGGCACAACGGCGTCGCGTTGCTCGCTGCCTGAGGAACTGCTTTCGTCTCGGGAATCAATTCGTCGCCACAGCGTTGTATCCTGATGAAGCCGGTTCGCCGGCGGTTGACAATTCCAGAGGGGCTGATCGGTTTCGACTGTGGTCGTTCGATCCACGAGAAGCGGGTAGAGAAGGCAACGTCATCTCTCAAACGTTCGTTGCAAACCCATAAGTGCCGATTCCAAGCGCACTGACTTCGCCCTCGCTGCCTGACAGCGATCCCGCGAAGGGTGGACCCGGGAGCGTCCTCGTCCCGGATCGTCCATCTCATCTAGAGGACTTGCTGGTCTGACCACGTAGCGGGGTCAGACCGGGACTTTTTCGCTACTGAGCCTGTCGGTGACGCGTTCGTCCGAGCACCGGGGCCGAGAAAAGCGTGAGACGAACTGCACCCGGAGAAGTCGTGGTTCAGCGTCATAGGACCCGGGTTCGATTCCCGGCAGCTCCACAGCCCTCATGGACGAGAGCCGCTCCGACACGTCGGAGCGGCTCTTCGTATGTCCGGCGTGACCAAGCACACGGAAACGCCTCGAAGCATCTCGTGACGTTCTAGCGTTGTACCACTGTGATCACGCGCCACTTCCTCCCCATCATGCTCGCTCTCTCCGTGGCGCTCGGCGGACTCCTGTCCACCCCTGCGCAGGCTGCGCCGCGGGTGGGGATGGTGCAGGCCGTCGGTGTCACCTCGAGCTCGGTGACGCTCACGTGGCCGAAGTACAGGCGTGCGAAGACCTACGAGGTGCAGCGCGCTTCGAACTACGCCTTCACGAAGGGGAAGCGGTCGCTCAGGACGCGGGCGACCCGGGCGACCGTCCGCGGCCTGCGCCGCGGCGTCGAGTACTGCTTCAAGGTCCGTGCGTACAGCGCGAAGGGCAAGCACCTCGCGACCAGTGCCCGCACGTGCAAGCCGGCCGCGGCGATCTCCGTGCCGAAGCGGGGCACGACCGTCTCCGCGCTGACGTACAACGTGTGCTCGAAGGTGTGCGACACGCGCTCGGACCTGCGCATGAGTCCGTGGAGCGTCCGGCGTGGCGTCGTCACCACCACGATCCGCCGCTCAGGGGCGGACGTCGTGGCGTTGCAGGAGTCCTCGGGGTGGAAGACGATCGCGCAGGACCTCGGCCCGACCTTCACGGTCGTCCCGGACTTCGGGTACTACCTGTCGTCCAGCCTGGTGTTCCGCACGTCCCGCTTCGCGCAGGTCGTCGACAGCGTCCACGAGCTCGACCCGTACGGCGAGCCGGTCGAGGTGACGACACCGCGCGCCGCGACGATCAGGCTCCCGAACGGCCGGCTCGCGACGTGGGCCGAGCTGCGGGACCGAACCACGGGGAAGCACACGATCTTCGTCTCGGCGCACATCTCGGACCAGAAGGGCCGGGCGGCGAACGCGCGACGCCGGGCGGAGACCCGCTCCCTGATGGCGCAGGTCGACGCGGCGAACACGAACCGGTCCCGCGTCGTCTACCTCGGCGACTTCAACTCCAACAAGTCCCGCGGGCACGCCGGTGACACCCCGGCCCGGGTAATGGGCTCAGCCGGCTACCTGGACGCCTACGACCAGGCCCGGACCTTGACGCGGCCGAACTTCAACAGCGCCACGCAGGGCTCGCGTGTCCCGGTCCGCAGCTACACGCACGGCGACCACATCGACAAGGTGTGGGTCCGCCGCGGCGACGGGATCGGCGTGTTGTCGTGGGCGAACATCAACCCCGTCCGCAGCGGAAGGTACGTCGGCCCGATCGGCTCGGACCACTGCCCGATCCTGGTGCGGCTGCGGTTGTCCTGAGGTCACGCGACGAAGTCGTCCCAGTTGTCGGCCAGGTAGTCGATGAACGCGCCACCGAGGTGCTCCTGCTCGAGGCGCTGACGCGGGAAGGGCTGTGCCTCGCTGACGAAGTCGGTCGACTGCGCCAGGCGCGGGAAGTCGTGGTGGATGATCGCGCCCGTGCCGACCGTGACGAAGTCGGCGCCGCGCTCGAGGCACCAGGCGGCGTCCTGCGTCGACAGGATCTTGCCGGCGACGCCCAGGCGGGTGCCGTGGCGGGGCAGGTCCATGAACCGGTCGATCAGCAGGCCGTCGACCGTGGTGTCGCGCGGGGCCTTGGCAACGTCCCACATCGAGATGTCGAGGTGGTCGACGTCCCCGGAGGACAGCAGGCTCCCGACCAGGGCCGTGGCGTCGTCCATCGAGATCCCATAGCCCTCGGGCGAGAGGCGGACGCCCACCTGGAAGTCCGGTCCCGTGGCCTCGCGGATGCGGCTGAGCACCTCGCGCAGGGCGCGGCTGCGGTTCTCGGGTGAGCCACCGAACTCGTCGGTGCGGTGGTTCTTGCGGGCATCGAGGAACTGGCACAGGACGTAGCCGTGGGCGCCGTGCACCTGGATGCCGTCGAAGCCGGTTCGCTGGGCGCGCACGGCCGCATGGACGAAGTCGTCGATCACGCGGCGGACGTCGCTCGTGGACAGCTGCTCGACACCTCGGTCGGCGTCGGCCCAGGGCGCCAGGACGGGGAGTCCCGTCACCGACCCGTCGGCCCGCATGCCGCCGTGGTGCAGCTGGACGCTGGAGACGGCACCGGCCTCGCGGATGCCGTCGGCCAGTCGCGCGAGACCGTCCTCGTGCCGCGCTTCGCTGATGCCGAGCTGGCCGGCCCAGGCCTGCCCCTCCGGCGAGACGTAGGCCGCTGCCGTCATGACCAGCCCGAAGCCCCCGCGGGCACGGGCGACCAGCCACTCGTGCTCGTCGCGGGACAGCGTTCCGTCGGGATGGCTCTGCTTGTTCGTCAGCGGAGCCAGCGTCCAGCGGTTCGGCCACGCGGAGCCGTGGGGCAGGTCGAGGGGAGTGGTCAACGAGGCGGGTGAGGTCGGCACCCGGTCACTCTACGAGCGGCCCCCAGCGTCCGTCCGACCTGACCTTCGCCATGATGGGCGCATGACCGACATCTGGCTGCCCGAGGGCGACTTCCTGACCGATCGCCACCTCGCGACCCTCTCCACGCTGGGGCCGGGTGGCCGGATCCATGTCGTCGCGGTCGGCTTCACGGTCTTCGAGGGGATCGTGCGGATCACGACGATGGACGGCAGCCAGAAGGTCCGCAACGTCGAGCGGGACCCGCGGGCGACCGTGGCCCAGGTCGCGGGACCCCAGTGGGTGAGCATCGCCGGCACCGCCGAGATCCTGCGCGACCGTGAGTCGATCACGCTGGCCGAGAACCTGTACGCCGAGCGCTATCGCCAGCCGAAGGAGAACCCGCGCCGGGTCGTCATCGCGATCACGCCCGAGAAGGTCATGTGCTCGCCGGGCCTGCGCGGCGAGGCCCCGGCCCACGACTGACGCCGGCCCGGTACCGCCGGCCCGGCCGCTCTCCTCCGCCCCGGCCCCTCGCCCTCCCCCAACTTTTGGAACGGGATTCCGCCCGAGTGGCCGTTCCCCGCGTAATCCTGTTCCAAAAGTGGGAGGGGAGCGGGGCCGACGGCGCACGCGACCGCGCCAGCCGCCCGGGTCGGCGCGCCGCGTACGGTTCCGTCCGTGGACATCCTGCTGCTGGGCACCGGCTCGGCCGACGGCTGGCCGTCGCCGTTCTGCCGCTGCGACTCGTGCGCGACGATGCGCGAGCGCTGCGAGATGCGAACGCCCACCAGCGTGCTGGTCGACGGCCGGCTCTGGATCGACCCCGGGCCCGAAGCCGCCCGCCAGGCGCTGCGTGCCGGCGTCGATCTGGTCGACGTCGACACGGTGCTCATCTCGCACGCGCACTCCGACCACCTCGATCCGGCGTTCCTGCTGCACCGCAGCTGGGTCAGCGACGGGCCTCTGACGGTGTACGGGCCGGCTCCCGCGATCGCCCTGTGCCGCGACTGGCTCGCACCGGACCAAAATGCCGTGCGGCTCGTGGAGGTGACGGCTGGCGACTCGCTCGCGGTGGGGGAGTATCGGATCACGGTCGTCCCGGCGGCGCACGAAGCGCTCGGTGAGGCCGTCCTGTACCGGCTCGACTCGGATCGGAGCCTGCTCCATGGTTGCGACACCGGTCCGTGGGCGGCAGGGGCGCTCGACGCGATCGGCTCGGAGCGGCTCGACGTGGTGCTGCTGGAGCAGACGTTCGGCGATCGGCTCGACCTGGCGGGGGAGCGGCACCTCGGGCTCGCGACCTTCGAGCAGTCGGTCGCGGCGCTACGCGCGGCAGGAGTGGTGGACGACGCGACGCGGGTGGTGGCCGTTCACCTCAGCCACCACAACTCACCGGACGTCGAGCAGCAGTTGGCCGCCCTGGGCGCCGAGGTCGGCCGCGACGGCCAGCGCCTCCGCGCTCGCGACGTGTAGCGGAACCACCGGGATCGGCCGCTTCCTCGAAGGTCGCAGGTGAAAAGAGGAAAGCCCCCGCCGAAGCGGGGGCTTTCCGTGGAGTCTTCGCAGTTGCGAATGAACTCAGATCGCGCGGATCTTGGCGGCCTGCAGGCCCTTCTGGCCCTGCGTCACCTCGAACTCGACCTTCTGGTTGTCCTCGAGCGAACGGTAGCCGTTGCCCTGGATCTCGCTGAAGTGAGCGAACAGGTCCTCGCCGCCGTCGTCGGGCGCGATGAAGCCGAAGCCCTTTTCAGAGTTGAACCACTTCACAGTTCCGGTAGCCATAATTTTCTCCTTGGGAGTCATGCGCACTCGTGAATCGTGTGCGTCTAGGTGTCACGCTTCACATCAACCAAAGAGAAAACCGATAAGCCCGAGGGCTCGACCATCAATCTGCTGAGTTCATGCATGCAACGTGTTCCACCCTACCGGGCCCCGCCCAGGAACGCCACTCTCAGTGACCGGGTCGGAGCCGGACCTTGCGGCTCTGGCCCTCCTCGTCGAGCTCGACGACCGAGGTGCGGGACTTGAGGAAGTCCGTGAACGACTTGAATCCCAGCTCTTTCTCGTTGAACGACGAGTCCATGCGCTTCATCTGGGTCTTCACGGTGCCGGAGTGGACCCACTCGTCGTCCGTGTCCTTCTCACCGAGCAGGCGCAGGGCGCGCAGCAGCAGGCGCGTTGCCTGGCGGGCGAGGGCGCGCTCGTCGTCCTCCTCCTGCTCCTGGGCCGAGAAGATCGGCTGGAGGACGACCTCCTGCGGCTTTGCGGTGTCGGCCGGGGTCTCGGCCTCCGCCTCGGGAGCGGACTCGGGAGCGGCCTCGGCCTTGGGGGCGGCCTTCTTGGTGGACCGGCGGCGCGAGGACTTCGGCGCGGGGGAGGCCTCCTCGACGTCGTCCTCATCGCCCTTCTGGGCCAGGCCGGGAAGGTTGTCGTACGTCAGCAGCTCGTCGCACGCTGCGGCGAGGGAACGGCTGGTGGCGCCGGCGACGCCGACCGCCACGACGTAACGGCCCATGCGCTTGAGGCGCTGCGCCAAGGGGATGTAGTCCGAGTCACCCGCGGCCAGGACGACCGTGCCGACCTGCGGCATGCGGCCCATGTCCTCGAGCGCGTCGACGGCGAGCCGGATGTCGGCGCCGTTCTTGGACCCGGACGCCGGGAAGAGCTGCACGAGGTCGATCGCGCGGTCGACGAGCTGCTTCTTGTAACGGACGTTGAAGGGCATCGACCAGTCGGCGTAGGCACGGGTCAGCGCGAGCCGGCCGAACGAGGACGCGTAGTCGAGGATCGCGTGGACGTCGATCTCGGCCTGCTGGAGCTTGGCCTCGTCGAAGCCGGCGTCGCGCGCCTTCCAGAAGGCCTGCTTGCCGTGCACCTGGTCGTAGCGCGAGATGACGATGTTGTCGAAGTCCAGGTAGACGGCGACGGCGGAGTCGCTCGGGTTGGTCATGGGGTCCAGTCTGCCGGTTGGGGGTGACGGAGCCCGGCGGAGGGAGCTGCGGCGTGGCCCCAAGCTATGGCCGGCACGGGGTTTGCCGACGCCGGGACGCGGCGGGCGTACATGGTTAGGCTCTGCGCGTGTCTCGTCGTCGGGTGTTGGCTCTCACCACGCTCGTCCTGTCACTGCTCAGTCTGTGGGCCCTCGCTGTGGGCTCGAGCATCCCGGCGCCGATCGTCGATCTCGAGGCGAGTGCGTCCCTCAGCGACGAGTCGTTGTACGACGTCGTGATCGAGCGGGTCAAGACCGGCGAGTCCTATTATCGAGCGGCTGCCGACGCTCAGGCGGACGCTGGGTATCCGACTTCGCCACCTCCGACGATTCGCCTTCCGACCACAACGTGGTTGGTCGCGCTCCTCGGGGACTGGGCTCCGTGGGTGTTGCGCGGCCTCATCATCATGACCGCCCTCGTTGCGATGGTGAGGTTCGAGCGTCTCGCCCCCACGAGGGCGGAGTGGTTGGTCAGCACTCTCGCTCTGGCAGCCGGAATCGGCGTCTTCGCGCATCCGCGAGCGGTGGTGCTTTCTGAGGCCTGGGTGGCGTGCCTACTGGCGCTGAGTCTCCTCCTTCACCGTCCCGGGAGATATCGCCTCTCGGTCGCGCTGGGGTTCGTCGCGGTTTGCTTCAGGGAACTCGCCGTCCCTTATCTCGTCGTCATGGCTTTCCTTGCCTGGCGACGTGATCGTCGGGAATCGTGGGCGTGGGCTGTAGCCCTGCTGGTGTTCAGTGTGTTCTACGCGATCCATTGGGTTCTTGGCTCGCGCGCTGCCGCTGGTCAAACCTCCGTGAAGTCACCGTCCTGGTTGGAGTTCGGGGGCTGGCCCTATGTCGTGGACACGTTCGGCTTCAGTTCCGTACTGCGACCTCTCCCTTATGAGGTCTGGGTCGCTGCGCTGGCTCTCGCGCTGCTCGGATGGGCGGGGATGGCTGGTCATTACCGTGATCGGGTTCTGGTGCTCGCCGTCGGGTTCATGGCGATCTTCCTCTTCGTGGGGCGGCCGGACACCGCTTACTGGGGACGCCTGTACTTCGCATGGGTGATTCCGGGCTTGGCCTTCGCTCCACGTGCTGTGAAGGATCTCGTCATGCGCAGGGACGAGTAGCCCCGAGGCAACCGGACCCGGCCGCGGGACGATCCGGACGATTTCGATCCGTGCCGGCACAGGGTGCGCTACCTTCGCACCATTCACGAGCTTGGGGGACGAAGAAGGTGGACGACATGGTGGGTGCCGGGGCGCGACAGTCCGTCTGTCGGCATGTGACCCGCAGCGAACGAGGAGCGGCCGCGACCGAGTATGCACTGATGATCTCCGGCATCGCACTCGTGGTGCTCTTCGGTGCCCAGGTCTTCGGTGGCCTGCTGGAGACCGAGTGGACATCCCTTCTCAGTCGGCTCGGGGTCTGACAGAGTCCGCGAGCGTGACGAGCGCGCGGGGCGCGAATGCGAGACCGGCAAGGACCAATGGCGCGTAGAGCAGCCCCCAGTAGGCAGTGTTCGTGCGACCGATCACCATGAACGCGACCATGAACCCAGAGGCTCCAACCGCCATCGCGGTCGTCGTGGGCGACCTCCGTAGCACCAGCCCGAGCGCTGCCATCGGCACGAGCACGGCAGCGACCCAGTAGGGGAGCAGGTTCAGCAGGGTGATGCGTCGTACGTAGTCCACGACGAGCGGCCAACCCCCGAACCGGACCCATCCTTCAGACTCACGAACGGAGTCTGCTTGGGAGAGGGCGACGGCTTCCTGGACCAGTCCTTCGTGGACGAGGAAGTATCCGCCGACGAACGCCATCGCGAAACCGAGCCAGGCCAACGCGGCCCGACGGTGTCCGCCGACCCAGAGCATGATCACGGTCGGGCCGATGAAGATCAGTGCCATCTCGCGGAACAGGACAGCGGCAACGACGAGCCCCAGCGTGACCCACGGGTGTCGGCGGGGACCGACCAGTGCAGCGAGCAGCAGCAGAAGTGACGCCCATGACTCGGAGAACAACGTCCCTCCGGGCGCCAGCGGAACGGCGATGGCACCTACAAGCAGCAGCATCGCCCCGGCCCACTCCGCTCGTGATCGCGCTGCGTGCTCGAATCGCACCAGTGCGCACCAGGCGGCGACCACTCCGAGGGCAAGCATGAGGAGTTGAGCGCCGCGCTCTCCCATGACGGTGTTCACGAGAGTCGTGGTGGGTAGTCGGACTGTCACTGAGGGGTCCACGGGATATCCCTGGGCTAGCTGCTCGGCGACCGCGGCCCGATAGTACGGCTCGCCACCCTCGACGCGTGCGGCGATGGATTGGTACAGCCGCAGATCGGTCGTCTGTGGATCGCCCTGATCGCTCTGGTTCGTGACGCGTGAACCGATCACCAGGGCCCACAGGATGAGGATCGCGACCACGACGAGAAGCGAACGCGCCGCCAGTGGCGGGATCGGCTCTCGACTGGGACGCACGAGAGCAGTGTTGCTCATGATGCCCATTTGAACTCTAGTGAAGTTTCTCAATAGTCAGAAGGGACCATTGATTGGGAAGCGACACTAGTGATTCAGGAGGATTTTCGTGCTGGAGTGACGCAATGGATCTCAATCGGCTCCTGCTGAGCGGGTACGCAGTTAGCGTTTGGCTCGGACTTCGCAGTGTGCGAGTTCGCCCGCTAGACAACAAGGAGACCAACCATGCTGCACCTCTACACCTACCTCACGTCCATGCTGGTGGAGCGCCAGGAGAAGGGCGCGACCGCCACGGAGTACGCCCTCATCGTCGCCGGCATCGCTCTCGTCGTCCTCGTCGCCGTGAAGGCGTTCGGCACCTCGCTCTCGACGTGGTTCAGCACCCTCGGTGGCAGCCTCACTTCCTGATCCAACTGAGGCCGTCCCGTGTCGCCGCGCGCGACCGGGGCGGCCTGCTGGGTCCGAAGGTCCGAACATCCACAACTGAGGGGGAGAGCGTTGATGAAGCGAAGCACCAATCGCGACGAGCGCGGCGCCGCCGCGGTCGAGTTCGCGCTGATCGCCCCTCTTCTCGTGGCGCTCATCATGGGCATCGTGGAGTTCGGGGTCGCCATCAACTTCAAGTCCCAGTTGAACAACGCAACCTCCGTCGCCGCCCGTGACTACGGGATCTACCGGGACAAGGCGCAGGCGGAGGCCATCATCAATGCCGTGGCCACCACGTCAGGCACGTCGGCCAGGGCGATCAGCTATGTCGTCGAAGGTGGCGTCAACGAGTGCAACGAGGCCAATGTCGGCAAGCCGGTCGTGCTCACCGTCAAACTCAAGCGCACGACGATCACCAAGATCCTGGGGGCCGCGCCCCTGCCGTATGAGGCGAAGGCGGTTGCGAGATGCAACTGAGACCACGTATCCGTCGCATGCGGAACAACGAGCGGGGCGCGACTGCTGCGCTGGTCGTCGTGATCATGGTGGCGCTGCTGGGGATGGCAGCCGTCTCCGTCGATTTCGCCGTCGGTGTGCAGAATCGCCAGAAGGTCCAGGACGCGGCCGACGCGGCGGCGCTCGCCGTGGGGAGTGCCTGTGCAGTCGGGCCCTCTTCGCAATGCACGGGAGCCTACGCCAGGGATTACGCAACGAAGAACGCTCCCGGTTCGGTGGTGGACGTCTCGCCCGCGACCCCGGCCACCGGCGCGGGAACCGTCACCGTCAGGGTCACGAGCGACACCCGCAGTGGCTTCGCCAAGGCTGCCTTCGGAAAGGACAAGCTGACCGCCTCAGCCAGCGCGACGGCTTCGTGGAATGGCACCGTGACTTCGAGTCTGCCGGCCTATCCGCTGGCGATGGAGTACTGCCAGTGGAAAGCGGTCGGGAGTCTGGGCGGCCAGGCCGACTACAAGTTCGGAAACATCCCCAACGAGACGACCTGGAGTCCCAGCCCGACCTGTCTGGACCCCGAGGACGGCAAGAAGCTCCTCGTCAAAGCCGCGCCAGGCCGTGCCGTTGTCATGACCGGGAACGCATGGTGGCCGACGTGGGACCCGAGCCAGTGCAAGGTGCCGAAGCGGATCGGCGTCTGGGAGAATCTCGGCGACAACATGATCGGTGCGATCTTCTCCACGAACGCCGCGTGCAAATCCTTGTTCGCGACCCTCAGGCCGAATCAAACGATTCTCGTCCCGTTGTACGCGAACCGGCTCCGATGCCTCACGTCGCTCTGCTTCACGCACGTCACCGATCACATCAAGATCATCGGGTTCGTCCCCTTCCGCATCGCTTCGGGCAAGCCGTTCTTCTACGCCACCGGATTCGGCGGTTACACCTCGGCCACGTGCGACCTGTCGGTCGTTTCGAGTGTGCTCGGTTTCCTGAACTTCGGGTGCAACCGGATCTCGGGTTCCTTCATCAAGACGACCCAGGTCTTCCCCGACGCCACCTACGGCACCGTGACCGGCCACGATCCAGTCAAGGCCGCCCTGTCGCTCAAACTCACGAAGTGAGTTCCTGAACATTCGCATCAGTACTGCAGAGAGAGAACACATCTCATGAACGGACGAGTCATCGCGGCTGTCGCAGCGGCCCTTCTCGCCATCCTCGGACTCGGCGCGTCGGCCCTCTACGTCTCGGGAGCCAATGCGCGTGCGTTCGACGGGGCGACCCTGTCGAAGGTCTTCGTCGTGCAGAAGGACATCCCGGCCGATGCGGACGGAGCCGCAATCGCGGACAGCGTCGCCGTCGTCGAGATTCCGCAGAAGTCCGTTGCTGTCGGCGCCATCACCGACCTCGCTGAGATCGAAGGACTGCGTACCACCGTTCCGTTGGTGACCGGCGAGCAACTTCTCAAGACTCGCTTCGATGCTGCCGGGTCCGCAGGTTCCACCAGCGGCGCGGGTGTGCCGAAGGGCATGCAGGAGGTGAGCCTTCTCCTGGAGCCCGCCAATGCAGGCGGTTCGACCGTCAAGGCAGGGACGCGTGTGGGCGTGATCGTCACGACCGCCCCTGACAGCGAGAGCAAGCAGGCACTCAGCAAGATGTTCCTGCAGAACATCTTGGTCACAGGCGTCTCGGACGTGTCAGAAGGCGCAGCTGGCGGCATCGTGACCTTGGCTGTCACCGGACCGCAGGCCACGCAGATCGCCGCAGCAGCCCAAGCCGGAGTGATCCGGTTGACCGCGCAGAACCCTGATACCGACAAAAACGCCGGCGGCTCCGTAGCGGCTGGCGAACTGGTCAAATGAGCACCATCGTCGTGATCGCCGAGAGCAGCCCCTTCACGGGGCGGCTTCGGCAACTCACGCAGCAGAAGGTGGTGGGTCTTCGCCCCACGTTCACCGAGCATGTGCTGAACTCGATGCTCAGCACGCTTCGTGAGATCGACCTCGTGGTGATCAGCGAGGAAGTCGATGAGGAGCAGGTCTACGAACTGGCTGACATCGTGCTGCACCACGCACCGCACGTGCCGATCGTGCTGGTGCGCGATCACGCTGACGCGTTGACTCAGGAATGGCGCGCGGCGGGTATCCGCGAAGTGCTCGACTCGGCCGGCACCGACATCGATGTCGAGCGGCTCCTCTCCCGGTTCATTGGCGGGAGCGTGGGCGGTGACGCCGCCGTGCCGGCATCGGTGCCTCGACCGGCAGTACCGGAGCCTCCGTCCAGCAAGTCCGCGACGAGCCAGCTTGCTGCGGAGCGACTTGGCATCGATCGCTCAGGATCCAAGCAGCCGGCGAGCGGTCAGCCGAGGGTGATGGTCGTCCTGTCACCAAAGGGCGGCGTGGGGAAGACCACCATCGCCACGAACCTTGCGGTCGCCTTGGGTCAGAAGGCACCGATGCAGACCGTGGTCGTCGACTACGACGCTCAGTTTGGTGATGTCGCCAGCATGCTGAACGTCAGTGCCGCTCACACGATCGAGGAGGCCTTCACCGAGCGAGGTGTCCACCCGAACCTCGTCCTCAAGGGGTTGCTCGTGACCTTCGAGGACAACCTGCTCGTGATGTCCGGCTCGGACTCGCCCGCGGCGATGGAGAAGGTCGACTCGCCTCAAGCGACGCAACTCATTCGTCAACTCTCCGAGGAGTACCCGTATGTGGTGGTTGACACCGGCTCGGGGCTCACGGACGAGTCACTCGCCGCACTCGAGGTGGCCACAGACATCATCTTCGTGACGACGATGGACGTCTCCGCAGTCAAGGCGTTGCGTCGTTCCATCGACCTGCTCGATCGCCTGAACCTCCTTCCGCGTCATCGCTACCTCCTGGTGAACATGGCCGACACCGGAACCGGCCTGACGGCCGAGGACATCGGAGCCGCGATGCGCATGGAGGTGGACGCGGTGATTCCCCGCTCGACCGACGTCGTGCTCTCGGTCAACGTGGGCAAGCCGCTGGCGGCCGGTCGTGGTTCTTCGCCGTTCCTTGACGCGATCGATCTGCTCGTCTCCAAGGTCGCGGGCTCCGCGCCGCGCAGCAAGGGCGGCCTGTTCCGGAGGGGTTCGTCATGAGTCTCACGGACCGTATCCAGGCAGTCGAGAAGGCGCGAGCCGAGGCGTACAAATCGCCGGGCGGTCCTGTCGCGCGCTCGGCCGTCGTCGACGAACTCAAGGGACAGGCCGTCAAGACCTTGTTCCAGCGACTCGGGACACGGATCAACGATGCGTCATTGACCGAGGAGCAGCTGCGCGGATTCGTGCAGAGCGAACTCGAGGAGATCCTCGCGCAGGACTACGTCCAGCTGGGTGCGACCGAGCGCCGGGCCTTGATGCGCGAGATCGAAGCTGACGCGCTGGGCCTCGGACCCATACAGCAACTTCTCGATGACGAGTCGGTCACCGAGATCATGGTGAATCACCCGGACCAGATCTTCATCGAGCAGGACGGTCGCCTCACCCTGGCGAACGTCTCCTTTCCGTCCGAGGAGCAGCTTCGCCGGGTGATCGAGCGCATCGTCGGCAAAGTCGGACGACGCATCGATGAGTCATCCCCGTTGGTCGACGCGCGCTTGGCCGACGGGTCGCGAGTGAACGCCATCATCCCCCCGTTGGCGGTTCGGGGATCGTCGCTCACGATTCGAAAGTTCTCCAAGCGGTCATTCACGGTCGACGACCTGATCAGGTTTGGTTCCGTCACACCTGAACTGGGCGAAGTTCTTGAGCTGTGCGTTCGGGGGCGTCTCAACATTCTCGTCTCGGGCGGTACCGGTACCGGTAAGACGACGCTGCTGAACGTGCTGTCGTCGTTCATTCCCGAAGGTGAGCGCATCGTCACGATCGAGGACGCGATCGAGCTCAAGCTCCAGCAGTCTCACGTGGTGCAGTTGGAGAGCCGGCCCCCGAACGTGGAAGGACGCGGCGAGGTCACGATCCGCGATCTGGTCAAGAACTCCCTGCGCATGCGACCGGACCGCGTCGTCATCGGCGAGTGCCGCGGTGGCGAGGCGCTCGACATGTTGCAGGCCATGAACACCGGTCACGATGGCTCCATCTCGACGCTGCACGCCAACTCGCCGCGCGACTGCGTGGCTCGCTTGGAGACGCTGGTCCTCATGGCCGGCATGGACCTGCCGTTGCGCGCCATCCGTGAGCAGATCGGCTCCGCGGTGGACATGATCGTTCAGATCAGTCGCATGCGCGACGGTTCCCGCCGCATCACGTACGTCACGGAACTGACGGGAATCGAGAATGACGAACCCGTGCTGAATGACCTCTACCGGTTCGACTTCGCAGCCGGATACAGCGAGGACGGCCGACCCCTGGGCCAGGTCGAGAAGGTCGGCGACGGCGAGCACCTGACCCGTGTGCTCGAGGAGCGCGGCGTGAAAGTCCCGCCGCATCTGTTGACCAAGAACACGGAGGGTTTGTCGTGACCATCTTTGGGCTCGCGATCGTGCTGCTGACCTGCTCTGTCGTGGCGCTGACCTACGCGCTTCTACAACCGGATCTGGCCGCCCTGCGTTCGGAACAGATGCGTCTGCAGACCGACGCGGAGGCGATGAAGACGCCGCGGCAGACCCCTGTTTTCGATGCCATCGACAAGGTCCTGCGCACAATGGGTTGGAAACCGTTCGACGAGGACGAGTTGGCACAAGCGGGGATCAAGGCCGGCGTCAACGCGGTGGTCGCATGGACTCTGCTCATGGCGATCGGCGCCTTCGTGGTCGGTCAAGTCCTGCTGCAGAGCATCCCGCTCGCTCTGCTGCTGGCGGTCGTCTCGCCGTTCGTCATGAAGATCTACGTGAGCTTCATGACCAACCGGCGACGCGAGAAGTTCGAGAACCAGATGGCCGAGACCATGACCCTGTTCAGCTCGGCGCTCAAGTCGGGCATGAACGTGCCCACGGCACTGGCCAACGTCGCGCAGGAGATGGAAGCGCCCATGGGCGAGGAGCTCGCGAGAATCGTCAATGAGACCCGGCTCGGACGTGACCTCATCGAGGGCATGCTGGAGACCGCGCAGCGGATGGACAGCAAGGACTTCGGCTGGGTCAGTGAGGCGGTCGCCATCCAGCGAGAGTCCGGCGGCCGGTTGAGCGAGATCCTCGACCGCGTCACCGAGACGATCGCGGAGCGGAACGAGCTGCGTCAGAAGATCCAGGCGCTCGCGGCCGAGGGCAAGATGTCGGGCTACGTCCTGATGGCCTTGCCGATCGCCGTGGGCGCCGGTTACAGCGTCATGAATCCGGCGTACATGGAACCCCTCTACACGACCGTCACCGGGAAGCTGATCCTTGCCGCGTCGGCTGTGCTCTATGTCCTGGGTTACTTCTGGATGAGCAAGGTGACGAAGGTGAAGCTCTGATGTTCGTTATTGCGGCGTTGTGCGTGATGGGGGCCCTCGTAGCTCTGTTCTTCGCGCTGGGAATCCTCGGCGACAAGGAGTCCGAGGCCGCGACCCGACTGCGTGAGATCACCAGCCCGAT
Organism: Aeromicrobium sp.; assembly: GCF_032084975.1. Taxonomy (GTDB): domain Bacteria; phylum Actinomycetota; class Actinomycetes; order Propionibacteriales; family Nocardioidaceae; genus Aeromicrobium. The sequence continues at coordinate 25,566 of NZ_DAMDLR010000009.1, forward strand.
CGAGCAGGTCAAGGACGCGACGACCCTTCGGGAGAAGGAGAAGGAGTCCTTCGCGCGCCGGTTCACTCCCAAGTCCTTCATCGACCGTGCGGAGCGCAACTACATGCTGGCTGGCCGACCCGAGGGCTGGAACGTCGCCAAGATTCTGTCGATGAAAGTCATCTTGGCTGCCGTCGGCCTGGCCCTGGGGCTGATGTACAAGTCCAGTGACGACGGCATCCTCGGCCTGGTCATCCTGCTGGGGGCGCCCGCCGTCGGGTACTTCGCGCCGGACATCTTGATCAGTGGCAAGGCGAAGCGACGCCAAGAGGAGATCCAGGAGGGCCTGCCCGACCTCCTGGACCAGATGGTGATCTCGATCGAGTCGGGTTCCAGCTTCGAGAACGCCCTGACCCGGTCCGGCCAGAAGGGCGAAGGCCCCCTCGCGGAGGAGATCGTTCGCACGGTGCAGGACATGGCTCTGGGAGTCTCGCGCCGAGATGCCTACGACGCACTGGTCGAGCGCACCGATGTGGATGACCTCCGCAAGTTCGTACGTTCGGTCGTCCAGGGCGAGGAGTTCGGCGTGCCGGTCTCGGACATCGTCCGTGACCAAGCGGCCGAGATGCGTGTCACCCGCAGGATGCGCGCCGAGGGCAAGGCCAACCAGGTCCCCGTGAAGATGCTGTTCCCGCTGATGGGAACCATCCTCCCCGTTCTGTTCTTGATCGTCATCAGCCCCGCGGTCCTGGCCGCCATGGAGGGCTTCAAAGGCATGTGACCGGCCGCGGACATCGCCGTGGCCGTCGAAGGGATGAGGGACTTCTTCATGCGCAGATTCTTGATCACCACCGTGCCGGTGGCGCTGATGGTGGGCATGCTGTCGACCGGGGGAATGGCGTCGGCAGACGTCGGGGACGTCGACGTCGACGGCGACCTGTCCTCAGCGCTCGACCTGCCTTCTGGGGTTTCTCTGGACACCAGCAGCACGGCCGGCGGCATGCTCGGCGTGGCGACGCGGGCTTTCAACGATTTCCCCCGAGCGGGTGCGGGTTCGTATGCGGTCATGTCGACCGGTCGGGCGACAGATCTGTTCAACCTCGACCTGCCCGGACGTCAGCCGAGCGCCAACTTCGGCGGCTCGCCCGACAAGGCTTCTCTGTCGCTGACAGTGCCTTCAGGGGCACGGACTGAGTCGGGCGAGACAGCTCGCTGCCTCCTGGTCGATGTCTCGATGGGCACGGAGGAGCGGGTTCACTACGCGACCGAGAACGTTCCGGGTGACAATCTCTCTGTCCTGCTGAACGGCTCATCGCGTGAGTATGCAATGCACGTCGGGCCACGATGGTTCGCCCAAGAGACGGCGGCGATGGCTCCGGTGCGGTATTCGGTCAATGCCATCAAGTACTGGCACGGGATCGACCAAGAGTTCGAGCGACAGCCCGATGACGCCTCATCGCCACTGCTGCCGGAGATCACGCCGTTCGATCAGTTCACGTCGGTCGACACGCTCGAGGTTCCGCTCACGGCCAATGGCGATGCGATCGACGATGTCATCACGATGTCGGTCCAGGACGTGAACAACAACTCCTTGGACACGGTCATGCTGATGGACCGAGTCCGGCTGACGCCGCACTGTTCGAACGAGCAGGGTGCGGAGACGGGGCTGTTCGCGTCTCGGAACTTCGAGATCGCCGGCCACCGTGGCGTCAACAACACCCTCACGATCGACCTCATCCCCGAGACGGACGTGATCGAACGCTACGACTCGGCCGACAACGGTTGGTTTCCGGCGGGCGGCGTCGACCTCAGGTTCCGGTGGTACCGATCGATGGGTTCGTGCACCACGAGTGAGATGAGGCAGTGGGAGCCGATCCACGATGCGGACCGCCAGTCGTTCACGCCGAAGATCGCGGAGAAGGGCAAGTGCATCCTGGCGCTCGTCACCGGCCTCAAGGACGGCTATCGGTCAGAGACCTTCCCCAGCCCCGGAGCGACCGAGTGGAGGGCGACCCTGCCGATCCAGGACGGCGTCTTCACGAGCGTCGAAGCGCCGTCCGTCTCCAACGAGGACGGTGGCGACGCCGTTCGGGTCAACGATGTCCTGGCGGCCAACCACGGCGTCTTCACCCCACGTCCCGACAGCTACAAGTACGAGTGGCTGGCGGACGGGTCGGCGATCTCGGGTGAATCAGGGCGAACCTACAAGGTGACCCCGAGCCAGGCGGGCAAGAGGATCCGGGTGCGCGTCACGGCGTCGCGGTTGAACTTCGTCAACCTCCCCGCGCTGAGCGGCGAGACGAACCCGGTCGACCTGTTGAACCTGGAATCGACCCCGGTGCCCACGATCTCCGGTTCCGGCCGCGCCCTGGACGAGCTGTCTGTCGTGCCCGGCGCCTGGCAACCGGACCCGGTCGCGCTGAGCTATCAGTGGTTCGTCGACGGCGCGGTGATTGCCGGCGCCACGTCCTCGACCTACAGGACCACCGCCGCTCAGGTCGGGAAGGCGATCAGTGTGCACGTGACCGGGCGCAAGGCCGGCTACGTGCCAGTGACACGACAGAGCGCGCCGATCAGCATCACCGATCGGGCCTTCATCACGGCGCCGACTCCCCAGATCCAAGGAACCGGGCTCGCCGGCGACTCGTTGACCGTCGTTCCGGGAACGTGGGATCCGACCGTGACTCCGAAGTACGAATGGTTCGCCGACAACGTGGCGATCTCGGGGGCCGGCGGATCGAGTTATCGTCCCACCGAAGCACAGCAGGGCCAGCAGATCCACGTGGTCGCCACTGGCTCGTTGCCCGGCTACACGACGACCTCGCGACAGAGTCTGCCGATCACGGTCAGCCTCCGCGAGCTCGTGGGTCCGAAGCCGGAGATCATCGGTGATCCCTACGTCGGCACGCAGGTCAGAGTCGACGCCGGGACGTGGAACCCCAGCCACGCCACGCTGAAGTTCCGTTGGCTGGAGGACGGCACACCCATCAAGGGCGCCACGGACCGGTACTTCATGCTGACGCAGGCCCAAGCGGGCAAGCACGTGACGGTCGAGGTGACGGCGACGCTGACGAACTACGAGAAGGTGATCGTCGAGAGCTTTCCGATCGTCCCGCAGATCCGCGTGTTCATGACGCAGGCGCCGAGGATCTCGGGAACGCCCAAGGTGGGAAGCGCCCTGACAGCCCAACCGCGTGACTGGTTGCCGACCCCCGTCTCGACGAGGTATGAGTGGTTCCTGGGGAATCAGTCGCTCGGCACAGGCAGCTACCTGATGGTTCCCCCGTCCGCTGCTGGCAAGCGCCTTCGCCTCGTGATGACGGGCACCCGTCAGCACTACGCGACGGCGACGGCGACGGCGACGTCGGGCGTGGTGGCACGAGCGGCCCTGACCTCCTCTACCCCGACGATCGGTGGGACCGCGAGGCCCGGCAAGGTGCTGCGCATCAACCGTGGTTTCTGGGGGCCGAGCCCCGTCACGTACCGCTACCAGTGGTACCTCGGCAAGAAGGCCATTCCTCGAGCGACGAAGTCGTCGTACAAGGTGCCCAAGAAGTACCGCAACAAGAAGATCCGCGTGCGCGTCACGGGCTCCAAGCTCGGGTTCACGACGGTCTCTCGCTACTCGACCTACGTGAAGATCGCCAAGAAGTAGGTGCGGGAACGCCTGGAGGGCCCGGTTGGAATCACCAGCCGGGCCCTCAGTTCTGCCTGCACTCGTCCTTCAGTCCTTCGCCAGGGAGCGGTCCCACGACACGACGTGCGCCACGGAGCCGGACGGTCGCTGGACCAGATTCGTGGCAGCGGTCGAGTACACGATGGTCCGGCCGTCTGCCGAGATCGCCGGTTCGAGCGAGAGCTGGTCGCCAGCTTCCCCGCGAGGTGTCTCCGAGAGCCGACGAACGCGGCCGGTGGTCGGGTTCCATTCAAAGACGTCGGCCCGGCTCGAGTCCGAAGTGAGAGCCGCGAACACGACGGCCGACCCGTCGTCCGACGCCCGAGGGAGGATCGCCATCGTGTACGGCTGAGGCAGGGACGCCGTCGAGGTCGTTCCGTGGAGGCCGGACCAGAGCCGGACCGACGCGGTCTCCGAACTGGATGCGAGCTCATTGAAGACGAGTCTGTCGCCGGAGTCAGACACCGTCGACGGCAGGGCGATCTGCTCGTCCGTCGCACCGGTGGCGACCACGGAACGGGTGTCCCTGGCTCGGTTCCAGATCGTCATGCTCCACGGGGCCTGGGTCGCGTCCTCCCCGACCGCCGCGCGCACGGTCGTCATCGCGATGCTCGTGCCGTTCGGTGACAACGCATAGAGCAACGGATGTTCGCCCGTGCTCGAGACCGGACTCGACCGGCCGGTACCCCGATCCCACAGTCGGACCGTCGAGCTCTCGTCGTTGTTCATCGTCGAGTAGAGCACCAAGCTCCCGTCGGCGGAGATCTCCGGGATGTTCGCGGCGCTGCCCGTGTCACCCGGAAGCACGGTGGTCGTGCCTGCAGCCCGATCCCAGACGGTGACGAACGAGCTCTCGAGCGACCCCATGACGAAGGCTCTCTGCAGGTATGCCACGTGGCGACCGTCGCGCGAGATGACGGGGTAATACGACCGCACCATTGGCTCCAGGGACCCCGTGCTCGGTGCGGGCGTGACCGAGCCGGTGACCCGGTCGCGGACGTACACCCTTGCGTCGGTCGTCCGGGGGCGCTCGGGGTCGAGGTCGGACGACTCCGAGACGTAGGCGACATATCGGCCGTCGCCTGAGACCGAAGGCTCCCGTCCTCCGCGTTCCGCTGCGTCGCCTGATGCGGTGACCGACTCCAGTCGATGTGCACCCGGATCGAACGGAGGCTCGGTCGGATCATCGGTGGGCTCGGTCGTCGGTTCCTCGGTGGGCTCCGATGTGGGCTCTGGGTCCGGGACGTCCAGACACTTCGGCGGCAGGTGGCCAGTCCAGTGCTTGAAGGTCTTCTTGAACAGTCGTGTTGTTCCCGAGAGTGTCGCGGGTCCGAACCAGGCTCTCGCCTCCAGGTCGGCTTCACCGGACGACGAGAGGGCCAGCTCCAGGCACGGTGCTTCAGCGGTTCCGATCGGATCAGCGGTCAGTTCGATGGGATAGAACGCGCCTCGGAGGCCGGCGATCAGACCAGCGTCGGGCAGCGCGGTACCTGGGCCCAGCAGGATGTCGCCGCCTGCCTTGATCGAGCCCGCGAAGCCGGAAGGTGCGTCGCTCGAGGTCATCGAGGCGTAGGGAGCGGCCGAGTGCCGAATCCTGCCGCCGTCCAGTTCGGCCGAGGCCCGGACGCCGAGGTTGGCGCTGAACTCGACGCTGGTGCGCTCAGTGGCGGACAGGCCCAGTTTCGCGTGGATGCTCGCCGTGAGGCCCATCGGGATGGGCCCGGCGGCGAAGGCGCGGTTGATGTCATGAAACGTCACTCGGCAGTCCATCTCCACTGCCGACATGTCGAGCTTCCAGTCGAGCGCAAGACTCACGTCCGTGGCCACCTTGGCACCGGGCACGCCCGGGAACGACGCGCCTGTGAAGGAGTAGCTCGCGGATCCGGAAAGGCGCGCGGTGGGCGCGGACAAGGTGAGCCCGGCCGCAGGGCCGCAGGACTTGTCGGCCAAGCCGGTCAGTTCGGGAAGGAGGTTTCGAACTGAGGGCCTACGGTACAGAGGTTCGGGCGTGAGCGAGGCGATGCGCAACCTCTCCGTCGAGTTCAGCTTCACCGAGAAGGCCAGATGGGTGAATGCCTCCGGGTAGCCGATCGGCTCGAGAGTCACGCTCGTGCCGGTCGTCGCAATCGAGACGACACGGCCGAGGTAACCGCCAGGCAGGCGCGATGTCGACGGCACCACCCACGCCTGCCCCACGACCGGCTGGACTCCGCGGGGGACCGTGGAGGAGACGCGTGTGCCGTGCGGTCGGATCGTGACCGGGGCAGACGCGGGCACGAGCACGGTGTCGGGCGCGGCGACGAAGGTGGGCCGGCCCGACGACTGAGGTGCTCGCGGCGACGCGGTCACGGAGACTGGGCCGACCCAGCGCTTCTTGACCCGTGTGAAGACGCTGAACGTGTAGGTCGTGCCCTGCTTCATGCCGGTGGCGGTCGCGGTGTGACCCTTGACGCGCACGGCTCGACCGGCGCGTACGGAGCGGGCGGCTGCGGGACCCGTCGTCGCACGGACTCGAACGGTGGAGTTTCGCGGCGATCTCCACGCGATGCTGATCGACGAAGTGCTCAGACTGCGCACGCGTAGGGCTGTTGCTGTCGAGACGCGTCGGTAGACCACCCTGACCAAAGTCACGCGGTTCTTCTTGACTCGAACGCGTTGGACACGCTTCACCGGAAGGTAGACCCGGTTGTTGCGAACGATCTGCCGGGGCGTGACGACGTAACGACCGCTCTTGAGATTCAGCGTGCGCTTGACGCGACGCCCGCCGGGGGCCTTGGTGACTGTGCGCTTCGCGGCGCCCGTGATCGAGACGGTCGCCGGCACCCCGCGGGGTGTGTCGATCACAAGGACCAGACGGCCAGGGCGAGGTGCGGCTTCCGCCGGCGACGCCGTCAGGACCGAAAGTGTCGTGAGGACTGCGATGGACCATGCGATGAGCAGGCGTGAACGCGGCATGGGTTTCCCTCCCGAGAGATCCAGCTATGTCCTGCGCATTCCACCAGAGATTCGCGCACCGGGGAGGAAAACGATGCGTTCACCGGTCTCTCAGGCCCAGAGGGTCTCGCCGAACTTGAACCAGATCACGGCGACGACGGCGATGATCCACAGCGCCGAGATCAGGACGGTCCAGTTCTTGAGGAACCGGCTGCCGGTGAAGCGTGCGGTCACCACGACGAACAGCGGGATCATCATGGCCCACACGACCATGCACCACGGGCACAGCTTGCCGATCTCGAAGATGGCCTCGTACTGCAGCCAGGTGACGAAGCCGATGCCGAGCAGGACGCCCACCTGGAGGCCGGCCCACATCCAACGGGGGAGCGAGATACCCGTGGCCAGCACGACCCCGAGCGTCACGAGTGCGCTGAACGCGACGACCCCGATGAACGTGTTGGGGAAGCCGAACGCCTCGGACTGGTCGGACGACACCACGCTGCTGCAGCTGACGAACGCCGAGAGGTCGCATCCCAGCTCCTTGGCGGTGCCCTCGGCCTCGGCGCGCAGCAGGTCGATCTTGTCGTACGTCAGTGTCAGCGAGGCCCACAGCGAGACCAGCCCGGTGACGACCATGAACAGGCCCACGCCACGATCGGACTGGGGCGCGTCCTCGATGGGCGCAGAGGGCGTATCCGAAGCGACAGCGGTCATGGACAGATCCTAGAAGGTCAAGGGGTCGACGGATCGAGTCAAGCAAAGACGTCCCAATGCAGTGACATGGACCACAAGGACTGTTAATGTGACATCGCCAATGTCACATAGGAGTGTGAAGATGACCGATCACGTCGACGTCCTCATCGTCGGTGCCGGGCTGTCCGGCATCGGTGCGGCGTACCGCTTGCAGGAGCGCGCCTCCCAGAAGAGCTACGCGATCCTCGAACAGCGCGACAGCATCGGTGGCACGTGGGACCTGTTCCGGTACCCGGGCGTGCGGTCCGACTCCGACATGTACACCCTCGCGTTCCCGTTCGAGCCGTGGACCAACCCCGCGTCGATCGCGGACGGTCACCACATCCGCCAGTACCTCGTCGACACGGCGACCAAGCACGGAATCGCCGACCGGATCCGCTTCGGCCGTCGCGTCAGCACCGCCGACTGGTCCAGTGAGGACGCCACCTGGACGGTCTCGTCCACGCTGGCCGACGGTTCGACCGAGACCGTCACCGCCTCCTTCCTCTACCTGTGCAGCGGCTACTACAGCTACGACGAGGGCTACACGCCCGACTTCCCCGGACTCGACTCGTTCGAGGGCCAGCTCGTGCACCCGCAGTTCTGGCCGGAGGACCTCGACCACGCCGGCAAGAACGTCGTCGTGATCGGCTCGGGCGCCACCGCGATCACCCTGCTGCCGTCGATGGCCCGCGACGCCGCGAAGGTCACGATGCTGCAGCGCACCCCCACGTACGTCCTGAGCCAGCCCGGCAAGGACCACGTGGCGAACCTCGCCCGCAAGGTCCTGCCCACGCAGCTGGTGCACGACGTGTCCCGCCTCGGCCACGCGGTCATGACCGTCGGCTTCTACCTGTTCTGCCGGGCGTTCCCGCGACTGGCGCGGTCGATCCTGCTGGGCCTCACGAACAAGTCCATGCCCGGCATCGACCGCCAGGACCTCACCCCGCCGTACAAGCCCTGGGACCAGCGACTGTGTGTCGTGCCGGACGGTGACCTCTACAAGTCCGTGCGCTCGGGACGCTCCGCGATCGTCACCGACCGGATCGCCGAGTTCACGCCGAAGGGCATCGCACTGGCGTCCGGCGAGCACCTCGACGCCGACATCGTGGTCACCGCGACGGGCCTGAAGCTCGTTGCGCTGGGCCAGATCGACATGAGCGTCGACGGCACCAAGGTCGACCCGCACGAGCTCTACACCTACAAGGGCCTGATGTTCACCGGTCTGCCCAACCTCGCGTGGTGTGTCGGCTACACAAACGCCTCGTGGACGCTGCGCGCCGACCTGACGTGGAAGTACGTCGCCGACTATCTCAACCACCTCGATGCGCAGGACTACGCGTACGGCATGCCCGATCCGCGGGCGGACTTCGGCGAGGACGCCCGCATCCTCGACCTCGAGTCCGGCTACATCGCCCGCGCGGACGAGCTGCTGCCGCGCTCCGGTGGACGCCAGCCCTGGAAGGTCCGCCAGAACTGGTTCCTGGACAGCTGGGACGCCAAGCACACCGACCTCGACGAGGACATGATCTGGGTCCGCACCGCGGATCTTCCGGTCGCGAAGCCCGACGTCGCCTGAGTCCCATCACCCGGCGGGCGCCCTCGGGGGAGTGCGCGCCCGCCGGGCGATGCTCGTGTCACCCGTGACTCCTGAGGTTTCGAGGGCATGATGGGTCGATGGACGTCATCGTCATCGGCGGGGGCATCTCCGGACTCGCCCTCGCGTACGAACTGGCCGCCGACCGTGAGGTGCTGCTGCTCGAGGCCGAGAAGTCGCTCGGTCTGCACACAACCGGCCGGTCCGCGGCGACGTGGATCGGCAGTTACGGGCCCCCGGTGGTCCGCGAGCTCACCACCGCCAGTCGCGATTACCTGATCGAGCCCCCGTTCGACGTCGACGGACCTGTGGCGTCACCGATGGCGTGCCTGTGGGTGGGCGTGAACGGCCGTGACCACGAGGTCCACCGGCTGGTCGAGGAGACCCACTCCCAGCTGATCGACGGCGCCGAGGCCGAGAGACTCTGTCCCGTGCTGAGGCCGGGCGAGGTCTCCGTCGCTGCGTGGGACGAGACCGCTCTGGACCTCGATGTCATGGGCCTGCACCACGCCTACACGCGCGCGTTCCGGGCTCGCGGCGGCTCCGTCGTGACCTCCGCGAGGGTCGTTTCCGCCCTGCGCAAGGCGGGCGAGTGGGTCGTCACCACCGGGTCGGGAGACTCCCACCGCGCGGACGTGGTCGTCAACGCTGCGGGTGCCTGGGGCGACGTCGTCGGATCGCTGTTCGGGGCCGAACGGCTGAGGCTCGAGCCGCGCCGCCGCACGATCTTCCAGTCGCCGACCAACGCGTCGCTGGAGGGCGTGCCGTTCACCGCCGGCATCGACGACGGCTTCTACTTCAAGGCCGAGGGTGCCTCGGTGCTGTGCTCGCCCCAGGACGCCTCGTTGCACGAGCCCGGCGACCCGAAGCCCGACCAGCTCGAGATCGCTCGCGCCATCGAGGCCGTCAACGCGGTCACGACCTTGGGCCTGCGCAGCGTCAGCACCGCTTGGGCCGGCCTGCGCACGTTCGCCCCCGACGGCAACCCGGTCGCCCGTTGGGACTCCAAGGCCGACGGCTACTTCTGGTACGTGGGACAGGCCGGCTACGGCATCCAGATGGCCCCGGCCCTGTCCCACCTGGCCGCTGCCCGGATCCGGGGCTGATCCGCCTCCGGCGGACGAGATGTGTAGGTTTGCGTACCTTTTCGGGCTCTGAAACGCGCGGAAACCTACACATCTCGCGCAGAGGACCTGTGGATGGGGAACCCGGCGTCCACAGGGGCCCGTGGCCGGCGTCTCCTCGCCGTCGGCGCGGGTCACCGTGAGCGGGTGCTGCCTGTTCCCGACCACTTGCGCGCCCGCCCATTCTCCCTGCGCGAGGCGGAGTCGCACGGACTCACGAGGCGCGCGCTGGGCGGATCGCGGTTCGTGCGAGTCTTCCGAGGCGTCTATGCATTGGCGACACTTCAGTTCGGCCTGCGCGAGTGGCTGACGGCGGCACTCCTGGTCGGTCCCACTGACGCGGTCGTCAGCCACCGGAGTGCGCTCGCGTGGTTCGGCCTGCACCTCAGTGGCGGCGACGACGGACGGATCCACCTCTCGACGCGCGCGAACGCGGTGTGCCTGGTGGAGCGGGTCTGCGTGCACCGGCGATTGCATCCCATCGCCTCGATAAATGTCCGCGGAGTGCAAGCGACGTCGCCGGAGCGCACGTTCGTGGACTGCGCCACGCAGTTCACCCTCGTCCAGTTGGTGGCGACGGCGGACTGGCTCATCGGCAAGAACCTGACCACGCTCGAGAAGCTGCTCGCCTACTGTCACGACCGGCATCTCGACGGCGTCGTCGCGGCACGACGCGCTCTGACGTTCGTCGGCGCCGAGAGCCGTTCGCCGATGGAGTCGCTGGTGCGGATGCTGTTCCGCCTGGGAGGACTCCCCACCCCGTTGTGCAACGTCGACGTCCACGACGATCTCGGGATCCACCTGGCGTGCTCGGATTTCGCATGGCCCGCGTTCAAGGTGGCCGTCGAGTACGACGGGCGCTGGCATGAGGACCGTCGCCAGCGCGTGCGCGACCGGGACCGACGCGAGTACCTCGAGTCGCAGGGTTGGACCGTCATCGTGCTGGTGGACCGCGACCTGCGGGTGCCGCTCGACATCCTCCGGCGCGTCCACCGGCGTCTGGTGCACAACGGCTACGAAGGGCCCGCTCCCTGGCTCACGTTCGACGACGCTGCGATGTTCGCCCACGGCGCGTTCTGAGGGTCCGCCGTCCCAGATGTGGAGGGAACCGTACGTTCTGGCGCCTCAGAACGTACGCAGATCTACACATCTCGCCCGCCGGCGGCGGGACCAGCGACGGGAGGCTGGCACCGCGGGCACCAGTAGACGCGACGCTCCTGGGTGGGGACGCGGCCGAGGGACGTCTCGCGGATCGTCGTGCCGCAGCGTTGGCAGGGACGGTTGGTGCGGCCGAAGACCCAGTGCAGCTGGCCCGCGCGGATCGAGCCGGTGAACGAGCGCTCGATGCGGTCGCGGTTGGCGTGGATCAGCTTGACGCCGCGGTCGACGACGGGGCCGAGGTCGGCGTCGCGGACGGGGGTGCGGGGGTCGAGACGAGCGAGGAAGAGCAGCTCGTTGACGTACTCGTTGCCGAAGCCGGCCAGCTTGCGCTGGTCGTGCAGCGCGACGAACACGGACAGGTCGGGCTCGGTCGCCAGGTTGGCCATGGCGAGATCGCGATCGAACTCGGGATCGAGGACGTCAGGGCCGAGGTGCCCGACCGCCGAGTCCTCGTCCGCGAGCGGCAGCACCTCGATGACGCCCAGGCTGAAGCCGACCGCCACCCACTCGTCGGTGCGCAGGATGGCCCGGATGGTGTGGGCGGGCCGCCTGAACTTTCCGCGCTGCATCGTCTCGGGCTTGTACAGGTGCCACGAGCCCTCCATCTTGAGGTGGGAGTGCACCGAGTGCTGGTCCGTGCGGACGAGCATGTGCTTGCCGCGGCTGACGACCTCGCGGACCGTCTCGCCGGCCAGCTCGACGGTGGCGAACCTCGGGACCCGGAACTCGGTCGAGGTCAGGACCCGGCCGGCCAGCGCCTCGTGAAGGTGGTGCGCCGCCCGCCAGACGGTGTCGCCCTCAGGCATCGAGTCGCAGTCCCTTCAGGTGCGCTTCGAAGCCGGCGTCGGACAGCGCCCGGCCCAGGGCGGTGGAGCTGATCGGCTCGCCGTCGGCGGTCTGGACGGTGAGCCGGCCGAGGCGGCCTCGCCGGACGGTCGACACGAGTGACTCGGCCGCGGCCGCCAGCGCGCGCGGTTCGTCGGCGAACGTCAGCGCGGACTTGCCGCCGCGTTCGAGGTACAGCACGGCGTGGCCGTCGTGCACGACGACGAGCGACCCGGCCTTGCGCGCGGGACGGTGTCCGTCGGACTCGCGCGCGGGCCACGGGAGCGCCGCGCCGAACGGGTTGGCGGGATCGGTGGCCGCCAGGGTGACGGCCGGCTCGTCGGTGGGCTCGTCGGCGTCGCGGACGAACGAGCGCAGCCGGTCGACGACGCCCTGGCCCGCGAACTGGGCGGCCCCCAGCGAGTCGACGAAGTAGCCGCGCAGGGCGGTGCCGTTCTGCTCCATCTCGCGCAGGACGCGGTACGTGGCAGCGAACCCGCCCGGGGTCTGCTCGGCCATGACGGAGCCACGGGTGACGACGCCGTAGCGGTTCAGGAGGATCTCGGCGCGCGCGACGTGCTCGGCGGTGGTCTCGGCGACGGCACCGACCGAGAACCAGCGACCCGAGACGATGGGCGGGACGACCGGTCGCGGCGACCGCATCCGTCCGGTCATCCGGGCTCGCGGCGCCTGTCGACGGGTGCGGTGCGCACCGCCGCCCGAGACGAGACTGCGCACCGGCGCGAACGTGTCGTTGCTGACGTGTCCGGTCCACACGAGGTCCCACAGTGCCTCGACGAGACCCTCGCGGTCGTCGGCGCCGACCCGGGACGCCAGGTCGCTGAACAGCCACGCGCCGGAGTCGCTGAGCAGCTCGAGCAGCCGGACCGCGGACTCGGACTCGGTGTGCGGCTCGTCGGTGGGCCAGGCCATGTCGCCGGGCAGGAGCCGGATCCACCCGTCGCGTCCGGGCAGGGTGCCCGCACCGGCCCACGTGACCTCACCGGCGGCGGTCAGCTCGTCGAGCATCGCGGGGGAGTAGTCGGTGACGCGTGCGGGCAGCACGAGCGACTCCCAGGCGCTGGCGGGCAGGGCGGCACCGGCGAGCTGCTCGACCGCGGTCAGGACGCCGTCGGCCCCGCGCAACCGCGAGCCGACGTTCTGCCACGCGGGCAGGAACCGGGCGAACGCCCGGGAGTCGACCGGCTCGACCTGCTTGCGCGCGGCGGCCAGCGACCGGTTGCGAAGACGACGCAGGACCTCGGCGTCGACCCATTCGGTGTCACCGGAGGCGACGGGCAGGAACTCGCCCTTGGTGACGCGACCGGCGTCGGCCAGGCGTTGCAGCGCGTCGCGTACGACCGCGGGGCCGAGCGCGAGTCGCGCCGCCGCCTGCTCGGTCGTGAACGGGCCGTGGGTCCGGGCGAACCGTGCGACGAGGTCGCCCAACGGATCGGTGCCGGGGTCCAGGAACGCCTCGGCGATGCCCAGCGGGATGCGGTCGTTCGCGTCCCAGCCGGCGCCCTTGG
>NZ_DAMDLR010000009.1:39132-71170 GCF_032084975.1 Aeromicrobium sp.
ACCTCGATGGCGCGCCGTGCCTCGCGCAGCTCCTTGAGCCAGCCGGCGACCTCGTGGCGGGACTCCTCGCGGGTGCGCTCGGCGACCTCGTCGGCGGTCAGCGGTCCGAGCAGGCGCACCAGGTCGGACACCCCCTCGACGTCCTTGGCGTGGCGCTCGGGCACGAGCCGCTGCAGCTCGGCCTCGGTCTGGACGACGATCTCGGGGTCGAGCAGCTCGCGCAGGTCGGCGCGGCCGAGCAGCTGGCCGAGCAGGTCGGGATCAAGGGTCAGGGCGGCCGCGCGGCGCTCGGCCAGCGGCAGGTCGCCGTCGTAGAGGAAGGCGCCGACGTAGCCGAACAGCAGGCGCTGGGAGAACGGCGAGGCGGCGTCGGTGCCGACCTCGATGAGGGCGACCTCGCGCGAGCGCATCCGCCGCGCCAGCGTCACCAGCGCGGGCAGGTCGTAGACGTCCTGCAGCACCTCGCGGGCGGTCTCGAGCAGGATCGGGAACTCGGGGTACTTGCGCGCGACGTCGAGCAGCATCGCGGCCCGCCGGCGCTGTTGCCACAGGGGAGCCCGCGCGCCGGGATTGCGTCGCGGCAGGAGCAACGCGCGCGCGGCGCACTCGCGGAACCGCGCGGCGAAGACGGCTGATCCGCCGACCAGCTCGGTGACCTGGGGCTCCAGATCGTCGGGTTCGAGGTCGAACAGGTCCGCGCCGGGCGGCTCGCCGGTGACGTCGGGCACCCGGGCGACGATCCCGTCGTCGGACGCCACGACCGCGCCGTCGACCCCGTACCGCTGCTCGATCCGCCGGCCGACGACGAGCGCCCACGGCGCGTGGACGGCACGCCCGTAGGGCGACAACAGGATGATCCGCCAGTCACCGACCTCGTCGCGGAACCGTTCGACGACGAGTGTCGTGTCGGTGGGCAGGTGGCGCGTCGCCTCGCGCTGGTCGGCGATGAGGGCGGCGAGGTTGTTGGTGGCGAAGGCGTCGAGGCCCACCTGCTCGACCCGGGCTCGCTGCTTGGCCGGCGACAGGCTGGTGAGCTCACGCAGGAACGCGCCCATGGCCTCGCCCAGCTCGTACGGGCGGCCCATCGCGTCGCCGCGCCAGAAGGGCAGTCGCGCAGGTTGGCCGAACGCCGGGACGACGATGACGCGGTCGGCGGTGATCTCGAGGATCCGCCAGCTGGTGGCGCCCAGCGCGATGACGTCGTTGATGCGCGACTCGTAGACCATCTCCTCGTCGAGCTCGCCGACGCGGCGGCCTGCGGTGCCCTCCTCGCCGGCCAGGACGACCGAGAACATGCCACGGTCGGGGATGGTCCCGCCGCTGGTGACGGCCAGTCGTTGCGCGCCGGGGCGGCCGGTCAGGGTGCCGGCCTGGCGGTCCCACACGGCTCGGGGCCGCAGCTCGGCGAACTCGTCGGACGGGTACCGCCCCGCGATCAGGTCGAGGGTGGCCTCGTACGCCGCGTGCGGCAGGGTCGCGAAGGGAGCCGTGCGGCGGACCGCGTCGAACCAGGCCTCGACGTCGATCGGCTCGAGCGCGCAGGCGGCGATCGTCTGCTGGGCCAGCACGTCGAGCGGATTGGCCGGCACCGCCAGCTTCTCGATCCGGCCCGCCAGCATCCGCTCGACCGTGACGGTGGTGGAGAGCAGGTCGTGCCGGCCGGTGGGGAACACGAGACCACGTGAGACCTCGCCGACCTGGTGGCCGGCGCGCCCGACGCGTTGCAGGCCAGACGCGACCGAGGGCGGGGCCGACACCTGGATGACGAGGTCGACCGCGCCCATGTCGATCCCCAGCTCGAGGCTGGACGTGGCCACGACGCACCGCAGGCGGCCGGACTTGAGGTCGTCCTCGATCAGCGCGCGCTGCTCCTTGCTGACGGAGCCGTGGTGGGCGCGGGCGAGCACGGGCTCGGTGCCGGTGGACAGCCCGGAGAGCCCGCCCATGTGCGCGGGCTGACGGTTCGCGGGCTCGGGACGGTAGCCCGTCTCGCGCTCGACCCAGACCTCGTTCAGTCGTTGCGTGAGCCGCTCGGCGACGCCACGGCTGTTCGCGAACACGATCGTGGTGCGGGCCCGCTGGATCGCATCGACGATCGCCTCCTCGACGTGCGGCCAGATCGTGCCGCCGGCCTCCTGCTGGGGTTGGTCGACGCCGCGGGCCGCGCTCCCCTCGCGCGGGCCCTCGTGGCGCGGCGGCATCTCGGTGAGGTCCTCGACCGGGACCCGCACCGACAGCTCGAGCCGCGACGGCGAGTCGGGCGCGACGACCTGCACTGGCGCCCGGCCGCCGAGGAAGCGGGCGACCTCGTCGTGCGGGCTGACGGTGGCGGACAGGCCGATCCGCTGGGCGGGCGAGTCGAGCAGGTCGTCGAGTCGCTCGAGAGACAGGGCCAGGTGCGCCCCGCGCTTGGTGCCGGCGACCGCGTGGACCTCGTCGACGATCACGGTGTGGACCCCGCGCAGCATCTCGCGGGCGGCGGAGGTGAGCACGAGGAACAGCGACTCGGGCGTCGTGATGAGGACGTCGGGCGGGTGACTCTGCAGGCGCCGTCGCTCGGCCGGGGGAGTGTCGCCCGTCCGGGTGCCGACGGAGACCGGCGCCAGCTCGTGGCCGAGTCGGGCGGCCACCCCCGAGATGCCGACCAGGGGCGAGCGCAGGTTGCGCTCGACGTCGACCGCGAGCGCCTTGAGCGGCGAGATGTACAGGACCGACGTGCGCTCCTCGTCCTGCGGCGTGCGGTGCAGCAGCCCGTCGATCGCCGAGAGGAAGGCGGCCAGCGTCTTGCCCGATCCGGTGGGCGCCACGACGAGGGTGTGATGACCCTTCTCGATGGCCTCCCAGGCACCTGACTGAGCGGGCGTGGGCTCGGTGAACGACTCGCGGAACCACGTCGTCGTGGCCTCACCGAAATGCATGGGAACCATCGTGGCACCGACCTCCGACAGTGGCGTCCCGAGCGGCGTGCCGGTGCGAATCGGTGACCGCCCTTCCTGCATGCTTGAGGGCATGAAGTTGCGGATGCTGTCGGTGACCTGTGCCCTCCTGCTGACCCTGGGGGCCTGCTCGGACGACGAGAAGAAGTCCGAGCCCGACCCCAAGGATCCGAACAAGGGCACGGCCGCCGAGGTCGTCGCGATCAACCCGCTGACCGGCGCCACGATGAAGAAGGCGCCGCGCAACCCGGTCTTCGTCGTCAAGATCGACAACACCCCCGCGTCTGCGCCCCAGACGGCGGTCGAGCGCGCCGACATGGTCGTCGAGCAGACGGTGGAGGGCGGCGTCACCCGACTGGCCGCGCTCTACTACTCGAAGCTGCCCGGCGACGTGGGGCACGTCCGCTCGATGCGCGCCACGGACATCGGGATCGCCAAGCCCGTCCGCGGTCAGGTCGTCGCCTCCGGCGGTGCCGGCAGGACGATCTCGCGGATCAAGGACGCCGGCCTCGCGATCCACTCGCAGGACGCCGGCTCGGCCGGGCTCTCGCGCGACAGCGGCTACGCGCCGTACAACGTCGTTGCGGACCTGTCGAAGGTCAACCAGGAGGCCAAGGCCAAGCAGCCCGAGCGCCCGTACTTCCAGTGGGCCGCCCCGGACGCCCCCGCCCCCAAGGGCCCGAAGGTCGGCGAGGCCGCGGTCACGTTCTCGCGCTCGCACACCACGAGCTGGAAGTTCGACGGCAAGACGTGGAAGCGCACCAACGGCACCAGCGACAAGGAGTTCGGCGCCAAGAACCTCGTGGTCCTGTGGGCCGACGAGAAGGACGCGGGCTACACCGACCCGGCCGGCAACCCGGTCCCCGAGACCGTCTTCGACGGCGGCGGTCAGGCGGTCGTCCTCACCGGTGGCACGCGCGTCAACGCGACGTGGAAGAAGGCGAACAACGCCGCCACGATCGTGCTGCGGACCAAGAACGGCCAGCAGTTCAAGCTGCCGCAGGGCCGGACCTGGATCGAGCTGGTCAACAAGGGCGCGGGCAACCTGACCGCGAAGTGAGTCCCGGAGGGGTCACTGGCCCTGCTCGGCCAGCTCCTCCAGCTTGCGGCCGATCTCGACCTCGATCGCCTCGCGCAGGACGCTGCGGAACATCGCCACGACGACCTGGCTGGCGATCGGGATCAGCTGGTCGATCTTCTCGAAGACGGTGGGCCACTCCTCCTGCGGTAGGCCGGCGTCCAGGAACGGCTGCACGACGTCGCGGCTGACGTGGTGGACGAAGCGGTCCGAGATCTGCTCGAGGTGCTCGCGCATGTGCGGCACGATGTCGACGACGCTGTCGGGTGACAGGCCCTTCGAGACGGCGGCCGCACCGGGACGCACGACGCCCGGCTCGATCAGCTTGACGGTGTTCTCGTCGACCAGCTCGAGCAGGCCCAGCTTGCTCATCTGCTCGAGCAGCTCGTGGTCGCGGGCGACGCCCGCGAGGGACGCCAGCTCGGTCCGATCGATGAGCTCGGTGGGGTCCTCGTCGCTCTCGGCCTCGAAGATGTTGATGAGGTCCAGCGCGACGCTCGCAGCCGTCGACGGCGACTTCAGGATCGACTCCTCGATCGCCGCCAGGGTGAAGCCGCGACCCAACAGGGTGCGGATGAGGATGAGGCGCTGCAGGTGCGACTCGGAGTAGTAGCCGGTGCGGCCCTCGAGCCGCGGCGGGGCGATCAGCCCGCGCGTGGAGTAGGCGCGCACGTTGCGCACGGTCATGCCCGCGCGCTCGGCCAGCACATCGATCGTGAACTCGTCGGCGTGCGCGGCGTCTGCCATGCCCGCAAGTCTAGGTGTAGGCCACGTCACGTCCGGCATCATGGGGGTATGTCATCGGTGCGAGGCCAGCTGTTGGTCGCCACCTCGGCGATCGATGCGGGGCCCTTCTGGCGCAGTGTCGTGTACGTGCTCGACCACGACGAGGACGGCGCGCTCGGCGTGATCCTCAACCACCCGTCCGACGCGGATGTCGACGAGGTGCTGCCGGACTGGGCCGGCTGGGTCAACGCGCCCGGCTGCCTGTTCGAGGGCGGACCCGTCGGACTGGACTCCGCCCTGGCGGTCGGCGTCGTCGCGGACGTCGCGGACCGTCCCCTCGGATGGCAGCAGATGACCGGACGCGTGGGCCTGGTCGACCTCGACGGGCCGCAGCCCCACGACGGCGAGTTCCTGGGCCTGCGCGTCTTCGCGGGCTACGCGGGCTGGGGGACGGACCAGCTGGAGCAGGAGATCGAGCAGGGCGCGTGGCTCGTCCTGCCGGCGCAGGAGGCCGATCTCCTCTCGCCGTCGCCGGACCGGCTCTGGCACGAGGTGCTGCTCCGCCAGCGCGGCGACATCCGGTTCTGGGCGACCCTGCCGGACGACCCGGCGCTGAACTGACGCTGCTGCTCACGCGGCGACACGCCGACGGCGCCTGCTGAGACGTCACTCTCACCCGCCGAGTCGGGATCGTCGCCTACGATGGGGTCCGTGGGATTCTTCGGCCGTGGCACCCAGACCGTTCAGGACGAGCGCACCGAGCAGCGCCTCGACAATGGCGATCACGAGCGCTTCAGCCACTACGTGCCGAAGGACAAGCTGACCGAGGCGATGGTGATGGGCACGCCCGTCATCGCGCTGTGCGGCAAGGTGTGGGTCCCCAGCCGTGACCCCCAGCGCTTCCCCGTCTGCCCCGAATGCAAGGACATCTGGGACAACTTCAACCCGGGCGACGACGACGACTCCGGGAGTGACTCCGACCAGTGAGCTCGGCCCAGTCACTCCGGGCCTGGCAGCGTGAGGCGTTCGATCAGTACGCCCGCACGCAACCGGCCGATTTCCTCACCGTCGCGACGCCCGGTGCCGGCAAGACGACCTTCGCACTGACGATCGCCGCCGACCTGCTGCACCGGCGCGTCATCGAGCGGGTCGTGGTGGTCGCCCCGACCGAGCACCTCAAGAGCCAGTGGGCCCAGGCGGCCGCCCGTTCGGGGATCGCCCTCGAGCCCAACCTCAGCGGAGCCCTTGGCGCCCGCTTCGACGGGTACTGCGTCACCTACGCGGGCCTGGCGACGAACCCCGTCGGTCACCGGGTGCGGATCGAGCGCAGCCGCACGCTGGTGATCCTCGACGAGATCCACCACGCCGGCGACGCCCTCAGCTGGGGCGACGCCGTGCTCGAGGCGTGCGAGCCGGCCGTCCGTCGCCTCGCCCTCACCGGCACGCCGTTCCGCTCCGACGACAACCCGATCCCGTTCGTCACCTACGCGCCCATGGGTGACGGGTCGATCTCCAGCGTCGCGGACTACGCGTACGGCTACGGCTCGGCGCTCAAGGAGGGTGTCGTCCGGCCCGTCCTGTTCATGGCGTACTCCGGTGAGATGCAGTGGCGCACCAGCGCCGGCGACGAGGTCTCGGCGCGACTCGGCGAGCCGCTCACGAAGGACCAGACGGCGCAGGCGCTGCGCACCGCGCTCGACCCGAACGGCTCGTGGGTGCCGGCCGTCCTGCAGGCCGCGCACAAGCGCCTGCTCGAGGTGCGCCGGGACATCCATGACGCCGGCGGGCTCGTGATCGCCAGTGACCAGACCTCGGCACGCGCCTACGCGAAGCTGCTCAAGGAGCTGACGGGGACCGAGCCCACGCTCGTGCTCTCGGACGAGCCCGGCTCCAGCGCGCGGATCGCCGAGTTCGCCGCTGGGACGGACCCGTGGATGGTCGCCGTCCGCATGGTCAGCGAGGGCGTCGACGTGCCCCGCCTGGCGGTCGGCGTCTACGCCACCACGGTCGCCACGCCGCTGTACTTCGCCCAGGCGATCGGCCGCTTCGTGCGTGCGCGCCGGCGCGGCGAGACGGCTTCGGTGTTCCTGCCCAGCGTGCCCGGCCTGCTGAAGCTGGCCGCCGACCTCGAGGCCGAGCGCGACCACGTGATCGGGCGGCCCGTCCACGACGAGGCCGACCTGTTCGCGGCCGAGGAGGCGCTCATGGCGCGCGCCAACGCGGCCGAGGGCGCCAGCGACGAGCTGGGCAACCAGTACGCCGCGATCGGCAGCGAGGCGTCGTTCGACCGCGTCTTGTTCGACGGCGACGAATTCTCGCCGATCGACTACGAGATGGTCGCCGGTGACGGAGACGAGCTCGACTTCCTCGGCATCCCGGGCCTGCTCGAGCGCGACCAGGTGGCCGAGCTGTTGCGCAGCGCCCGCGCCCGCAAGCGCGAGGACGCCCCGGCGCGCGCCGAGGCCGACGTCGAGTACGAGCGCCGCGCCGAGCTGCGCCGTCAGCTCAACTCGCTGGTCGCCGCTTGGCACCACCGCACCGGCTCGCCCCATGGCGTCACGCACAACCGCCTGCGCCACGAGTGCGGCGGACCCGCCGCCGCGCAGGCCACGACCGATCAGCTGAAGCACCGCATCGACACCCTGCGCGACTGGGCGCTGCGCGCCTCGGGTTGACCCGTCCCGCCACCGACAGGCCCGATGTGTGGACCTGCGTACCTTTCTGAGCCCGAAAGAGTGCGCATGTCGACGAATCGCGCACGCCGGCAGGCGGGTGGACTAGGGTGTGCTGATCTTCGACCGTCTCGGGGGAGCCATGATCAGGAACGTTGCCGCGGTGGTATCCGGAGCCGTGCTGGCACTCGCGTTGGTGCCGGGGGTGACCACGGCGGATGCGAGCGTGGACCGTGAGTCAGCGTCGGCGGTCGCCCAGAACCTGGTCACGCGAGTGGCAACCAACTGGCGTCACGAAGCAGGTCAGCCCTCGTCCGAAATTCCCGGTCACCGGATCGCCGGTGCCGCGGTCGAGATCAGGTCCTACGACAGCGGCACGCTGTTCATCGATGCTGCGGCGACGCTGGGGACGCCGCCGGTCGCCGACGGATCGGGGCTGGCGGTCCAGTTCGGCCACTGGAACTCCGCCCGCACGTGCGTGGGCGCGGCCGGTGCCGTCAAGTGGAGCGACGCCCTTGCCTCGACGACGAACCATCGGCTGAGCGGGTCCACGCCGACCTCGTGGGGGCCCGTACCGAGCAAGCCGTGGGAGTGCGTCCGGGTACTCCGCGCGAAGGAGGACAAGTTCCTGACCCGTGGGTTCCACGACGTGCTGGTGGGCACGCTCCCCGCCGCGGTCACGCGCGCGCCCCGCCTCAGGGTCGGCCGGACCAGCGTCCTGGGCCAGAACCAGAAGGTGCTGAAGGTCGCCCAGGGCGGCTGGACGCCGGTCGAGGTGGCGATCAGCAACGTCGGCACGGCGGACGCGGGCAACGTCACCGTGCGCGGCGTGGGGCGCGGACTGAAGGTGAAGGCCGGGTCGCTGCGATCGATCTCGGACGGCACCACCCACCGGGCGCTCGTCAAGGTCAAGCCGGCCGGCCGCAAGAAGCCGAGGCGGCTCAAGTTCGTCGCCCGGGCCGCAGGCGGCGTCGTCGCCCAGCGGACGGTGCGGGTCAAGCAGGTCCGCCAGCCGAAGCGGGCCACAGCCGGGAAGTACCGCGGAGCCAAGGGCCGGATCACCTTCACGGTGAGCAAGGGCAAGGTGGCGAAGTTCCGGATCCGCACCCTGACGCGGTGCAACGGGTACGGCAACGTTGCCGACGTGAAGCGCAACACGTACGCCTTCCCGAAGCGCGCGATCGCGCGCAACGGGATCCTGCACGCCTCGGCGAAGGGCAAGGGCTGGACCGCGCACCTGCAGTTCCGGGCGGTCGGCACGAAGGTCACGCGGGGGACGTTCCGCTACTACGGCCCGGGTGGGTGCGTCGCGGCCGAGCGGTTCGCGGCCAAGCGCGTTGGACGCTGACTGACGCGGAACGTGGTGACCCATGTCACGCCCAGCCTCTAGGCTGGCGCCGTGACTGCTCCCCTCGCGCCCCGCACCAAGGCCTTCGCCGCCATCCTCAAACGCCTGGCCACTCCTGTCGAGGAGGCTCAGGACCACGCCGCGCTGCGCGCCGAGCGTGACCGGCTGATGAGGACGCCGGTGGGACGGATGGTGTTCGGCCGGCCCGACCGTCGCGTGCGTACCGAGAGCATCGAGATCCCGCTCAAGGGCCGCACCCTGCGCGCGGTCGTCCACCGCCCGACGGGCGTCGGGGGAGCGCGCCCGGTCGTGGTGAACTTCCACGGCGGCGGCTGGGTGCAGGGCTCACCCGAGCAGTCCGCGTGGACGGCGTCGCGCGTCGCGGCCGGCACCGGCGCCGTGGTGATCTCGCCGTCCTACCGCCTGGCGCCCGAGCACCCGTTCCCCGCGGCCACGGACGACACGTGGGAGGCGCTCGGCTGGATCGTCGAGCACGCCGAGAAACTGGGTATCGACCCCGACCGCCTCGCCGTGATGGGCGACAGCGCGGGCGGGAACCTGGCGGCCGTCGTCGCGCAGCGCGCGGTCGCGCTGGGCGGCCCTCGGATCGCGGCGCAGGTGCTGATCTACCCGGCCGTCGAGATGTACGACAAGTTCGCCTCGGAACTGCGGATGCCCGACGAGCCCGTGCTCAGCTCGGCGAACATGTCGGCGTTCGCGCACCTCTACATGGGCGACTCCTACGGCACGACCGACCCGCTCGCCTCGCCGCTGCGCGCGGAGTCCTTCGACGGGCTCCCGCCGGCCTTCATCCTGACCGCTGACCACGACCCCCTGCTCGACAACGGGGTCCGGTATCGCGACGCGCTGCAGAACGCCGGCGTCCGGGTCCGCTACCGCGAGTACCCCGCCGCGATCCATGGCTTCCTGAGCCTGCCCGGCGTTGTGCCCGTCGCGGCGGAGGCCGTGGACGACATCGTCGACTACCTCGGCGCCACCGTCGTGGTGCCCAGATGACCCGCCGCGTGAGGTCGGCCGGACTCGACCCTCAGGTCGACTTCGAGCAGATCTCGCGCATGTTCGGGCAGTACGACTTCCCGTGGGACATGGAGCAGGCCCTCAGTTTCGCGCTCTTTCGCACGTACGCGGTGCCGTCGATCGGACGCCTGCTCCACGACACGCACCAGTTCACGACCGACACACAGCGGCGCCACGACGACACGGCGCTGATCCTGGGCGAGATCGTCGACCAGGGCATGGAGACCCAACCCGGGCGTGCGGCGATCCGCCGGATGAACCAGATGCACGGCCGGTACGACATCACCAACGACGACATGCGGTACGTGCTGGCCACGTTCGTCGTGATGCCGAACCGCTGGGTCAACCGCTACGGCTGGCGCAGGCCGACACCCGACGAGGACCTCGCGGGCGTCAACTACTACCGCCGGCTCGGCACGCTGATGGGCGTCCGGGACCTGCCCGAGGACCTGGCCGGCTTCGAGCGGCTCCTGGACGAGTACGAGGCCGAGCACTTCGCGTTCGACCCGAGGTCGCGCGCCGTCGCGGACGCCACACTCGACCTCTTCGTGACGTTCTATCCCCGGCCGCTCGCACCGGTGCTGCGCCGCTTCAGCATCGCGATCATGGATCCGCACCTGAGGGCCGCGTTCGGGTACGAGGAGCCGCCGCGCTGGTTCGAGCGGGCGTCCCACGGTGCGCTGCGGCTGCGCGGCCGGCTCGTGCGGTTCATGCCCGAGCGACACAAGCCCCGCCGCGTCCGCGATTCGCGCCGGATCCGCAGCTATCCCGGCGGATTCCTGATCGAGGACCTCGGGACGTAGCGCCCTAGCCCCGCAGCGCCTCGATCAGTCGGTCGACGTCGTCCTCGGTGTTGTAGAGGTGGAAGGAGACACGAGCCGCCCCCTGCCTGACGGCCGCTCGAAGGCCGGCCTCCTGCAGGCGTGCCGCCGCGTGCTCACGCGGGATCGAGACGATCGCCGACTCCTGCGGGGGGAGGTCCAGGGCCTGGCGGGTGGTGCGCGCCAGCGCGAGGCAGTGATCCGTCACCGCCCGGTGGTCGACCGTCGTCAGCCAGGCCAGACTCGCGGCCGCACCGGCGACGGCGAACCAGGCCGGGGAGGTGTCGAACCGCCGGGCGTTGCGCGCCAGCCGCAGCGGCAGCCCGTAGATGGAGTCCCACGGGCTCTCGCCCGCGTACCAGTTGGCGTGGTGGGGGACCAGGCGCTCGGCCAGCCGGTCGGAGTAGGCGGCCCAGGCCACGCCCCGGGGGCCGAGCAGCCATTTGTAGTTCGACCCGGCGACGACGTCGGCCCAGCCCAGGTCGAGTCGCAGCCAGCCCAGCTGCTGCGTCGCGTCGAGGATGACGGTCGTGTCGGTGCCCTCGGTCTGTGCGCGCAGCCCGGACAGGTCCACCCGCGCGCCATCGGCGGACTGCACGGTCGAGACCGCCACGACGTCATGGTCAGGGGCAGCCTCGGGGATGTCCGCGAGCGGGACTTCGGTCACGGTGACGCCGCGGTCGTGCTGGGCGGCGAACGGGAAGCTCACGGAGGTGAACTCGCCCCGGGCGACGAGGACACGGGATCCGTCGGGAACGGCGGCCGCGACCGGCCCCAGCACGGCGGCAACCGATCCGCCCATCGTCACGGTCTCGATCGAAACGCCGGCGAGTGCCGCGAAGCCCGCGCGCGCCGTGGCCACGGCGGCGTCGAAGTCGGGCCCGCTCACGCTGCCCTCGGCCCACGCGCGGTGCAGCGCCTCCAGGGCGTTGAGGGTGACCTTCGGTGGCAGGCCGTAGGTCGCCGAGTTGAGGTAGCCCTCCGGGCCGATGAACGTCGCTCCGAAGGCCTCGCGCATGTGACGACGCTAGCGCGACGGGCGGGAATCGAACGCGGCGCCGGACCGTTGACCCGGGTGTGAAGTTCTCGGTCCTTGATCTCGTCCCTGTCCGCACCGACCAGACCACGGCCGACGCCGTGGCCGCCACCACGGAACTGGCTCAGGCGGCCGACCGCCTGGGATTCGAGCGGTACTGGGTGGCCGAGCACCACAACATGCCGGCCGTCGCCGCCACCGCTCCGCCCGTGCTGATCGGCCTGCTCGCCGGCCGGACCGAGCGGATCCGCGTCGGTTCGGGCGGCGTCATGCTGCCGAACCACGCGCCGCTCGCCGTCGCCGAGCAGTTCGCCCTGCTCGAGGCCGCCTACCCGGACCGGATCGACCTCGGCATCGGTCGCGCCCCCGGATCCGACCCGGTCACCTCGTGGGCGCTGCGGGGAGCCGCCGGTCGTGACGACAGCGACATCCAGAACTTCCCGCGCTACCTCGACGACGTCGTCGCGCTGATGGACGGCAGCGGCGTCCGCGTGCCGATCCCCAACCAGCAGTACGTCCTGAAGGCCACCCCGTCGGCGGTCAGCTCGCCGCGGATGTGGCTGCTCGGCTCGTCGATGTACTCGGCGCACCTGGCGGCGGCGAAGGGCCTGCCGTACGTGTTCGCCCACCACTTCAGCGGCAAGGGCACGGCCGAGGCGCTCGAGGTCTACCGCAGCGAGTTCCGTCCCAGCGACCTGTGCGAGAAGCCGACGACGTTCCTGACCGCCAATGTCGTGGTCGCCGACTCGGCCGACGAGGCGACGGCGCTCGCCCTGCCGAACCTGCAGAACATGGCGCGGCTGATGACCGGCAAGCCGATGGGCCCGGTCGACCTGGTCGAGGACGCGGAGGAGCTGGAGCTCGACCTGGGCATGGAGTCGCTCGTGGAGTCGGGGCTTGCCCGCATGGTCGTCGGCGAGCCTGAGACCGCTCGCAAGGAGCTGGAGTCGCTCGCCGCCCAGTTCGACGTCGACGAGGTCATGGTCCACCCGGTGGCCTCGGCTCGGCGAGGCACCGATCCCCGCACCTCCCCGGCCCGCGTCCGCACCCTCGAGCTCTTGGCCGGCTGAGGCAGCGCTGGCAGTGACGTTTCGGGGGCTCGCACGGCGTATTTCCCCCGTGAACGTCACTGCCAGCGGGCTCCTTCAGTCCTCGTAGACCGTCGGGATCGCCGGATCGCCCTTCGAGAGGCGACGGGCGGCTGCGGGCAGCTCACGCAGCGAGGCCTGCAGTCGCTCGCGCGCGTCCTGCAGGGTCGACGTGTCCACCCGTTGGCCTCCCTCGACGAGCGGCACCATGAGCTCGCGGTCGTCCCCGTCGTCGCGGGGTCGCACGTCCACGCCGACGACCTCGGCCTCGGCGACACCGCGCGACGAGAGCCGCCTCAGCGCCGTCTTGCGACCGCCGACGGACGCCTTGTCCTTGCTCTTCTTGGCGACGCCCACGAGCGTGCCGTCCGCGCCCTCGCGGCTGACCAGCTTGTAGACGAACCCGACGGTGGGCACGCCCGAGCCCGTCACGAGCGACGTGCCGACGCCGTACCCGTCGACCGGGTCGGCGGCCAGCGCCGCGATCGCGTACTCGTCCAGGTCGCTCGTGACCGTGATCCGGGTGTCCGTGTTGCCGGCCGCGTCCAGCTGGGCTCGCGTCGCTCGGGCGACGTCGCCGAGGTCGCCCGAGTCCAGGCGGACGCCGCCCAGCTCGCGTCCGCCCACCTCGATCGCCGTCGCGACGCCCTGCGACGTGTCGTACGTGTCGACCAGCAGTGTCGTGTCGTGGCCGAGCGACGCGACCTGTGAGGCGAACGCGTCCCGCTCGGTGTCGTGGACGAGCGTGAACGCGTGCGCTGCCGTGCCTGCCGTCGGGATCGCATGACGTCGGCCTGCCTCGAGGTTCGACGTGGCCGCGAAGCCCGCGATGTACGCCGCTCGCGCCGCGGCCACGGCGGACTCCTCGTGCGTGCGGCGGGTGCCCATCTCGATGCACGGCCGGTCGCCGGCGGCCATCGTCATGCGCGCCGCGGCCGACGCGATCGCCGAGTCGTGGTTGAGGATCGACAGGATCACCGTCTCGAGGATCACGCCCTCGCCGAACGTGGCGTCGACCCGCAGGACGGGGGAGCCGGGGAACCACAGCTCGCCCTCGGGGTAGCCCCAGATGTCGCCCGTGAACCGGTAGTCGGCCAGCCAGTCGCACGTCGCGGCGTCGACGATCTCGTGACGGCGCAGGAAGTCGATCTCGTCGTCACCGAATCGGAAGTGGGCCAAGGTGTCGAGCACCCGGCCTGTGCCGGCCACCACCCCGAACCGGCGCCCACCGTTGAGGCGGCGCCCGAAGACCTCGAACACGCACCGCCGGTCGGCCGTGCCGTCGGCCAGCGTGGCCTGCAGCATCGTCAGCTCGTAGTGGTCGGTCAGCAGCGCGGTGGACACCATGGGCTTCACCCTAGAACCCGGGCGAGGGTCTCGCGGGCGACCCGGGGGCAGGCACAATGGGAGTCGTGAGCACCCCCACCCCCGTCGAGACCGAGAAGCCGGAGTCCGACCTCGTCGTCCAACTCGAGGACCCGTGGGTGACGATCGTCTGGAACGACCCCGTCAACCTGATGTCCTACGTGGCGTTCGTGTTCCGGACCTACTTCGGCTACACCGAGGAGAAGGCGAACCAACTGATGATCGCGGTGCACGAGGAAGGTCGCGCCGTCGTCTCCAGCGGACGACGCGAGGAGCAGGAGCGGCACGTGCAGGCGATGCACGAGTACGGCCTGTGGGCCACGCTCGAGCGAGGAGAGGTGTGAAGCCGTTCCGCCGCCGCCGTCGCGGCAACGTCACGGCCACCTTCGAGCTCAACGAGGCGCAGCTGCTGGTCAACCTGACCAGCCAGGTCGTCGAGCTGCTGCAGGACCGCAACGGTCCGAGCGAGGCCGAGCCCGACCCGCTGGCCCAGCTCATCGGCATGACCGGACCGGCCCAGCCGCCCGAGGACCCGGTGCTCGCCCGGCTCCTGCCCGACGCCTACCGCGACGCCCCGGACGACGCGGCCGAGTTCCGCCGCTTCACCGAGCAGTCGCTGTCGTCGGCCAAGGTCGAGAACGCGCGCACCGTGATCGCCTCCCTCGAGGAGGGCGGCCTCGACATCGGCGCCAAGCACGTCGAGGTCGACCTCGACCCCGCGCAGGTCATGGCCTGGCTGCGGGCGCTGACCGACATCAGGCTGGCGCTCGCGGTACGACTGGGGATCGAGACCGAGGAGGACGCCGAGCGGTTGGCCGAGTCCGACGACGAGGCGACGGTCGCCATGGGCGACGTGTTCGACTGGCTCGGCTTCGTGCAGGAGACGCTCGTCAACGTGGCCTGAGCCCGTCCGGCGTCCGCGGTCCGGATGCCCGGCCGGGGACGCGACCGTCCTCGATAGACTCGGGAATCGTGTTGACCATCCTGCGCGAGCACGTGGAGGCGATCATCGCCCACGCCCGCTGCGACCACCCGGACGAGGCCTGCGGCGTCATCGCGGGGCCGTACGGCTCCGACCGACCCGAGCGACTGATCCCGATGCTCAACGCCGCGATGTCGCCCACGTTCTACGAGTTCGACTCGGGCGACCTGCTGCGGCTCTACCGCGAGATGGACGACAACGACGAGGAGCCCGTCGTCATCTACCACTCGCACACCGGCACCGAGGCGTACCCGTCGCGCACCGACGTCAACCTGGCGTCCGAGCCGGGCGCGCACTACGTCCTGGTCTCGACGCGCGACGGCGCCCACGAGTCCGGCCCGGTCGACTTCCGCTCGTACCGCATCGTCGACGGAGAGGTCACCGAGGAAGAAGTTCGCGTCGTCGACCGTTACACCGACGACAGCACTGCTGAGTCCGTCCCCGACACCGAAGGTGAAGCCTGACATGACCGCCGAGGTCCGCATCCCCACGATCCTGCGCCCCCACACCGGGGGTGAGCGCGCCGTCACCGCCCAGGGCGCGACCCTGTCCGCCCTGATCGACGATCTCGAGGCGAACCACGAGGGCATCAAGGAGCGCCTCATCGACGGCGGCGAGCTGCGTCGCTTCGTCAACGTCTACGTCAACGACGAGGACGTGCGCTTCACCGGCGGCCTGGAGACCGCGGTCTCCGACGGCGACACCGTCGTCATCCTGCCGGCGGTCGCCGGCGGCGCCGCCTGAGATGCGCTACGACTCGCTCGTCGACTCGGTCGGCCGCACGCCCCTGGTCGGACTGCCGAACCTGTCGCCGAGTGAGGACGTGCGGCTGTGGGCCAAGCTCGAGGACCGGAACCCCACCGGCTCGATCAAGGACCGCGCCGCGTTGTCGATGATCCTGGCCGGCGAGGCCGACGGGTCGCTGACCCCGGGCTGCACGATCCTCGAGCCCACTAGCGGCAACACCGGCATCTCGTTGGCCATGGTCGCCCGCCAGCGCGGGTACCGGCTGATCTGCGTCATGCCCGAGAACACGTCGGTCGAGCGACGTCAGCTGCTCACGATGTTCGGCGCCGAGATCATCAGCTCGCCCGCCGCGGGTGGCTCCAACGAGGCCGTGCGGGTCGCCAAGGGCCTCGCCTCCGAGCACCCGGACTGGGTGATGCTGTACCAGTACGGCAACCCGGCCAACGCCGACGCGCACTACCGCGGCACCGCGCCCGAGCTGCTCGAGGACCTGCCCGAGATCACGCACTTCGTGGGGGGCCTGGGCACCACCGGCACCCTCATGGGCGTCGGCCGGTTCTTCCGCGAGAACAAGCCGCATGTGCGGATCGTCGCCGCCGAGCCCCGCTACGGCGAGCTGGTCTATGGGCTGCGCAACCTCGACGAGGGCTTCGTGCCCGAGCTGTACGACGACTCGCTGATCGACTCGCGCTTCTCGGTCGGCCCGCGTGACGCGGTGCGCCGTGTGCGCGAGCTGATCGACCAGGAGGGCATCTTCGCCGGCATCTCCACCGGCGCGATCCTGCACGCCGCGCTCGGCCAGGCCGCCAAGGCGGTCAAGGCCGGCGAACGCGCCGACATCGCCTTCGTGATCGCCGACGCCGGCTGGAAGTACCTGTCCACCGGCGCCTACGAGGGCACGATCGACGAGGCCGAGGACCGCCTCGAGGGCCAGCTCTGGGCCTGACCTGTTCACGGGGTCGTCGGACGCGTTAGCCTTCGACGCGTGAGCGACATCGTGGTCTTCTCGGGAAGTGCCCACCGTGCCCTGGCCGAGGAGATCTGCAGTCACCTCGGAGTCACCCTGAGCCGGTCGGAGACGACCCGCTTCAGCAACGACTGCCTCCAGGTGCAGCTGCTGGCGAACTGCCGCCAGCGCGATGTCTACATCGTGCAGCCGCTCGTGCCGCCGACGCAGGACCACCTGATGGAGCTGCTCCTCATGGTCGATGCCGCGCGTGGCGCGTCCGCGGCGTCGGTGACGGTCGTCGTGCCGCACTACGCCTACGCACGCTCGGACAAGAAGGACGCCTCGCGCATCTCGATCGGCGGCAAGCTCGTCGCCGACCTGCTGGCGACCGCCGGCGTCAGCCGTGTCGTCACGATGACGCTGCACGCGCCCCAGGTCCACGGCTTCTTCTCGATGCCGGTCGACCACCTGACGGCGCTGGGCGAGCTGGCCGAGCACTACCGGGCCCAGGACCTCAGCAACGCGATCGTCGTGTCGCCCGACTTCGGCAACGCCAAGACGGCCTCGCAGTTCGCGCGCCTGCTCGGGCTGCCCGTCGCCGCGGGCAGCAAGCAGCGCAAGGCCGACGACAAGGTCGTCATCGACACGATCGTCGGTGACGTCGCGGGCAAGCGCGCGATCGTCCTCGACGACGAGATCGCCACGGGCGGCTCGATCATCGAGCTGATGGACAAGCTCGAGGAGTTCGGCGTGACCGAGGCGTCGGTCGCCTGCACGCACGGCCTGTTCGCCGGGAAGGCGGTGGAGCGGCTGCGCTCACACCCCTCGATCACCGAGGTCGTCACGACCGACACGGTTCCGGCACCCGCCGACTGGCCCGAGCTCAAGGTTCGCTCCGTCGCCCCGCTGTTCGCCGAGGCGATCGCCCGCATCCACGCCGGCGAGTCGGTCTCCAGCCTGTTCGACGGCGTCGACCCGGCCCACGCCCCGCCGCAGCCCAAGCTGCCGCTCTGACTCAGCGCTCCAGCTCGTCCACGAGGCGGTCGAGGAGGCCGCGCAGAGTCCGTCCTTCGGCCTCCGTCATGTTCATCCCGGCCACGAGGCGGGCCGGGACGTCGGCGACGCGCTCGCGCAGGGCACGGCCCGCGTCGGTCGTGCTGACCAGGACTCGTCGCTCGTCGGCGGTGTCGCGGGCCCGTGACACGAGCCCGGCCGACTCCATCCGCTTGAGCAGGGGAGTGAGCGTGCCGGAGTCCAGGTGCAGCAGCGTGCCCAGGTCGCCCACGCCCAGCGGCCCGTCCGCCTCCCACAGGGCGAGCAGGCACAGGTACTGCGGATAGGTCAGCCCGACGTCGCCCAACAGCTCGCCGTAGCGTCGCGTCACGGCACGCGAGGCAGCGTAGAGGGGCAGGCAGATCTGCTGGTCGAGCGCGAGCTGCGGATGGTCGGCGTCCATCACTCCAGCGTATATGTTGTCCGATTCGATTGCGCGCAATAGAGTTGAGCACATGAAGCCTCTCTACACTGCCAGCGCCGTCGCCACCGGAGACGGCCGCAACGGCCACGTCGAGTCCACCGACGGCATCCTGTCCACCGACGTCCGCTCCCCGAAGGAGCTGGGCGGCGCCGGGGGTGCCACCAACCCCGAGCAGCTCTTCGCCGCCGGCTATGCCGCGTGCTTCCACTCCGCACTGCGTCTCGTGGCGCAGAAGTCCGGCGCGAACGTCACCGACTCCGAGGTCGTGGCGGACGTGTCGATCGGCGAGAACGGCGAGGGCGGCTTCGGCCTGGCCGTCGCGCTCGAGGTGACGCTGCCGGGCGTCCCGCGCGAGGAGGCCCAGAAGCTCGTCGAGGCCGCCCACCAGGTGTGCCCGTACTCGAACGCCACCCGCGGCAACATCGAGGTCGAGCTCACGGTCGCCTGACCCGCCTGACCCGGCCACTTGTGTGAACGGATCCACGCCACTGGGTGCCAACGGCGTGGATCCGTTCACACAAGTGGCAGAGGGGGAGCGGGCGCGGCAGGCAACCGCGTCCCTCAGGAGACGCCGCGGATGCGGACGACCGCGACCGCTCCGATCAGGCCGACGACGGCCGCCGTGACGTACAGCGTCGTGTAGCCGCCGAGCTGCGTCACGATCACCGCGGCGATCACGGGCGCGATGACCTGCGGCAGGGCGTTCGCGATGTTGATGACGCCGAGGTCCTTGGCGAAGCCCGCCTCGTCGGGCAGCACCTCGGTGATGATCGCGAGATCGACGGCGATGAAGGCGCCGAACCCCACACCCAGCACCACCGCGGCCACGAGGACTCCGGGCCACGTCTGCCAGAACGCCAGCAGCAGCGCGGCGATCGCCATGACGACGCCGGCCCACACGACGAACACCTTGCGACGCTTGACGCGGTCCGACCAGCGGCCGGCCACGACCGCCGAGATCGCGACCACGACGGAGTTCACCGCGATGACGATGAACACGCCGCCGTCGGGGTCGGCCACGCCGACGGCGTCCGTGAGGAAGTACAGCAGGTACAGCGTCGCGATCCCGTTGCCGAGGTTGACGACGAACCGGGTCAGCCACGCCCACGCGAAGTCCGGGTGCTGCGACGGCGAGATCCAGAACGACCGCACGAACGCGCGGCCCGACCACGCGAGGCGCTCCGTCCGCGGCTCGTCGTGACTGCGGACGAGGTACGGCAGCGCACTCAGCAGCAGGAACACGGCACACGCGAGATAGCCGGCACGGGTTCCGCCGAACGCGATCGCCAGCCCGGCACCCACCAGGATGCCCAGCGTCTGGCCCAGGCCCACCACTCCACTGGCCCACGCGCGTTGGACGACCGGCACCCGGTCCGGCAGCGTCGCGGTGATCGAGGCCAGCGAGGCGTTCACCGAGGCCTGCACGAGGCACCACCCGACGACGACCTGCCAGAACTCGCTCGCGCCGGACAAGATGGTGAGGCCGAGAGCCCCGACGACCGATCCGCCCGTGATCCACGGGACGCGCCGGCCGAACCGGGACCGAGTCCGGTCGGACAGCGCGCCGAAGAGCGGATTGGCGACCATCGAGATCGCCGCGCCGATGCCGGTCACGACGGCGAGGGCGGCCTCCTTGCCGTCGCCGACGATGGCCTCGGTCTGTTGCGGCAGCAGCACCGCGAGGGGTCCGAAGAAGGCGACGTACGTGCCGAGGTTGACCAGGCCGATCGACAGCAGCCACGGCATCCGCACGGGCGCGAGCGGCTGGACGCCAGCGCTCACCTGGTGCCCTTCTGCGCCGTGATCAGGTCGCGGTACCAGTGGAACGAGTCCTTCGGCAGTCGCTCTTGGGTGGCGTAGTCGACCCACGTCAGGCCGAACCGCTGCGAGTAGCCCTCGGCCCATTCGAAGTTGTCCATGAAGGACCAGTGGAAGTACCCCCGGACGTCGACGCCGGCATCGATCGCGTCCTTCAACGCGGCCAGGTGGGCGGCCGTGTAGTCGATGCGCCGCTGGTCGTGCACGTGCCCGTCCGCGCCCGGAGCCTCGTTGAACGCGCCACCGTTCTCGGTGATCAGGATCGGCGGCAGGGCGTCACCGTACGTCTCTCGCAGGCCCGTCAGCATCTGGGTGAACCCGTCGGGGATGATCGGCCAGCCGAAGTCGTTGTACTCCAGCCCCTCGGGGGTGACCTGGTCGAACGGGATGGCGGACCCCGCGGGCGCCGCGGCGATGTACTGGGGGTTGTAGGAGTTGACGCCGAGGAAGTCGATGGGCTGGCTGATGATCTCGAGGTCGCCGTCCTGCGCCACGGGGTCGACGATCCCGGCCAGCGGCCACGTCCCCAGCAGGATCGGGTCCAGGAAGGCCCGGTTGTAGACGAGGTCGAACAGGTGCGCCGCGTCCCGGGTCTCCTGCGAGTCGTCGATCGGACGCACCTGCGTGTGGTTGTTCGCGGGACCGACGCGCGTGGCGCCCGTGCTGCGCAGCGCCTGCACCGCCTTGCCGTGGGCGAGGAGCTGGTGCCACGCCACCTGCATCGCGCCGAAGCCGAGCTCCTTGCCCGGGGCGTGGATGCCGTTGCCGTGGCCAAGGAGGGTGAAGACGACGGTCTCGTTCAGCGTGAACCAGCGCGTCACCCGGTCAGACAGCCGCTCGCCGACGATGCGGGCGTACTCGGCGAACCGGTCCGTGATGGCGCGGTTCTCCCACCCTCCGTCGGCCTCGAGGGCGAGCGGCGAGTCCCAGTGGAACAGCGTGGCGCTGGGCTCGATCCCGTGCTCGAGCAGCGTGTCGACGAGGCGGTCGTAGAAGTCCAGACCGCGCGGCTCGACGGCGACGCCGTCAGGCTGGATGCGCGGCCAGGCGATCGAGAAGCGGTACGCGTCGACGCCGAGATCGGCCATCAGCGCGACGTCCTCGCGGTAGCGGTGGAGGTGGTCGCAGGCGACGTCGCCCGTGTCGCCGTTCAGGGTGCGCCCGGCAGTGTGGCTGAACTCGTCCCAGATCGAGCGTCCGCGCCCGTCCTCGTCGACGGCCCCCTCGATCTGGTACGAGGCGGTCGAGACGCCCCAGACGAAATCGCTGCCGAAGTGAGGTACGTCACGCATGGCCCCATCCTGCCCGATGATCGGCCTGGCCGGTGAGCACTCGGCCGAGAGCCCCTCCGCAGGCAGCGAGGCGGACGTAACACCGGGTTGACTGCGCTTTGTCGGCTCAACCTGTCTACCCTCTGACGTGTGAGCGACGCACCCATCGGCATCTTCGACTCGGGCTTCGGTGGTCTCACCGTGGCCCGCGCGGTGCTCGACCAGTTGCCGCACGAGCCGATCGTCTACCTCGGCGACACCGCGAGGCAGCCGTACGGCCCCAAGCCCATCTCCGAGGTGCGCGAGTACGCGCTCGAATGCCTCGACCACCTGGTGGCCCAGGGCGTGAAGGCGCTCGTCATCGCGTGCAACTCCGCCAGCGCGGCCGTGCTCCGGGATGCTCGCGAGCGGTACGACGTGCCCGTCGTCGAGGTGATCCTGCCGGCCACGCGCCGCGCGGTGAACGCCACCCGCAACGGCCGCGTCGGCGTCATCTGCACCATCGCCACCGCCACCTCGCGCGCCTACGACGACGCGTTCGCCGCCAACCCGGGCATCGAGCTGCGCACCGAGACCTGCCCGCGCTTCGTCGAGTTCGTCGAGGCGGGCGTGACCGGCGGTCCCGAGCTGCTCGCCGTCGCCGAGGAGTACCTCGCGCCGCTCCAGCAGGCGGGTGTCGACACGCTCGTGCTCGGCTGCACGCACTATCCGCTGCTCACGGGCGTGCTCGCGTACGTCATGGGCGACGGCGTGACCCTGGTGTCCAGCGCCGAGGAGACGGCCAAGGACGTCTATCGGCTGCTCGCCTCGCACGGCCTCGAGCGGGACCCGGCGCTGCCCGACCCGGCCCACCGCTTCCTGACGACGGGTCACCCGGCCGAGTTCGCCGATCTCGGCCGTCGCTTCCTGGGGCCCGAGGTCGAGTCGGTCGACCAGTTCGCGTGGGTGACGATGTGAGGCTCACGATCGTCGGTTGCTCGGGCTCGTTCCCCGGCCCCGACTCCGCCGCCAGCTGCTACCTCGTCGAGGCGCCCTTCGAGGGACGTACGTTCCGCCTGCTGCTCGACCTGGGGTCGGGTGCGCTCGGACCGCTGCAGGAGCACATCGACCTGCGCGACATCGACGCGATCAGCCTGTCGCACCTGCACCCGGACCACTGCTTCGACATGAGCGGCCTGTACGTCGTGCGCAAGTACCACCCCGGCGGCGCGCCTCCGCGCCTTCCTGTCTACGCACCCGACGGAGCCGACTGGCACCTGTCGAACGCGTACGGCACGACCGCCCCCAACGGGATGACGTTGCCGTTCGAGTTCCGTGCGCTGACCCACGGCCTCGAGACCACGGTCGGCCCGTTCACCCTGAGGGCGCACCGGACCCCGCACCCCGTCGAGGCGTACGCCATGCGGCTCGAGCACGAGGGCCGTGTCCTGGTCTACTCCGGCGACACGGGGCACGATCCCAGCCTGGCGACCTTCGCGCGCGGAGCCGACCTGTTCCTGTGCGAGGCCTCGTTCGTCGAGTCCGCCGACAACCCGCCCGACCTGCACCTCACGGGCGCCGAGGCGGGTCGCCTGGCCACCGAGGCCGAGATCGACCACCTGATGCTCACGCACATCCCACCGTGGACCGACCGCGCCGAGGTCGAGGCCGACCTGCGCACCACCTACGCCGGCGCCTACCGCCTGGTGGAGCCGGGCGACGTAGTCGAGTTGTAACCCGCCAGGGATTGCCGGGGTTGGTCCGGGGGGAGTTACATGACTCTCGGTGCCCAAACACCTGTGCATCAGGGTGCAGGTGTGGTCCGGGGGGACGGGCGCCGAGAGAGGTAGATCGTGACGATCTCATGGAAGCCACTCGCCCTGGCCGCCGCACTCGCGGCTTCGGCCCTCACGGTGCCCGCACTGGGCACCACCGCCACCGCCGCGCCGCCCGCCGCCAAGGCCGCTGAACCGCAGCCGTTCCACCCCTCGACCGACCTCAAGGACATCACGTTCGAGGGCAAGAAGGTCGACACCACCACGCAGTTCCGTGCCCAGAAGTCGGGCCGGCGCAGCGCCGCCCCGGCCGGTGTCACCCCGCCCGTCGGCACCGTGCGTGAGTGGCTCGCGCTCGACGACGTCTCGGGCCAGATCTACTACAAGGACTACACGCTGCGCGGCTCGGGCGACCACATCGAGGTGTGGGTCGCCAACGACATCGCGTTCCCCGAGGGCGACTGCCGCGGGCCGGAAGCGGCCGTCGTGACCGACGCGCAGGTCGACAGCCTCGTGTCCGAGTTCGACACGAACATCTACCCGAAGGAGTCCGAGGCCTTCAGCACGCCGCCGGCCCGCGACGGGTCCAACGCCCAGATCGACGGTGACTTCAGCGGCGGCGGCGAGAAGATCGTGACGCTCGTCGACAACGTCCGCGACGACAACTTCTACGACTTCCCGGAAGCGCCGACCTACATCGCCGGCTTCTTCTGGTCGATCTTCAACGAGTACATGGATCGCAACATCATGACGATCGACGCGTTCGACTGGGCTCACCGCACCGGTGCCGACCCCGTCGACGAGCCGACCGACGACCTGTGCACCAGCCGGCCCGCGCGGCCGCACCTCTACGAGGGCACGTTCGCGCACGAGTACCAGCACCTGCTGCAGTACTACACCGACCCGAACGAGACGATCGCGGTCAACGAGGGCCTGTCCGACTGGGCGCAGACGCTCGTCGGCTATGTCGACGGCACCCGGACGGTCGACCAGTTGGGCGCTGACGGCCACCTGTACTGCTACCAGGGCTTCGGCACCGTGCGGACCGACTACAACACCAACCCGCGCGACTGTGGCGGCCCCGAGGGGTCGTTCAACCTCTGGGACGAGGGCAACACGTCCTCGGGTGTGCTGGGCGACTACGGCCACGCCTACCAGCTGATGCTCTACCTGGGCGACAAGTTCGGGCAGGACTTCATCTCGCAGCTGCACCGTGACGGTGGGGCGCAGGGCATCCCCGCGATCGCGAAGCAGCTGGAGGCCGAGGGCCATGACTTCCGGAAGGTCTACCACGACTTCCAGTCCATGACTCTGCTCGACAAGATCATCGGCGACGCCAAGCACTCGCTCGTCATCGGCACGTCGAAGAGCCGCGTCACGACGCCGAGCCTGCGCTCGACGGTCAACCTGGACAACCCGGCGGCGTACGCGACGCCGGGCGCGGCCCCGAACGGGGCGGACTACGTCCCGCTCACGTACAAGGGCAAGCCGGTCAAGGGCACGAGCCTGCGGTCGCTCTCGTTCAAGGGCGACGCGACCCTGCCGACCCAGGAGCTGCAGTGGACCTCGGTGACGGACGATCCCGACCGTCCCGGTGACGCGGTGCTGTTCTCGGGCAACGAGAACAGCCTCGACGTCGCCGCGGTCACCTCGGTGACCGTGCCGGCGGGCGACCCGACGCTCACCTTCGACGCCAAGTACGGGGCCGAGATGGGCTACGACTACGGCTACGTCCAGGTCTCGACCGACGGCGGCGCCACGTACACGTCGATCGCCGGGGACAAGACGGTCGAGGGTCCCCAGGGCCCGTCGCTCAACGGCACGACCAACGGCTTCGAGGCGCACTCGTTCGACCTCTCGGCGTATGCGGGCCAGGAGATCCTGGTGGCGTTCCGCTACATCTCGGACGGCGGCGTCAACGAGGGCGGCATCAAGGTCGACAACGTCGTCGTCGGCGGCACGACCGTGAGCGACGGCTCGAACCTCGACGCCTTCTCCTCGCCGACCGAGGTCCGCCCGACCGAGGTCGACAACTGGCACGTCAAGCTCGTGGGCATCCGCCCCGGCAAGGTGCCGTACGTCGCGCAGGCCGCCTGGGACGGCCGGGACTCGTTCCGGATCGACCCCGCGACGCGCCTCAAGCTGCTGCCGGCCAAGCAGGTCGTCGCGATCGTCAGCTACGACGAGCCGACCGAGATGGTCCAGCAGTACGCGCCGTACACGCTCACCGTGAACGGCGAGGTCCAGCCCGGCGGTCGCTGAGCGTGACGGATTCCCCGGTTAAGTGGGGAACCAGTCACTTCTCGAGGGTTGCGATCCTCGAGAAGTGACAGGAAACCCACTTAACCGGGGAAACTTCCGGCCGCTACCGTGGTGGCCGTGACCCGAGAAGACGGCAGGACCCCCGATCAGCTCCGAGACATCACGATCACGCGAGGCTGGCTCGACCACGCCGCAGGGTCGTGCCTCATCGAGTTCGGCAAGACCCGCGTGCTGTGCGCGGTCGCGGCCACCGAGGGCGTGCCGCGCTGGCGCAAGGGCTCGGGACTGGGCTGGCTGACGGCCGAGTACGCGATGCTGCCCCAAGCCACGCACGACCGCTCCTCCCGCGAGTCCGTCAAGGGCAAGATCGGTGGCCGCACCCACGAGATCAGCCGACTCATCGGGCGTTCGCTGCGCGCCGCGGTCGACCTGTCGAAGCTCGGCGAGAACACCCTCGCGATCGACTGCGACGTCCTGCAGGCCGACGGCGGCACCCGCACCGCCGCGATCACCGGCGCGTACGTCGCGCTCGTCGACGCCGTGGCGCACCTCAAGTCCCAGGGCGCCGTGAAGGGCGACCCGATCACCGACTCGATCGCGGCCATCAGCGTCGGCATCATCGACGGCACCCCGATGCTGGACCTGCCGTACGTCGAGGACGTGCGCGCCGAGACCGACATGAACGTCGTGATGACCGGGTCGGGCA
Organism: Aeromicrobium sp.; assembly: GCF_032084975.1. GTDB lineage: Bacteria > Actinomycetota > Actinomycetes > Propionibacteriales > Nocardioidaceae > Aeromicrobium. The sequence goes on from NZ_DAMDLR010000009.1 coordinate 65,207, forward strand.
AGTTCATCGAGGTTCAGGGGACCGCCGAGGGCGCGGCGTTCGACCGCTCCGAGCTCGACCTCCTGCTGGGCCTGGCCGAGAAGGGCTGCGCCGACCTGACCCGCCTGCAGTCCGAGGCGCTCGCGCAGTGACCCGGATCGTCCTGGCCTCGGGCAACGCCAAGAAGCTCGACGAGCTGCGCCGCATCCTGGAGCCGCTCGTTCCCGGTGTCGAGGTGCTCGGCCTGAAGGACGTCGAGCCGTACGACGAGCCGGCCGAGACCGAGCCCACGTTCGAGGGCAACGCGCTGATCAAGGCACGCGAGGCCACGCGGGTGACCGGGCTGCCGGCGCTCGCGGACGACTCGGGCATCTGCGTCGACGCGCTCAACGGGATGCCCGGCGTGCTGTCGGCCCGGTGGTCCGGCGTGCCGAAGGACCAGGGCGGCGACGCCGCGAACAACCGGCTGCTGCTGGCGCAGCTGGCGGACGTGCCCGACGAGCGCCGTGGCGCGACGTTCCGCTGCGCGATGGCGCTCGTGATGCCCGACGGCACCGAGATCGTCGAGGTCGGCGAGATGCCCGGACGGGTCCTGCACGCCGAGCAGGGCGAGGGCGGCTTCGGCTACGACCCGCTGTTCGCCGCTGCCGGGCACGACGTCTCGACCGCCGAGCTGTCCCGTGAGGACAAGGACGAGATCAGCCACCGGGGACGTGCGCTGCGCGCGATCGCGCCGACCGTGGCCACCCTGTTGTCGGCCTGACCCCTCGCGTCGGCCGCGGACCCGTCCTACGTTGGGTCCATGGCACTCGTGGCGTTCAAGGACCTGGTCATCGACGTCGAGGACCCGGCCGCCGCGGCCGAGCGCTGGGGGCGCTGGCTGCACCTGCACGGCAGCACCGACGAGGTCGGCGCGGTGCTGCGCGGCCGGCACCCGCAGCAGACCATCTGGATCAATCCTGCTCCGCCCAAGACGGTCAAGAACCGCGTCCACCTCGACCTGGTCGGCCGTGACCCGGGCATGTTCGAGGGACTCACCCGCCTGACCGAGCCGGGCGAGTTCAGCTGGACGACCTACCAGGACCCTGAGGGTCACGAGTTCTGCGTGTTCGACTCGACCGGCCGCCCCGAGGGGCTCAAGGACGTCGTGGTCGACGCCGTCGACCACCGCGCCATCGCCACGTGGTGGGCGGAGGTCCTCGGCGGCACGTTCGAGACGGACGGCGAGTACTCCTGGGTGGACGACATCCCGGGCGCCCCGGTGGAGTCGTTCGACTTCACGCCGGTGCCTGAGCCCAAGACGGTCAAGAACCGGATCCACTGGGACGTCGTGCTGCTGGGTGGCACGACGGTGGACGACCTCGTCGAGCGGGGCGCGATGGTGATCCTGCCGCCGGGGGACGACCGTGGGTGGACCGTCATGGCCGACCCGGAGGGCAACGAGTTCTGCGTCTTCGACGGCTGAGCGAACGCCCACCCTAGGGTGGTGACGTGAACCTCGACCTCAGTGCCGACATCGTCACCCTGACCCGCGCCGTCGTCGACGCGCCGTCCGAGAGCCTCCACGAGGCCGAGCTGGCCGACGCCGTCGAGGCGGCGCTGCGGGCGTGCGACCACCTCACCGTCGTGCGCGACGGACACACGATCGTGGCGCGCACGGACCTCGGCCGCGCCGAGCGGGTCGTCATCGCGGGCCACATCGACACGGTCCCCGAGAACGGCAACATGCCGTCGCGTCTCGAGGGGGACACCCTCTGGGGGCTGGGGACGTGCGACATGAAGGGTGGCGTCGCCATCGCGCTCAGTCTGGCGGCCTCGATCACCGAGCCGGTCCGTGACGTCACGTGGGTGTTCTACGAGGCAGAGGAGATCGCCGCGGTCCACAACGGGCTGGGCCGCATCGCGCGCGAGCATCCCCAGTGGCTGGCGGGTGACTTCGCGATCCTGATGGAGCCCTCCGACGCGGGCGTCGAGGCCGGCTGTCAGGGCACGATGCGCGTCGAGATCCGCACGACGGGGGAGCGGGCGCACTCGGCCCGCTCGTGGATGGGCCACAACGCGATCCACGACATCGGGGCGGTGCTGGCGACGCTGGCGTCCTACGAGCCCCGCACGGTCGACATCGACGGGCTCACCTACCGCGAGGGTCTCAACGCCGTCGGCATCCGCGGCGGGGTCAGCGGCAACGTGATCCCGGACGAGGCCGTCCTGACGGTGAACTACCGGTTCGCGCCCGACCGCGACGAGGACGCGGCACTCGCGCACCTGCGCGAGGTCTTCGCCGGCCACGACCTGACGGTCACGGACTCGGCGCCGGGTGCGATGCCCGGCCTGGACAGGCCGGCGGCGGCGGCGTTCGTCGAGGCGGTCGGCGGCACGGTCGGGCCGAAGTTCGGCTGGACCGACGTCGCGAAGTTCACGGTCCTGGGGGTGCCCGCGGTCAACTACGGGCCCGGTGACCCCCGGTACGCGCACAAGGCCGACGAGCAGGTCCCGGTCGAGCACCTGCACCGCGTCCTCGACCGGCTCGGCGCCTGGCTGACCGGGCAGGTCTGACAGGTCCTCAGCGCTCGAGCGTGCCCACCACGAGGTCGGCGATCCGCTGGTGTCCCTCGGGCGTCGGGTGTGGGTCGGCCAGCGCGCAGTAGTAGGTCTCGTCGCAGATCCGCGCCGTCCGCTCGGGGAGCGTGCCGAACTCGGCCGACCTCGTCGTCCGGTCGGCCGGCAGGTACGCCCCGAAGGCCTCGGTGACGTCCACGAAGTCGGCGCCGTGCCTCGCGTACGTGCGCGCGAGCGCCGGGTTGACGAGCGTGCGGAACATCTCGACCGAGGCATCGGCGATCCTGGCCGCCTCACGCGAGTCGGGCGCCAGGACGGGCGCGCCCAGCCACACGTCGGGATAGGTCAGCCCCACGATCGGCACGTCGGGGCCGATGCGCTCGCGCACCTGCCCCAGCAGGTCGTCCAGGGCACGCGCGGCTCGCGGGACCGCCTCGGCGACGCAACCGCGCCACCCGGTGTCGAAGGCGCACGCGCGCAGGTCGTTCGCGCCCAGCACGACCGTCACCAGCTCGACGTCGTCGCCGTGGCGGTCGAGGTGGTCGAGCGCCACGGCGAGCTCGGAGCCCTTTGTCGGCGCCGGCGCGCCCGGAGCGCGCAGCTCATCGTCGCAGGGGTCGCCGGACACGAAGTCGACCGTCGTGATGCCCGAGCAGCTGACGTTGACCAGGCCCAGCCCGGTCTCCTGAGCGACGCGCCACGCGAAGCCTTCGGTCGTGTTCTCGGCCTCGCCGCCGTCGATCGCGGGCTGGTAGCCGGCGGCGTACGAGTCGCCGATCGCGAGGTACTGGCGCTCGGCGGTCCGTGCCTCGTCGGCGGGGGAGGAGCAGGAGGTCACCAGGCCCAGCGCCACGACCGAGGCGGCCACGACGCGGGCGGGGAAGGCGGCAGGCACGCTGACCACGGTAGTGAGACGGGCACGAACCGGCCCGCCGAGCGACCAAGCCTCAGGTCCGGGATGAAACTTGTCGAGCGCCTCGGCGTGCCGTCCCGAACCGTCGACCCGGCGGACCTACGCTGGGCCGCATGTCCAGCCGCACACTTCCCCGCTCGCTGCGCGTGACATCCGCAGCGATCGTGCTTGCTCTGGCCGCTGTCGTCGTGATCGCCGGTGTGGCGATGCAGACGGTTCCGGCCCTCATCATGGCCGCTTGCGTGGCCCTCTCGTCCGGCATCACCTCGACGGTCCTGATGTCCGAGGAGATCCGCGACGTCCGCCAGAAGTTCGCGCGCGACCGCGTGCGCGACGCCCGCGTCATCGCCCAGCGTGAGCGCGAGCACCTCGACGTCGACGCGTCCTTCCGTCGCGCCGTCGGCGAGCGCCTGCGCGCCAGCGAGGCCGAGATCGCTCGCCTGCGTGCCGACCTGGCCGCCGGCAGCTCGCAGATCGACGAGCTGGAGGAGCGCCTCGCGACCGAGCAGGAGCTCATCGCGATGCTCGGCTCCCGCCCCGAGATCGATCCGCGGATCGTCAGCCCGGCCGTCCAGGCCGACGCCGACGAGCAGCCGGGCGGCTCGGGCGAACTGCGCTCTGCCTGAGTCCTTCGGACCCTTCGCGTGAATCCCGCGCCGGGATGCGCGATAATGGACGCCGGGCCCGGACCACGGGCCCGGAACGAGAGGGGTACAGATGGCCGCCATGAAGCCTCGGACCGGCGACGGACCGATGGAGGTCACCAAGGAGGGGCGCTGCATCGTCATGCGGGTCCCGCTCGAGGGCGGCGGACGTCTGGTGGTCGAACTCAACAACGAAGAAGCCGCGACGCTGGGCGACCAGCTCAAGGCCGTCTGAGACGGGGCCGGTGCACGGCCTCTCGGTGCGTTGGTCGCTGACCGACGCACCGACTGATGTCCTCGACCGTCTGCGCGACTACGTCGAGAACGAGTCCCACGCGAAGTTCGCGGGCCTGTCGGGTCTGCGCTTCAAGTCGTGGCGCGCCCGCGAGGGCGAGTGGTTCGAGGGAACCTACGTCTTCGTCAGCTCCGAGGCGCGCGCCGCGTTCCAGGCCGACTTCGAGCCGCGAGCGGCCGACGTGCCCGTCACCGCGATGGTCGGCGTAGCGCCCGAGGTCGAGCCGTTCGACGTCGTCGCCGTCGTGCGGGGACCCGCCGGCTTCAAGTCCGCCGCGCGCTTCTAGGGGCCGGCCGCACAGCGAGCCCCTGGTCAGTGCGACTTCTGAAGAACCAGCAGTCCGTCGCCCAGCGGCAGCAGCAGCGACGAGAGGTCCTCGTCGGTCCGCACCCGCTCGATGAGCTCGCGGATGGCGCTGGTCTCGGGATCGCGCTGGGCCGGATCGGCGACGCGGTCGTGCCACAGGGCGTTGTCGAACACCACGAAGCCGCCCGCGCGGGTCAGGCGCAGGGCCTCGTCGAGGTACTCGCCGTACTCGACCTTGTCGCCGTCGCAGAACACCAGGTCGTAGCCGCCGTCGTTGAGCCGGGGCAGCACATCGAGCGCCGAGCCCGTGATGAGGCGAAAGCGCGTCGCGGGGATGCCGGCACCGAGGAAGACCTCGCGCGCGAGGCGCTGGTTCTCGGCCTCGAGGTCGACCGACGTGAGCACACCGTCGGGCAGCATGCCGCGTAGCAGGGCCAGGCCCGAGACGCCGGTGCCGGTGCCGATCTCGGCGATGCTCTTGGCGTCGGCGGCTCCGGCCAGGAACGACAGCGCGGCGCGGGCGCCCGGCAGGACGGGGACGACGCCGACGGACTCGGCGTGCCGACGCGCGGTGCGCAGGTGGTCGTCCTCGGACTGGTACTGCTCGACGTAGGCCAGGCTGGCTTCGGTGGTCATGCTCCCTCGCATTCGTTCGGCGGGTGCTCACAGCCTATCGACGCCCGGCTGTCCCCGACCGCCTGACGCGCGGTGACGCCGGCCGGACTTCGCCAACCGTCAGGGCGTTCTTCGCCTGCTCTCAGGTTGGCCGCCGAGGATCGAGGCATGCCCGACCGGATGCCGACGCCTCACGACCAGGTGCAGATCTACGCCCGTCACGCGGCCCAGGTCCACCGGCTCGCGTACCGGCTGACCGGCAACCCGCAGGACGCCGAGGACCTCACCCAGGACGTCTTCGAGCGGGTCTTCACCTCGCTCGACCGGTACGAGGCACAGAACTTCGCGGGCTGGATCCACCGGATCACGACCAACCTGTTCCTGGACGGTGCGCGGCGCGCGAAGCGCCAGCCGACGTCCGCGCTCACCGCAGCGCACGAGGCCCGGCTGGCGGACGCCACGTCGCTGCCGGCGGACCTGGTGCACGACGCGGGGTTCGACCCGGACATCGAGGCCGCCCTGGCGACCCTGCCGAGCAACTTCCGCGTCGCGGTGGTGCTGGCGGACGTCGAGCAGCTGGGGCACGCGGAGATCGCCGCGGTGCTCGGCGTGAAGGTTCCCACCGTCCGAAGCCGCATCCACCGCGGCCGGGC
>NZ_DAMDLR010000010.1:0-65383 GCF_032084975.1 Aeromicrobium sp.
GAGCACGGGCCACAACGCCGGGCCCCTCGTGGCCGGCGGCCTCGACGACGTCGTGATCGTCCGCACGAGCGCGCTGGACGATGTCAGCGTGGACCCCGAGCGCCGGGTCGTCCGCGTCGGCGGCGGCGCCGTCTGGCTGCCCGCCGTGAAGGCCGCGGCGGAGCACGGGCTGACGGTGCTGCATGGCTCGTCGGTCGACGTCGGCGTCGCCGGCTACACCCTCGGCGGTGGCATGGGCTGGTACGCCCGGAATCTCGGTCTCGCGGCCAACAGCATGACGGCGGTCGAGATCGTGCTGGCGAACGGCGCCCTCGTGCGAGCCGACGCCGACCACCACGCCGAGCTGTTCTGGGCGGTCCGCGGAGGCGGTGGCAACTTCGGCATCGTCACCGCGCTGGAGTTCCGCGCGTACGACTTCAGCACCGCGTACGCCGGCATGATGATGTGGGACGTCGCGATGGCTCCCCGTGTCCTCGACATGTGGCGGGCCTGGGCGCCCGTCGCCCCCGACGAGGTGACGACGTCGTTCCGCATCATGAGGATCCCCCCGGTCCCCGAGATGCCCGACTTCGTCCGAGGTCGCACGATCGTGGTCATCGACGGCGCGGTCATGGCGGACGACGAGCGGGCCGCCGACGTCCTGGCGCCCCTGCGGGCTCTCGAGCCGGAGCTCGACACGTTCGGCCGGGTCCCCACCGAGACCCTCGTGCACCTGCACATGGATCCGGAGGGCCCCGCGCCGGGCGTCATGCGCTCGACGATGCTGCGCGAGCTGGACGACGAAGGCGCGGAAGCGTTCCTCGCGCTGTTCGGCCCGGGCGTCGAGACGCCGCTCATGCTGGCCGAGCTGCGCCAGCTGGGTGGCGCCCTGGGCCGGCCCCACGAGGGAGGCGGCGTGCTGTCGCACCTCGAGGGCGAGTTCGCGTTCCTGTGCGGTGGCATGGCGCCGAGCCCGGAGATCGGTGCCGTGATCGCCTCCGCCGGCGAGCACGCGGTCGCGGCGCTGGAGCCGTGGTCGAACGGTCGGTCCTACCTCAACTTCGCCGAGCAGCCGACCGACGCGCGCAGCGCCTACGCGGCCGATGCGTGGCTCCGGCTGGCCGCGATCCGCTCGGCGGTCGACCCCGACGGCGTGTTCGTCGCGAACCACGCGATCCCGCGCCTGTACGAGAACGGGCAGCCCACCCGCTGATCCGGAGCCGTCCGCGGGGCGACCCGCCCTCCCCTCCCCCCACTTTTGGTACGGGATTCCGCGTCCCGGAACCCCGTGGCCGTAATCCTGTGCCAAAAGTTGGGGAGGACGGCGGCGGTATCCACAGGACGCTCCCGGGTGGTTCCATCGGCGGCGCAAGCCCAGCAGTCTCTCGCCATGGATCCTGTGCCCGACAACCTCCGCGGCCGTCCGTTCACGACTGCGCAGGCCGAGGCGGCAGGAGTCGGCCGCCGCCGCCTGTACGGGTCCGGGTTCCGTTCCCTGCACCCGGGCCGGGGCGTCTGGTGCCTCGCGGACGAGCCCCTGACCTTCCCCCTTCAGCTCGCCGCCGATCGGTTGATCCTGCCGCCCGACGCCGCGGTCAGCCACGTCACCGGGCTGCGGATCTACCTTCCCGAGGCTCTCGGATCGACCCCGATCAGCCCGCGCCACTGGTCGACCAACACGCCCCGGAAGGTCCGATCCGAGCACGTCGTCCTGCACCGGCGCCAAGAATCCCTCTGGACGCAGGAAGTCGACGCCGTCCCGATCCTCGGACCGGACCGGTGCCTCGTCGACGCCGCGATCTCGTTGCCGCTGGCCGACATCATCAGGATCGGCGACGCACTCATCAAGGAGGGCCTGACCGCCGCCGAGGCGTTCACCGAGTTCGCATGGAGCCGGCACCTGCATGGTGTTCGCCGCTCGCGCCTGAGTGCCTGGCGGATGCGCGCACGGGCGGACTCGTTCGCGGAGACCGACGCGCGTCTGGTGCTCAACGTCTGTGGCCTGCCGGAGCCCGAGGTCAACGGCGTGATCGTCGTGCCCGAACGGGTCGAACCGTGGCACGGCGATCTGGTGTTGCGGAAGTGGAAGATCGACGTGGAGTACGACGGTTGGCACCACGAGCGGTCGGCAGCGCAGCGCCGGGTCGACATCCTGCGCCGGGAGTCGCTCGAGGCCGCGGGCTGGCTCGTCGTTGTCCTCACCGCTGACGACCTGCGCAGCGTCACGACTCTCGTCGGGCGCGTATGGCGTGCGCTGGTCGGCCGTGGGTACGAGGGAATGCCGCCGACGTACAACCACGTCGAGCTCGAAGAGCTCCGGCGGGACCCCAAGCCGCCGAAGTGACCGGCTGGCGGCCACCCTCCTCCGTTGCCCCCGCGCGCGACCGCTCCTACCGCGACTTTTGGAACAGGATTTCGCCTCCGCCGGTCCCCTGAGCGAAATCCTGTTCCAAAAGTGGGGGTTAGCGCGGGAGAGAGGGAGCAGCAGGCCTAGAGCAGCTCGATCTTGTACGAGAGCTCCTCGCGACCGCCGGGCGGCAGGATGACGTTGCCCGGCTTGGCCTCGAACTGGCCGTCGAAGTCGTGCGGCGCCGGCAGTCCGCGCCACGGCTCGATGCACACGAAACGCGCGCCGGGGACCGACCACACGGTGATGCCGGTGAACCCCTCCCAGGTGAGCCGCAGCTGACGACCGGTGCCGGAGGAGTACACCAGTCCGCGGCTGGCGACCTCGGGCATGATCACGGCGCCGTCCTCGAACCAGGCGTCGTTGAGCGTCATGACGCGTTCCCAGGCGGGGTTGTCGAACCGGTCGTCGGTCAGCAGGTTGTCGACGACGCGGCGGAACGGGACGGTCTCGGGCTCGTCGAAGCGGATCTCGTGCATCGATCGCGGCTGGTCCTGCTCGAGCGGCCAGACGAACGCCGGGTGCGCGCCGAGCGAGAACGGCATGGGCTCGTCGCCACGGTTCTCAACGGTGTACTGGGTGGTCAGCGTGTGCCCCTCGGCGAGGTAGGTCACCGCGAGCGCGAAGTCGTACGGGTAGTGCTTGCGCGTCTCGTCGTCGGCGACCAACACGAAGGAGGCGCGGTCCTGCGCGCTGTCGACGGCGCTCCAGCCGCGGTCGCGGGCGAAGCCGTGCTGGGGCATCGGGAACGTCTGGTCGCCGACCTTGATCCGGTCGTCGGGCACCCGGCAGATCACCGGGAACAGGACCGGGGCGTGACGCTTCCACGGGTCGTCGCCCGACCAGAGGTACTCGTGGCCGTCGGCGTCGCGCAAGGACACCGGCTCGGCACCGTGGTGGTCGATGGTCGCCGAGACCTGGTCGCCGTGGACAACGAGGGAGGTCATGGGTCGACGGTAGTCAGACCTCGCAGTCGCCCGCACGCGGAGGGCACGATCGCGTCAGCCAGATCACACGGTCAGGCCTTCGATGGGCTGCCGAACCGCGAGCGCTTGCGAGCACCGGTCTCGGGCTCGTATCCGTAGCCGTACCCGTACCCGTAGCCGTACCCCGTGCTGCGACCGCGGCGCTTCTTGGGCTGCGGCGACATGGTGACGACGGTGCCGCACAGGCGGGCGTCCACGCTGGCCAGCCGCTCGATCGCCGAGGCGTACTGGTCGGTCGTGGTCGAGCCGTGCTTGATGACCATGATCGCGCCGTCGGTGGCGGCGGCCAGCGGCGCGGCGTCGGTGACGGGCAGCAGCGGCGGCGCGTCGATCAGGACGACGTCGTACTCCTGGCGCAGCCGGTCGAGCAGCTTGCCCATCTCGGGCGACTCCAGCAGCTCGGCGGGGTTCGGGGGGATCCGGCCCGAGGGCAGCAGGTGCAGCCGCTCGGTGACCTGCTGAATCGCGTCCTCAGGATCGACGCGGCCGAGCAGGATCGTGGTGATGCCAACGCTGCCCTCGAGCTTGAGGTACTCGGCCAGCTTCGGCCGGCGCAGGTCGGCCTCGATGAGCAGTACGCGCTGGCCGCTGTCGGCGATGACCTGGGCCAGGTTGGCGGCCGTGGTCGTCTTGCCCTCGGACGGAACGGCACTGGTGATGACGTAGCACTTGTGGTTGGTGCCGGCGTCGATGAACTGCAGGTTCGTCCGCAGCACGCGGAACGCCTCGACCCGCGGGTGGTGGCCCTTGAGCTCGCGGACGAGCGGGTCCTTGGCGACCTCGCGGTCGTAGTGGATGTCGCCCAACACGGGAACCTCACGACCCGAGACCGAGCTGATCGCGTCGCGCGAGGTGATGCGGTTGTCGGTCATCTCGCGCAGGACCGCCAGGCCGAAGCCGAGCAGCAGCCCCAGCACGAGCGCCAGGCCCAGGTTGCGCGTGGGATTGGGCGAGACGGGCGAGTCGGGGACGGTCGCGCGGTCGACGATGGAGGCCTTGACGGGCGCGTCCTGCTCGCCGTCGGGCGTCTCGAGCTCTCGGACGTAGCTGGTGAACGTCTCGGCGACGGTCTGGGTCAGCTCCTGCGCGCGCTCGGGCGAGGGATCGGTGACCGAGACGGAGAGGACCACGGTGTCCAGCTCGACACTCGTGGTCGTGCGGGCCATCAGATCCTGCGGGGTCTCCTCCAGCTTCAGCTTCTCGACGACACGGCTGGCGACCTCCTCACCCTTGATGAGGGTCGCGTAGGACTTCACGCGCTGCTGGCTGAACTGGCCGCCCTGCTGCAGCTCGCCGCCGGAGTCACCGGCGGGAGTCTTGACGAACATCCGGGCGGTCGACTCGTACTGGGGCGTGACCGAGAGCGTGTAGAAACCGGCGGCGACCACGGCCGTGACGCAGACGAACGCGATCATCAGCCAACGCTCCCGCGCGATGCGCAGGTAGTCCTTCACGTCCATGCGGGCCTCCGGTTTCGGGGAAGTGGGGCGAGGTCGGTGCATCGTCCTCGTCGTGGGGGCGCGGCAGTAGGCTCTCGACCGTGGAGCACCGGATCCTCGTCGTGTGTACGGCGAATGTGTGTCGCTCCCCCATGGTCGCAGCGATGCTGCGGCACCGCCTTGGCGGCCACGGCCCCACGGTCGAGAGCGCCGGCGTCCGGGCTCCCGAGGGACGTCCGATGGATCGGGACTCGGCTGCCCAGCTGACCAGCCGCGGGATCGAGGTGCCGTCCAGCACCGCTCGCCAGCTGACGGCCGAGATCGTGGCGGGGGCCGACCTGGTGCTGACCGCCACCCGCGCCCATCGCGCTGACGTGCTGGACCTGCATCCTCGATCGCTGCGCCGGACCTTCACGCTGCTGGAGTTCGCGGCCCTGGGCGATCTCGTGGATGCCACGGACCTGGCCGGCCTGGTCGCCGGGGCCGCCGGCGCACGGACGCAGGGTCCTCGCAGTGCCGACCTGCGCGATCCGATCGGTCATCCGGCCGAGGTCCATGCCGAGGTCGCCATCCTGGCCGAGACCGCGGTGGCGTCCATCGCGGCCCGGCTGAAGGCCCTCGGCGGTTAGCCCGAACGTCAGCGGCATGCGCTCGGCACCCGGAGGTCGTTGCTGGAGGTGTCGATGCCGGGCGTCTCGAAGTAGCGGCCATCGCCGTCGGCGCCGGGCGCCGTCTCGACCCGCCAGGTCACCGAGATCTCCTCTCCGGGCTTCACCACGAGGGTGCCGTACTGGACCGGCCGGTCCTTGTACGTGACGTCGCTCGAGGCGAGGGACTGCTCGGTGCCATCGATCGTGAACCCGGTGACCTTGCCGCCCTTGGGGGCCAGCAGCCGGTAGGTCAGTAGCTGGTTGCCCTTCTTGGTCCGGTCGCCCTTGCCGGTGATGTACCACGGCGCCTTCTGCGGATCGCCGCTGAACTGGTTGCGGAACGAGGTCGTCACGAGGATGGCCTGTCCGCGGTCGGCGGTGCAGGTGGTGGCCTTGACCCGGGTGTCGTAGCGCAGGTAGTACTGCATCTTGCCTTGACCCGAATCCGTGATGTAGAGGCCGACGTGCGGCGTGTCATCCAGTTGGGCGACGCGCCCGGCGACGGCCGTCCCGGCGACGACCTTCTGGCGGTCCTTGTCGCGGAACCACATCTGCAGGCGGCGCTCCGAGGCGGCGTCCGAAAGCGCGGAGACGATCTTCGTCCAGTCGCCGCGACCGTTCATGACGGCCTCGAACGTGCGGCCGGTCGCGTCCTCGAAGTACGCGTTCTGGTCGTCGGGGTTCTCGTACTCGAGGTAGACACCGTTGAGCAGGCGGTTGAGGGCCGTGTCGGCGGTCAGCTTCTCGCCGCCGTCGAGCTCGACCGCCCCGACACCCTGCAGGACGTATGACATCGCCACGGCGTCGAGGCTAATGACCCCGTCGATGTCGACGCCGTAGGCCTGCTCGCCACGATCGGCCCAGATCTGGGCCACCCGGGGAAAGTCGGGGTTGATGTTCGTGGACCGCACGTCGCGCCCCATCAGCGTGCCGAAAGCGGCCTGCTCGTCCTTGCTGAGCTCGGCGTCGGGCAGTCGCGTCCCGTCAGGGCGGCGGTTCAGCAGATCGGAGGACGACTGCTCACCCAAGGTGATCTTGCCGTTCTCGCTGCTCAACAGCACGTAGACGCCGCCCATCCCGCCGGTGGAGCGGATCTCGGCATTCGTCTGGAACACGAGCAGGTAGTTCTGCTCACCGCCGGCGCCCAGGGACGCCGGAGCCAGCTGCATGACGCGGCTGGCGGCATCGGCCGCACGGTCGGCCTGGTCGACCTGGCGCTGCAGGTCGAGCACCGGGCGCACGAGGGGTCCGAGGAGGCCCTCGGCATCGATCGAGCGGACTTCGGCCGCGTTGCGGTCGAGGACGTCACTGGCGGATGCCAGCGCGGGAGCCAGCGTGGCCAGCGCCTCGACGTCGATCTGTCCGTCCTTGGGCTTGAAGCTCTGGACGGAGAGCGACGAACCGGCTTCGACCAACGGCGGCAGTCCGCGCGCCGCGATGTCGTCGATGGACGCGGAGGTGGTCTGGACCGCCTCGACGTTGCGCCCCAGCCACGGCACCTTGGCCGCGAAGTCCCACATGCCACCGCTGCTGAGGCGGTGCGCCTCGGCCGTGTCGTCCTGGAGTCGCTCGAGCGAAGCGGCGGCGCCCTCGGCGTCGCCGGAAGCCAGCTGGTCCTTCAAGGCGACGGCCTGGTCCTGGGCGCGGAGCAGGCTGCTGGCAACCGTCCTGGCCTCGAGGGCGAAGGGCACCAGCGCAAACACGATGACGGCCAGGCCGAGGCCGATCAGTCCCCACAACAGCGGAGACCGCCACGTCATCCGAGAGAACATGGCGGTCATCCTAGGCACGGCGGTGGGCAGCGCCCACCGCCGTGCTCACGTGCTTCAGGAGGTCTTCCGACGACGGGCGGCCACAGCCACACCGCCACCGACGACCACGAGGCCGGCGCCCAGGGCGAGCAGCTGCCAGTTGTCGCCACCGGTGTCGGCCAGGGCGCCGTCGTTGGTGGTGGAGTCGTCGTTGGCGCCTGCGGCGTCGTCGCCCTCATTGGCGGCGTCGTCGTTGGCATTGTCGTCACCGTTGGCGTTGTCGTCGCCATCGGTGCCGTCACCCGCATCACCGGCCACGACGACCGTGAAGGTCTGCGTGGAGGTCTGGTCACGGACCGCGGCCAACGTGGCGTCAGCGCTATACGCGACGGGGCGGAAAGGGCCCTCGGTCGAGTAGTTGCAGATGACCGTGCCGGTGTACGTGCCCGGATCGGTGGGGGCGGTGAACGACGGGTCGTAGTCGAAGCCGACCGCGTTGGCGCCGTTCTGTCCGTTGAAGGTGGAGTTCCACGCGCACTCGACGTTGGACGTGAAGCTCACGGTGAAGGGCTCACCGGGCTCGGCGGCGGCAGCTCCGCCGTCCTGGACGATGGCCGGATCGCCATAGCCGTCCGACGAGGCGGGGCCCGTGAGAGCAAGCAGGATCATGGCTCCCATGGCGAGCACGAATGAGAATGGGCGGATCAAATTGGCGACCATGTTGGGGTTCCCTCCGAAGCGACATCAAGACGATGTACGACCATGAAAACAGAATCATCCGACGAATGTCGAACGGGGGGGACCCAGCGCACATAGCTACTTTTTAGTAACACTTGTCACACGCGTAACACAAGGTCTGATCAATCACAGTGGCCGTGGGACGCGTCCGGCGTGGTCCGAAAAGCGTCTTATCGTGGGGCGCGTGACAGCGGACGGACAGCAGGAGCGCCTCGCCACCGACCACGGGAGTCGTGCGCCCGCTTCCCGCTCCCTGCCCGACCGGTCGTTCGATGAACTGCGTCGTCGCCACCAGCGGCGCATCGCGGCGACCGACCTCATCGTGCTGCTGTTCGCCGTAGTGTTCTCCGAGCTCGTCTGGCTCGGAACGCAGGCGGACACGATCGCGGCCCGGTTCAACGTCGGCTACACCAAGTTCGGCGTACTGCTGACCCTGGCGTGGTGGTTCGGCCTGCGCCTGGGCCGCACCCGATCACGGACGGCACTGGGGTCCAGCCGGGAATATCAGCGAATCTTCCATGTCACGGTCACCATGTTCGGCGTCCTGGCGATCGCCGCCGTCCTGCTCAAGCTCGACCTGTCCCGCGGGTATCTCGCCATCGCGTTTCCGCTCGGCCTCGTGGGCCTGCTCTTCACGCGACGCGCTTGGCAGAAGTACCGCGAGCGCCAGTTCCGCCTGGGCCGCTACGTGCGTCACGTGATGGTCATCGGACAGGTCGAGTCCGCTCGCGAGATCGCCGGCTGGTTCTCGCGGAACCCGGTCTCGGGGCAGCGCGTCACCGGCGTCTGGCTGCCGGACCAGGAGATCAATCACGACTGGCTGCGGGTCGACGACAACTTCATCCCGGTCCTGGGGACCGCACGCTCGTTGAAGTCGGCGCTCGACATCGTCGAGGCCGATGTCGTGATCGTCTCGGATACTGAGCATCTGGGGCATCACGGGCTGCGAGACCTGACCTGGGAGCTCGAGGAGGCCGGCGTCGAGATGCTGCTGTCCCCGAACCTCCTCGCGGTGACGGGCTCGCGCATCCACATGCGCGAGGTCGGTGGGCTCCCGTTCGTCCACGTCCAGGAACCCAGGTACGCCGAGGCCGGCAACTGGCCCAAGCTGGTGTTCGACCGCGTCGGTGCCGCGCTGGTCCTGCTGCTGGCGTCGCCGGTCTTCCTCGTCACCGCGATCGGCGTGAAGCTGAGCAGCCCCGGCCCGGTGTTCTACCGCCAGGAGCGGATCGGTCGCGACGGGGAGCCGTTCCCGATGATCAAGTTCCGCTCGATGCGCCTGAACGCCGACGCCGAGCTGACGAGGCTGCTGGACGAGCAGGGCACCTCGGACTCGCCCCTGTTCAAGGTCGAGAACGACCCGCGCATCACCCGGATCGGCCACGTCATCCGCCGGTACTCGATCGACGAGCTGCCCCAGCTGCTCAACGTGCTGAAGGGCGAGATGAGCCTGGTCGGGCCACGCCCGCAACGCGAGGCGGAGGTCGCCCTGTACGAGGACAGCCACTGGCGCCGACTACGGGTGCGCCCCGGGATGACGGGCCTGTGGCAGGTCTCGGGTCGGTCGAACCTGACGTGGGACGAGGCGATCCAGTTGGACATGTACTACGTCGAGAACTGGTCCCTCATGGGCGACCTGCAGATCCTGACCCGCACCGTGCGGGCCGTACTGGCCAAGGAGGGCGCGGTCTGACACCGGACCCCGGCACCACGACGAAGCCCCGGTCCAGTGGACCGGGGCTTCGTTCGTGGCAGGGACGGATCAGGCGAACTTCTCGCCCTTCTCGGCCTTCTCGAGCAGCAGCGCGGGCGGGGTGAAGCGCTCGCCGTACTTCTCGGCCAGCTGCTGGGCGCGCTCGGCGAACGCCTTCACGCCGATCTCACCCGTGGCCGACTCGTAGCCGTTGACGTACTGCAGCGCACCACCGTGGACCGGCGGGAAGCCGATGCCGAAGATGGAGCCGATGTTGGCGTCGGCCACCTGGCGGATGACGCCCTCCTCGTAGCAGCGGATCGTCTCGACGGCCATGATGAACGTGAGGCGCTCCTCGATGTCCTCGAGCGGCACGTCCACGTCGTCCTTGACGAACAGGTTCCACAGCTCGGGCCACAGGAACTTCTTGCCGCCCTCGGGGTACTCGTAGAACCCGGCGCCGGCGGCCTTGCCCGGGCGACCGAGCTCGACCAGCTTGTTGACGACCTCGGACGCGGGCGTGACGGGCAGCTCCTTGCCCTCGGCGGCGGCGGCCTTGCGGGCCTCGCCCTCGATCTTCTGCTGCAGCGTCAGCGAGACCTCGTCGGACATTGCGAGCGGCTGGCCCGGGAAGCCGGCCAGCTGCGCGGCGCGCTCGATCGTGACCGGGTCGACGCCCTCGGCCAGCATCTCGACGCCCTCCATCACGAGCGTGCCGAACACGCGCGAGGTGAAGAAGCCGCGGCTGTCGTTGACGACGATCGGGATCTTGCGGATCTGCTTGGTGAAGTCGATCGCACGGGCCAGGGCCTCGTCCGACGTCTTCTCGCCCACGATGATCTCGACGAGCTGCATCTTGTCGACCGGGCTGAAGAAGTGGATGCCGATGAAGTCCTCGGGACGCTGGACGCCCTCGGCGAGGGTGGTGATCGGCAGCGTCGACGTGTTCGAGCCCAGCAGAGCGTCGCCGTTGACGATCGGCTCCAGCTCGGCGAAGACGCTGTGCTTGAGCTCGACCGACTCGAAGACGGCCTCGACGACGAAGTCGCAGCCCTTCAGGTCGGCATAGTCGGCGGTGGGCGTGATGCGAGCGAGGATCTGGTCCTTCTTCTCCTCGGTCAGGCGACCGCGGTCGACCTGCTTCTGCAGCAGGTTGACCGAGTAGCTCTTGCCCTTCTCGGCAGCCTCGATGCTGACGTCCTTGAGGACGACCTCGATGCCCGCGCGCGCCGCCTCGTAGGCGATGCCCGCGCCCATCATGCCGGCGCCCAGGATGGCGACCTTCTCGGCCTTGCGCTCGGCGATGCCCGCCGGACGCGAGCCGCCGGCGTTGATCGCGCCGAGGTCGAAGAAGAACGCCTGCGTCATGTTCTTGAACTGCTGACCGATCAACAGGTCGACCAGGTAGCGCGACTCGATCCGGCTGGCGGTGTCGAAGTCGACCTGCGAGCCCTCGACGGCAGCGCTCATGATGTGACGCGGGGCCTTGTAGGGCGCGCCCTTGAGCTGCTTCTTGAGGTTGGCCGGGAAGCTGGGCAGGAAGGCCGCCAGCTTGGGGTTGCTCGGGGTGCCGCCGGGGATCTTGTGTCCACCGCGGTCCCACGGCTGCGAGGCCGCTTCCTCGTTGCCGGCGTTGGCCTCGACCCAGGCGCGCGCCTTCGACAGCAGCTCGTCGGCCGGGACGATCTCGTCGATCAGGCCGACCTTGAGCGCCTTCTCGGGCTTCATGCGCTGGCCCTGCAGCAGGACGTTCATCAGCGCGTCCTGAATGCCGAACATGCGCACGGTGCGCGTGACGCCACCGCCGCCGGGCAGCAGGCCCAGCGACACCTCGGGCAGGCCGATCTCGTAGCGGCCCTCCGCGGCGATGCGGTGGTGGCAGGCGAGAGCGATCTCGAGGCCGCCACCGAGGGCGGCGCCGTTGATCGCCGCGACGACCGGCTTGCCGATCTTCTCGAGGCGGCGCAGCGTGGCCTTGATGGACTCGACGTTGTCGAAGAGCATCTGGGCGTCGGCCGGCGTGGCCTGCGTCATGAGCTTGAGGTCGCCGCCGGCGAAGAAGGTCTTCTTCGCGCTGGCGATGACGACGCCCAGAATCTCGTCGCCGTTGTCGGCGATCTCCTGGGCGAGACGGTCGACCGCGGCCTCCATGGAGGCGCGATAGGTCTCGTTCATCGTGTTGGCGCTCTGGTTCGGGTCGTCGATCGTCAGGGTGACGATGCCGTTCTCGACCTCGTAGCGCACCGCGTCGGTTGCAGTCATACGTATTCCTTCGTGGTCTCGGGTCGGTCGATCAGATGCGCTCGACGATGGTGGCGATGCCCATGCCACCGCCGATGCAGAGCGTGGCCATGCCGTAGCGCTTCTCGCGGCGCTCCAGCTCGTCGACGAGCGTGCCCAGGATCATCGCGCCGGTCGCACCCAGCGGGTGGCCCATCGCGATCGAGCCGCCGTTGACGTTGGTGCGGTCGTGCGGGAAGTCGTCGAGGTCGCGCATGAGCTTGAGCGCAACGGCGGCGAAGGCCTCGTTGATCTCGAGCAGATCGATGTCCTCGATCGACAGGCCGGCCTTGTCCAGCGCCTTGCGGCAGGCGGGGCCGGGGCCCGTCAGCATGATCGTCGGCTCGGAGCCGATGACCGCGGTGGAGACGATGCGGGCGCGCGGCTTGAGGCCGTGGCGCTCACCGGCGTTCTCGTTGCCGATCAGCACGAGCGAGGCGCCGTCGACGATGCCCGAGCTGTTGCCCGCGTGGTGGACGTGGTTGATCTTGTCCACGTTGACGTACTTCTGCAGCGCCACGGCGTCGAAGCCACCGAGGTCGCCGATGTCGGCGAACGAGGGCTTGAGCCCCGAGAGCGACTCGACGGTCGTGCCCTCGCGGACGAACTCGTCGTGGTCGAGGATCGTCAGGCCGCTGAGGTCGCGGACGGGGACGATCGACTTGTCGAAGTAGCCGTTGGCGATGGCCTTGGCGGCACGCGCCTGCGACTCGGCGGCGAAGGTGTCGACGTCCTCGCGGCTGTAGCCCTCGATCGTGGCGATCAGGTCGGCGCCGATGCCCTGCGGGGCGAAGCCGGTGTCGAGCGAGGTCTTGGGGTCCATCGCCCAGGCGCCGCCGTCAGAACCCATGGGCACGCGGCTCATGGACTCGACGCCGCCGGCGATGATCAGGTCCTCCCAGCCGGACTTCACGCGGGAAGCGGCCTGGTTGACGGACTCCAGGCCCGAGGCGCAGAAGCGGTTGAGCTGCACACCCGCGACCTGCTCGCCGAATCCGGCGGCCAGCACGGCGGTGCGGGAGATGTCGGCGCCCTGGTCGCCCACGGGCGACACGACGCCCAGGACGACGTCGTCGACCGCGTTGGGGTCGAGGTCAGGGTTGCGCACCTTGATCTCGTCGAGCAGTCCGGTGACCAGCGAGATCGGCTTGACCTCGTGGAGCGATCCGGTCTTCTTGCCGCGCCCGCGAGGGGTACGGATGGCGTCGTAGATGAATGCCTCGGTCATGGATGTCCTCACAACGGATGGAAGCGTTGGCGATGATTCTGACACCATTACTGTCAGAGTCGCCACATACCCCCAGTATTCCATCCGGTTGCGCGAATCCAAGCCCCTCGGGAAGAGCGGTTTCCCAAGCCTCAGGACCCGGCGAGCAGGCCCCACACCAGGACGCCCAGCACGGCGACGACGACCGGGATCAGCGTGCCCAGCAGCGGGACGCGCCACCGTGGATGCGCCGTCGCCGCACGCACCGCCACGAATCCGACGCAGGCGCCGGCCGTGTTGGCGGCGAGGTCGATCAGCGACGGGGTGCGATCGACCGGAGCGAGCCACTGCGCGAGCTCGATGACCACGGCGATCGACAACGCTGCCGCGACGGCGGCCCACACGCAGATGCGTGGCCACCAGAACGCCACGGCAAGCCCGACCGGAACGAAGAGGACGGCATTGGCCGAGACCTCCGCCGTCGCGACGACCTGCTCGGGCGTGAGGGTCACCAGGTCGGCGGCCCGTCGCGTGACGGACCAGTCGGCCAAGGACAGGCTGGCGTCCACGTGCCGAGGCCACAACCCGATCGTGGCCAACAGGGCCCCGTACACGGCAGCGAGCGCGATCGTCGGCGCGTGCACGCGGGTGGTGGCGTTCATCCCGTCCAGCGTAGGGATGCGTCCGACCCTGCGAGACGTGACGTTCGTCGCTGGGCGCGGTTGGCAGACCCATGGTCTGGCATTCCGGAGCCGTGGAACTTAGGTGTCGGCCCCAGTCAGGGCGAAGTACTTGCGACGTCGATCCTGACCACGTTCGGCGGGCTTCTCATGAACCATCCCGGTGAGTGACAGTTCTGCCAGAGCTCGCGAGACCTCATCGGGCCGCGCTCCCAGCGCACTGAGGCGTTCACTCTTGAGGAGTTCGGAGGGAGAGGCAGACTGCCGTTCATCCAGTTCGGACTTCACCGCCTCGACGACCCGCGACTTGCGTGTGGCGGCGAGCCCACCGGAGCCGTCGGGACCCAACACATCCGAGCGTGCAGCAAGCATCTCGGTGACCGCCCACATCACGCCCGCGAGGTAGGCGTGGCTCTGGTCGCTCTTCAGCATCTCCGTTGGTCGATTGAGCACGAGGCCGCCGTCCAACTGCTCACGCAGGGCGGCCACCGGCGGCATCGCCGCGCGAATGGCCCCGACGTCGGCCCGCGCAGCCAAGCGCGACAGGTCGATGAGCACATCGACAGCGGGACTGAGGTCGGCTTTTCCTTCCCTGGCGCGAACGACCAAAGCCTCCAGGAGAGACGAAAGATGCGCCACAGGACGAGTCACAGACAAGGCCAAACCCCCGGCGGATAGCAATAGTTGTCACAAGTTGTGTTCACCGTACCAGACCCCTTCGCGTTCCGTGAAGTTGAAGATCCACATTCCTGTGCCGTGTGCCGGGCCCGGCTTGACCTCTGGAAAGCGAAGGACGTCTGGCTCGTCGCGGTACGGACCCGAGAAGACGGCCTCGGCGCGCCCTCCAACAAACCGCTCGGGGTCGGGCTCCGAGCCCCACGCGACCGGGCCGTTCGCCATGATCGCCAAGCCCTGACTGCCAGTGCTGAGGCGTGCCATCACGTTGGCCATCGACTTGGTTTTCGCGCTCATGGTGGGAACGACGAGCAAGTTCACGCCGATGTCGATCAGGGCCTCCACCACCTCACTGTCCAAGGTGTCCAGACAAAGCAGCACGGCCAAGGCCCAGCGATCACTGGCGAAAATGCGAATCTCAGAAGACGTCGTGATCTGCTCCTGCAGTTCGCCGAGATGGGCACCATGCAGTTTCGTATGTGCGACGGCCTGCATGCCCATGCCCTCGCGAGGGAAGAGCATCCGAGCTTCGTTGGTGCAGGTGCTTCCTGGCCCCGTCTCGGTCACCACGCCCGCGATGATGAGCACCGGCTTGGAGAGCATGTCGCGCCCCTGGTCGCACAGGTAGTCCCACATTGATTCAGTGAGCGCGTATTCGTGAAGGACCACGAGGGATGCGCCAGATTGCGTTGCCTTCTCGACCATTCGCGCAATCCGTCGCGCCTGGCGTCGCGGGTCCCGCGGACCCAGGTTTCGATAGAACCTGTCGTCGGTGACGATGGCGTACTCGTCCAGCGTTAGCGTGGGCTCGAGTACGGCCACCACGAACTCATGCAGTTCATCGAGGGCGAAGAGTCGCCCGAACGCGTCCCAGTCCAGCACGAAGCGAAACCTGGAGTGCACGGGCCTGCCCAACGCGAGGTGCGGTGTGGCTTCAAGACCGCGGTGCGGATGACTGCTTGGTCGCGTGTTCATCTCGTGCACGTCGATCCCAGCAACCCCGGGTCGCACGAGTAGCGGATGGGCACCGTCAGGATCGATCTCGAAGTCGAGCTTCGCTCGATGGTGCGGCTCGAACGTCTCCCCCACGAGACCGTCGACCGCCAACGCGAGTGCATAGGCGGTGCGAACTGCCGCCATAGCCGGCGTCACAGCGTTCTCGCTGCGGGCCTGCTCCTGCGCCAGATCCCATAGCGTCGCGACGTGTTCCTTCGCCGCGACGGCAGAGAACCATGCGTCGGACCCCGGAGAGACCCCCGTTGACTCGTGGAGGCGCTCCATGGCGGTCGCGGTGACCTCGGTGATGGTTGACCACGGTTCACCCGGCCGAGAGTCCCAGTCGTCTGGCGCCGGCCGCCACTCGCGGCAGAATTGCAGAAGTTCTCGTTCCACTCGCACCCACGAGGTGCTCAGTAGGTCCAAGTCGCTCAGGTTCTCGAGCAACTCGCACAGCGCGGCCCATGCATCGGGATGACTCACTCCGGGGTTCCCTTCGTTCGATCACATTTCCCGAGAGACGTCGGCTCAGGCGCCGAGTGTCGAAAGACTGTCCCCTGCCACCGACACCGCGTCAAAGGTCATGGTTGACGTCAAGGAGACGCGCCTGCGCGGGCACCAGCCGATCGCCTCCGGACTAGTCTCGGCTTGTGAACGAGCCCGCCGAATCGATCGGCATCGAGCAACTCGCGGAGCGTGTCGGCATGTCCGTGCGCACCGTCCGCTTCTATGCGGGCCGCGGCCTGATCCCGCCGCCGCGCCGCGAGGGTCGCAACGGGTACTACGGGCGTGACCATCTGGCCCGGCTGGAGCTCGTGCGCGAACTGCAGTCCCACGGGTTCACGCTGCAGGCGATCGAGGGCTACCTCGAGAAGATCCCGGCCGACGCGAGCCCGGAGCAGGTCGCACTGCATCGGACCCTGCTGGCGCCGTGGATGCCGGAGCTGCCCGAGACCGTCGAGCGAGGCGCACTCGAGAAGCGCGCCGGCCGGGAGCTCTCCGACGACGACCTCGAGCTGCTCATCGCGCTGGGCGTCATCGAGCCGACACCCGACGAGGACGTCTTCCGTCTCGCGCCTGCGCACCTGGCGGTGGGGATGGGATTCCTGGATGCCGAGCTGCCCATCGATGCAGCGCACGGGGCGCGGAAGCTGATCCTCGCTCACGGGACAGCCTTGGCAGATGAGTTGACGGAGCTGTTCCGCAATCAGGTGTGGCCGCACCTGAAGTCCTCGGGCCAGCCACCCGAGATCATCACGGCGATGATCGAGCGCTTCAAGCCGTTGACGATCCAGGCATTGGTCACGGCGTACGAGCAGGCGGTGGATGAGCAGAAGCGCGAGACGGTCCGGCGGCGCAGCTGACTCGTGTCCGGGACGTGTATCCAGTCCCCGGCTGCCGCCCCGCGACCCGTATCCTCAGAAGCGCACGTTCTGGGGGGCAAGAACAGATTCGTCGTTGACCCCTTCGTACTCGTGACAGTCTCGACCGAGGGGAGTGACAGTGCCGCGGGATGCGACCGGAAGGACTCCCGAGAGGCCTCGCGTTCTGCACGTCGCGGAATCGTTCTCGGCAGGCGTGGGAGCCGCCATCGCCCAGTACGCGGACCGCATGCCCGAGTACGACCACCTGCTCGTCTACGCCGAGCGGGCCGAGTCGCCGATCGAACCCGCTTGGCTCGAGCGCTTCATCGCCGCTGAGCCCATGCGCACGGGCCACGTCTCGCGGATCCTGCAGATCGCGCGATTCCGGTCCCGTCATCGACCTCAGGTCATCCATCTGCACTCCTCGTTCGCCGGCGTCTACGGGCGACTGGCGGTGTCACGCCGCCGAGCGCGGATCGTCTTCACTCCCCACTGCTACGCGTTCGAACGACTCGACCTCAGCGCGGGAGTCCGAGGGGCGGTGCGACTCATCGAGAAGGGGCTCAGCCTCAACACGTCTGTCGTCGCGGCGTGTTCGAAGCACGAGTCAGAGCTCGCCGAGGACCTGGGCTTCAAGACTCATGCGGTGCATGTCCCGAGCATCGTCTCGCCACTGGACCGGGTGCTTCCGGAGAACCCCCCGGTCGTCGCCGCGAGCGGGCGCCTCTCTCCGCAGAAGGATCCTGCCTATTTCCTCGAGATCGCCCGGAGGTTCCGCCGCGAGCACCCGCGGTCCGACGCACGGTTCGAGTGGATCGGCAACACCGATCCTGCTTGGGACCGGGCGTTCGCCGACGCTGAAGTGAGCGTCACGGGATGGCTCCCACGTGAGGAAGCACGCGACAGGCTGGCGCGCGCAAGCGTCTACGTCCACTGCGCTCTGTGGGAGGGCTTCCCCGTCTCGATCCTCGACGCCGTCGATTCGGGCGTTCCCCTCGCTGTTCGCGACCTCCCCTACGCGCTCTCGGTCCCACGGGACAGCCTGTTCAGTGATCCCGAAGAGGCCGTCGCGCTCATTGCGCGGCAGCTCGCAGAGCCCGAGGACCAGCGTTCGAGCGTGCCGTGGAAGGAGTTCCTGGTCGCCCACTCAGCTGAGCGTCAGCGCCAGGGCCTCGAGGTGGCCTACGGGCCGATGGGCACGCCATCGTGAACCGAGTCCCCAGAATCGTCATCGCGAACGCGTACAGCCGCACCAACTCCGGGGACGGCCTGCTCGTCGATGAGTCCGCACGGCTGGCGCTGGAAGCGTTTCCGGACGCGGAGCTGAACCTGATCGCCATGGCTCCTTCGTCGTTTCCTGAGTACCCTCATGCGCTCAACCCGGTCGCGGGGCCGTCCGAGGACATGCCGTGGCATCGGGTCGCACGCGTCTTCCTCACGGGCCTTCCCCATCCCGCGGTTCGTGACCTCCTCCGCGACGCCGATCTCGTCCTTGCGGTCGGGGGCGGATACCTCCGGGCGAACACGCCGGTGGCCGCGCTCAAATCGCTCATCTCGCAGGCGAGTCAGGCACCCCGGGGGGATGCACCTCCCTACATCTATCTCCCGCAGAGCATCGGGCCGTTGCCGCCCAAGGGCCTGCACACGTCCTTCGAGCGCCTCACCCGCGCAGAGCGGGTCTACGTGCGCGACGACCGCTCGCTCGCCGAGTGCCTGGAGCACGGATTCCCGGCTGTGCGGGCCCCCGACCTGGCTGTCATGGCGATCGCCGATCGCTGGTCGGGTTCACCTCCTGACGGGCGGACCCTATCCCGGCCCGCGCGCATCGGCCTCGTTGCCCGGAGCCTTCCGGACCGGCACGGCTACGTCGACAAGGTCCGTCAGCTGGCATCGCTTCCCGGCGTCGAGCTTCTCGTCCAGAGTGCTGGGCGGGGCAACGACGACCCTTCCTTCTACGAGGCTCTCGGCCGGCCCGGCCCGCACCGCACCCTGCAGGAGGCTCTCGCGAGCGCGGATCATCCTGACGTGACCATTTCCGTGCGCATGCACGGGGCCCTGGAGTCCATTCTCGCCGGGATCCCGTCGGTGCATCTCAGCTATGAGCGCAAGGGGTGGGGGGCCTATGAGGACCTGGGCGTCGCCGAGTACGTCCACCATGCGTGGCGCTTCAACCCGGACGTCGTCATGGGACAGGCGCTCGAGATCGCTGCCGGCCCGCACCCCTTCTGGAAGCAGATCGAGGCCAGCATTCCTCGCCTACGTGTCGCCCGCGGCGCGTTGACACGCTCGATCCGCGAGGTGGCAACCCGGGGACGGGGGTCGTGAGGATGGCCGACACCTTCACCGGGAGGCTGAGCGGACGGCTCCTGCTGGGAGGCCTGCCTGCGGTGTTCGCCACCGGGCTGGCATCGTTCACGCCCCTGCTCGGTCTTGGCTATCTCAACGCCTCGACGTATCAGGTGTGGGCGCTCGCCTCGGTTCTCTTCACCGTCTTCCTGGTGTTCGACTTCGGCGCTCCAGTACTGGCGACAAAACTCGCGAGCGAGTCTTCGTTGACCCGTCGCGCGTTCTCCGCCCTGACCCTCCTTTCTGTTGCAGTCCCCATCGGCCTCGGACTCGTCGCGCTGATCCTGTGGCCGGCCTACGCACGAGCGGCCGACATCTCCGATTCCCTCACTGGCGAGTTCGTGGTGACCTTGGCATGGGTCACGGCCGGATCAGTGTTGCGAAGTGTCGGGTCGCTCTTCGCGGCGTCAGCACTCGGCGGCGACCGATTCTCAGCCCGCGCCCTGATCCTCGTGCTCGGATCGGCGACCCAGGCCATCGCGACGTTGGTTGCCCTCGAATCGGGTGCCGGGTTGCATTCGCTCGGGATCGGACTCTTCGCCGGTGGGGTCGTGCAGACGTTCGTCGGACTCGTCACCGAGTGTCGACATCTGGTCCCTGGCGTGGTGCAGGACAACCAAGTGATGGTCCTGATCGGACGTTTCTTTCGCGCGAAGTCTGCGACCGCGGTGCTCGGCCTGACGGTCACGCAGCTCGATCGGTGGGCTCTTGGACTCGTGGCCGCTTCACCGAGCTTCGTCGTCGCCTACGACGTGGCGGCGCGCGTGGGAATGATGCCCAAGATCGCGCTTCTGGCGTTGTCTGCCGGAACCGTCTCCGAAGTGAGCCGACTGAGGACACGCGATGCGGTGACCGACCTGTACCGGACTCTTCTGCGCGGAACGATGGCGCTGTCGATCCTTGGCGCGGTGGGCGCCGTTGCCGTGGTCGCGTGCATCAGCCTCTGGGGAGATGGCACCTCGTCCCTGGGTCTCGCGGTCTTGATCGCGATACCCGTCTGCCTCGGCCACGCGATTCACTGTTGGACCATTCCCGGCGTCAACACGGTCTCCGCGCTCGGAAGTCCCCGTTACGAGCTGCTCTACATGATTCCGCTCGGCGTACTCACGTTCGGTGTCTATCTTGTGGCAGCCGCGACGCACTCTGTGACTCTGTTCGTCATGGGCTGGTCATTGGTGCTGGGCGCCTCCTCGGCCATGTTCGCGTGGCGCACGCCGCGGTTCATCGCGTCTTCGTGGGAGGCGAGAAATGCGCGCTGAGCATGCCGCTGCCTCGTCGCGGAGTCGAGTCCTCACGATGATCGCTGCCGCCGCGGCGATCGGCACGCTCGCGATTCCGGGCAATTACACGGTGCTCCACCCGCGGTTCGCGCTGCTACTGCAGGTGTCGATTCTCGTCGGCGTCGCGCTCGTGGCGGTTGCGGCGATCCGCGGCGTCTCACATCCGGGTTGGCGCCGAGCCGCCTATCCGGCACTCGTGGCTCTCGTGGCGCTGTCTCTCACCGCAGCCGGATCATCCGAGCAGTTCCTCAGCAATCTGCAGACCGTCGCGCCGATCGTCGCGGGCATCGGCGTCGTCGGCGTCATCGGTGTCGAACGCGCCATCAAGACCCTCGGGCTGCTTTCCGTCGCCCTCATGGTGACTCTCGTGCTGGACGCCCTGACCGGCGCCTACCTCGTTCACCAGGTGTTCGGGCCGCCGCGCCACAGCACCGTCATCACGGCGGGGCTTCGTGCTCGAGGGTTCATCGGCCAACCCGTTCCAGCAGCTGTGTTCCAGGTGTCTGTCGCGGTTCTCGGACTGTTCTATGCCATGACGTGGTCCGGCGGACGCGCGTTCATGCTCCGAGGCGCCGCGATCGTCCTGGGCCTGGGCGGGGCTCTCCTCGCCGGAACGAGGTCCGCGCTGCTCCTGCTGGTGATCGGTCTCTTCATGCTGACCGTAGTGTCTGTCGTGCGACGCGGGTCGATCAGTCCAAGAACGGTCTCGACGCTCTCCTTCCTCCTCGCGGGCGGTGTCGCGATCAGCGCTGTCGTCCCCTCGTCGGCCTTCGGGCGGGTTCTCGAATTCGGGGAGCTCCGCGAGACGATCTCGTTCTCGAATCGACTGCGTGCTCTGGATTTCCTGGAGTACTGGACGCTAGAAACGGCACCCGACAAGGTCCTGGGTCACGGCGCGCGCTCACTGCAGACGAGGCTTCAGGACGGCACCATCAGCAATGGCATCTCGACGGTCGACAACATGTTCGTGACGGTCCTGTGGGACTTCGGCGTGCTCGGGGTGGCGGTGTGTCTCGTCGTCGCGTTCATGACGTTTCGAACTGTGTTCTCCCGCCGGAGTTCGCAGATGGAGCGAGCGGCTGCCGCGTCGCTGTCCATTCTTCTGTTGTCATCGCTCTTCTTCGACACCTTCTACACGACGCCTCTTGCGTTCGTCGCGGGCGCGCTCTGGGCGTGCCGTGGCAGCCGCGAGCTCAGTGAGACCGCACCGTCGACGGTCGATGGGGCTTCACGTGGCGCCGCCATCCCCACTTCCGCAGCTGGCTGAGTCGTCCCAGTCGCGTCGAGCGGAGTCTCGAACTCGTCCTGCCCGGAACGAGCACCCCCGCGAGAGTGACGAGAAGCAGATCCAGCCGCGCGAGATAGTCCAGCGCAACGGGCAGGTGCTTCGCCGTCAGGCGGATCGCGGCGTCCACGCGGGCGTCCTCGACCAGTCGCGAGTGACTCTCCTGGGACGACGCTGCCTCGTGCTCGATCCGTGCCGAGGGCACCGCACCCAGACGGCCTCCTGCAGACCTGAACCGGTACGAGAAGTCTGCATCCTCGCCGTACAGGAAGAAGTCCTCGTCGTACGGACCATGCTGGAGAAGCTCGCTCCTCAATCCGAAGGTCGCACCCCCACTGACCTTGCTCACGTCGACGATCTCGCGATCGCCGGACTCCCGCAGGAGTCGACGCTTCTCGCGCGATCTCCTCAACAGGCGGTGGGTCGAGCTCCACCAGAACATCAAGGCATCGATCTGCAGCCCCTGGTTCGGCGTCACCAACCAACCACACAGCACGGTGCCCGGCTCGTGCAGACGCACCAGTTCACCCAGTGCTCGAGGCGCGAGCGCGGCGTCCGGGTTGAGCAGCAGCACGTACTCGTTCGACGCTTCGGCGACACAGCGGTTCGCCGCAACCGCGAAGCCATCGTTCGCCGCCGGGATCCATCGGTCAGTGACGCCCTCGAAGGTGGACCTCAACGGCTCCGAGGAGGAGTTGTCGACCACGATGATCTCGATGTCGCAGCCGATGATCTCCTGCTCGGCGCGGATGGAAGCGAAGCATCGCTCCAGGAGTCGAGGGTCGGTGTCGTACACGACGACACCGACCGTCACGCCCGTCACGAGAGACCTTCCACTGCGCTGGGACCGGTTCTGATGAACCGCTCGACCGCCGTCTCATTCGTCGAATCGCGTGTCACGGAGATCCCTTCGCCGAACGCCGCCTCCCGGCACGTCACGTCTGTCAGTGCTCGCAGGACGCGCGCCAACTGCGATCCGTCATCGAACAACCACAGTGGTCCCTGTGCAGCCAGGTCCCGGTGCACGTCGATGCTGGAGGCGACCACCGGGCGACCACGCGCCCACGCCTCCCACACGACCATGGGATTCAGCTCCCACCGGCTGGGCAGCAGGACCGCGTCGGCGTCGTCGTACACCGACACCATGTCCGTTGAACGTCCCCTGTAGTTGACGCGAACCTGGGGGTGGTCCCATGCTTCCAGGGCTCGCACCACGTGCTCGAGCTCTCCGGTTCCGTAGACATCGAGGTCGAGCGGGACATCGACCTGCTCCAGAAGAGTCTGGAGCAGGTCCACGCCCTTCTGCTCCGCGAGTCTCCCGACGAACACGAGCTTGAGGCGCTCACGCGACACGGGCCGCGGTGGTGCGGTCGCGCTGAACGTGCTGGCGAGTGGGTTGGGATCGAAGCGCGCCTGCTCGGGCGAACAGAAGCCGAACTGAACCAGCTCGTCTCGCGCTCGTGGCGCCGGGGTGGTGACGAGGTCCGCCTGCTGGATAGCACGCCGGCAGAACATGTCCTCGACGCGGCCGCGAAGCCCGGCCCGATCGGTGCTGGGCAGCTGGTGGAAACTCGCAGCGAACTCCCGGTCTCGAAGCAACCGGGAGCAGGACATCCCCAGGACGACGTGGCTGCCGCGGATCAACGAGAAGACGCGTGAGCTCCTGCGCACTTCCTCTCGGATTCGCCAAGCAGCCGCGAGCACACCGCGAGCCGTGCGCGGAAGGTCGAACTCCTCGTAGCTGTCGGCAGCCTCGAGGACGTGCTCGTGATCTCGACACCCGCCGAACAGCACGACGAGCCGGATGGGAGTCGGGGAGGCGCGGTGGATGAGCTCCTCCAGGACCGCTTGGGCGCCTCCGCCCTCCAGCCACGGCACGACGACCAGGACGGGGGTCGGGCTCTCACCGTCCTCGCGACGCTTGTCGGACACACCCTCTCCGATCGAATGGGACTCGTGGTGCAGGCACCGGGCACGATACCCGGGGGCAGATCCCGCGGCGAACTCGTTGCGCCCCGTGGAGGTCTGCGGAGACGACCGGGGCCCGACGTCATGTGGCCGACCGGCAGACCGAGAGACGCGCGGACATCAGCATGACGTCCTCGGTGATGGCCGACAGGATGACCATCGATTTCGGAGCCGTTCTCGGCCGGATCGGGCATTCTCGTCCCCTACCCTTGCCCCATGAAGATCGGTGTCGCGGGTAGCGGTTACGTCGGACTCTCCAACGCCGTGGTGCTCGCGCAGCACCACGACGTGCACCTCGTCGACATCGACCAGGCCAAGGTCGACCTGGTCAACGCCCGCACCTCGCCGATCGAAGACGCGGAGCTCGAGGAGTACCTCGCCTCACGGACGCTGTCGCTGACCGCGACCCTCGACGCGAAGGCCGCCTACGCGGATGCCGACTACGTCGTCGTCGCGACGCCGACGGACTACGACCCCGTCTCGAACTACTTCAACACCTCGTCGGTCGAGTCGGTGGTCGAGATCGCGCTCTCGGTCAACCCGGACGCGAACATCGTCATCAAGTCGACCGTCCCCGTGGGGTTCACCGAAGGCCTCCGGGCGACTCACCCCGGCGCCTCGATCATGTTCTCGCCGGAGTTCCTGCGCGAGGGACGCGCGCTCCACGACAACCTGCACCCGTCACGCATCGTCGTCGGTGACGAGGCAGAGGTCGGCCGCACGTTCGCCGGCCTCCTCGCCGAGGGCGCTGAAGCGCAGGACGTTCCGGTCCTGCTGACCAGCTCGACCGCGGCCGAGGCCATCAAGCTGTTCGCCAACACGTACCTGGCGATGCGGGTTGCCTACTTCAACGAGCTCGACACCTACGCGGCCCTGAAGGGGATCGACGCAGCCCAGGTCATCGAGGGCGTCGGACTGGACCCGCGCATCGGCACGCACTACAACAACCCCAGCTTCGGCTACGGCGGCTACTGCCTGCCCAAGGACACCAAGCAACTGCAGGCCAACTACTCGGACGTCCCGCAGAACCTGATCAGCGCGATCGTCGACTCCAACACGACCCGCAAGGACTTCATCGCGACGGACATCCTCGCGCTGGACCCGAAGGTCGTGGGCATCTACCGGCTCATCATGAAGGCCGGATCGGACAACTACCGCGAGTCGTCCGTCCAGGGGATCATGAAGCGGCTCAAGGCGAAGGGCGTGGAGGTCATCGTCTATGAGCCCACGTTCGCCGAGGGCTCGTTCTTCAACTCCGAGGTCGTGACCGATCTCGACGACTTCAAGCAGCGCGCCGACGTGATCGTCGCCAACCGCAGGACCGAGAAGCTCGCGGACGTCAGCGAGAAGGTCTACACGCGCGACCTCTACGGTCGCGACTGACTCACGCCACGGCGGGGATGCGCACGCGCGCCAGCAGCAGCAGCTGGACGTCCTCGGGGCTCAGCCGGACAGCGGCGCGGACGGACCCGCGGTCGGCGGGGAGGTCGCCCAGCAGGACGTCCATCCCGTCCGAGAGCAGGACGCCGTCGCGGCCGTCGGCCAGCGTGCAGGCGACGAGGTGACTCGGGGCGCTCGGCGTGATCGTCGCGATCGCCATGACCAGGCGCGAGACCACGAGCGCCTCCGGCACGAAGGTGAACCGGCGCCAGCCGTCGGGGTCGACCGACTCCACCAGTGCCTCGGCGTCGCGGCGGAAGTAGCAGTGCACCGACGGGCCGCTGATCGCGGTGATGTCGTCGGCGGTCGTCTCGTACAGGCTGATCGGGGTGATGTCGCCGAGCGCGGCCAGCACCTCGGCCAGGCGCCCCCACAGCAGGCGACCGCCGGGACCGGGCAGGACCTGCTCACGGTCGAGGAACCGCGGGTCGCGCACCGAGCCCGGGATGAACTCGACACCCGGCGCGGCGACCACGTCTGGACTCGAAGCCTGCCACCAGGACGCCATCTGCATCACTCTCCCCTGCAGCGCGGAGTGCGCCGCTACACATGAGACCACGGAGGATGGAGAGTATGACGAGGTTTGAGGAGATTTGTGAGGCTGAGTTGAACTCAGGTTTTCCCTTCCGGTTTCCAGCCTGATCAGCGGTGGGTGACGCGGGCCAGGAAGTCGACGGTCGCGTCGAGGACCCTGCGGGCCTCGGGGCGCGTCAGGTCGAACTGGAACTCGTGGTTCAGCCCAGGGAAGCAGTGCGCCTCGTGCTCGACACCCAGTTCGCCCAGACGGTCGGCCAGCGCACGACCCTGCGCGCTCAGGGGATCGTCGTCGCCCCAGCTCAGCAGGGCCGGCGGGAACGCCGCTGTCGCGTGCTCCACGATCGAGGCCTGCTCGACGCGCGGATCGGTGAAGTCCTTCGTGCCCAGGTACGCCCAGCCCAGGGTGCGCACCAACCAGCCGCCGAACCCGGTCGCGCTCATCGAGGCCGGCGGGTCGTACGGGCCGCAGTGCAACAGCACCCCGCGCAGCTGATCGGTGTCGAGCACCGGCGCGATCCCGATCAGCTCGCCGTACTGCGGATCGGTGGCGACCAGCGCGACCTGCGCCGCGACGTGCGCTCCCGCGGAGTCGCCCGCCAGCACGATCCGGCTCGGGTCGATGCCCAACTCGTCGGCGTGCGCCTGCAGCCACGTGAGCGCCTGGCTCGCCTGGCGCACCGGGACCGGGAACCGGTGGCCCGGTGCCAGTGAGTAGTCCATGCCGACCGCAACGTAGCCGTGCTGGGCGAGCAGTCGCAGGTACGGCGCCGGCTGCGACTTGCCGCCGCCGACCCAGCCCCCTCCGTGCACCCACAGCACCGCGGGCAGCGGCTCGGTGGCGTCGGCGGGTGACCACACGTCGAGCAGCTCGTCCGGGCCGCTGCCGTAGGCGAGGTCCATCCGTCCCTTCACACCCGACGCCGACATGCCCTTGACCTCACCCGTGTCGGTGAGCGAGAAGAGCAGGTTGACGAGGTGGACACCCGGACGAGGGCTCACCTTCGACCACGCGAGGGCCGCACCACCGAGGACCGCAGCGATCAGGGAGGCGCGACGGGCCCACCGGCCCAGGGCTCGAACTGGTTGCACCCGTTGAGCCTACGTCGAACCTGATTCCTCGGACATCAGCGCATCTGACCACGGCGCCCGACTGCGAGATGGACAGTTCGCGACGAAGTGAGCACCAACGCACACCGCCTACGATCGGCTCATGACTGCCGACGCCCCCGCTGCGATCCAGACGGACTGCGTGAGCGGACTTCCCGTCCTGTCTGCCGGCAGGTCGTTCACGACTGCAGATGTGGCGAGCCTTCTCGACGCCGACTGGGAAACGCCGCCCTGCGGCACCCGCGACCTCATGACTCGTGTCGGTGGTTTCGGGTAGCCTTCGAAGCGCGACGGAGCATTACCTCCCGAGAAGTGAGCCCGATACCCGGCCGGACGACCGCGGTGTCGGACTTTGCGTTTCCCTAGACATCGACCACGTCCACGTGGCGCCGCACCATGGTTTTCATCTCGCCGCCGCGAGCCCAAGCACATCCCAGGGCGTCAGCGATCCACAGCAACGGCTCTTCATAACGGCGCTGGTGGTGATAACTGAACAGCGGGTGCTGATGGCCGGCCGACCGCGTACCCGCCATGATCCACGACCGATCCCGCTCGACGACCGAGTCGATCCTGTCCAGCACCACTCGCGAGATCCGGGCACCGCAGGCGTCCGATGCCAGACGCATCAAGCATCGCCGCCTCGAGTCCATCGCTCCATCGCCCTCTCGGGCCCGATAGATCGTGGCACGGAAGGGGATCGCGAGGATCGCGGATGACAGCACGCGCTCGAACCACCTCGCCCGTTCTCATCGCGACACAGATGACCAAGTAGTCCCCGGCTGTCGACTCATCGACGTACACGTGCCCGCCGTGTACGCCTTCCCAACTCACGCGGCAAACCTAGATCTCGCCACTGACGGACGCCTCGCGGTCGCGGCGCCGACGGCGGTGGAACTGCTGCGCTGAGCTCAGCTCGGCTCAGCGCCCAGGTGCACGACGAAGCCGCCGGGATCGCGCACCTGGGCGACGCGCTCGCCCCACGGCATGAGGTCGGGCTCGGCGATGCTGGTCGCGCCGGCCTCGACGGCACCTCTGTAGGAGGTGTCGACGTCGTCCACGTAGATCCACAGCGCGACGCCGACCGGCTCGGTGCGCAGATCCTCGTCGAGGGCGATGCCGAGCTCTGAGTCGCCGATGCGCAGTGCGACGTAGACGTCCCGGTCCCCGGCCGTGAAGGCGTAGGTCCGCTCGGCACCGAAGGCGCCGGCATAGAAGGACTCGAGACGGCCGAGGTCTCGCGTGGTCAGGATCGGGAAGCTCGTGCGTGCCCCCATGAGGTCACGATAGAGCTTCGCGCGTCAGATGCCGAGGGAGCGGCCGACGATCTCCTTCATGATCTCGGTCGTGCCGCCGTAGATCGTCTGGATGCGGGTGTCCAGGTACGCCTTGCTGATCGGGTACTCGCTCATGTAGCCGTAGCCGCCGTGCATCTGCACGCACGCGTCCGCGGTCTTCTTCTGCAGCTCGGTGGTCCACCACTTGCCCGCCGCGGCGTCCTCGATCGTGAGCGTGCCGGCGTTGAGCTCCTCGATGCTGCGGTCGACGAAGACCTGCGCGATGCGCTGCTCGGTCTCGAGCTCGGCCAGCGTGAAGCGCGTGTTCTGGAACGACCCGATCGGCTTGCCGAACGCCTTGCGGCTCTTCACGTACTCGAGCGTCATGTCGATCATCGTCCGGCAGGCGGCCGCGGCGACGACCGAGATCGTCAGGCGCTCCTGCGGCAGCTTCTCCATGAGGTGGATGAAGCCGTGGCCCTCGGTGCCCAACAGGTTCTCGACCGGGACGCGGACGTTGTCGAAGAACAGCTCGGCCGTGTCCTGGGCCTTGAGACCCATCTTGTCGAGATTGCGACCGCGCTCGAAGCCCTCCATGCCGCGCTCGACCACGATCAGCGAGACGCCCATCGCGCCGGCGTCGGGATCGGTCTTGCACGCCACGATGACGAGATCGGCGTTGATGCCGTTGCTGATGAACGTCTTGGAGCCGTTGACGACGTAGTGGTCGCCCTCGCGCACCGCGGTCGTCTTGATGCCCTGCAGGTCCGAGCCCGTGCCCGGCTCGGTCATCGCGATCGCGGTGATCATCTCGCCCGAGACGAACTTCGGCAGCCAGCGCTGCTTCTGCTCGTCCGTGGCGTAGCTGATCAGGTACGCCGAGACCAGGTCGGTGTGCAGGGCGAAGCCGACGCCGCTGGCGCCGACGCGAGTCAGCTCCTCCTGCAGCACGGCGTTGTAACGGAAGTCCGAGACGCCTCCGCCGCCGAACTCCTCGGGCATCATGAAGCCGAGGAGACCCAGCTCGCCGGCCCGCGTCCACACCTCACGGGGGACGATGCCGTCGTGCTCCCACTGCTCGTGGTGCGGGACGACCTCCTTCTCGAGGAAGGTTCGCACCGTCTCGCGGAACGAGTCGTGCTCTTGGTCGAACAGCGTGCGCTGCATTCAGTCCTCCTGCTGGATCGCGACTTTGTTCGCGATCAGGTCGTCGACGTTCTCGATGCCCCATGCGGTGAGGGCCTCGCGGGTACTGGCACCGGGCTTGTCGGGCGCGCGGTGGATGTTCGGCTCCGTCGCGGAGAACCGCGGCGCCGGAGCGGGCTGGGTGATGCCGAACTCGGACACGTACGTGCCCCGCGCGACGTTGTGCGGGTGCTCGTACGCCTCGTCGACGCTCATCACCGGCGCGACGCACGAGTCGGTGGACTCGAAGAGAACGACCCACTCGGCCTGGGTGCGCGTGAGGAACCAGGTCCGCAGCGTCTCGCGCAGCTCGGGCCAGTTCTTCGGGTCGTTGCGGTCGGGCAGCTCGCCGAGGCCGACGGAGGCGAAGACCTCCTGCATCGCGTACCAGAACTGTGGCTCGAGGCCGCCGACGCTCATCCACTGGCCGTCGGAGGTCTCGTAGACGTCGTAGAACGGGACGCCCGTGTCGAGCAGGTTCGAGCCGCGGCGCGGGGACCAGGCTCCGGACTGCTGCATGCTCACGACCATCGAGAGCAGGTGCGCGACGCCGTCGGTGATCGCGGCGTCGACGACCTGACCCTGGCCCGACTGGCGCGCGTGGGTCAGCGCGGCGAGCACGCCGGTGACGAGGTACATCGAGCCGCCCGCGAAGTCGCCGAGCAGGTTCAGCGGCACCTGCGGCGGGCCCTCGGCCCGACCGATCGGACCGAGGCCGCCCGCGACCGAGATGTAGTTGATGTCGTGGCCGGCCCGGTCGGCCAGCGGGCCGCTCTGGCCCCATCCCGTCATCCGCCCGTAGACCAGCTCCGGGTTGCGCTCCATGACGACGTCGGGGCCCAGGCCCAGCCGCTCCATGACGCCGGGCCGGAAGCCCTCGATGAAGATGTCGGCCCGCTCGACGAGGTCGAGCACGACGTCCACGCCGCCGGGCGCCTTGAGGTCGATCGCGACACTGGGCCGGTTGCGGCCCAGGACGTCGCGCTCGGGCGGGGCGACCTGCAGGGCGTTGCCGCCCGGTCGGTCGATCCGGATCACGTCGGCTCCGAGATCGGCCAGCAGCATGGCCGCGAACGGTCCCGGACCGATTCCCACCATTTCGACGACTCGCACCCCGACAAGGGGTCCTGTGGCCTGGCTCACGCGGCCCATTCTGACAGTAAGACTGTCAAGGTCGCAAGCATCCCTCGGATACGCGTCGGTCCCTGCCGCCCCGGACTTGGTCGCGCCATTCACAAGACCGCCCGCGCTGTGGCATGCTGCCATGTGACATGCCAAGTGTCACATCGTTCGAAGACGGTGTGCCGATCCCCGGGAGTCCGATGCTGAGCGAACTGGCATTCACGCGTCGCGGGCAGGGCGACCCACTCGTCCTGCTCCATGGCATCGGCCACCGGCACGCCGCCTTCGAACCCGTCCTCGACGAGCTCGCCCGTCACTACGACGTCATCGCCGCCGACCTGCCCGGACTGGGCGACTCGCCTCCACTGCCCGCCGGTGTCGGCTACAGCGCCGAGAACGTCGCGGCCGCCATCACCGAGAACTTCGCGCTGTGGGGCATCGACAAGCCGCACGTCGCCGGCAACTCGCTCGGTGGCCTGCTGTCGATCGCGTTGGCACAGCGCGGCGACGTGGCCTCGGCGACTGGCCTGTCCCCCGCCGGGTTCTTCCGCCCGTGGAGCCTCCTGCACGCCACGGTGACCCTGCTGCCGCTCAAGCTCGGCTCGTACCTGCCCGCCCCCGTCCTCAAGGCTGCCTCGAAGCTGACCCTGGGCCGATTCCTGATCGGCTTCACGCTCTACCACCGCCCCGGCCGCTACTCGCCCGAGCGCGTCTACGGCGACGCCCTCGCGATGAAGAAGGGCGCGGGCTTCTGGCGCTACTTCCTGCGGTGCTTCCCGCTGGGGTTCACCTCGCCCGAGTCCTTCCGCGGCTCGTGCCTCGTCCCGATCACCATCGCGTGGGGCGACAAGGACAAGATTCTCCACAAGTCGCAGGCCAAGCTGGCCGCCAAGCGCATGAAGGGCGTCGAGTTCGTGACCCTCAAGGACTGCGGCCACGTGCCGATGGGCGACTCCCCCGAGCAGGTCATCGCCGCAATCCGCGCCACGACGGCCCGGGCCGAGCAGGGCGCCTCCTCCGTCGCCTGACCCCTCGCCCCCACTTTTGGAGCAGTTTTACGCCGAAACCGGTCCGCGGGCCATAATCCCGCACCAAAAGTGGGGCGCCGGAGGGCCGACTCAGCGGTGGCGCGCGAGGAAGGCCGCGGTGCGCGGGTCGCGCGGCGCGGTGAACAGCTGCTCGGGCGGACCCGACTCCACGATGCGCCCGTCGGCCAGGAACACGATCCGGTCGGCGC
Organism: Aeromicrobium sp.; assembly: GCF_032084975.1. Classification (GTDB taxonomy): domain Bacteria; phylum Actinomycetota; class Actinomycetes; order Propionibacteriales; family Nocardioidaceae; genus Aeromicrobium. Next base: position 31,627 of record NZ_DAMDLR010000010.1, read on the forward strand.
ACTCGCGCGCGAAGTCCATCTCGTGGGTGGCCATGACGATCGTGCGCCCCTCGTCGCGCAGGTCGCGGACCACGTCGAGCACCTCGGCCACCAGCAGCGGGTCGAGCGCCGAGGTGACCTCGTCGAGGAGCAGCAGGTCGGGGTCCATCGCGACGGCGCGAACGAGCGCGACCCGCTGCTGCTGGCCGCCGGAGAGCGAGTCGGGGTAGGCATGCGCCTTGGCCTCGAGGCCGACGCGCGACAGCAGCTCGAGGGCGCGCCGCTCGGCGTTCGCCTTGGCGAAGCCCTTCACCCGGCGCGGGCCGATCGTCAGGTTCTGCATCACCGTCATGTGCGGGAACAGGTTGAAGGCCTGGAAGACCATCGCGATCCGGGCGCGCGCGGCGTTCTCGTCGATCGCGGGATCGGTCAGCTCGAGGTCGCCCAGGTGGATGTCGCCGTCGTCCGTCAGCTCGAGCAGGTCGACGCACCGCAGCAGCGTGGACTTGCCCGACCCGGACGCGCCGATGAGGCACACGACCTCGCCCCGGTCGACGCTCAGGTCGATCCCGTCCAGGACGGTGTGGGCCCCGAACGCCTTGCGGACTCCTTCGATGCGCAGCATCAGCGGCCGCCTCCCTGCCGGCGCATCGACCGGATCGTCAGCCAGTCCGTGAACCGGGCCAGCGGGATCGTCACCACGATGAAGAACAGCGCGGCGACACACAGCGAGGTCACGTTGAACGTGTTCGCCTGGTAGACCGATGCCGCGCGCAGCGCCTCGACCAGCCCGATCGTCGAGACCAGCGCGGTGTCCTTCTGCAGCGACACGAAGTCGTTCATCAGCGGCGGCGTCACGTTGCGGACCGCCTGCGGCAGGATCACGCGCGTCATCGTCTGGCCGTAGCCCAGACCGAGCGCCCGCCCCGCCGCCCACTGCGTCGGGTGGATCGAGAGGATGCCGGCCCGCAGCACCTCGGCGACGTAGGCACCGTAGCTGAGGACGAGAGCGATCGTGCCCAGCCAGAACAGGCTGGTCGGGATCCCCGCCAGGCCGAGCGCCGGGAAGCCGAAGCCGACCAGCATCACCACCAGGATCGTCGGGATGCCCCGGAAGATGTCCGTGTAGGCGGCGGCCAGGAACTTGAAGGGCGCCATCGCCGGCGACGGGATCACGCGGATGACCGCGATCAGCAGCGCCAGCGGGAGCACCAGCAGCTCGACCGTGAGGAAGAGGCGCACGTTGAGCCAGAACGCGTCCAGGATCGCGGGGAACGACTCCCGCGCGTGGTAACCGCTGAAGTAGACCTCACGCACGCGCGGCCAGCCCGGCGCCTGGGTGATGAACCAGGCGGCCAGACCGAGCACGAGCACGCTCGAGACGGTGCCCGCGACCACGCGCCGCAGCGTGCGCTGGCGCCGGTAGGCGTTGCGCTGATGCTGGCGCGTGGAGACGGTGGGGCCGGAGCCCGTGCGTGAGGTCACCGGGTCACTTCAGGACGGGAACGTCCTGCGAGGTCGCCAGCCACTCCTGCTCGAGGTCGGCGAACGTGCCGTCCTCGGTCAGGGCGGTGACGGCCTCGTCGACGCACGGGGTCAGCTTGCTGTCCTTCTGCAGGAGCAGGCCGAATTCCTCGGGCTCGTCGCCCGCGTACTCGAACTGGCCGGCGATCTTCGCGCCGTCGATCTCGGCGGCGACGAGGTAGAACGCCGTCGGCAGGTCGGCGACGATGCCGTCGACCTGGCCGTTGGTCAGCGCGAGCGCGGCCTTGGTCGTGTCGTCGTAGACCAGCGGGGCGTCCTGCGTGCCGAGGCTCTCGATCGCCTTCAGCGAGGTCGTGCCGATCTGGGCGCCGAGGCTGGCGGTGGCGAAGTCCTCGAGGCTGTCGACGTCGGCGAACTTCGAGTCCTCCAGGACGATGATCGCCTGGTTGGCGGAGTAGTACGGCTTGCTGAAGTCGACCGCGTTCTTGCGCTCCGCGGTGATCGAGACCTGGTTGATGTCGAAGTCGAAGTTCTTCTTGCCCGGCTGGTACGCGGTGTTGAACGGGACCTTGGTCCAGACGACGTCGCCCTTCTCGAAGCCCATCTGCTCGGCGACGGCGTACGCGACGGCGGACTCGAAGCCCTTGCCGTTGCTGGGCTCGTTGTCGGCGAACCACGGCTCGAAGGCCGGGTCGTCGGTGCCGATCGTCAGCTTGCCGTCGGTCGTCAGCGGCAGCTGGTCGACCGCGCACTGCGAGGCCGAGGCGGTGGAGTCGGACTTCGCGTCGTCCGAGTCGTCGGCGGGCGCGCACGCGGCCGCGACGGAGAACATGAGCGCCAGGGGGACGGCGAGCAGGGATCGCTTCATGGGCACATCTTAAGTGGCGCGATTCTGCGCGCTTCATCGCTCCGCGCCTCGCGGCTCCCGCGCCCGCTACCGGGTGTTCGCCGCGCCCGCCGTCCCCTCCCCTCCCCACTTTTGGAGCGGGATTCCGCTCTGAGGGCCCATCAGGCCGCAATCCCGTTCCAAAAGTGGGGGAGATCGGACCGCCGAGGCACGCCGACTATGCGATTCGTTGCATATAAGGCCCCGAACGTTCTATCGTCCTCGCATGGCCCTCGACCACGCGATCCTCGTGTCCCTGCACGAGCGCGCCGCCAGCGGCTACGACCTGGCGCGCCGGTTCGACGCCTCGATCGGGTACTTCTGGCCGGCCAGTCACCAGCAGATCTACCGTGTCCTGGCGCGCATGCAGGAGGCCGGCTGGGTCGAGAGTACCCTGCAGGAGCAGGACGGCCGCCCGGACAAGAAGACCTACGCGATCACCCCCGACGGCGAGGCCGAGCTCGACCGCTGGGCCGCGGGAGCCACCGGCCGAGAGGCGATCCGCAGCGACTTCGCGGTGAAGCTGCGCGCCTTCCGCGACCCGGAGGCGATCGCGCTCGACACCCGCGCCAGGCGCGCCGACCACGTCGCGCGGCTCGCCGCCTACGAGGCTAGCGAGGCCCGCTTCTACCCGAACCCCCGGGCCCTCGAGGGGAACGACCTCGGCTCGTGGCTGGCGCTGCGCGGCGGCATCAGCACCGAGCGCCGTGGCATCGAGTGGTGCGACGAGATCCTCACTGCCCTCGAAGGGCGCGGATCCCGATGACGAGCACGATGATCCCCAACGTCATGGCGGTGACGATCAGCACGAGGTGCACCCAGAAGAACGCCTGGGGATCCTGCCACTTCTCGGGCCCACCCCAGGCGCGGTCGTCGTCGACGATGGCCTTGAAGAAGCGCGGCCAGATGACGACGTTGAACACCCCGGCCGCGATCAGCAGCCACGCAGCGAACTTTCCGATCACCCCACCAGTGTCCCAGTCGAGGAGAACCCACCCATGAAGGCCTTCCGAGATCTCGTCGAGAGCAGCATCGCCACCGGCAAGATGGTCGGCGTCGACAGTCTGCTCGCCGACGACGTCGTGTTCCGCAGCCCCGTCGCGTACAAGCCCTACCCCGGCAAGGCGATCACCACGGCGATCCTCAACGGCGTCTCGCGCGTGTTCGAGGACCTCCACTACGTCGGCTCGATCGAGGAGGAGAACCGCAGCGCGCTGCTGTTCGAGGCCAAGATCGGCGACGTCAGCATCCACGGCTGCGACTTCATCACCACCAACGACGAGGGCCTCATCGACGAGTTCACCGTCATGGTCCGGCCCATGTCCGGCGCGAAGGCGCTCATGGACGCGATGGCCGCACAGTTCCCGCAGATCGAGGCCGACGCCAAGGCGTACCTGGAGCAGCAGGCATGAGCGAGCGCCAGCGAGCGAAGGTGACTCCACGAATGCCGGCACTGCCAGACTGTGCCTTCTCCAAGGCGGTGCCGGCATGAGCGAGCGCCAGCGAGCGAAGGTGACTCCACGAATGCCGGCACTGCCAGATTGTGCTTTCTCCAAGGCGGTGCCGGCATGAGCCAGCACGAGCACCTGCTGAGCCCGCTCGACCTCGGGTTCACGACGCTGCGCAACCGCGTCGTGATGGGCTCGATGCACACCGGCCTGGAGGACCACGCGAAGGACCTGCCGAAGCTGGCGGCGTACTTCGCCGAGCGCGCCAAGGGCGGCGTCGCCCTCTCGATCACCGGCGGGTTCGCGCCCAGCTGGCGCGGGTGGCTGCTGCCGTTCGGCTCGGAGATGTCGCGCAAGCGACACGCCGACAAGCACCGTCTCGTCACCGACGCGGTCCACGAGCACGACGGCAAGATCGCGCTGCAGGTGCTGCACGCCGGCCGGTACGGCTACTCCCCGTTCAAGAAGGGGGTGTCGTCGGTGAAGTCGCCGATCACCCCGTTCAAGGTCTCGCCCATGTCCACGCGCGAGGTCGACCGCACGGTGAGCGACTTCGCGAGGTCGGCCGCGCTGGCCAAGCGCGCGGGCTACGACGGCGTCGAGATCATGGGCTCCGAGGGCTACCTGATCAACCAGTTCATCACCGCCCGGACGAACGACCGGACCGACGCATGGGGCGGCTCCGCCGAGAAGCGGATGCGGTTCCCGATCGAGATCGTCCGCCGCACGCGCGATCTCGTCGGCGAGGACTTCATCGTCCAGTACCGGATCAGCCTGCTCGACCTCGTCGACGACGCGCAGTCGTGGGACGAGACGGTCGAGCTGGCGCGGGCACTCGAGGCCGAAGGCGTCACGATCTTCAACACCGGCATCGGCTGGCACGAGGCGCGGATCCCGACGATCGTGACGAGCGTCCCGCGCAACGCGTTCGCGTGGGTGACGGCCAAGCTGCGCGCCGAGGTGTCGGTGCCGGTCGTCGCCTCGAACCGCATCAACTCCCCGGACGACGCCGAGCAGATCCTGGCGCGCGGCGACGCCGACCTGATCTCGATGGCCCGGCCGCTGCTGGCCGATCCCGACTTCGTCGTGAAGGCCGCCGCCGGCCGCGCCGACGAGATCAACACCTGCATCGCGTGCAACCAGGCGTGCCTGGACCACACGTTCAAGAATCAGCGGGCCAGCTGCATGCTCAACCCGCGTGCGGGTCACGAGACCGAGCTGGTGCTGCTGCCGACGCGCACCTCGAAGCGGATCGCCGTCGTGGGCGCGGGACCGGCCGGACTGGCCGCATCCGTCGAGCTCGCGGGCCGCGGTCACGAGGTCGAGCTGTTCGAGGCGCTGCCCGAGATCGGCGGCCAGTTCCGGCTCGCGATGCAGATCCCCGGCAAGGAGGACTTCGCCGAGACGATCCGCTACTACTCGGTGCTGCTCGAGCGGCGCGGCGTGAAGGTGAACCTGAACCGGTGGGCGTCCGTCGACGACCTGCGCGACTTCGACGAGGTCGTCCTCGCGTCGGGCGTCGAGCCGCGTGTGCCGGCGATTCCGGGCGTCGACCACCCGTCGGTCGTGACCTACCAGCAGCTGATCCGCGACCAGGTCGTCGCCGGCTCCCGCGTGGCCGTCCTCGGTGCCGGTGGCATCGGCTACGACGTGTCCGAGTTCCTGCTGCACGACCCGCACGAGTCACTCGAGCACTGGATGGAGCGCTGGGGCGTCACCGACCCGGCCGTCGAGCGCGGCGGGCTGACGACCAAGGTCCAGGCGCCGCCGCGGCGCTCGGTGACGCTGCTGCAGCGCAAGGCCTCGACCTTCGGCAAGGACCTGGGCAAGACGACCGGCTGGGTACATCGCACGACGCTGAAGGACTCGGGCGTCGAGTTCGTCGGCGGGGTCCGTTACGACCGGATCGACGACGCCGGCCTGCACGTGACGATCGGGGCCGACGGCGACTCGCCCGAGTCGGGCGTCATCGAGGCCGACACGATCGTGCTGTGCACCGGCCAGGAGTCCGTGCGCGACCTCGTCTCGCCCCTGGAGTCCGCCGGCGTCTCGGTGCACGTCATCGGCGGCGCCGACGTCGCCGCCGAGCTCGACGCGAAGCGCGCCATCCGGCAGGCGACCGAGCTGGCGGCGCGGCTCTGACGGTTTCCCCGGTTAAGTAGGTTCTCCCGCACTTCACGAGGGTTGCGATCCTCGTGAAGTGCGGGCAAACCTCGTTCAGTCGTCGTTCGCGACCTCTCGGTCCGAGCCCCGCGCAGTTCGTCAGCTCGGCCGAGCGTGTTGCCGCGCACAGCGCGACTGAGCGAGGTTTCCTGTCACTTCTCGAGGGTTGCGATCCTCGTGAAGTGACAGGAAACGCACTTAACCGGGGAAACTGTCACGCCCGGCGAGCAGAATGTCTCCATGGCCAAGCGGATCGTGCTGCTGCGAGCGGTGAACGTCGGGGGCTCGAAGCTGCCGATGGCGCAGTTGCGCGAGGTGGCCGAGCAGCTGGACGCGACCGACGTGTCCACGTTCATCGCGTCGGGGAACCTACTGTGCGACGTCGAGGATCCGGAGTCGTTCGATCGAGCGCTGGAGCAGGCGATCCAGGAGCGGTTCGGGTTCTTCCGCGAGGCGATCAGCCGCTCTCCCGAGGAGCTGCGCGAGGCCCGCGCTGCGCACCCGTTCGAGATCGACATCGAGACCCGGGCCAACCACATCTACTTCCTGCTGCGGCCGCCGTCGCCCGAGCAGGTGCAGGTGCTGCTCGGCCGCGGGCTTCCCGACCAGCTCGACGTCATCGGCCGCGACCTGCACATCCGCTATGCCGCGGGAGTCGCGAACACCAAGCTGACGCCCGCGCTGATCCTCAAGACGTTGGGCAGTCACGGAACCGGACGTAACCTCAACACTGTGGAGAAGTTGATCGAACTCGCCCATGAGTGACTGGTTCGACCGGCGCTGGCTCGTCCTGACCGGCGCCGGCGTCAGCACGGACTCGGGCATCCCCGACTACCGCGGCCCCGACGCCGTCCCGCGTCAGCCGATGACCTACCAGGACTTCCTCGCATCGCCGACGAACCGTCAGCGCTACTGGGCGCGTGCCCACCTCGGCTGGAGCCGGATCGGCAGCGTCGAGCCCAACCACACGCACCACTTCCTGGCCGATCGCCAGGACGAGCTGGTCGGGCTGATCACGCAGAACGTCGACGGACTGCACGAGAAGGCCGGGTCGCTCGACGTCGTCGACCTGCACGGGCGGCTCGACCGCGTCATCTGCCTCGACTGCGGCGACGTCACGGGCCGCTCCGAGATGGAGGCGAGGCTCGAGGCGTTCAACCCCGGCTGGACCGAGCAGGACGTCACGCTCAACCCCGATGGCGACGTCGAGCTCGAGGACACCGCCGACTTCGTCGTGGCACCATGCACCCAGTGCGGCGGCCGGCTCAAGCCCGACGTCGTGTTCTTCGGCGAGTCCGTGCCCAAGCCCAAGGTCAACCACTGCTTCGACCTGGTCGACCGGGCCGGCAAGGAGGACGCCGCACTGGTGGTCCTGGGCTCGTCGCTGCAGGTGATGAGCGGCCTGCGGTTCGTGCGGCGAGCCGCGAAGGACGGCGTCGAGGTCGTCATCATCAACCGGGGGCCCACCCGCGGGGACGAGCTGGCGGACGTACGGATCGACGACGGGGTGGCGGAGACGCTGCGGCGGCTCAGCGGGCACTGAGGTCCGCCGGAGCGACGGATCTTTCGACACTTGCGTCGCCAGAGCGACCGGAACGTCGAAAGATCCGTCCCCCTCGGCGGAACGTCAGCTGAGCTGGCGCAGGCGCACCGTCTCGGGCAGCGAGGCGAGCTCCTTGAGCACGTCCTCGCCGACCTCGGCCGAGACGTCGGTGACGACGTAGCCCAGCTCGCCACGGGTGGCCAGCTGCTGGCCCTCGATGTTGACGCCGTGGTCGCCCAGGATCGTGTTGATCGTGGCCAGCACGCCCGGCGCGTTGGTGTGCACGTGCGCGAGGCGGTGGCGGGCCGGGTCCGTGGGCAGGTTCAGCTCGGGGAACGTCACCGACAGGTTCGTCGTGCCGGCCTTGGCGTACGCGCGCAGCTTGGAGGCGACGAAGCGGCCGATGTCCTGCTGGGCCTCCTCGGTGGAGCCACCGACGTGCGGCGTCAGGATCACGTTCGGCACGCCACGCAGCTCGTTCTCGAACGGGTCGCCCTGAGCCTTCGGCTCGATCGGGAACACGTCGAGCGCGGCGCCGGCGATGTGGCCCGACTCGAGGTGCCGGCGCAGCGCCGCGGTGTCGACCGCGATGCCGCGCGACAGGTTGAGGAACAGCGAGCGCGGCTTCATCGCCTTCATCTGCTCGTCGCCGAACAGGCCCGCGTTGCCGGGACGGCCGTCGACGTGCAGCGACACGACGTCCGCGGTCGCCAGCAGCTCGTCGATCGTGGCGCACTTCTTGGCGTTGCCCAGCGCGAGCTTGTCGTCGATGTCGTAGAACACGACCGACAGGCCGAGCGCCTCGGCGATGACCGAGAGCTGGCTGCCGATGTTGCCGTAGCCGACGATGCCGAGCGTGCGGCCGCGCACCTCGTGGCTGCCGGCGGCCGACTTGTTCCAGACGCCGTCGTGCATCGCCGTGGACTTCTCGTGCAGGCGGCGCGCGAGCGAGATGATCTCGGCGATCGCCAGCTCTACCACGCTGCGCGTGTTGGAGTACGGCGCGTTGAAGACAGCGACGCCGTGGCGCTTCGTGGCCGCCAGGTCGATCTGGTTGGTGCCGATGCAGAAGGCGCCGATCGCCAGCAGGTCCGGCGCGTGCTGCAGCACCTTCTCGGTGATGTAGGTCGTCGAGCGGATGCCGAGCAGGTGAACGCCCTGGATCGCCTCGATCAGCTCGTCCTCGGTGAGCGCGGAGCTGCGCGTCTCGACCTGGTAGCCCTTGTTGCGCAGGAAATCGGCACCGTCGGTGTGGATGTTCTCGAGGAGCAGGACCTTCACGTCCTGGTCGTCGATCGTCGTCATCGGTGCGTGGACGTCAAGGTTCATGGTCATCATCGTCATCGTGTGTGGCCTCCGGGTCAGCGGTCGATCGGGCTGACGCGGGGCCCAGGCGAACGGTCCCGTAAGTCGTGCTGCCCGATCACTCCCTGGTGGTAACCACCTCAACGCCAGTCGTGAACGAACTGTTCCATCCTAGCGGCCCGCCGCAGGCCTCGCGGAGTCGTCCGTACGGCGGTCAGTCGCCCGCCGGGCGCGTCATCTTCTCGATGACCTCGGCGGGGATCTCCTGGTCGAGGTTCGCCAGCCGGACCTGGCCCTGCGCGATGAGCCTGCCGTCCTGGTTCAGCGAGTCCAGGTGCCACAGCTGCTGCGTGCGGCCGCGGTGGATCGGCGTGGCCGTGACGGTGATGGTGTCGCCGTTCTTGGCCTGGCGCAGGAAGTCGGTCGAATTGTTGGTGCCCACGACGACGCCCTTGGTGCCCAGCCAGACCTGGCCGGCCATGCTCGCGGTGGACTCGTGGACGGCGCAGTAGATGCCGCCGTGAGGGATGCCGAACGGCTGCAGGTGGTGGTCGGTGATCGTGAATCGCACCACGACCTTGTCGGCCGTCACCTCGACGTGCTCGACACCGAGGAGTCCGTCCAGTCCGGGAAGTTCGCTCATGCTGGGACTCTAGCCACGCGTGATCGGGACCCGACACGCAGTGGCACAGGACACACATGCGGAGTTGATTCGGATACCCCCGGGGGGTACCTTCGAGGTATGGAACACACGCACCCCGGTTACTCCGATGACAAGGCCGCAGTCCTGAAGCGGCTCGCCCGCGTCGAGGGACAGGTGCGCGGCATCAACCGCATGGTCGAGTCCGACACGTACTGCATCGACGTGCTGACCCAGATCAGCGCGACCACCAAGGCCCTCGAGGCCGTCGCCCTGAAGCTGCTGGACGAGCACCTCGCCCACTGCGTCGCCGACGCGGCTGCCAAGGGCGGCCCCGAGGCCCAACTGAAGATCAAGGAAGCGTCAGACGCCATCGCGCGCCTGGTGAGGAGCTGAGCATGAGCACCACGAACACGTACGACGTCACGGGCATGACCTGCGGACACTGCGCCGCCGCCGTCACCTCGGAGGTCGAGACGATCGACGGCGTCGAGGACGTCAAGGTCGACGTCGAGTCCGGCAAGGTCGTCGTCACGAGCCTCGCCCCGTTGGACGAGAAGGATGTCGCCGCCGCCATCGACGAGGCGGGGTACGCACTGGCGCGCCCCGGCGACCTGCCGCTGCTGTGATGACCACCCAGACCGACCCCACCGTCTACCGCCTCGACATCGGCGGGATGAGCTGCACCTCGTGCGCCGCGCGCATCGAGAAGAAGCTCAACCGCCTCGACGGCGTCGAGGCGACCGTCAACTACGCCACCGAGAAGGCCACCGTCCACGCGCACGGTGACATCGACCCGCAGTCGCTGGTCGAGACCGTCGAGAAGACCGGCTACTCGGCCAACGTCCACGACCCGCACGTGGGTCACCAGGCCCACGGCGGCCTGCACTCGGCCGAGTCGATGCGCAAGCGGCTCATCGTCGCGGCGATCCTGACCGTCCCGGTCATGGCGATCTCGATGATCCCCGCCCTGCAGTTCGACGGCTGGCCCTGGCTCGTGCTGGCGCTGACCACGCCGGTCGTGCTGTGGTGCGCGTACCCGTTCCACTGGTCCGCCGTGCTCAACCTGCGCCACGGCGCCGCCACGATGGATACGCTGATCAGCATGGGCGTCACGGCGGCCTACGTCTGGTCGCTCGTCCAGCTGTGGCTCGGCGTCACGGGCCACGGCGTCGACCACGGCCACTACTACTTCGAAACCGCCGCGGCCGTCACGGCGTTCATCCTGGCCGGGCACTACCTCGAGGCCACCGCGAAGGGGCGGTCCAGCGCCGCCCTGCGCGCCCTGATGGATCTGGGTGCCAAGGAGGTCACCATCCTGCGCGACGGCCGCGAGTCGCAGGTGCCGATCGAGGACCTCCACGTCGGCGACACCTTCGTCGTGCGGCCCGGTGAGAAGATCGCCACGGACGGCGACGTCGTCGACGGCGCCTCCGCGGTCGACGAGTCGATGCTCACGGGCGAGTCCGTCCCCGTCGAGGTCACGACGGGCGACACCGTCACCGGCGCGACCGTCAACCAGTCCGGACGCCTCGTCGTGCGTGCGACCGCCGTCGGGCAGGACACCGCGCTGGCGCAGATGGCCCGCCTCGTCGAGGAGGCCCAGGAGGGCAAGGCCGAGGTCCAGCGCCTCGCCGACCGCATCTCCGCCTGGTTCGTGCCCGGCGTCATCGCGATCGCGGTCGTGACGCTGCTGGTGTGGCTCCTGGTCGCGCCGGGCATCGGCGCGTTCGAGGCCGCGGTGGCGGTCCTGATCATCGCCTGCCCGTGTGCGTTGGGGCTGGCCACGCCCACCGCCCTCATGGTCGGCACGGGACGCGGGGCCCAGCTGGGCATCCTCATCAAGGGCCCGCAGATCCTCGAGTCGACCCGCGCCGTCGACACGATCGTCCTGGACAAGACCGGCACGATCACCACGGGCACGATGGCCGTCAGCCACGTCGATCCGGCGCCCGGCGTAGAGGAGGCCGACCTGCGTCGCTTCGCCGCCGCGGTCGAGGCCGCCTCGGAGCACCCCGTGGCTCGCGCGATCGTGACACTCGCCGACCCCGAGCCCGTGAGCGACTTCCGCAACCACGCGGGCCAGGGTGTCGAGGGCGTCGTGGACGGCCACGTCGTGCGCGCCGGACGTCCCGGCTGGGTGGGCGCCGAGGACCGGCCCGACCGCACCGGCACCGTCATCGGCGTCTCGCGCGACGGCCAGGTGCTGGGCACGATCACCGTCGCCGACCAGGTGAAGGAGACCTCGCGTCAGGCGGTGGCCGACCTGCGCCGGCTGGGCCTCGAGCCGATCCTGCTGACCGGCGACAACGAGCGCGTCGCGGCGTCCGTCGCCGCCGAGGTCGGCATCGATCGCGTGCACGCCGAGGTCACCCCGCAGGACAAGCTCGACGTCGTGCGCGAACTGCGCGACCAGGGCCGCGTCGTGGCCATGGTCGGCGACGGCGTCAACGACGCCGCCGCGCTGGCCGGCTCCGACCTGGGCATCGCGATGGGCACCGGCACCGACGTCGCCATCGCCGCCAGCGACCTGACGCTCGTGCACGGGGACCTGGCCACCGCGGTCACGGCCGTGGAGCTCTCGCGGGGGACCCTGCGGACCATCAAGGGCAACCTGTTCTGGGCGTTCGCCTACAACGTGGCCGCGATCCCGCTGGCCGCGCTGGGCTTCCTCAGCCCGATGATCGCGGGCTTCGCGATGGCCGCCAGCTCGGTCTTCGTGGTGACGAACTCGCTGCGGCTGCGGCACTTCGGTCGCTGAGGCCGAGCGCGACTTCGCCGTCTGCGGACGCCCCGGCCGCCACTTCTGGAACGCGATTCCCTTCCGATCACTCGATCCGGGGGAATCGCGTTCCAAAAGTGGGTGGAGGGCGCAAGGAACGAGGCGGCGCCGCAGCAACGGTCGTACCGACGTGAAACGATGCCGGGGTATCGCGGTGGCCGGATCGGGCCGGTGCCGCCCAAATGAGGGGAACCCATGAACTTCCGCAAGCCTGCTGCTGCCCTGGCGGCCGTCGCCCTGTCCTTCGGCCTCACCGCGTGTGGCGGTGGCGGCCAGTCCGTCGACGAGGCGTGCAAGGTCGCCGAGACCGAGGTCAAGGACGCGATGGGCGACATGAGCTCGATCGATCCCTCGGACACCGACAAGGCCACCGACACGATCGCGTCGATGAGCAAGGCCCTCGACGACACCGAGAAGAAGATCGAGAACGACAAGGTCAAGAAGGCCGTGGGCGACCTGTCGACCGAGTTCGGCAAGCTCGAGACCGCGTTCAGCGACCTGAAGGACGCCGGCCAGGACACCGAGAAGCTGACGGCCGTCTCCGAGCAGATGAGCAAGATCTCGACCGACGTCCAGGCCAAGGGCGAGAAGCTCGACGAGCTCTGCGGCTGACATCGCCGATCACGACGCCGTGGAGTCCTGTGGACTCCACGGCGTCGTCATGTCCGGGGTGCACGCCCGGACTACCCTGACCGTATGTCCGTCCTGACTGTCTCCGGTTCCCTTTCCGTGCGCGACCAGATCGAGATCGTGGCCGACGCCGTCGCGACCGTGAAGGTCGTCGACCACGAGGGCGAGGTGCTCGGCGCGACGGCCGTCCACGTCGAGGAGCTCCCGGCCGAGTTCTCGGTCTCGATCGATCCCGACCTCGTCGCCGGCGACCTGTTCGTGTGGGCGTTCCTGCGCAACGGCGGTGCCGGCTGGGGCACGCTCGAGCTGGTGCCCGCCGACGTGCCCTCGATCGAACTGACGCGGATCGAGCTCTGACGACGTGCCTCGACCGGGCACGGCCGCTGTCACGCACCTGAGCGACGCGGAGATCGCGGCCGACAACCGCCCGGTCCTGCGTCGCATCACGACGCTGCTGCGGCCCTACCGCACCAAGATGACCGCCGTCGCGGTCATCGTCGTCGCGTCGGCCGTCCTCACCTCGATCGTCCCGTTCCTCACGCAGGCGGTCTTCGACCGTGCCCTGTTCGGCGACGGCGGGCCCGACCTGCGCCTGCTCGGCTGGCTCGTGGCCGGCATGTGCGCCCTCCCGATCCTGGCGTCACTGCTGAACATCGCCCAGAACTGGCTCACCTCCACGATCGGCAACTCGGCGATGGCCGACCTGCGCAGCGAGCTGTTCGCGCACCTGCAGAAGATGGAGCTGGCGTTCTTCACCACGACCAAGACCGGGGCGATCCAGTCACGGCTGGCCAACGACGTCGCGGGCGTGCGCACCGTGCTGACGGACACCGCCACGTCGATCCTGCAGAACACCGTCACCGTCACGGCGGCGTTCATCTCGATGGTGATCCTGTCGTGGGAGCTGACCATCCTGACCCTGATCCTGATGCCGCTGTTCGTGTGGCTGCAGCTCAAGGTCGGCCGACGCCGCCAGCAGCTGGCACGCCGCACGCAGGAGAGCCTCTCGGAGATGACCGCCATCACCGAGGAGTCGCTGAGCGTCTCGGGGATCCTGCTGGCGAAGGTGTTCAACCGCAGCGAGTCCGAGGCCGAGCGCTACCGCCGCGCGAACCTCGAGCAGACCCGGCTGCAGGTCGAGCAGGCGATGACCGGGCGGTTGTTCTTCGCCACTGTCCAGACGTTCTTCGCGATCACGCCCGCGATCATCTACCTCGCCGCCGGCTTCATCATCGCCGGCCGCCTGCCCGGTGGCGCCGAGTCGTTGACGGCAGGCACGCTCGTCGCCTTCACGACCGTCCAGGCCCGCCTGCAGATGCCCCTGCTCCAGCTCATGCGGGTGTCGCTCGACGTGCAGACCTCGCTGGCGCTGTTCCGGCGGATCTTCGAGTACCTCGACCTCGTGCCCGCGATCGTCGACCGCCCCGGCGCGCGCACCGTCGACCCGAACGAGCTGCGCGGCGAGATCGAGTTCCGCGACGTGTGGTTCCGGTACCCCGAGCCGCGCTCGCTGACCGGCCAGGGCAGCCAGGACCGTTTCGAGGAGTCCTCGGGCCCCATCGACGCCGCGTCCACCGCCACCGACGAGGCCTGGGCCCTCTCGGCCCTGTCCTTCACGATCAAGGGCGGCGAGCTGGCGGCCATCGTGGGCCCGTCCGGGTCCGGCAAGACCACCGCGACCTACCTCGTTCCGCGCTTCTACGACGTCGACCGCGGGCAGGTGCTGATCGACGGCATCGACGTCCGCGACATCGCGCTCTCCTCGCTGGCGGACTGCGTCGGGATGGTGACGCAGGAGCCCTACCTCTTCCACGGCACGATCCGCGAGAACATCGCGTACGCCCGGCCCGGCGCCACGCCCGACGAGATCGTCGCCGCCGCCGAGGACGCCAACATCCACGACCGGATCATGAGCTTCCCCGACGGGTACGAGACCGTCACGGGCGAACGCGGCTACCGGCTGTCCGGCGGCGAGAAGCAGCGCATCGCGATCGCGCGCGTCCTGCTGAAGAACCCGCGCATCCTCATCCTCGACGAGGCCACCAGTGCGCTCGACAACGAGACCGAGCGCCTCGTGCAGGAGGCGCTCGAGCGTGCCACCAGCGGCCGGACGACCCTCGCGATCGCCCACCGGCTGAGCACGATCCAGAACGCCGACGTCATCTTCGGACTCGTCGACGGACGCGTCGTCGAGCGCGGGACCCACCATGAGCTGGTCGACGACGAGGACGGCCTGTACTCCCGGTTGTACCGCGAGCAGTTCTCGGTGCGGCCGCAATCGCTGGAATCGCAGCAGGCCGGAGCCACGTCCGGCTCGTTGCGTGCCGACGTGTGCCTCTGACACGACGATCGGCGGGCAGGGGGTGATGGCCCTCACGCCCGCGGACTGCCACAATCTGGCCCATGACCGTCGCGTACGTGTGCGTGGCAGCACTCCTGGTGCTCTCGGTCGCGGCGGTCCGACACGGACGGCCGGCGATCTCGGTTCCGGCCGTCATCACGGTCCTCGCGACCGCCGGCTGGAACCTCACGCGCGCCGTACGAGGTCCCGAGGACCACGGACCCAGCCTGATCGCCGCCATCAGCATCCTGACCGTCGAGATGGCCGCCGTCAGCTTCTTCGTGCTGTGCCGACGCCTCGTGCTCGGTCGCTGGCGCGGTCCCGCGTGGATGTGGATCGCCATGGTCTGGTTCAGCACGGCGACGTTCGTCGGAATGCTGCCGGCGATGGGGATCATCGCCGAGGGACAGGACTACCGCGAGAGTCCGGTGTTCCTCGCGCACCTCGTCTACAGCTTCGGGTTCCTCGGCGCGGCGGTGCTGACGCTCAACATGCGCCAGCACGACCAGTCGCGCCACGTGCGGCGGTTCATCATCGCGGCCGAGACCGCGGCCCTGCTGACCGTCACGTTCCAGGTCGTCGAGCCGAGCCTGACCTCGATCATCGCCGCGGTCATCGCGCTGTTGGCCGTGTGGACCACGGCGCACCCCGGCGAGTGGTCACGCTCCGCGTCCCGCGCCGACCGCCTGCTCGACTCCATCGGCGTCTTCATCTTCGTGGTCGACTGCGACGGGAGGCTGCGTGACTGGAACGGCCCGGCCGCCAGCCTGCTCGAGCTCACCGGGACGCAACCCAAGCGTGGGCTCAACCTGTCGAAGACCCTCGGGATCGCGCCGACCTTCGTCGACGGCCTCGCGATCCGGCTCGAGATCCAGCACGGCACCCTGCGCACCGCGCTGTCCGTCCACCAGGTCGACCCGCTGGCCCGCAACGGCGATCTCGTCCTGATGTTCCGGCCCGTACGGTCATCGGTCGAGAGCTCGTCGTTCCCGGTCGTCTCGGGTGAGCTCCAGGGCCACGACCCCGCCACCCAGACCCTGGGCCGCAAGGCCGCGGTCGAGCTGCTCCAGCGCTCCGCCGAGGACGGCACCCCGGTCCTGCGCCTCGAGGTGACGTCCCGGGCCGATCGCCGGCCCGACGAGGTCATGTTCCTGCTGGCGCGCCGCATCGAGGCCCGCAGCGTCGAGGAGGGCTGGCCCGAGATGGCGCTCGCCCGCCTCGACACGTGGACCTTCGTGGGTCCGCTGCTCGATCCCGACCGCATCATCGGACGACGCGCCCGCTACGACGACCTCGGTCTCGACGTGAACCTCTCGGTCCACCGCCGCCTGCCATCAGAGTCGGCGGCCGCCTTCACCCGGCGCGTCGAGGAAGACCTCGAGGACGGCACGGCGACCGCCCAGGGAGGCTGAGCACGACGACGCCCGCGGGCCGAGTCCGGCGACTCGGCCACGCGGGCGCGATGATCGATCAGGCAGCCTCGTCGTGGCGGCGACGACGCGCGGCGCCCACCAGGCCCAGACCGAGACCGACCGCGACGACACCCAGGGCGCCGACCGCGACGGCCGGTCCACCGGCATCCGCCAGCTCCCGCTCGCGGGGCTCCCGCTCGCGCGGCTCCCGCGGGGTCTCGACCTCGTCCACCTCGGCCTGCGTCTCGACCACCGACTCGACCTCCTCGGACAGGACCGACGTCGTCGTGCCGCCGACCGGGTCCTCGCCGTGGGCGGTTGCCGTGTCCAGCACGGAGCCGTTCTCGACGTCCTCGTCGGTGACCACGTACGGGTCCGACATCGTGCAGGTCGCCGTCCCACCCGGCGCCAGCGTCGTGGGCCTGCAGGTGATCGTGATGCCCTGCTCGGCCAGTCGATCGTCCGAGATGGCCACGTTCTGCAACGTGATGTCGCCGGTGTTGGTCACGGTGTAGGTGTACGTGATCTCGTCACCGGTGTCGGTGTGGCGGTTCCGGTTCGTGTCCTTGACCTCCACCTCGGTCGTGAGGGTCAGCTTCGGCGACGCGACGGGCGCCGCCGTCACGACATCGGACTTCGCGGTGACCGCGTCGCCGGTGCGGCGCACGGTCGCGTCGACCGTGGCGCTGTTCTCGATCACGCGGTCCTGGACGTCGCCGGCCGTCACGGTGTAGCCCTTCGCGCCGACACACGTCGTCGCCTGCTGCGGCGCCAGGCTCGGACCGCCGGGACCCGAGGCCGAGGCCGCGATGCCGAGTCGGCCGAGGGGCGTCGGGCACTCGACCGCGATCCCCTGACCCGCCAGGCGCGCGTCGCGCACCGTGACGCCGTCCAGCGTGACGTTGCCCGCGTTCGTGACGTCGAAGGCGTAGAACACCAGGTCGCCGGCGTTCATCCTGCCGTCGCCGTTCACGTCCTCCCGCGAGGAGATCCGCGTGACGATCGCCAGCTCGTCGGTCGACTCCAAAGGCGTGACCAGCTCGTCCGAGGCGGGCGATGCCACGGTGGCGCCGGCCGGTGGCTGGGCGGTGGCGGTGCCGCGGGTCGTGACGTGGCCCGCGTCCACCTGCGCCTGGGTGACCGGGACGGGCACCGAGACGCAGGTCGCGGTGTCGCCGGGCGCCAGCGTGCCCGGGACGCAGGCGATGACGGTGCCGAGCGTGTCGGTGACCACCGCGTCGCGCAGCGTCACGTTGCCCGTGTTCCTCACCTCGTACGTGTAGGCCACGGTGTCCCCCGCGCTGTCGCGACCGTCGTGATCGGCGTCGGCCAGCACGCCGGCCGCGGCGTCGGTGATCGTCAGGGCGGGAGCCGCCTCGAGGTCGACGACCGTCTCGGCGGACTCGTCCTCGACCGGGTCGCCGGACGGGTCCTGACCGACCGCGGTGGACGTGTTGTCGACCTCGCCCGCGTCGATGTCGGGCTGCGTGACCGGGTAGGTCGCGACGCAGGTCGCCTTCTCGCCGGGCGCCAGCGTGGTGACGTCGCAGACGTACGTGTTGCCCAGCTCGTCGCTCGCCTCCACGTGGTCGACCGTCACGTTGCCCGTGTTCTCGATCGTCACGGTGTACGTGACCTCGTCGCCGGCCTGCTCGGGCGAGCCCGTGGGCACGACCGTCGTGGTCAGCTCGGGCGACGCCGGGATCGTCGTGGTGACCGGGTCCGACTCGTCGTCGACGGGGTCACCGGACGGGTCCTGACCGCCGGCGGTGATCGTGTTGTCGACCTGGCCCGCGTCGACATCGGCCTGCGTGACCGGGTGGGTCGCGACACAGGTCGCCTTCTCACCCGGCACCAACGTGGTGACGTCGCAGACGTACGTGTTGCCCAGCTCGTCGGTCGCCTCCACGTGGTCGACCGTCACGTTGCCCGTGTTCTCGATCGTCACGGTGTACGTGATCTCGTCGCCCTCGGCCTTCGGCGAGCCATCGGCCTCGACGGTCGTCGTCAGCGCGGGGGCCGCCAGGATCGGCTTGCGGACGGTGTTGGAGGCACCGTCGACCTTCGCGTCCGCAGGGGTCGAGCCGGTCGCCTTCGCCTGGTTCTGGACCTCGGCGCCGTCCACGTCCGCCTGGGTGACCTGGTGGGTGGCCGTGCAGGTCGCCTTCTCGCCCGGCGCCAGCTCGGTGACGTCACACGCCAGCGTGTTGCCGAGCGCGTCCGTCACGACGAGCTCGTCCACCGTCACGTTGCCGGTGTTCTCCACGGTGTAGCCGTAGGCGATCTCCTGGCCGTTCTTCGTGACGGTGTTCGCCGACTGGGTGAGCACGACGGTCAGGGCGGCGCCCGGCGCGATGGTCACGGTCGCCTCCGCGGAGTCGTCCGTGACGGCCGCGTCCTTCGGGCCAGTGCCCGCGCCCGTCGCCGTGTTGGCGACCGTGCCGGCGTTGACCTCGGCCTGCGTGACCGTGTCGTTGGCGACGCAGGTGGCGGAGGCGCCCGGCGCGAGCCCGGTCACGTCGCACGTGTACGCGTTGCCCAGCTCGTCGGTCACCTCGACGGTGTCGACCGTGACGTTGCCGGTGTTCTTCACCGTCGCGGTCCAGGTGATCTCATCACCCTTCTTCGTCGGGGAGCCGGACGGGACGAGGGTCGTGCTGAGCTCGGCCTCGGCGGCGATGGGGGTGTCCACGTCGTTCGAGGCGTCCTCGACCCCATCGCCGGCGGGGTCGGCGCCGGCAGCCTTGCCGGAGTTCACGACCGTGCCCGCATCGACCTCGGTCTGGGTGACCGTGTGCACGGCCTCGCACGTGGCGCGGGCGCCGGGCGCCAGCTCGGTGACGTCGCACGTGTAGGCGGTGCCGAGATCGTCGACCACGGTGAGGTCGTCGACCGTCACGTTGCCGACGTTCGCCACCGTCATCGTGTAGGTGATCGTGTCGCCGGCGTTCTTCGGCGTACCCGAGTCGAGCAGCGTCGTGGTGAGCTCGGCGTTCTTCGCGATCGACGTCGTGACCTCGTCGCTGCCGTCCGAGACGCCCTCGTCCGACGGGGTGAGGCCACCACCGGTCGCGGTGTTGTCGACCTCGCCCGCGTCGACGTCCGCCTGCGTGACGGCGTACGTCGTCGTGCACTCGGTCTTCGCGCCCGGTGCGAGCGTCACGGCGTCGCACTCGTACGTGTTGCCGAGCTCGTCGGTGACCTTCAGCGTGTCGACCGTGACGGCGCCGGTGTTCTCCACCGTGGCCGTGTAGGTGATCTTCTCGCCCTTCTTCGTCGGCGTGCCGGAGGCGACGACGGTCGTCGTCAGCTCGGCGGCGCCCACGATCGTCTTGGCGACCTGGTCGGAGTCGTCCTCGACCTCGACCTGCGTGGGCGTCAGCGCCGTCACGGACGCGGTGTTCGCGACCCGGCCGGCGTCGACCTCGGCCTGCGTCACCGTGTGGGTGCGCGAGCAGATCGCGGTCCAGCCGACCTGCAGCGAGGTCCCGCACTCGAACTCGCGGCCCTGGGTGTCCGTGACCCTGAGGTCGGTCAGCGTGACGTTGCCGGTGTTCTGGACGGAGTAGGTGTACAGGACGCCCTGGCCCGCCTGGGTGATCGTGCCGGCGGACTGGCCGAGGGTGATCGTCACCGCGCCGTTCGCCGCGATGGCCTTCTCGACGAGTGCCGAGTCGTCCTCGACCGGCTTCTGCGACGGGTCCGTGGCGGTGCCCGTCGCGGTGTTCGCGACCTTGCCCGCGTCGACCTGTGCCTGCGTGACCGTGTGGGTCGTGGTGCAGGTGGCCTTCGCCCCCGGCGCCAGCGTGGCCACGTTGCAGACGTAGGTGTTGCCGAGGTCGTCGGTGACCTTCACCTGCGTGACGGTGACAGGGCCGGTGTTGGTGACGGTCGTCGTGTAGGTGATCGTGTCGCCGGCCTTCGCGGGCGTCCCGGACGCGACGACGGTGGTCGTCAGCTCGGCGGGAGCCACGATCGGCGTGACGACGGTGTTGGACCTGAGCGAGGCGACCGGGCCGTCCTTCAGGGTGAGGGCGCTCGCGGAGGCCACGTTGGTCACCTGGCCGGCATCCACGTCACCCTGGCGGACGGCGTACTTCGTGGTGCAGGTGGTCGATTCGCCCGGCGCCAGACTCGTCACCTCGCACTGGTAGGCGACGGGGAGGTCGTCGGAGGCGGTGAGCTGCTTGACCGCGACGTTGCCCGTGTTCGTGACCGTCAGCGTGTAGACGATCTCGTCACCCGCCTTGGTGGGCGAGCCGGACGCCGCGAGCGTCGCGCTGAGCCTGCGGGCGACGAAGAGCGCCTTCTCCATCCTCAACGAGTCACCGGACACCTCCACCGCCTGCGGCGTGGTGGCCCGTCCCGTCGTGGTGTTCACCACGGCGCCCACCTCGAAGTCGGCCTGCGTGACCGTGTACTGCGACGTGCACACGCGCGAGGCGCCGGGGGCCAGCGGGCCGGTCTCCGGGCAGGTGATCGAGGTGCCGAGGGTGTCGGTCAGCGAGACGCCCGACAGCGTGACGTCGCCGTTGTTCGTGACCGTGTGCGTGTACGTGATCGTCTGGCCGACGGTCGAGATGAGGTTCGTGCTGTGCGCGAGGGCCACCGTGATGCCGGCGTCCGCGGCGATCGGCGTGGCCGTCTTGCCGGTCGACGACGTCGACGCGGGGACGGGGGTGCCTCCCGGGCCCGTACCGGTGGCGGTCGCGGTGTTGACGACGGTGCCGGCGTCCACGTCGGCCTGCGTGACCGTGTAGGCGGCGGCGGTGCACGTGACCGAGGCGGCGGGGGCCAAGGACCCGGTCGGGCAGCTGACGGCGCCGACCAGCGGGTCCGTGACCGCGACGCCGGTGACCGTCGTGTTGCCCGTGTTGGTGACCTTGAACGAGTAGGTGACCTGGTCGCCCACCTTGGTCGGGGTGCCCGACGCGGACTTGACGAGGGTGAGCTCGGAGAGGCGCGTGAGCGGCGTGACGGTGGACCGCGACGAGTCGCCGTCCCGCGACAGCGAGACTCCGGACGGCGGCGTGCCGACCAGGTCGGCGGTGTTGTTCACCGTGCCGGCGTTCACGTCGCCCTGGGTGACGACGTAGTCGTCAGCGGTGCAGTTCGCGGTGGCGCCGGGCGCCAGCGTCGACGGCGAGCAGGTCTCGCCGGTCACCAGGCCGTCGATCACGTTCACGCCCGTGACCGTCGTGTTCCCGGTGTTCTCGACCGTGAAGGAGTACGTGATCCTGTCGCCGGCCTTCGTCGGGCTGCCGGACGCGGACTTCACCAACTTCAGGCGCGCGGTCCGGTTGACGGTGGTCGTCGTGCTGGCGGTGTCGGTGACGGCCGCGCCGGTGGAGGGAGTTCCCGTCACGGTGGCGGTGCTGCCGATCGATCCGGAGTCCACGTCCGCCTGGGTGGCGGCGTAGGCGCTCGAGACCGAGCAGGTCGTCGACGCGCCCGCCGCCAGGGTCGTGGCCGCACACGTGATCGTCTTGCCGGCCAGCAGCGGGTCCGTGACGACGATGTTGCTGAGCGGGACGTTTCCGGTGTTCGTGACGCCGAAGGAGTAGGTGATCGTGTCACCGGCCTTCTGCGGGGTGCCCGAGGCGGTCTTCGTGAGGTCGATCCTCGGATCGTTCGGCGTGTTCGTGAAGGTGCACACGACGTTGGCGTTGACGCCCTGGGCGTCCGCCTTCGGCACGGTGAGGGTGCCGGACGTGCCGGTGCCGGACGTGATCACGGCCCGGGTGTCGACGTTGATGCACTCGTAGGTCGACTGGTAGTCGCCCAGGCTCGTGTTCGCGTTGCCCGCCGTCTCGCGGAACGTGTACGTGGCGCCGGGCAGGACGAGCGACGGCCCGGCGATCTCGCTGGGGTTCAGCTGCAGGCCGGTGTCGGTGCCGGCCGTCGTGCCGGTCAGGGTCGTGAGGTTGTCGCCCGCGAGGCTCACGGTGAACTGGTCCGTGGCCTTCTTGCGCGCCACGACGTCCTTGACCACGTTGTCCATGACGCCGGGGGTCGCGCACGAGCCCA
The DNA here is from genome assembly GCF_032084975.1 of Aeromicrobium sp. Lineage (GTDB taxonomy): Bacteria > Actinomycetota > Actinomycetes > Propionibacteriales > Nocardioidaceae > Aeromicrobium. Next base: position 54,268 of record NZ_DAMDLR010000010.1, read on the forward strand.
GGTCGTTGTACGCCCGCGACGTCGCCAGGGTCGCCTGGCTCGTGCCGTTGGTCGGACGGAGGCGGTACAGGTTGCTGCCGCCCTGGACGTAGATGTAGCCGTCCGAGCCGAAGGCGATGCCGGGGTAGGCGGTGCCGTTCGCACCGAGCGTCGTGATCTGGGTGCCGGTCTGTGCGCCACCCGTCGTGAGCTGCGCGGCCGTGAAGCGCATCAGGCGGTTCGTGTAGCCGCTGTCGGTGGACGAGAACTCGACGTAGGCGTTTCCGCGGGAGTCGAACGCGAAGTCCGTGCTGACGCCGTTGAAGCCGGGCGTCTGGGTCGTCATGACGGGCGTGGCCGCGAGCGAGCCGCCGGACGTGCCTAGGGGAATGCGGAAGAAGCGCATCGTGGTGTTGTCCGTGCGCGTGGTGGAGAACCAGTAGTCGCCAGTCTCGGGGTTGATCGCCCCGCCGACCACGAACTCGGAGGTCGAGAGGCCGGTGATCGTGCGGTACGCGGCAGTCTGGCCGAACCTGTAGAGCGTGGCGGTGCCGCCCGACTGCGCCGACATCGCGTAGAGCTCGCTGCCCCGCGGGACGACGGCGACGCTGTTCACGCTCGCCGGGAAGTCGCCCACCTTGGTCTCGGTCACGCTGGTGGCACCGGGAACGAGCTTGTACAGGCCGGTCCCGTTCGTGCCGTAGAGCGCGTCGGCGCACTGGTAGTCGCCCTCGGCGGCCTGCACCGGGGCGGTCTTGGTGACCGCGGGGAGCACGGCCAGCAGGCCGGCAATGAGCAACGCCGAGAAGAAGTACGAGAAGATCCGGCGCGGGAGGGAGTACGTCACAGCTGACTTTCTGGTCACAGGATTCAGGAGTTCTTGAGGACGCGGCGGACGCACTGCAGGCCGTCCTCGTCACCGTCGTGGACGTCGGCGACCTTGACGGCCGTGGACTCACCGGCGGCCAGGTCGTGGGTCGAGGTCTTCTCACCGACGACGGCGTTGCCCTTCGCCTCGATGACGGTGAACGTCACCTCGAAGGTCGCCTTCGCGTCGGTGGTGTTGGTCAGTCGTGCCGTGCCGCGCCAGGCGCCGTCGCGCGGCCGGCAGTCGACGTCCGTCAGCATCTCGACGGCTCCGACCGGCTGCTCGAGCGCGGAGTCCTCGGACCCGCTGGGGACGGTCGAGGTGGCCGCCGGGGGGATCGCCTCGTCGGCTGGCTCATCGCCAGCGCCGCACGCGGTGGTGCCGAGCGCGGCGACGAGAGCGAGCGCCCACAGGGCGCGGCGAGGACGCGAGAGCGTCGGCATGGTGCTCCTCCGAGCGCCCGAGAGGCGCAGACCCGAGATGTGCGATCGCCAAGGGAGGAAGGCGACCTCACCCAGAATGACGAAGGAGCACGGCCTGGTCGCGGCTGCGGAGCGAAGAGAGTCCCAAAGAACTACAGGGTGGGTTACAAAGTGTCATGCCGCGCGTCACATGCAAGGCCTGAGGCCCCACATGTCACACCAGTCCCGCCGTTTCCCGGCACGACCGGACGACCGACGTCAGAGTGCCAGACCGACGTACTTGGTCTCGAGGTACTCCTCGATGCCCTCGTCGCCACCCTCACGACCGAAGCCGGAGGCCTTGAGCCCACCGAACGGAGCGGCCGGGTTCGAGACGACGCCCTGGTTGATGCCGACCATGCCGGTCTGCAGGCCCTCGTACACCTTGATCGCGCGGGCGTAGCTCTGCGTGAACGCGTAGGCGACCAGGCCGTACTCGGTGTCGTTGGCCATCTCGATGGCCTCGTCGTCGTCGGTGAACGTGTAGATGGGGGCGACCGGGCCGAAGATCTCCTCGCGCCACACGCGCGCCTCGGTGGGCACGTCTGCCAGCACGGTCGCGGGATAGAAGTAGCCGGCGCCGTCGGGGACCTCGCCGCCGGTCAGGACCGTGGCTCCGTGCTGCTTCGCGTCGTCGACCAGCTCGGCGACCTTGTCTCGCTGCTTCGCCTCGACGAGCGGACCCGCCTCGGTCGCGGCCATCTTCTCGGCGAACCTGCGCGCGAACTCGTCGGCCAGCGACGCGTGGACGATGAAGCGGTTGGCCGCCGTGCACGCCTCGCCGAGGTTGCGCATCTTCGCCAGCATCGCGCCGTCGACGGCCTTGTCGAGGTCGGCGTCCTCGAACACGAGGAACGGCGCGTTGCCGCCCAGCTCCATCGAGACCTTCAGGACGCCCTCGGCGGACTGCTCGATGAGCGAGCGACCGACCTCGGTCGAACCCGTGAACGTGAGCTTGCGCAGCCGCGGGTCGCGGATGATCGGCTCCATCACCTCGCCCGTGCTCTTCGTCGTGACGATGTTGAGGACGCCCTCGGGCAGTCCGGCCTCGACCAGGATCTCGGCCAGGCTCAGCATCGTCAGCGGCGTGAGCGACGCCGGCTTGACGACCATCGTGCAACCGGCCGCGATCGCGGGACCGATCTTGCGCGTGCCCATCGCCAGCGGGAAGTTCCACGGCGTGATCATCAGGCACGGCCCGACCGGCTGCTTCAGCGTGAGCAGGCGGGTGGCGCCGTTCGGTGAGACGGCGTAGCGGCCGTTGATCCGCACCGACTCCTCGGCGAACCAGCGGAAGAACTCGGCGCCGTACGCGATCTCGGCCTTCGACTCGCTGATCGGCTTGCCCATCTCGGCGGTCATCTGCTCGGCCAGCTCGTCGGTGCGCTCGGTGATGAGCTCGAACGCGCGACGCAGGATCTCGCCCCGGTCACGCGGGGCGGTGCGCGCCCACTCCGGCTGGGCGGCGACGGCCGCGTCGATGGCCGCCTTGCCGTCGGCGACGGAGGCATCGGCCACCGTCGCCAGGACCTCCCCCGTGGCCGGGTTCTCGACCTCGAACGTCGCGCCACCCTCGGCGTCGCGCCACTGACCTGCGATGAAGAGCTGGTTCGCCATGGGCTCGACGCTACTACTCCCGGGCGGAGTCCTCGATCTGTCACACTCTCGCCATGATCGGGACCCTGCGCGGGTGGATCAGGCCGACCCTGCCCGGCCTGACGGGAGCGCTCGTGTTCGCGCTGGTGTCGCTGACCCCCTCGTTGTTGCCGCGTCCGGCGTTGTTCCAAGGCCTCGTGACCGGCGTGACCGCCGCGATCGGGTACGGGTTGGGGGTCGCCCTCGCGTGGATCTGGCGCGCGTTCGCCGACCGCGGGCCTCGTGAGCCGCGACCCCGCCACTGGCACGTCCTGCTCGGCGTCGGTGCGGTGGCGCTGCTCGTCGCGGACTTCCTCAGCGTGCGCCAGCAAGATCGCGTCCGCTCCCTGATGGGCCTGGGCGACGCGAGCACGTGGCGGCTGCTGACCGTCCCGCTGATGGGCGTCGCGATCTTCCTGCTGCTGTTGATGATCGCCCGCGGACTGCGCCGCGCCGCTCGCGCCCTGTCGGCGTTCCTCGGACGGCGGATCGGGCCCCAGGCCGCACGCGCCGTCGGCTGGCTGACCGTCGGTGCGCTGACGTTCTTCACCCTCAGCGGGCTCGTGTACGACAACGCGATCAGGGCGATCGACGCGTCGTTCGCCCTGGGCGACCAACAGGTCTCGACCACCCTCGAGCCGCCGGGCGAGCTGCGGTCCGGCAGTGACGAGTCCCTGCTCGCGTGGGAGGAGCTCGGACGACAGGGCCGGCGGTTCGTCGCGCGCGGGCCGAGCGGCGACGACATCGCCACGTTCACCGGTCGCGACGCGCTCGACCCCATCCGCATCTACGCCGGGACCGCTCACGCCGAGGACGTCGAGGAGCGCGCCCGGCTCGCGGTCGAGGACCTGCAGCGGGCCGGCGGCTTCGACCGCGAGTACCTCCTCATCGCGGGCACCACCGGCTCGGGCTTCATCGAGCCGAGCGCGTCGGAGTCGTTCGAGTACCTGACCGGCGGCGACTCCGCGATCATCTCGATGCAGTACTCGCACCTGCCGTCCTGGATCTCGTTCCTGGTCGACCAACGTGCCGCGCGCGACGCCGGCCGCGCGTTGTTCGACGCGGTCTACCAGGAGTGGTCCGCGCTGCCGGCCGACCGCCGACCGCGCGTCTACGTCTTCGGCGAGAGCCTGGGGTCGTTCGCGCTCGAGACGGCCTTCAGCGGCGAGGCCGACCTGCGCAACCGCACCTCGGGCGGGCTGTTCGTGGGCGCGCCGGGCTTCAACGACCTGTTCACCGAGTTCCGCGAGCGCCGTGACGCCGGCAGCCGCGAGATCGAGCCCGTCTACCGCGGGGGCCGCACCGTGCGGTTCACGAACGACCCCTGGCAGGCGACGCCCCCGGCCGACCAGCCGTGGGACGGGCCGCACCTGCTGTACCTCGTCCAGCCGTCGGACCCGATCACGTGGTGGAGTCCCGACCTGATCTGGAACGAGCCGGACTGGCTCGACGAGCCGCGCGGGGCGGACGTCGCCTCGGCGATGCGCTGGTACCCGATCGTCACCTTCTGGCAGACCTCGGCGGACATGGCCGTGGCGATGGCCGTGCCGTCGGGGCACGGACACGACTTCGTCGGCCAGCACGTCGCCGGCTGGGCCGAGGTCCTGCAACCCGACGGCTGGACCTCGGACGACCTGCGGCGCCTGCAGGCCCAGATCCTCGAGGCGGCCGCCGGCGACGCCGGCGTCCCTCCGTCGCTGCGGGAGTGACGGTTTCCCCGGTTAAGTAGGTTCTCCCTCACTTCACGAGGGTTGCGATCCTCGTGAAGTGACAGGAAACCTCGTTCAGTCCGCCGCGCATCTTGCTGGGTGGACACACGGCTGCTCGAGGGAGGCGTGGCCCGATCGGTGATGCGGTGCTGACTTCACGAGGTTCTCCCTCACTTCTCGAGGATCGCAACCCTCGCTAAGTGACAGGAAACCCACTTAACCGGGGAAACTGTCAGCCGGTCACGACTCGCGGGGGTCGCGCAGCTCGCGGACGCGGCTGATGACGAACCAGCCGCAGACGACGAGGACGGCGAGGATGACGAGGCGCTGGAACCAGTCGGCGTAGGGCTCGATCACGTGCCAGTTCTCGCCGAGGGTGAAGCCGGCGCCGACGAAGATCGAGTTCCAGATCAGGCTGCCCAGCGTCGTGAGCACGAGGAAGATGCCGAACGACATCCTCTCGACGCCCGCCGGGATCGAGATGAGGCTGCGGAAGATCGGCACCATCCGGCCGAAGAAGATCGCCTTCGTGCCGTGCTTGGCGAACCACGCCTCCGTGCGCTCGAGGTCGCTGACCTTCAGCAGCGGCGTCTTGGCGAAGACCCACTCGGTGCGGTCGCGCCCGAAGAGGCGACCGAGCCAGTACATGATGCACGCGCCGATGACCGAGCCCGCCGTCGTGGCGAACAGCGCGCCCGCGAGCGAGAAGCGGCCCTGGCTGGCGGCCAGCCCCGCCATCGGGAGCACGATCTCGCTGGGGATCGGCGGGAACAGGTTGTCCAGGCCGACGGCGAGGGCCGCGCCGAACAGTCCCATCCGGTCCATCAGGTCGACCATGAACCCCGCGAGACCGTCGATCTCCTGCTCGGCCGCCTGTGTCATCACCCGGCAGAGCATAACGAGGCGTGCGCACCCTGTCGTCGCTCCAGACCGGCCGGGTACCGTCGCGCAGGTGCGTTCGTTCCGTGAGGTCCTGGCCGCCGTCGGCTCGACGGCGCTGCTGGTGACCCTGCTGGCGGCCTGCGAGAGCGAGGACCCAGTGCCCGACGCGGAGACCATCGTCCCGGCCAGCCCGAGCTCGCTCACCGTGGCCGGCGCCGACGACCTCGTCGCGGCGTCGGCGTACCTGTTCGAGTCCGCGTCGGCCGTCGTCCTGCTGCCCGCCGAGGACCAGCAGAAGGCACTCGACCGGGCGCGCGAGCTCGGAGTGCCCGTACTGCCCGACTCGCCCGAGGGACGCGCCGAGGCCGATCGGCTGGGCGCGCGGATCCTGGCCCAGGCCGACGAGGCCGGCGAGTCGGCCGATCCCGTCGAACGCCCCTCGCCCGTCACCATCGCGCTGACCGGTCGCCCGTCCCCCGCGCTGCTGCACCTGGGTGCCATCGGCGACGCCGACCTCACGGCGATCGCCGCCGACCCGCGAACGCACGAGCCCTCGGTCACGAAGCTCCAGCGCGATCCCGACGGACCGCTGCTGACGCTCGGCGTCTCGGGGTACGCGGTCCGGGTCGTCCGCGCGAACGCGCAGGCGGTCGGCGGCGGCTGGTTCGCCACCCGCGGCAAGCACCTGCTGGCGATGTACGGCCATCCGTCCGGCCCCGCACTGGGGGTGCTCGGCGAGCAGGGCCCGCAGGCGTCGGTCGCGCGCGTGCGCAAGCTCGTCCGCAAGTACCGCCGGGTCGCGCCCGACGCGACGTTCGTCCCCGCCTTCGAGATCATCACGACCGTCGCCGCGGCGGCCAAGGGCCCGCACGGCGACTACTCAGCGAGAACGAAGGTCGCCGACCTCGAGCCGCTCGTCGATGCCGCCGAGCGCGCCGGGATCGTCGTGATCCTCGACCTGCAACCGGGCCGGTCGACGTTCCTGGAGCAGGCCGAGGAGTACGAGTCCCTGCTGCGCCGCCCTCACGTCGGGCTGGCCCTGGACCCGGAGTGGAAGCTCGGACCGAAGGGCAGGCCGCTCGAGCGGATCGGCCACACCGACGCCCGCGACGTCAACCGCACCTCCGCATGGCTGGCCCGGCTCACCCGCCGGCACGCCCTGCCGCAGAAGGTGTTCGTCCTGCACCAGTTCCAGCTGCAGATGATCCGCGATCGCGACCGCGTCCGGACCGACCACCCCGAGCTGGCGACCGTCATCCACGTCGACGGACAGGGCAGTCCCGCGGCCAAGTTCGGCACGTGGGGCGTCATCCGCCAGGGAGCACCGGAAGGCGTCGGCTGGGGCTGGAAGAACTTCGTCGACGAGGACGATCCGATGCTCGACGTCGCCCAGACGTGGCGGCGCGTCCGGCCCCGGCCGCAGCTGATCACCTATCAGTGACTCGAGGTCCCACTACCGCAGCAGCGACCCGATGCGGTCGAGGATGCGGGACAGGCGCTCGGGGCTCGTGCCGAAGTTCAGTCGCGCGAAGGTCGAGGAGTCCACGGGTGTGTGCGCGGTGAACTCGCGACCGGGCGCGAGCCGGACGCGACCTCGCTCGAGGATCGCCCCGGCGGGGTCGGCCGCGATCGGCGTCCCGGCGAAGTCGAGCCACGCGAGGTAGGTCGCCTCGGCCGGCTGGACGCCCACGCCGGCGGAAGACGCCCAGTCCGTGATCGCGTCACGGTTGACCCGCAGCCGGTCGAGCAGGTCGTCCAGCCACGGTCCGCCCTCGGTCCATGCCGCCACGGTCGCGACGCGTGAGGTGCTGCTGACGCCGCCCAGGAACGCGAAGGGAAGGGCGTCGAGCCGCTCCCGGAGCCGTGCGTCGCCCACGTGCGCGACGGCGCAGTGCAGTCCGGCGAGGTTGAACGCCTTCGACGCGGACGTGACGGTCACGGTGCGCGACTCGACATCCGGGCCGAGTGAGGCGAACGGCACGTGACGGCGACCGTCCAGCGCGAGGTCGGCGTGGATCTCGTCCGCGAGGACCGTGAGGTCGAGCGCGGCCGCGGCGTCGGCGACCGGCCGCAGTTCGTCGGCCGTCAGCATGCGCCCGGACGGGTTGTGCGGGTTGACCACGACGACCAGTCGGACGCCGTCGTCCCGCCACGACGCGGCCAGCTCGTCGGCGCCCGCGTCCCAGTGGATCGGCACGATCCGGCGACCGACCGCCGTGAGCGACTCGAGGAACAGCGGGTAGCTGGGCACGTGCAGCGCGATCGCGTCGCCGGGCGCGGTCATCAGCTCGACCGTCGCCTGGAACGCCTGGATCACGTCGGTGAACGCGCGCCCGAGTCCCGGAGTGGGCGCCCAGCCGAACCGCTCCGCCATCCGGGACTCGAACGCCGCGAGCAGCGCGTCCGGCGCGTCGAAGTCCCGGTATCCGACGTCCCCCGAGGTCAGCAGGTCCTGGACTCGTCGCACGACGACCCCGGGCACGTCGGCGTCCATGTCGGCGACCCAGGCCGGCAGCACGTCCGGCTCGGTCGTGGCCCACTTGAGGTTGTCACGCCTGCGCAGCGCGTCGTCGTCGCGATCGAACACGTCGCCAGTGTGCCTCAGTCCGGCGGTCAGTCCGTCAGCACGCGCTTCCACAAGAACGCCGTCTCGAGCACCAGCAGGACGATCGCGGCGACGGCCACGATGAGAGCGCCGTCGGACTCGCCCGCGACCGCGGCGATGACACCGACCTGTGCCCAGATCACGGCAGCGGCGTAGCCGGGGCTGCGGGGCATCCAGACGTTGATGCCCAGGGCGAAGATCGCCGCGCCGGCGAGCAGGGCGATCTGCCAGCCCAGCGCGTCCGGTCCGACGAGGTCGAGCTCGAGGGCGCCGGTGCCGAGGTTGAGGAACACGGCGGCACTGACCCAGCCCGCATAGATGCCGCTGGTGGCGCGGGCCAGGTGACCGATCCACGGCGGGTCCACGGGACGAGCGCGGGCGGCGAGCCGGGCCGCGTCGATCGCGAACCACGTCATCAGGACCAGGACGATGAACGTCGCCCAGCTGATGGCCGCCGCCGAGACCGCGATCCAGACGGTCGCGCCGAGGTAGAGCACGATGAGGTCGATCGTGAACCGGCGGTTCCCGACGCCGTCATGGCGCCAGAGCGTCACGACGGCGTGCACGAGTGCCAGGAGGTAGATCAGGCTCCAGATCGAGAACGCCCACCCGGCCGGGGTGATCAGCAGCTCGTCACTGTCCGATCCGGGTTGGGAGACGTCGGCGAGGGTCTGGACCACCGGCGCGACGACCTGCAGGATCGCCGCCGCGAGCAGGGCCCAGCCGAGCCGCCGGTCGGTGTGCACGTCGGTGGAGCTCATGTCCCCACGCTAGGTGGATCAGCGGACGCTCGCAGGGCGGTGTGCGCGCCCCTCAGGGGTTGGGGACCAGGACCTCCGCGACCTGCCGCGGGGCGAACCGCTGCTCGAAGTCGCGCTCGTTCGGCACCCAGACGTCGGTCCACCTGCGGTCGACGTCGTTGCCCTGGGCGCGGTCGCGGGCCATCCCTCGCTCGGTCGCGGTGTCGAGGTCCACGTCGCTCCAGACGGTGAGGTCCAGCAGGGGCAGCAGGTCCGGGTGGAACAGCCCGATCAGGTCGAGGACCATGACGTCCGCTCGCGGCACCGGCTCCGGGTCCATCAGGCGGTCGAGGTCCCAGTCGTACCGCCGGAACCACGATGGCGTCCCCCCGCGGAACGGCCGCAGCACCTCTGTCGCCAGCCGGTCCCGCTCGACACCGTCCCAGTCGGGCGAGCGACGGTGGACGCGCACGGGATCGAGGAAGTCGTCGCCGCGCATGCGGACGGCATGGGGCAGTGAGTCGACCAGCGCTCGCGCCAGGGTGGACTTGCCGGAGCCGCCGTAGCCAGAGACGCCGACGACGATCGGGCGTCCCGCCTCGCGGCGGCGTTGCTCGACGAGGACGAGCAGCTCGGTCAGGTCCACGTCACGATCGTAGGCCGCGACAGTCGATGGCCGGGGCGTGCAGCACGCCCCGGCCTTCGGCTCCCCCGAGAACTCGGTGTCAGCAGATCAGGTGGTGACCGAACGAGCGATCACCCGGGACACCGCTCACGCCCGAGATGCGACCGGACGCCCCTTCAGACCCACTGGCCCCACCACTCTCGCGGACCCCGCCCGGCAGCGGTACCCCCGGAACCGGGGGGTCAGGCCTCGTCGAGGACGTCCCCGGGCGCGAGACCCACCGCGTGCTCGATGTCGCCGGGGCTCGTGTGCCGCAGGTAGTCACGCAGCTTCGCGCACGCGGCGCGGTAGTGCTCGCGCGCCGTGTCCTCGGTGATGAACAAGGTGGAGGCCACGTCGCTCCAGTGGCGGCCTCGCGCCCGGGCGGAGATGACCTGGCGCTGGCGCGGGCTGAGGTCGAGCGGCGCGCCACGGCGGTCCAGCAACTCGGTCAGGCCGATGAGCGACTGGGTGACGACCACCGTGCCGGCGCGCACGTCCTCGACCGCACGGACCGTGACGTGCGGCGAGTCGGACTTGTGCACGACTCCCTGTGCCCCGGCCCGCAGGCACAGCGCCAGCACGATCGCCCGCCGCTCGTCGGTGTACAGGCACACCGGCAGGTCCATCGCCCGGATCGCACGGATCGCCGCGCGGCCCTGCTTGGTCCGGACCATCGTGCCCTGGGGACCACGCAGCAGCAGGTCGAGCACGACCACGTCGCAGGGTGCCGGATCGGCCTCGAAGTCCTCGACGCTGGCGTAGGTCGCCACCACCTCGAGCTCGGGGTGGACGGTCGCGAAGCCGCCGCGGATGACGGTGCTGTCGTCGATCACGACGACGCGGGTGCGGTTCACGACGTCCCTCTCGCTTCGCGCTCGATCCACGCGTCGGCGTCGATCGCGTAGACCCAACGACGGTCGGGCCACTCGGTGAGGGTCCACAGCTCGCGACGCTGGGGCCACCACGTGATGTCCTCGGGCCCGGTGGGGAGCACGCCACGACGGCGCTCCAGCGCGCCGGGGCGGCCGACCCACAGATCACCCGGATTGCCCTCGCCGGCGCTCGCCGTCATCACCCACTGCCCCTCGACGAGCACCGCGCCCTGCATGCGCGCCACGGCGGTGTGCGCCTCCAGCGGCGTCGCGGCCGGCTGCCCGGCGAGCAGGTGCGTGTCACGGTCGAGCGCGTACCGCAGCAGCCGGTGGCTGCCGCCGGCCCGTCCGTACTCGCCCGTCACGAGGTGGTCGACCTCGCCACTGCGGTCGAGGGACATGAAGGAGTACGTCATCGGGCGGTGCCCCGGCTCGGTCTCGGCACGGAAGGACGTGTGCTTCGGCAGCACGTAACGGTGGCCCCGGACACCCCAGCGGCGCGGCGCTCGCGCCAGGTCGTCGAGCCGGAAGACGTGGATGCCCCACGAGCTGCCCGCCACGAACAGATGGTCGCCGTACCAGACGATGCCGCCCGCGTGAGCACGCACGGGCCGCAGGAACCGCAGTCCCATCCACCGCACCGGCTCGACCAGCAGCACGTGGCGGTAGCGCGGACGCTCGTCGTCGACGCCGTCGAC
>NZ_DAMDLR010000010.1:65393-69842 GCF_032084975.1 Aeromicrobium sp.
GGGAGCCGAGCGCGAGCCGGCCGATCAGGCCGCGGGCGTACCAGCTGACGAGCACGACGTCTCGCCCCTCGAACGTGCCGGACTGCGGGTCGGGACCGTACGCGTCGGCCGACGTCGTGATGCCCTGCGGCCACCAGCGCGGGGTCGTCACGTCGCGCTCGTCCCACCGGAACCCCCGGGCGGCGGCCTCGCCGGGGACCTCGACGCGGCGGCCCCGGCGGGCGAGATCGGCCAGCACACCACGCAGTCCGACGCGGGCGAACCGCCTGGCGAGCCCAGGCGCCGGACGCGACGTCGCCGCGGGGCGCACGAGCCTGAACGGCAGGGGCCCGGTCATCCGGCGCCACCGCCCGGGACGGGGCCCGTGAACGTGACGGAGGTGCCACGCCCGGGGGCCGAGCGGATCTCGGCGCTCACCCCGACCTCGCGCAGCGCCTGCCCGGCCTGGGTGTCGAGCCCGAAGCCGAGCGGCTGGCTCGTCTGGTCGAAGCCGCGTCCGTCGTCCGAGACCACCACCTCCCACGAGCCGCCGTCGCAGTCCGCGTGCACCACGACCTGGTCGGCGTTCGCGTGCAGGCGGACGTTGTGCAGCACGGTGGCCACGGCACGGCCGGTCGCCTGCCAGACCTCCTCGGTCAGCCTGGCGTGACTGCCCAGGTCGACCGCCAGCTCGAGCGGCAGGTCGTCAAAGCCCTCGAGCGCGTCGCCGAGCATCGAGCCGACGGTGCGGTCCCCCGGCCGTTCCAGCGGCTGCGCCGACAGGTAGTTGCGCAGCCGCGTCGCCTCACGGTCCGCCTGGACCCGCAGTCCGGGCAGGACCTCGGCCGGGGTGTCCTCGTCCGACAGCAGTCGCAGGATGCTGGAGGCGTCGTGGACCGTCAGCTGGTAGCGGCCGAGCTCGAGGGCTCGCGTGGCCGCCACCGCCTCCTCGCGGGAACGGTCCGCGTCGGCGGCCAGCGACCTCAGGTAGTGGACCAGCAGGGCGACCACGAGCGCGTAGCCGGGGATCGTGATCGCGTTGCTCACGTTCGTCGCGACCGACGTGATCCCCGTGGCGGACGCCCACGCGAAGTACCAGCCGCCGAGCGCGATCCCGTGCACGACCGAGACCAGCGGCCGCAGCCAGGTCGACGCCAGGGCGGCGACGTTGATGGCGAAACCAGCCGCCCAGGCCTCCCACGTCCCCACGATGTGGGTCGCGGGCATCAGCAGCCCCATCACGGCGAACGCGGCCCACGCGACGACCAGGTCGGGGACGTGCCACCAACCGGGGCGTACCGAACCGGTTGCCAGGCACTGCACGATCAGCAGCAGGGAGACCACGGTGGCGGCCAGGGCCAGGGCCACGTACGCGGCACTGCTGGTCGCCAGGCGGGCGCCCGCCGGGACGCTCAGGACAATCTGGACCAGCACGACGGCACGCATCGCCGGGACGACGAGCGCGATCCCCAGCTCGGCACGTCGCGACGACATCCCGGCAGCGCCGAGGCGGGTCGAACTCGTCACGCCTGCCATCGTCTCAGGTCAGCCAGCACGGCGCGGGTCGAGACCGTGGCATCCGGCGTCTCGCCGATACGCTGAGCGCGTGCGACTGACCTCCCTCCACCGCCACCCGCTCAAGTCGGGCACCATCGAGGACCTCGAGTCCGCGGTCGTCGAGCCGTGGGGCCTGGCGGGCGACCGCCGGTGGATGGTCGTCGACGCGGACGGGACGTTCCTGACCGCACGCGAGGAGCGCCGACTGCTCGCCATCGACGCGAGCCTGACCGGGACCGGCCTACGGCTCAGTGCTCCCGGCCGCCCGACGATCGACGTCCCCGATCCCGACCCGGCGGCCCAAGTGCCGGTGCGGATCTGGAGCTCGCTCATCACCGCCGCCGAGGCGGCCGAAGCCGCGAAGTGGCTCACCGAGACGCTCGACCGCGAGGTCCGCCTCGTCCACCTCGACGACCCCACCCGGCGCGCCGTCAACCCGGCTCGCGGCGAGCCCGAGGACCGCGTGAGCCTCGCCGACGGCTATCCCCTGCTCATCGCGACGGAGGCCTCCCTGGCCGCCCTCAACGAGGCGATCGTGGCCGGCGACGGCGACCCCGTCCCGATGGGGCGCTTCCGCCCGAACCTCGTGGTCGACGGGGACGCGCCGTGGCTCGAGGACGACTGGCGGCGGATCCGGGTCGGCGACGCAACGTTCCGTGCGGTGAAGGGCTGCGCACGGTGCGTCATCACGACCCTCGAGGCTCACGAGTCCGGTGACGTCGAGGGCGGCAAGGAGCCGATCCGCACGCTCGCGAGGATCCGCCGGTTCGGCGGGGCGGTCTGGTTCGGGGTCAACCTGATCCCCGACTCGGCCGACGTCACGATCCGGGTGGGCGACGAGGTCGAGGTGCTCGAGGCGGCCGAGCCGGGCGCAGGCCCCGTCGGCGCCTGAGTCAGGCCGTGCCGACGAGGTGATCGACCCAGCGGGGCACGACCTCGGTCGCCGGACCCGCCCAGCTCGTGTGGAAGTCGCCGCCCGTGGGCACCAGGTTGAGCTCGAACGTGTGGGCGCCCGACGCGTGCGCGTAGTCGACGAACCCGGCGGCCGGATAGACCACGCCTGACGTGCCGATCGCGGCGAACACCTCGACCTCGGTGAGCGCCTCGTGGATGTCGTCCATGCCGTGCGGGTACTCGCCGAACCAAACGATGTCGGGGCGCAGCGCCGCCCGGTCGCACTCGGGGCACTCGGGCTCGTGCGAGAGCGGTCCGGTGTGCTCGAACCGGTGCTCGCAGACCTCGCACCGGACGTGGCGCAGGCTGCCGTGCATGTGGAGCACGCGCCGCGAGCCGGCGCGCTCGTGCAGGTCGTCCACGTTCTGCGTCACCAGCAGCAGGTCGTCGCCCAGGTGCCGCTCCAGCTCGGCCAGGGCCACGTGCGCCGCGTTCGGCCGCACCCGTCCCAGCGAGGCACGGCGCTCGTCGTAGAACCGCTGCACGAGCGCCCGGTCGTACGCGAAGGCCTCGGGGGTGGCGACGTCCTCGGGGCGGTGGCCCTCCCACAGGCCGTCGGCGTCGCGGAACGTGGCCAGCCCGCTCTCGGCGGAGATCCCGGCGCCCGTGAGGACGACGACCTTCATCGCGCGTCGCCCCGCAGCGCGACGGCGACGTCGCGGACGGCCGTCGGGGGTCCGGCGATCGACCACAGCAGGCCGTCGACCTCCGTACGCTCGGTCGTCCCGCCGACGCCGGCCACCAGCGCGGTCCCGGGGAGCCAGTCCCATGCGGGAGTGCTGTGCTGGAACCAGACGCCGAGACGGCCGGTGGCGACGCCGACGAGGTCCATCGAGCCGGAGCCGAGCATGCGGATCGTCGCCGGCAGGGCGGCGGCCCGGCGCCACGCCTCGAACCCGGGATGGCCGTCGATGAACGCGGGGTGCGCGTACGTCGCGGCACCGAGACCGGTGACGGGACCGTCCTCGATCCGCGGGAGCGGCTTGCCGTTGCGGGTCGTGGGGACGTCGGGTCCGCCGACGACGACGGTGCCCGTGGCGTGGTGGGCCACCGCCCCGAGCAGGGCGTGGTCGCCCTCCGCCAGTGCGATCGCCGAGCACCAGTAGTCCGAGCCCGTCGCGAAGTTGTAGGTGCCGTCGACGGGGTCGATCACCCAGCGGCGTCCCGACGTGCCCTCATGCGCGGTGCCCTCCTCGCCGAGCAGCCCGTCCTCGGGACGCTCCCGGCCGAGGCGCTCGACGATGAGGGCCTCCGCCGCGAAGTCCGCCGCGGTCACGACGTCGGAGACGCTGGTCTTCGCACGGGTCTCGAGGTCGTCCTCGGCCCGGATCCGGGCGGCCAGGGCAGCCGCCTCGACGACCAGCTCGGTCGCCAGGGCCACGTCGTCGGGGGTCACGTTCACGCCTCCACCGTAGGAGGTCCGTCCCGGCCGGGACGGTTGGCCCGGAGACTCCCGGCCGTTAGGGTGAGCGGCGACACGGGGTGCCGCACCGAAGCGGCTGAGATCAGACCCGTCGAACCTGCTCGAGCTCGTACTCGCGAAGGGAATGTCCCATGACAGCTCCGTCCGTTCCGCCCGTCTCCGCCGAGGTCGCGCTGACCCGCCTGCGCGAGGCCACCCCGTTGGTGCAGTGCATCACCAACAGCGTCGTCACCGGCTTCACCGCCAACGTCCTGCTGGCCGTCGGCGCCGCACCGGCGATGGTCGACATCCCCGAGGAGGCCGGCCTCTTCGCCGGAGTCGCGGGCGGCCTGCTGGTCAACCTCGGCACGCCCACGCCCCTGCAGGGCGACGCGGCCCGCGAGGCGGTGCGGGCCACCGACCGGTGGGTCCTGGACCCCGTCGCGATCGGCACCCTGCCCGTGCGCACGGCCTTGGCCGCCGAGCTGGTGCGAGCGCGTCCGGCGATCGTCCGCGGCAACGCCTCCGAGATCATCGCCCTGGCCGGGCTCGGCTCG
>NZ_DAMDLR010000011.1:0-68011 GCF_032084975.1 Aeromicrobium sp.
TCGGGCTGCTGCTGGAGACGTCTCGCGGCGCCCTGGGCCCCGGCCTGCTGCAGTCCGCCGGGCCGCCGGGCGGACAGGGCCTGCTGATCGCGGTGCCGTTGCTGGCCGTGGGCGGCGCCCTCGGCGCGATCGCGGCCCACTATCGTTCTGATCGTGAGCGCCCCGCGTCCTGAACCCGCCCGCATCGTGGTGCTGGTGTCGGGATCGGGCACCAACCTGCAGGCCCTGATCGACGCCGCCGGCGACCCGGCGTACGGTGCCCGCATCGTCGCCGTCGGGGCCGACCGTCCCGACATCGAGGGGCTTCGCCGGGCCGAGCGTCACGGCATCGAGACCTTCGTGGAGCGTGTCGCCGACCACCCTGACCGCGCAGCCTGGGACGCCGCACTGGCCGCCGCCGTCGCGGCCCACGAGCCCGACCTCGTCGTCCTGGCCGGTTTCATGAAGCTGACCGGCCCGGCGTTCCTCGCCCGCTACGGCGGTCGCACGGTCAACACGCACCCGGCCCTGTCGCCCTCGTTCCCGGGGATGCGTGGGCCGCAGGACGCCCTCGAGTACGGCGTCAAGGTCACCGGCGCCACGCTCTTCGTCGTCGACGCCGGCGTCGACACGGGCCCGATCGTGGCCCAGGTCGCCGTCCCGGTCGAGGACGACGACGACGTCGAGACCCTGCACGAGCGCATCAAGACCAGCGAGCGCGCCATGCTCGTCGAATGGGTGGGCCGCCTGGCCCGCGAGCCCTTCACGATCGACGGCCGCCGCATCCGCTTCCAGCCGAAGGAACTGTCATGAGTGAAACCCGACCCATCAAGCGCGCCCTGGTCTCGGTGTACGACAAGACGGGACTGACCGAGCTCGCCCAGGCGCTGCACGCAGCGGGCGTCTCGATCGTCTCGACCGGGTCGACGGCGAAGACGATCGAGTCGGCCGGCGTCCCCGTGACGCCCGTCGAGCAGGTCACCGGCTTCCCCGAGTGCCTCGATGGTCGCGTCAAGACACTGCACCCCCGCGTGCACGCCGGCATCCTGGCGGACCTGCGCCTGCCCGACCACGCCCGCCAGCTGGAGGAGCTCGAGGTCGAGCCGTTCGACCTCGTCGTCGTGAACCTCTACCCCTTCCGCGAGACCGTCGCCTCGGGGGCCACGCCCGACGAGGTCGTCGAGCAGATCGACATCGGCGGACCGTCGATGGTGCGGGCCGCCGCGAAGAACCACCCGAGCGTCGCCGTCGTGGTCTCGCCCGACGCGTACGGCGCCGTCACGGAGGCGCTGACGCAGGGCGGGTTCACGCTCGAGCAGCGCAAGCGCCTCGCGGCCCGAGCGTTCGCCCACACCGCGGCGTACGACGTGGCCGTCGCCTCGTGGTTCTCCTCGGTGTACGCCCCGGCCGACGACGAGCAGTTCCCCGCCTTCGCCGGCGCGACCTGGGAGCGGTCCGCCGTCCTGCGCTACGGCGAGAACCCGCACCAGCCCGCCGCCCTCTACACCGACGGCACGGGCGGCCTGGCCGCGGCGGAGCAGCTGCACGGCAAGGAGATGTCGTACAACAACTACCTCGACACCGAGGCCGCTCGCCGCGCGGCGTTCGCGCACGAGGACGCCGCGGTCGCCATCATCAAGCACGCCAACCCGTGCGGCATCGCGGTCGGCTCCGACATCGCCCAGGCGCACGCCCGCGCCCACGCGTGCGACCCCGTGTCCGCCTTCGGCGGCGTGATCGCGGCCAACCGTCCGGTCTCGGCCGAGATGGCCCGCCAGGTCGCCGACGTCTTCACCGAGGTCATCGTCGCCCCGGACTACGAGGACGGCGCGATCGAGATCCTGCAGGGCAAGAAGAACATCCGCATCCTGCGCTGCCCGGCGCCCACGACGGAGTCCCCGATCGAGTTCCGGCCGATCAGCGGCGGCGTCCTGCTGCAGCAGCGTGACCGCGTCGACGCCGACGGCGACGACCCGACGACGTGGACGCTGGTGGCCGGGAAGCCCGCCGACGACGCCACGTTCGCCGACCTCGTGTTCGCGTGGCGCGCGAGCAAGGCCGTGAAGTCGAACGCGATCCTGCTGGCCAAGGACGGCGCGTCGGTGGGCGTCGGCATGGGCCAGGTCAACCGCGTGGACTCGTGCCGCCTGGCGGTCGAGCGTGCCGGCGACGAGCGCGCCCGCGGTGCCGTGGCGGCGTCGGACGCCTTCTTCCCCTTCGCGGACGGGCCGCAGATCCTGATCGACGCCGGTGTCGCGGCGATCGTCCAGCCGGGCGGTTCGGTCCGCGACGAGGAGACGGTGGCAGCGGCTCAGGCCGCCGGGGTGACGATGTACGTCACGGGGACGCGTCACTTCTTCCACTGACGTCGAACGCGCCGCCCAACGTGGCGAGGGCGTCTCGCGCGCCCTCGTCGCCGATGAGGTGCCCGACCATGAGGTGCCGCAGCGCGCGCACGAGGGCGGTGGCCTCGTCGCGGTCGTCATTGACCCCGGCCGAGCGGCGCAGGGCGACGCCGGCGATGACGGCGACGAAGTCCTCGGCCAGGCCCTGGGGGTCGGCGATCCCGACCTTCGTCAACAGGCCCACGAGCACGTCGGTGCCCGCGGAGAGCGCCTTCACGGCGGCCGGGCGCAGCTCGGGGTCACGGGCCGCGCCCAGGATCACCCACAGCTCACGAGCCGCGGTGTCCGGTGTCCGGATCTCGAAGATGCTGGAGACGAACTGCGCCGCGGAGTCACGGGTGGCCAGTGCCGCCAGCGTGGCCGGATCGGCGTCCGCGAAACCCTCCATCGTCTCGGTCCACTGGTCGATGTGGTGAGTCAGTGCCTCGCGCAGGAGGTCGTCGATCGTGGCGAAGTAGTAGGTCGTCGTGGCGGCCGGCAGTCCGGCGGCCGCTGCCACCGCGCGGTGCGTGACCGCACGCGAGCCGCCCTCGACGAAGAGATCCAGTGCGGAACGCAGCAACGCGTCGCGGCGTTGCCGACTTCTCTCCTGTGACAGCTGGGCGCGGGGGACCATGTCCCGGATCCTAAACGGACCGGCCTTGTCCCGGCCGCGGTGCCCGTATGCCGACCCTCGTCCACCCCGCATCTGCGCACGACCGCCAGTGGTGCCGCAGGTTCCGGGACGGGACCATGGAAGACTCGGACCGTGACCGCCCAGACCCTCGACGGCAAGGCCGTCGCCGCCACCATCAAGTCAGAGCTGCGTGAGCGCGTCGATGCACTGCGTGCCCGCGGCATCATGCCGGGACTCGGCACGATCCTGGTCGGCGACGACCCGGCCAGTCAGTGGTACGTCGGCGCCAAGCACAAGGACTGCGCCGACATCGGCATCGAGTCGATCCGGATCGACCTGCCCGCCGACGCCACGCAGGCCGAGGTCGAGGCCGCCGTGGACCAGCTCAACGACGATCCCGCCTGCACGCTCTACATCGTGCAGCTGCCGCTGCCGAAGGGCCTCGACGAGAACGCCGTCATCGGCCGCATCGACCCGGCCAAGGACGCCGACGGCCTGCACCCGACGAACCTGGGCTGGCTGGTGCTGGGCAAGCCCGCTCCGCTGCCGTGCACGCCGCGCGGCATCCTCGAGCTGCTGCGCCGCCACGACGTCGAGATCGCCGGGAAGCACGCCGTCGTCGTCGGCCGCGGCATCACCGTGGGTCGCCCCATGGGCCTGCTGCTGACGCGCCGCAGCGAGAACGCCACCGTCACCCTGTGCCACACCGGCACGCAGGACCTGGCGGCGGAGGTGCGCCGCGCCGACATCGTCATCGCCGCTGCGGGTGTGCCGGGCATCATCACGGGCGACATGGTCAAGCCCGGCGCCGCCCTGCTCGACGTCGGCGTCAGCCGCGACGAGCACGGCAAGATCGTCGGCGACCTCGCACCCGATGTGTGGGACGCCGCCGGGTGGGTCACGCCGAACCCCGGCGGGGTCGGCCCCATGACCCGCGCGATGCTGCTGAGCAACGTCGTCGACTTCAGCGAGATGGTCGCCGGGGACGCGGGGTGAAGCTTCCCCGGAGCAACGGCTCGCGGATCTACCTCCTGCACCTGCTGGCGGTGGCCGTGGGCCTCGCGCTGATCGCCACGGGCCCGTGGCGCGCCGGCGTCATGCTGATCGGCGTGTCGTTCCTCGTCGCCGCGGCGTTCCGCACCGTGATCCCGCTCAACCACACGGGGATGCTGCGCGTGCGAGGCAAGGTCTTCGACGTGGTCTGGATGGGATTCCTCGGCGCCTCGCTGGTGGTGCTGGCGCTCATCGTCCCCTCCTGACCAGTGCATGACGAAAGGGCCGCCCCATCGGGGCGGCCCTTCGTCGTGGGGTGGCTCAGATCAGGCCGAGCTGCGTGACGGCGTCGCGCTCCTCGGCGAGCTCGGCGACGCTGGCGTCGATCCGGGCGCGGCTGAACTCGTCGATCTCGAGGCCCTGGACGATCTCCCAGTCACCGTTCTTCGTGGTGACGGGGAACGAGCTGATGAGGCCCTCGGGCACACCGTAGGAGCCGTCGGAGGCGACGGCCATCGAGACCCAGTCGTTCTCGGCCGAGCCGCGCAGCCAGTCACGGGCCGCGTCGATCGTGGCCGAGGCGGCGGACGCCGCGCTGGACGCGCCACGGGCCTCGATGATCGCCGCGCCGCGCTTGGCGACGGTCGGGATGAAGTCGTTCTCGATCCAGGCCTGGTCCCCCACGACCTCGGCAGCGTTCCGGCCGGCGATCTCGGCATGGAAGATGTCGGGGTACTGGGTGGCCGAGTGGTTGCCCCAGATCGTCATCTTGCTGATGTCGGAGACCTGGGCGCCGGTCTTGGCCGCCAGCTGGCTGATGGCGCGGTTGTGGTCGAGGCGCGTCAGGGCGGTGAACCGCTCGGACGGGATGTTCGGCGCGTTCTTCATCGCGATCAGGGCGTTGGTGTTGGCCGGGTTGCCGGTCACGCCGATGCGGATGTCGTCGGCCGCGACCTCGTTGAGGGCCTTGCCCTGCGCCGTGAAGATGGCGCCGTTGGCCTCGAGCAGGTCGCCGCGCTCCATGCCCTTGGTGCGCGGGCGCGCACCGACGAGCAGGGCGAGGTTCGCGCCGTCGAAGATGTGGTTCGGGTCGTCACCGATCTCGACCGAGTCCAGCGTCGGGAACGCGCAGTCGTCGAGCTCCATCACGACGCCCTCGAGCGCCTTGAGCGCAGGCGTGATCTCGAGCAGGCGCAGCTGGATCGGGGTGTCCGGGCCCAGCAGCGAGCCGCTGGCGAGACGGAAGAGAAGGCTGTAGCCGATCTGGCCGGCGGCGCCGGTGACGGCCACCTTGACAGGAGAGGTGCTCACGTCGATGTGCTCCTTGTGTGGGGTGCTTGCCTCGAAACTAGCGCAGTGCGATCCGGCCGCCACCACCGCCCGGTCAGAGGTCGTCGGTCTCGTTGTCCAGCGAGATCCAGTCCTTCGACTCCTGGACCTGGGTCGAGCCGCCGCGCGTCACGTGCAGCGATCCGTCGACGGCGTGCAGCTCGTACCGCGTGTCACCGTCCTTGGCGACATAGACGTCGCGGCGCCAGTCGTAGGAGCCCGAGAGGTCGAGCGTTCCCTCGCCCGACGGGGCGACGACGACGCGGAACCGGTCGCCCACCGCGTCGCGGCCGCAGATCGAGGTCTTCGCATCGGCGGTGGTGGACTTGTAGAGGATCACCGGGTAGTCGCCGCCGCAGGCCAGCGACAGGCCGTCGTCCTTCGCCTGCTCCTTCGTGACGGGCGTCTGGCCGCAGTCGGGAAGCAGGCTGTCGCCCTGGGTGCCGTCGGCGTTGAACTTGGTGTCCTCGTCCTCGCACTCCTTGACGGTGGGCTGGGTCGTCGGCTCCGTGGTGGGCTCCGGAACGGGTGCCTGCCGGCTGGGATCGGCGGTCAGGACCGGGTCGCTCGGCGCCGTCGTGGGCGGGGCCGCCGCCTCGTCGTCGGACCCTCCTCCGGACGACAGCATCGACCACCCGAAAGCGCCGAGGGTCGCCACGATCGCCACCACCAGCAGGACGGGACGTGCAACGCTCCAGTTCACCTCGACAGCCTAACGAGTGCCGCCGCGGTGGACCGAACCCGCCGCCCGAGCCAGCAGCAGCTCCCGCTCACGTTCGTTCGTGGCCAGGCCGGCCGCCTCGAGGAACTCGGCCCGTGCCTCCTCACGGCGACCCAGCTGCTCGAGCAGGTCGCCCCGCACACTCGGCAGCAGGTGGTACCCCGCGAGCGCGGGCACCGTCCTGAGGTCGTCGACGATGGCGAGTCCGGCCGCCGGCCCACGCGCCCGGCTGACGGCGACCGCCCGGTTGAGCTCGACCACGAGCGAGTCTGTGGCGCGGGCGAGCCGCTCGTACAGTCCGGCGATGCGCTCCCAGTCGGTCTCGTCCACCGAGCGCACACGGGCGTGCTCCCACGCGATCGCGGCCTGCAGGACGTACGGCCCCGAGCCGCCGAGCCGGGTCGCGACCTCGAGCGCCGCGGCGCCCCGCGAGATCACCGTCCGGTCCCAGCGCGAGCGGTCCTGGTCACCCAGCAGGACGGGTGCTCCGTCCTCATCGATGCGCGCGGCGAGCCGCGAGGACTGCAGCTCCAGCAGCGCCAACAGGCCGTGCACCTCGGGCTCGCCCGGCGCGACGGAGGCGAGGATCGCGCCGAGCCGGACCGCCTCGTGGCACAGGTCGGGCCTCGTCCAGTCCCCGCCCTCGGTTGCGGAGTGACCCTCGTTGAAGAGCAGGTAGATCGCCGCCATGACCGATGCGAGCCGCTCGGCGCGCTCGGGTCCGGCGGGTTCCTCCATCGCCGCATGGCCGTCGGCGAGCGTGCGCTTGGCGCGCGAGATCCGGGACGCGACGGTCGACTCCGTGGACAGGAACGCCCGCGCGATCTCGCGGGTGCTGAGCCCCGCCACCAGCCGCAACGTCAGCACGGTGCGGCTGTCGGGCGTCAGTGCCGGGTGGCAGCACGTGAACATGAGGCGCAGCACGTCGTCGCGCACGTGCTCGTCGGTCAGCGCCTCGTCGAACTCCGCCTCGTAGGTCTCGCTCGTGCCGGCCCCGACCTCGGCGTAGGCCCGCAGCTGACGCTCGCCGGCACGGAACTGGTCGATCGCGCGGCGCTTGGCCGTGCTCATGAGCCAGCCGGCGGGGTTGTCCGGGACGCCGGTTCGCGGCCAGGCCTCCAACGCCTGGGCCAGTGCCTCCTGGGCGAGGTCCTCGGCCCGGTCGACGCTGCGGGTGATGCGCAGCAACGCGCCGAGGAGGCGCGACGACTCCTGTCGCCACACCTCCTCGACCACGCGGGTCTCGTCCATCGTCAGGGCGCGGGCGCCTCGAACAGGCCGCGGACCTCCACCCAGCCCTCCCAGCCGGGCCACGCGTCCCGGTGGACCTGGAGGAAGGCCTCGGCCTTCTGCACGGCCGTCTCGAGGTCGGGCAGGTCGTACAGCGCGTAGCCGCCGACGAGCTCCTTGACCTCGACGAACGGACCGTCCGTCGTCGTGAGCGAGTTGCCGGCGAGGGTCACGATCGCGCCGGCGTGCTCCATCGGCAGGAGTCCGCCGGCCTCGACGAACGTCCCGTCGGCCGTGGCCTTCGCCTGCAGGGCACCGATGGCGGCGAACAGCTCCATCGGCGGCTCGGCGGTCGGTCGGTTGGTCTCGTGGACCATGGTCATGAACTTCATGGGGTTCTCCTTGTTTCGGGTGTGATCGTTCCGGATGAGTGACGGGTCGGGCAAGGGTCAGGCGCGCAGGAGCGTCCGCAGCCGGGCGTCGCGCGGCCACGCGCCGGCCCACACGAGGACGGCGGTGAGGATCGCGAAGACCGTGTTGAAGGCGGGCTGCTCGGCGATGAGGTTCACCGCGACCGCGCCGCCGAGGTACGCCGTGATCAGGACGACGGCCATCGCACGCGTGCGCGGGACCAGGTAGCCGACGACGAGGATGCCCAGGACGGCGCCGCAGACCGGGATCACGTGATCGGGGATGCCGAGGTCGGCGCTCGCGTCACGCACCTGCTCGACACCCAGCAGGTGGGTCACGGCGTCGAAGCCGAGGAACGCCGTGACGAGTGCCGTCACGATCCAGCCGGCGCGCTGCGCGGCCGCGCCGGGCGTCGTCTCGGTGTCAGGACGGGCGGGTGCGGGTCGGGTGTGGGTGGTCATGTCGGTCTCCGTTCGCTCGGGTGAGGTGTGCTCTCACCCGTATGTCGCGCGAACAGGGACGTTCTTGACATGGCCCCCGGAACTTTTTTCGGAGCAGTGTGGTCAGGCGCGTGCGCCCGGACCCGTCACTCCCACTCGATGGTTCCCGGGGGCTTGCTCGTGACGTCGAGGACGACGCGGTTGACCTCATCGACCTCGTTCGTGATGCGGGTCGAGATCCGCTCGAGCAGGTCGTACGGCAGACGGCTCCAGTCGGCCGTCATCGCGTCCTCGCTGGAGACGGGGCGCAGCACGATCGGGTGGCCGTAGGTGCGGCCGTCGCCCTGCACGCCGACCGAGCGGACGTCCGCGAGCAGCACGACGGGGAACTGCCAGATCTCGGAGTCCAGGCCCGCGGCCGTCGTCTCCTGCCGCACGATCGCGTCGGCGCGCCGCAGGATCTCGAGCCGCTCGGGCGAGACCGCGCCGACGATGCGGATCGCCAGGCCGGGACCGGGGAACGGGTGCCGGCCGACGATCGCCTCGGGGATGCCGAGCTGACGGCCGACCTGGCGCACCTCGTCCTTGAACAGGGTGCGCAGCGGCTCGATCAGGCTGAACTCGAGGTCCTCGGGCAGGCCGCCGACGTTGTGGTGGCTCTTGATGTTGGCCGCGCCCTCGCCGCCGCCGGACTCCACGACGTCGGGGTACAGCGTGCCCTGCACCAGGAACCTGACGGGCGCGCCCGGCGTCGCCATGATCTCGCGCTCGGCGGCCTCGAACGTGCGGATGAACTCGCGCCCGATGATCTTGCGCTTCTGCTCGGGGTCGGTGACGCCGTCGAGGAAGCCCAGGAACTGGTCCTTGGCGTCGACGACCTTGAGGTCCACCCCCGTGGCGGCCACGTAGTCCTCGCGGACCTGCTCGGCCTCGCCCTCGCGCAGCAGCCCGTGGTCGACGAAGACCGCGGTGAGCTGGTCGCCGATCGCCCGCTGGACCAGCGCGGTCGAGACGGCCGAGTCGACGCCGCCGGACAGCGCCGAGATGACGCGCGCATCGCCGACCTGCTGGCGGATCAGCTCGACCTGCTCCTCGACGATGTTGGCAGGCGTCCAGCTGGGCGAACAGCCGGCGATGTCGAACAGGAAGTGCTCCAGGATCTTCTGGCCGAACTCGGAGTGCATGACCTCGGGGTGCCACTGCACGCCGGCGAGTCCCCGCTCGACGTTCTCGAACGCCGCGACGGTCGCGCGATCGCTCTTGGCCGAGAGGGTGAAGCCTTCGGGCTCACGGACGACCTCGTCGCCGTGGGACATCCAGCTGACGAGGCTCTCGGGGAGGCCCTTCAGCAGTGTGCCGGGCTCGAGCACCGAGACCTTGGTGCGGCCGTACTCGCGCTGACCCGTGCGGGCGACCTCGCCGCCCAGGGCCTTGGCCATCGCCATGAATCCGTAGCAGATGCCGAACACGGCGGTGCCCGAGTCGACCAAGCCGACGGGCAACTGCGGCGCGCCGTGCTCGTAGACCGACGACGGTCCGCCCGAGAGGATCACGGCCTTCGGGTTCTTGGCCAGGATCTCCTCGCTGGTCGCCGTGTGGGGCATGATCTCGGAGAAGACCTTCGCCTCGCGGACACGACGCGCGATCAGCTGCGCGTACTGCGCGCCGAAGTCGACGACGATGACCGTGTCGTGGTGGGTCTCGGCAACGTGCTCAGGAGTCTCGGGGGCCACGCGCCGAGTCTAGTGCGGCCCTGCTGCCGGGTCGGAATCGAGCACCGCGATGGATCTGTTCCCGCGCTCACGATGTGGACTTCTTATTGTGCTTCGTTGTTTCACCCAATACGATGGGAACATCAGTTCGAGTGAATCGGGGGATTCGTGGACGTCATCGGTGGGCTCAGGTCGGGGCAGCGGTTCCTGGCGTCTGCGCGTGCCCGTGACCTCGAGTCCTTGACCCCGGATCAGGTGGCGGCTGAGGCGGCTGCGGTGCAGTCGCTGGAGCGTGAGGCGGCGGCGTTGAAGATGGCGTTGTTCGCGGTCGCCGAGCAGAAGAAGGCCCATCAGGGCACCGGCGCGGTCGACATGACGGCGTTGGTCGCGAACGGGTCGGGGATCACGCGGCGTGAGGCGACCAAGCAGATCAAGCTGGCCACCCGGATCGAGACCGCACCCCAGGTCAAGAAGGCGCTCGCGAAGCCGGGCATGTCCACGGCGAAGGCCGCGATCGTCACCGGCGCCCTCGACGAGCTACCCAGTGATCTGACGGCCGCGCAGCGCGACCAGGTCGAGACCGAACTGGTCGAGGCCGCCCAGGAGATGACGGCCGACCAGCTGACCCGCAAGGCCAAGCGCGCGATCGAGACGCTCGACATCAAGCGCGCGGACGACATCGAGAACAAGCGCCTCCAACGCGAGGAACACGCCCAACGACGCCTGTCGGAGTTCTGGATCGGACGACCCGACGAGCAGACCGGACTGGTCAAGTTCGGTGGCAAGACCGACGCCCTGACCGCCGACATGCTGCGCGCGGTGATCGATTCGAAGACCAGCCCCCGCAAACGGGCACTGGCCCAGGCCGAGACGACAGGACTTGAGACGGCTCCGGTCGAGGACCGCCGTGACATGACGCCGGCCGAGAAGGCGGGCGAGGCGTTCGCCGAGATCATCCGCCACCTGCCCGCCGAGTCCTTCGGCAACCACGGCGGCGTCAACGCCGCGCTCGTTGTCACGATCGACGAACAGTCACTGCGCGGCCAGACCGACCGGGCCGGGGTCACGGAGTTCGGCACCAGCATCAGCGCCGGCGAACTCCGCATGATCGCCTGCGGGGCTGGGATCCTGCCCGCCGTCCTCGACGGAAACTCAGTCCCGTTGGACGTCGGGCGGACCAAGCGGTTCCACACCCAGAAGCAACGCATCGCGCTGGCCCAACGCGACCAGGGCTGCGCCTACCCCAGTTGCGACCGACCACCCGGCTGGTGCGAGAGCCACCACGCCACCCGATGGTCCGACGGCGGACACACCACCGTCGACGACGGCGTCCTGCTCTGTGGACACCACCACCGACACGTCCACCAGGCCGACATCCCGATCCGGTTTGCCGACCGTCACCCCGAGTTCCAGATCCGCGGCACCTGGCAACACAACCACCGCTACCGACCCCGCCAACGAGAACTCATCCCCGCCTGACCGGCGCTGGGCGCGCCGGTCAGACCTGCTCGCGGATCTCGCCGACGAGCTCCTCCAGCACGTCCTCGAGCATCACGACTCCGAGCACGACGCCGGACTCGTCAGCCACGCGCGCCATGTGCGAACCGCGGCCCTGCATCGTGCGCAGCGCGTCGTACAGGGCGGTGGTCTGACCGACCGTCGCCAGCGGCCGCAGCCACTTGTCGGCGATCGGGCGCGTGCGCGAGGCGTCCTCGGTCTCCAGGACGTCCTTGATGTGCAGGTAGCCCGTCAGCTCACCGTCGTCGCCCGCGACGGGGAAGCGCGAGTAGCCGGTCCGGGCGCACGCCTCCTCGACCTCGATCGGGGTGGAGCCGGGCGCGATCGTGACGAGTCCGTCGCGCGGCAGCAGCACCTGCGCCACCGTGCCGTCGTGGAAGTCCAGCGCGCCCGTGACCAGCCCGTACTCGTCGTCGTCGAGCAACCCTTCACGACGGGACTCCTCGACGAAGCCGGCCACCTCGTCGTGCGTGAACGCCGAGGCGACCTCGTCCTTGGGCTCGATGCCCACGACGCGGACCGCAGCGTTGGCGATGGCGTTGAGCGACACGACGAGCGGCTTGAGGACCGCGATGACGCCCAGCATGAACGGGCCCAGGATCAGCGCGGCACGGTCGGGCGCCGCGAGCGCGATGTTCTTGGGCACCATCTCGCCGTAGACGACGTGCAGGAAGACCACCAGGGTCAGCGCGATCGCGAACGAGATGGGGTGCACGAACGCGTGCGGGACGCCGAAGTACTCGAACACTGGCTCCAGCAGGTGGGCGATCGCGGGCTCGCTGATGGCACCGAGGCCGAGCGAGCAGATCGTGATGCCCAACTGGGCGGCCGCCATCGCGAGCGTGACGTTCTCCATGGCCTTGAGCGCGAGCTTCGCGCTGCGCTTGCCGGCCTGGGCCTCGGGCTCGAGCTGGGTGCGGCGTGCCGAGATCAGTGCGAACTCAGCCGCCACGAAGAGCGCATTCAGGATCAGCAGGACCAGGGTCAGGGCCAGAGCCGGCCAGCCGCTCATCGGTCGGTCTCCTCATCGGTGGAGTCGATCGTCATGGCGATGCGATCGATGCGCCGACCCTCGAGCCGCTCGACGGTCAGGTGCACGGTCAACGGCTCGGGATCGTCCTCGTCGTCCTCGGGCGTCGGATCGACCTCGAGGGTGACCACGTCGTCGCGCACGGCCAGGCGGCCGAGCCGCTCGAGGACGAGACCGGCGATCGTCTCGTAGTCCTCGCTCTCGGGCAGCGAGACGCCCGTCTGCTCCAGCACCTCGTCGGGGCGCAGCAGGCCGGACAGCGACCAGGTGCCGTCCCGGCGGTGACGGCTGCGGTCCGAGAGCCGGTCGTGCTCGTCGGCGATGTCGCCCACGATCTCCTCGACGAGGTCCTCGAGCGTGACGACACCGTCGGTGCCCCCGTACTCGTCGACCACGACGGCCATCTGGTTGTTCTGGTCCCGCAGCTGCACCAGCAGAGGGTCGAGCTCGAGCGTGTCGGGCACGGTCGCGGCGGCCTCGGCGATCTCCGAGAGCCGCACGATCCGGCGACGGTCGGGCTCGACGGCGACGGCCTGCTTGACGTGCACGACGCCGACCACGTCGTCGGGCGAGCGGCCGATGACGGGGAACTTCGAGTGCCCGGTCTGGCGGGCGGCCTCGATCAGGTCGAGCGCCGTGTCGCGCTCCTCGAGGAAGTGGACGCGGACACGCGGCGTGCGCACGTCCGCGGCCGTCCGGTTGCCGAACGCGATGCTGCGGGCGACGAGCTCGGCGGTCTCGTCGTCGATCGAGCCCTCCTGCGCGGAGCGCAGCACGAGCGACTGCAGCTCGAGCGGCGAGCGGGCGGAGCGCAGCTCCTCCTGCGGCTCGACGCCGAGCGCCTCGAGCGTGCGGTTGGCCATGTTGTTCAGGCCACGGATGGGCCAGGCCATCGACCGAGTGAAGATGCGCTGCAGGAGCTGCGTCTTGGCGGCGGTCTGGCGCGGGAGCGACAGGGCGAGGTTCTTGGGGATGAGCTCGCCCACCAGCATCGTGACGATCGTGCTGAGGAACAGCGCGATCGCGTAGGACGCGGCACTCAGGCCACCGCCGGACAGGCCGAGCGAGGTGAGCGGGTCGTGCAACAGCCGTCCGATCGCCGGCTCGGCCAGGAAGCCGATCGCCAGGTTGGTGATCGTGATGCCCAGCTGGGCACCACTGAGCTGGGTCGACAGGGTGCGCAGCGCCTTGAGGGTGCCCTGGGCGCCGCGATCGCCCCCGGCGGCGTCGCGCTCGATCGTGGCGCGGTCGACCGTGACGAAGGAGAACTCGGCGGCGACGAAGACACCGCACGCGAGCATGAGCAGGAAAGACGTGAACAGCAGGAGCCATTCGGTCACGATGGGCGGGTCCTCGTGTCGGGGAACTGGAGGTCTCACTCTAGCCGTGGGGCCTGAAGGTATCCTTGCGGTCGTGCCCACGTACCAGTACCGATGCGCCGATTGCGGCGAAGAGCTCGAGATCAAGCAGAGCTTCTCCGACGCCGCGCTGACGACCTGCCCCGCCTGCAGCGGCGACCTGCGCAAGGTCTTCGGCGCCGCCGGGGTCGTGTTCAAGGGCTCGGGCTTCTATCGCACCGACAGCCGCGCGTCCTCGAACTCGTCCGGGTCGTCGTCCTCCGGGTCGTCGTCCTCCGGATCGTCGTCGTCCACGACCTCGTCGTCCAGCAGCAGCTCATCCTCGGGTTCCGGCGCCGCCTGACGATGCGCCTGTGGACGACCGCGTCCACCCCCTCGATCGTCCCTAGCCTCACGGCATGGAATCGGTCGTCCGCCTCGTCCTGACCCACCGTCGCCTCATCGCCGCCCTGCTCGCCGGGCTGGCCGTCTGGTCCGCGATCACCGCGGTCACCCACTCCCCCGGCACGCGTGAGGTCGTCGTCGCCGCACGCGACCTCGACAGCGGAGTCGCCGTCACCCGCTCCGACCTCGAGGTGCGCCGCGTCCCGCACGCCGCCGTCCCGGCCGGGGTCACTGCCATCGGCGACGTCCCCGGCCGCGCCCTTGCGGGTCCGATGCGCGCGGGCGAGGTCTTCACCGACCGGCGTGTCGTCGACCCGCACGACCTCGGCGCCAACCGCGTGCTGGCCGTCGTCGAGGTGTCGGCCGCGACGGGCGAGCTGCTCCGCGCGGGTGACTCGGTGGACCTCGTCGCGGTGGACGAGGACGGGGCCGGTGCCACCGTCGCCGAGGCGGTCGAGGTCGTCACCGTCAGCACCGATCCCGAGCGGGACGCTGCTGTGATCGGGGTGGCCGCGGCTCCTCGCATCGCCACCTCCGTGGCTCGCGCGGCGATGACGTCGCGGCTCGCTGCCGTCGTCGTGCCTCGCTCCTGACGGCTCAGGACCCCTACAGTCGAGACGTCACTGTTCGCTTTCACCAAGGAGGAATCATGCTCCAGGGTTTCAAGGACTTCCTGTTCCGCGGGAACATCGTCGACCTCGCGGTCGCCGTCGTCATCGGCACCGCCTTCACGGCCTTGGTCGCCTCGTTCACCACGGCCATCATCGAGCCGGTCCTCAATTCACTCGGCGGCAAGGATGCCGCGAAGGGCCTCGGCTTCAACATCATCTCGGGCAACGACGCGACATACGTCGACTTCGCGCTGGTGATCAACGCGATCATCACGTTCGTCATCACCGCGGCCGTCGTGTACTTCGTCTTCGTCGTGCCGTCGAAGAAGCTCATGGAGCGTCTGGCCGCCGGCAAGGAGGAAGAGCCCGAGGGTCCGAGCGAGGACATCCTGCTGCTGCGCGAGATCCGCGATGCTCTCGGTGGCGGCGCTGGTCTGCGCGGCGGCACGAACACTCCGCCGACCGTCTGACCTAGTCCGAGCCGTGGTGTGGGGGGACGTCGCGTCGCAGCTCGTCGTCGCGCGAGGTTCCCCCGCGCTCGCTCCAGCCCTCGGGGCTCTCGTCTCGCGTCGTCTCGGGCAGCAGGTCGCCCATCAGCCGGGCGGCGCGCTCGAGGCGCGCCCGCTTGGCGGCCGCGTCCTTTGTCTCGTCACTCACGGAACCACTCCGGCCCCAGGACAGGGCGGGACGGCTTCCAGCCCGTGCGGTCGGTGAACAGTTGCGACGTGACCCGCTGCGACCGCGCCAGCATCTCGAGCTTGTCGGCCGTCAGGCTGAAGAGCCAGTTCCGGAAGAACCGCCCCTCGGAGAAGCCGGCCGCCTGCGCGATCGCGTCGACGTACGCGCGGCGCTTCAGTGGTTCGGCGCCCACGTTGTAGGAGCCGCTGGGCGCGCTGAGGGCGGCAACGGCGGACGTCCCGATGTCGACGGGGTGGATGACGTGCATCCACGAGTCGGGATCGCCCAGCCCGACGGGACGGCGGCGACGGGCGCGACGGACCAGGAACTGCGAGTTCGGGTCGTCCCCGGCGATCAGGCCGTACCGCAGGCACACCGCCGTGCCGCCCGCCTTCTCGACGCGCTGGGCATGGTGCTCGGCGACCGCCAGCGGCTCGGTGACCATGGTGACGTCGATCGGCGTGGACTCGTCGACCCACTCCTCGCCCCTGGCCACGTAGATGAAGCTCAGGCTCTGCTGGACCATGAGCCCGATCCCGGACTGGATCGCCGCGTCGGCCACGACGCCCGCGCCGACCGTGCGGATGCGGTTGATGCGGGTCAGCGAGCCGGGCAGCATCGCTCGCGCCCCGACCGGAACGTGCGTGGCGAAGTTGATCACGGCGTCGCAGCCGCGCATCGCGGTCAGCAGCGAGACGCGGTCGAGGACGTCGCCGTGCATCGCGGTGGCGCCGGCGTCCTGGACGATGCCGGCGGCCTGCGGCGAGCGCACGAGACCGACGACCTCGTGCCCCGCCGCATGCAGGGCCGGGATCGTCGCTCGCCCCATGACGCCGTTCGCGCCGGTCAGCAGGATCCGCACCCACCGAGTCTACGCGCGGGAGACGATCCGGACCGGGCCCGCAGGGTCACGTGCGTCACGCGCGCCCCTCCCCCGCCACCGACGTCCACTTTTGTGAACGGATCCATCTCGATCGCGTCCAGTGAGTTAGATCCGTTCCCAGAAGTGGTGGGGGTGGCGCGGTGGGCGGACCCGGAGGCCGTGGGAAGATGTCTCTCGGTGCGCCCCCGTAGCTCAGGGGATAGAGCAACGGTTTCCTAAACCGCAGGTCGGAGGTTCGAATCCTCTCGGGGGCACCCTCGGTCCGGCGCGTCCTTCGAATCGTGCCCCGTTGTCCCTGTTCTCCGGGACAGCGCGCCTTCCACGGTGGAGTCACAGCAACTCCCCCCGGAAGGAACACCCATGACCACACAGATCACCACCCAGCAGCGCGTCCGCGACGACCTGGCCGACGAGGCCACGAGGCGACCGGGCCGAGCCTGGGCCGTCTCGGGCGCCCTCGCCGGAGTCGGCGGCTTCGCGACCACGATCCTGAGCGCGAGCGCCGGCGCCGCGTACGTCGACGGAGAGGCACAGGACGCCGACCGCATCCTCGCCTCGCTGAACGACCACGTGCCCGCGCTGATCTCGTTCCACGTCGTCGCCACGCTGACCGTCCTGGCCCTCGTGCCGTTCGGCCTCGGCCTGCACCGGCGGCTGCGGGCCGGACTCGGCCGCGACAGCCTGGTCCCGGGAACGGCCGCCTTCGGCATCCTCGGGACGGCGCTCGTCGTGCTGATGGGCACCGCGCTCAACACGGAGTTCATCTTCGGCGTCGCCGGGGATGCCCTGGCCGTGCCCGAGGCCGCCACCGTGTTCAACCACTGGATCGCCACCGTGCCGTGGGTCTGGGGACTCACCGGCCTGACCGGCTGGGCGCTGTTCCTGGCGTGGCGCGCGGGAGCCGTCCGCGCCTGGCTGGGCATCGCGGCCGCCGTCCTGGGCACCCTCTCGCTGCTGCTGACCGTCGCGCCCCTGCAGTACATGGCGGGCTGGACCGGCTCGGTGATGGTCGTCCTGGTCGGCCTGGGGTTCGCCTTCGGGGACCGCGGCGCCCGGTGACCTCGCTTCTCGATCGCGATGGCGGCGGTTCGCTCCCCCGGGACGCGAACCGCCGCCATGATCTATCCATGAGGTCCACTCAGGTCCCGGCCGGCGCCCTGACCGTGTTCGGCCTGGGCGCCGCGCTGTTGACGGCCTCGGTCGCCATCGACGTGCACGTGGGCGACGCTCACGTCCCGGCCTGGACGCAGGAGGTCGGCTGGACCTTCGCCGCCCTGGGCCTGATCCAGCTCGCGCTCGGCGTCGTCGTGCTGTGGCATCGTCGACGCCATCCCATCGGCTGGGCCCTCGTCGGGTTGGGGATGTTGTGGGTCCTCGATGGGCTCGCCCAGTCCTACGTGCGCCTCGCCGTGGCCGAGCAGGACACCCTGCCCGGACTGACCTGGGTGATGTGGTTCCTGTTCCGCTTCACCGCGGTGCTTCCGCTGGCCGCGGCGGGGGTGCTGCTGCTGTTCCCCGACGGCCTGCCCCGCGGACGCTGGCGTCGCGCCGGCTGGGCCAGCCTGTCGCTCATGGCGACGGGCCTGACGCTGTTCGTCGTGGTGCCCAGCACCCAGGACGAGATCGATGCCTCGCTGGCCGAGCTCACCCCGGGCGCCGACACCGACCCCACGTCGATCGAGGCGCTGCGTCCCTTGGCCGATGAGGCCCTGACCGTCAGCTGGGTGCTGGCCACCGCCGGATTCGTCCTCGCGCTGGTCACCGTGATGGCCCGGTACCGCCGCTCACGCGGTGGTGAGCGTGAGCGGATGCGATGGCTCGCCTGGGCCGTCCTGGCGATGACGCTGCTGATCGCCACGAGCCTGCTGGTCGACGTCGCGGCACTGAACGCGTTCTTCCTCGGCGCGGCCCTGCTCGTGGGCCCCGTCGCCATGGTGGTGGCGATCGTGCGGCCCGACGTCGTCTCGGTCGAGAACCTGCTGGTCCGCACGCTCGTCTACGGCGGGATCAGTGTGGTGATCGTGGCGGCGGACCTGCTGGCACTCGCGATCGTCTCCGCCACGCTGGGCGACCAATTCGGCCAGCGCCAGGTGGTCCTGCTCGTGCTGCTGCTGGCCGCCGTGCTCTACGGTCCCCTGCGCCTGCGGATCGAGGCCGCGGTCCGGCGCCTCGTGCTGGGTGAGCGACGCGATCCGTACGACGTCGTGGCGAACCTCGCCTCCACGCTCGAACGCACCGACGAGGACGGCGCCCAGCTCGGTGCCGTGGCCGAGGCCGTCGCGGCCGCCTTCGGCCTGTCGTTCGTCCAGGTCGAGGTCGACCGCTCGGCCGGCGAGCGGCTGGTGGCCTCTCGCGGCGACCGGCCGGGACAGGTCCGGTCCTTCCCGCTGACCTACCGCTCGCGCACGATCGGTCGCATCACGGTGCCCGCCCACGGCGTCCGCAACCACCTCAGCGAGCGGGACGAGGTCCTGCTGGCCGACGTCGTCCGACAGGCGGCCGCGGCCATCCGCGCGAGCCAGCTCAGCGACGAGCTTCAACGCAGCCGTGAGCAGCTCGTCCTGGCTCGCGAGGAGGAGCGCCGCCGCATCCGTCGCGACCTGCACGACGGTCTCGGCCCGTCCCTCTCGGCGGTCGTCTTCCGCCTCGAGTCCGCCCGCCTCACGCTCGCCGCCGACCCTCACGACGCGGACGTCCAGCTGACCGAGACGCGCGAGGTCGTGCAGGAGATCATCAAGGACGTCCGCCGCCTGGTGCACGACCTGCGTCCGCCGGCGCTGGACGACCGTGGCCTCGTCGGGGCGCTCAGCCAGCTCGCCGAGCACGCCGAGGCCGGACCACGCGTGTCGGTCGAGGCGAGCTTCACGGGCACGCTGCCCGCCGCGGTCGAGGTCGCGGCGTTCCGGATCGCGTCCGAGGCGATGAACAACGCTCGGCGCCATGCGCACGCCGGTACGTGCTCGGTCACGCTGTGGACCGAGGACGACGACCTGGTCCTCGAGATCGCGGACGACGGCGTCGGCATCGCGGCCGACGCGCAGTCCGGCGTGGGACTGGTGTCGCTGCGCGAGCGGGCGGCCGAGCTGGGCGGCTCGATCGACCTGCGGTGCCCGCCGGACGGTGGCACCACCGTCACGGCCCGCCTGCCCCTGCACGGAAGGACGACCGCATGAACGATGTCCGCGTCGTGGTCGTGGACGACCACCAGATCGTGCGCGACGGGCTCGTGGCGCTGCTGCGCGCCCTCGGCGGGATCGAGGTCGTCGGGACGGCCGGTGACGGTCGTGACGCCATCCACGTGGTGGACGCCGACGTTCCCGACGTGGTCGTGATGGACATCCAGATGCCGGTGCTGGACGGCATCGAGGCGACGCGGCACATCACCGGCCGCCACGCGGACGTCCGCGTGCTGATGCTGACGATGAACGAGGACGACGACACGATCCTCAGCGCCCTGCGCGCGGGGGCGTCCGGCTACCTGCTCAAGGGCGCGGACGCGGCGGAGGTGCACCGAGCGATCGTCGCGACCGCCGCGGGCGGGATGGTCTTCGGCGCCTCGGTCGCGGCCCGGGTCGCGGGACTGTTCGCCGGACGGGCACGGCGCGCCGAGCACCCCTTCCCCGAGCTGTCCGAGCGCGAGCGCGCCGTCCTGGACCTGCTGGCCGCCGGACGGAGCAACGATGCGATCGCCGCCGAGCTGTACGTCTCGAACAAGACCGTGCGCAACGCGGTCTCGTCGATCTACGCCAAGCTCCACGCGGCGGACCGTGCCGAGGCGATCATCAAGGCGCGGGAGGCGGGACTGGGCCGCGAGTCCTGATCACCGGAAAAGTGGTGCCGCTCGGAGAGCCCTGGGGAAGGGCCCTCCGAGCCGGCACCGGTGCGCATGATCGGGGGAAGACATGCGCACCACTGGGTGCAGACACCCCCGTGAGTCGGACCTGGTGCCCTCGGGAGTGAGAGGACTCGGTCACAGACGTCACGTAAGACTCAACAGTCACACGAGTCACGGGCTGGCGACAAGTCCCACGCCGGAACAAGCAGGTGTTTCGTCCCACAACGGACGATGCGCTCGTAGGCCCCGGGTCAGGGCTGACGCATCTCTAGCCCGATCTGGTCCGCGTCCAGCTGCGCCAGCATCCGGGTCAGGGCTTACGCATCTCTAGCCCGATCTGGTCCGCGTCCAGCTGCGCCAGCATCCGGGTCAGCGCGCCGCTGCTGAACGTCCCGTCGGCGCGCTCGCGCAGCAGCAGCTCGCGTTGCGCCTCGATGACCGCACGGCGGAACTCCCGCAACGGCTCGAGGTCGAGATCGGCATCCTCCGCGCGCGTCTGGAGCAGCGCGCCGGCCGCCTCCCATCCCGCGGGGAGGTCCGTGCGGGCGAGCACCTGCGCGGCCACCTCGCGAAGGCGGGCGTCCAGCCGCGCCCACTCCTCCTCGTCCGCCTCGTCCCGGCCACCCAGCCCCAGCGCCGCCACCAGGCGCCCGAGCGTCCCGCCCTGCACCACGAGCGAGAGCAGGGCCACGAAGAACGCGACGAGCACGAGCAGCGACCGGCCCGGCGCGTCCGTCGGCAGGGTCTGGGCGGCCGCCAGGGTGACCGCACCGCGTAGGCCCGCCCACACCAGCACCGCACCCTCGCGCCGTCCCAGCCGCGAGGAGTCGTAGAAGTCGACGTCGGCCGATGCACGCCGCAGTCGCCTGCTCATCTTGGCGGCGCGCGGATGGTCGCTGCGGCGAACCTGCGACGACCACTGGTCGATCGTCTCGCGTCGCTGCGGGGACCGCCGGCGCCGCCGCCGCTCGGCCCAGACGATCACCGCGACGTAGAGCGCGCGGATGGCCAGCGCGACGGTCAGGGCCACGACCGCCAGCACGAAGGCCCGCAGGACACCCCCGTGGTCGTTCTCGACGTCCCGGACGAGCGCCGAGACCTGCAGCCCCATCACGAGGAACACGAGTCCCTCCGCCAGCACCTCCACGGTCCGCCAGTTCTGCCGGTCCGACAGCCGCTGCTGCGGACCGAGCCGATGGACCTGCCCGTGGCCCGTGACGAGTCCCGCCGTGACGGCGGCGACCAGTCCCGAGGCCTCGAGGTGCTCGGCGGGCAGGAACGCGATGAAGGGCAGCGTGAACGACAGCGCGGTCGAGACCGCGGGATCGGCGATGCGCTGGCGCACCCGCAGCATCGACCAGCCCACGAGCCACCCGATCGCCACGGCGCCGATCACGGCCCACGCGAAGGCGCCCACCACGCCACCGATGCCCACGCCGGCCGCCGTGGCGGCCACCGCCGTCCGCAGCAGGACCAGGGCGGTGGCGTCGTTGAATAGGCTCTCGCCCTCCAGCACCGTCACGACGCGTGGCGCCACGCCCAACCGCTTCACGATCGAGGTTGCGACGGCATCGGTCGGGCTGACGATGGCGCCCAGTGCCACGGCGAGCGGGTAGTCGAGGTCGTCGACCAGCAGCGTGAAGACACCGCCGAGGCTCAGTGCGCTCACGACGACGAGGAGCACCGACAGCCCGCTGATCGCCCGGAAGTCACGGCGGAAGTCCATCGCCGGCATGTTCACGGCCGCCGAGTACAGCAACGGCGGCAGCAACCCGGCCAGGATGACCTCGGGGTCGATGTCGTAGTCGGGCGTGAAGGGCAGGAGGCTGATCGCGAGGCCCGCGGCCAGGAGCACGAGCGGCGACGCCGTCCCGATCCGCGGCGCCACGACGCTGGAGGCCGCGATCACGATCACGCCGAGCACGGCGATCAGGATCGTCGTCTCCATGCACGCCAGACTAGGCGAACACCGTCAGCCGGCCGCGCGGTTTCACGACACCATGTCGCGCACGAGCGGCGCGACCTGCGTCCCGTACAGCTCGATGCAGCGCATGAGCTGGTCGTGCGACATCGGGCCGTTGGCGTACTTGAGGTCGAACCGCGTGACCCCCAGCCGCTGCAGGTTCGTCGCGATCTTGCGCGCGACGGTCTCGGGTGAGCCGACGTAGAGCGCTCCCTCGGGGGATGCGTCGTTGTCGAACTGCAGCCGGCTGGTGGGCGGCCATCCGCGCTCGGCGCCGATGCGGTCGCGGTTGGCCTTGAAGTGCGGGAAGAGCTCCTCGCGCGCCTGCTCGTCGGTCTCGGCGACGTACCCCGGCGAGTGCATGCCGATGGGCAGCGGGTCGACCCCGTCCGCGGCCAGCAGGTCGCGGTAGTACTGCGCGAACGGCACGAACTGCGCCGGCTGGCCGCCGATGATCGCGAGCATGAGCGGCATCCGGTAGTGCGCCGCCCGGACGACCGACTGGGGCGTGCCCCCGACCCCGACCCAGACCTTGAGGCGGCCCGACTCGGTGGGCGGGAAGATGCGCTGGTCCTGCAGCGGCGGCCGGATCGTGCCGGACCAGGTGACCGGCTGCTCGGTCACCACGTGCGAGAGCAGGTCGAGCTTCTCGGCGAAGAGCCGCTCATAGTCGCCGAGGTCGAAGCCGAACAGGGGGAACGACTCCGTGAAGGAGCCGCGGCCGATGATGACCTCGGCCCGGCCGTTCGAGAGCGCGTCGAGCGTGGAGAACCGCTCGAAGACCCGGATCGGGTCGTCCGAGCTGAGCACCGTGACGGCGGACCCGAGCCGGATGCTCTGGGTGCGGGAGGCGATCGCCGCCAGCACGACATCGGGAGCGGTGATCGCGAAGTCGTCGCGGTGGTGCTCGCCCAGGCCGATGAACGACAGGCCGACCTGGTCGGCCAGCACCGCCTGGTCGACCACGTTGCGCAGGACGACGGCGTGGTGGTCGGGGGTCCCGTCCGGGCCGGTCGTCACATCGCCGAAGGTGTCGAGTCCCAGTTCGACGGACGCGGGGTCGATGGTGCTCATCGCTCCACCGTAGCCGCGTGGCTCAGCGCCAGCGACGGATGCTGTAGACCAGCAGCACGACGGCGATCAGGTCCGAGAACCAGATGCCGATGGCGCCGACCCATCCCGCAGCCGGCAGCTCGGGTCCGAACCCGACGCCGAGGATCTCGAACTCGGGGATCGTGGGGCCGATGAACCAGATCGCGCCGGCGGTGGCCACGCAGATGATGCCGAGCACGCTCACGAGGATGCGCGGGATCGTGGCCACGCCGTACTCGGCGGCCTCGAACGCCCGCTTCTCCAGCGGCACGAACACGGCCCGCGCCCACGCGTAGTGGCGTGAGAGGACCGCGATGCCGGCGAGCATCCCGAGCAGGCCCGGTCCGGGCAGGACGAGCATGAAGATGCCCAGCACGACGAGTGACCATCCGAGGAACTCGGACCCGGTGCGGTGGAACCAACCGCGCACGCGACCGGCGAAACTCATGGCGTCAGCATGCCAGTCGCGACCGAATGATCGTCCATCACGATGACGCGGCACCGGACTCAGCGGGAGACGAAGATGTGCGACGCGGCCTCGGCCACGATCTCGGCGGTCTCGGACTGGCGCGCGATGACGAGACCGTCGTGTCCGCGCGACACGAGCACGTCGTTGCCCGGCAGGGCGCCGACGCGACGCAGGACCGACATGACCTCGGTGTCCTTCTGGAGCTCCTCGGCGATGCGCCGCACGACGACGCGGACGGGCTCGTCGGACGTGACGACGACGCTCGGCAGCGACTCGACGCCGTCGAGGAAGTCGGACTCGGTCACGGTCTGGCCCAGCTCGGCCAGCCCCGGGATCGGGTTGCCGTAGGGCGACTCGGTGGGCTCGCCCAGCAGCGTGATCAGGCGACGCTCGACCTGCTCGGACATGACGTGCTCCCAGCGGCACGCCTCCTCGTGGACGAACTCGATCTCGAGACCGATCACATCGGTGAGCAGGCGCTCGGCCAGGCGGTGCTTGCGCATCACGCGGGTGGCCAGCGAGCGGCCCTTCTCGGACAGCTCGAGGTGGCGGTCGCCCTCGACCGTCAGCAGTCCGTCGCGCTCCATGCGCGCCACCGTCTGGCTGACCGTCGGTCCACTCTGGTGGAGGCGCTCGGCGATCCGGGCCCGCAGCGGGATGATCCCCTCCTCCTCCAGCTCGAAGATGGTCCTCAGGTACATCTCGGTGGTGTCAATGAGCTCGCTCACGAGCACATTGTCCCACGGCGGTAGAAGCGTGGGGGCCCACCTCTCGTGCCCGGCGAGCGAGCGCTGCGGCTAGCGTCGGGTCATGGTCACGATCCCGCGCCAGTTCAACGGTCCGCCCGCCTCCGGCAACGGTGGCTGGGTCAGCGGCCTGATCGCCGCCGCCCGCCTCGCCCAGGATCCGCGGGGGCCGGTCACCGCACGCCTGCGGATGCCCCCGCCGCTCGAGACGCCCCTCGCGTGGGAGCACGCACCGCAGGAGTCGCGGCTCGAGACGCACGGCGGTGCCGTGGTGGGCACGGCCACCACGGGGAGCTTCGTCCGGGAGGCTCCGCCGTTCGTCGACGCGTCGGGTGTCGAGGCCGGCCTGGCCGCGTACCCGGGCTTCCACACGCACCCGTTCGACCAGTGCTTCACGTGCGGCACCGACCGCGAGGAGGGCGACGGCCTGCGGATCTTCAGCGGGCCGATCGGCAACGGGCTGACGGCCGCGCCGTGGCACGTCCACGCCGGGTTCGACGACGGCGACGGCCAGGTCGGCGTGCCGGTCACGTGGGCGGCACTGGACTGTCCCGGCGGATGGGCGGCGGACTTCTCGGTCCAGCCCATGCTGCTCGGCACGATGACGGCCGAGGTGCTGAGCGCGCCGCAGGTCGGCCGGACGTATCACTGCGTCGGCCGCCTCGCTGCCACGGAGGGCCGCAAGTTCTTCACCGACACGGCCGTCTACACGCCGGACGGCGAGCTGGTCGGGCGAGCCGAGCAGATCTGGATCCAGGTCGACCTGGCGAGCCACAGCGGCTGACGCGAGGGCAGCCATCGGGACACGCAGTACCTGGCTGCATCGACAGCCTCGCAGGACGGTCCTCCCGCAAACGAGAAGACATGGCGTTTTCATTTACCTTTCCGTCAAAAAGGGTAAACTAGTGTCACTTCTCTCTCCGAAAGCGGGAAAACGGTGAACCCAGTCCGGGCGGCCGACGGTGGCGATGAGTCGCCCGCGCCGCGGGCGAGTCCGGGACGAGCGTGGCCAGCAGTCACGCGGGTGGAGGAAGCCTGGACCACCAATCCCGATCAACGCGGCCCCAACGGCGCGCGCCCCCCGCGGGCAGACCGGGAGCTGACCAGCATCAGCGCCGAGGTGCCTGCCGAGATACGCGACCGAGATCCCGTCCTGAACCAGGAGACCGTCGCCGCCTGCGAGGAGGCCGCCGCGGCGATCGCCCGGCTCGACGTCCGGGGGCTTGCCCTGGCGGGAGTCGGCGACATGCTGGTGCGCACCGAGGCGAGCGCCTCGAGCAAGATCGAGCGCATCCATGCGGACCTGGACGAGCTGGCGCGGGCCAGCGTGGGTGCCGAGGCGGGCGACCGCGCCAGGTCCACCATCGCCGCGGCCCGGGCGATCGCCACCCTGAACACGCGGGCAGCCGGCGAGATCACCGAGCAGGCGATCCTGGACACGCACCGCGCGTTGCTGTCCGACGACATGCTGGAGCGTTCGACCGCCGGGCACTACCGGACCAGCCAGAACTGGATCGGCGGATCCGATCACAGTCCACTCGGGGCGGTCCACGTGCCTCCGCCGCCGCGGATGGTCCAGTCCCTCATGGCGGACCTGATGGCCTTCTGCGCGCGCACCGACATGACGTCGGTGGGGCAGGCCGCCGTCGCGCACGCCCAGTTCGAGGCCATCCATCCGTTCAACGACGGCAACGGCCGCACCGGACGTGCGCTCATCGGCGCGGTCCTGCGCAGGCGAGGGCTGACCACGACGGTCACGGTTCCCATCGCCGCCGCGATGCTGGCCGACGTCGACGACTACTTCGAGCACCTCGCCGCGTACAGGGCCGGCGACCTCGATGACTTCGTTCGGTACACCGCGCAGGCGACGACCGTGGCAGCAGGAGCAGCCGAGCAGTCGGCCGTTCACCTGGCGAAACTGCCACTCAAATGGCGGGAGCAGGCGTCTCCGCGCAAGGGTTCGGCCGCCGAGTCGCTGGTCGCGACGATGCTGCAGCGACCGGTCATCGACCTGAAGTCGGCCATGCAGGTCACCGGCGTGCCGGCGAACAATGCCCTGCGCGGCGTGGACAGGCTCGTCGATGCTGGGGTGCTGCGCGAGATCACCGGCTCGTCGCGGTACCGCGTGTGGGTCTGCGGCGACGTCGTCGACGAGGTCGCCGAGCTCGAGCAGCGCATCGGGCTGCGGTCCAAGCCCTCCGCACGCTGGCGCTGATTCTCCGCCGGCGTGGCGCTGGTGCTTCCACGACTCAGGGAGCCGGGTGGCGGCCGTCGTAGGCCAGGAAGCGCCGGTTCAGGGTCACGGCCAGCAGTACCCCGGTGATGCACAGGCCACCACCGACGACCATGGCCCACTCCTCCCCCACCACGGAGGCCAGGGAGCCGATCAGGAAGTCGCCCAGGCGCGGGCCGCCGGCGACGACCACGATGAACAGGCCCTGCATGCGCCCGCGCATCTCGTCGGGGGCGGCGGTCTGCAGGATCGTCGACCGGTAGGCCGCGCTGATCATGTCGGCCGCGCCCGAGAGCGCGAAGCAGCTCAGCCCGAGCCACAGCAGCCCGGGGACGCCCACGGCGGCGAAGCCCGCCGCGCTGACGCTCGCGCCGTAGGCGACGACGGCGACCGTGATGGCGATCCCGTGCCGGTGGACCCGACTCACCCAGCCCGACAGGACGAACGCGATGAGCGAGCCGATCGCCGGCGACGCCTGCAGCAGGCCCAGCGACGAGGCCCCCGCGTCGCCGGTCGCCGAGCCCGCGTAGACCGTCGCGGCCAGCGCCGGGAACAGGGCGCGCGGCTGCGCGAACACCATGGCGCACAGATCCACGACGAACGACATCGCGATGTTCGGCGCCGTGCGCAGGAACCGCAGGCCGTCGACGACCGAGCGCACGCCCGGGACGGGCATCTTCGTCGCCGGCGGCAGCGCGGGCAGCCGCAGCACCGAGTAGAGCGCGGCCAGGTACAGCACGACGTCGGTGACGTAGGCCGCCTCCACGCCTCGCCACGCGATCAGCGCGCCACCGAGCAGGGGCCCGACCGTGAAGGACAGGTTGGTCGCCGCCATCCCGAGCGCGTTCGCGGCCGGCAACAGGTGCGCCGGCAGGAGCTGCGGCAGCATCGCCGAGCGCGCCGGGTTGTTGACCGCGAAGAACAGGGCCTGGACCGCGACGATCCCGTAGAGCACTCCCACGGAGTCCCATCCCAGGGCACTGTGCACGACCAGACCGATCGAGGACACCCACAGGCCGACCGCCGAGGCGATCGCGACGGTGCGACGGTCGAACGCATCGACCAGAGCGCCTCCGTACAGGCCGCCGAGCACGAGCGGCAGCAGGCCCGACAGGCCCACCAGCCCGACCGAGAACGAGGACTGCGTGAGGGCCCACACCTCCCACGCGACCGCCACGACCGACATCTGCTGGCCGAACCCCGAGATCGCCTGCCCGATCCACAGGCGGCGGTAGGCGGACGAGGCCCGCAACGGCCGCACGTCGGTGAGCAGTCTGCGCACCGGGTCAACCTACGCCGCACGACCGCGGGCGACGGGACGGGGCTCACGACCTAGAATTCACAATCGTGCCCCAGGACGTGCGAACCCGGTCGCGGGCACGCCCGAGCCCGGCGGCGGGCCGTGCCGTCCGAACGGACATCCAGGCGCTGCGGGCCCTCGCCGTCGGCGCCGTCGTCGCCTTCCACCTGTGGCCCGGGCGCGTGTCGGGCGGCTACGTCGGCGTCGACGTCTTCTTCGTGATCTCGGGCTTCCTCATCACGCTGCACCTGCTGCAGCGCCCGCCCACCTCGGCCACGAGGCTCGGTGAGTTCTGGGCCCGCCGTGTGCGCCGGCTCATTCCCGCTGCCGCGGTCGTGCTCGTGGCCACGACGGTCGCCTCGTGGCTGTGGCTCCCGTCGACCCAGTTCGCCGACATCGGCCGGCAGGTCGCGGGCTCGGCGCTCTACGTGCAGAACTGGGTGCTGGCGGACTCCGCGACCGACTACCTCGCCTCCGAGAACGCCGCGACGCCCGTGCAGCACTACTGGTCCCTCAGCATCGAGGAGCAGTTCTACCTGCTCTGGCCGCTCGTCATCGCGGTGGTGCTGGCGGTGCGCCGGGCGTGGCTGCCTGTCGTGACCGTGGCGCTCTTCGCGGCCTCGCTGGCCTGGAGCATCCGGCTGACCGACGTGGATCCCGGCGCCGCGTACTTCGTCACGCCCGCCAGGGTCTGGGAGCTGCTGCTCGGAGCGCTCGTCGCCATGGCCGTCGCGCGGGGCCTCTCCCCACGACGAGGCCGCGGAGCGCTGGCGCTCATCGGATTCGTCATGGTGCTCGTGGCCGTGTTCGGGTTCGACCGCGCGACGCCGTTCCCGGGATCGGCGGCGCTGGTGCCGACCGTCGGGGCCGCCCTGGTGCTGTGGGCAGCGGTCGAGGGCCGGGGCCCGTGGCAATGGGCCCCCGTCCAGCTCGCCGGTGACTGGTCCTACCCGATCTACCTGTGGCACTGGCCGCTCGTGGTGATCACGCCGATCGCGCTGGGCGTCGACAAGACCCTGCGCACGGACGCCGTCGTGCTGGTCGCGACCGTCGTGCTGTCCGGCCTCACGGTGCGCTTCGTGGAGC
This sequence comes from Aeromicrobium sp., assembly GCF_032084975.1. Classification (GTDB taxonomy): domain Bacteria; phylum Actinomycetota; class Actinomycetes; order Propionibacteriales; family Nocardioidaceae; genus Aeromicrobium. The sequence goes on from NZ_DAMDLR010000011.1 coordinate 29,023, forward strand.
GCCCGCTGCGGTTCCACCCGCGGCTCGTCGACCGCCGGCGCACCACCTTCGCGATGCTCGCCGCCGCCACCGCGCTCAGCTGCCTCGCGGCCTGGGCCCTGGCCTCGAGCCCGGACCGCGACGAGCCGGGCGGGCTCCTCATGTCGCCGATCGAGGCCAAGCAGGACAAGCCCGTCGTCTACGCCGACGACTGCTGGTCGAGCGCTCCGTTCACGACACGTCCGCTGTGCCGGTACGGCGACGAGGACTCCGACCGGCGCGTGGCCCTGATCGGGAACTCGCACGCCGGACACTGGCAGCCCGCCCTGGCCGAGGTGGCGCAGGACGAGGGCTGGGCGCTGGACACGTACCTCGTCTCGCAGTGCTACACCGTCGACCTCGACATCGCCTTCCCCAACCCCCGGGCCGCGCGCAACTGCCGCGAGTGGAACGCCGAGAGCCTGCGCCGGATCATCGACTCCGACGCCTCGCTCGTCGTGATCTCGAACCGCACCCGCACGTTGCCGCTGGCCGACGTCGAGCCCGGCGAGAAGGCCGACCGCTTCGCGCAGGAGGCCTACGCGGACACGCTCGACACGCTGACCGCCGCCGGCATCCCGGTGCTGGTCATCCGGGACACGCCGGCGGCCGAGGTGCACGTCCCCGACTGCGTCGCACTGAACGAGGACGATCCGTCCGCGTGCGATCGTCCCCGCGACGAGGCGCTCGAGCCCGACCCCCTCGCGGCCGCGGCGCGCGCGGACGACAGCGGGCTGGTCTCGGTGCTGGACGTGTCCGACGAGCTGTGCGACGACGCGACCTGCCGCTTCGTCGTCGACCGCCGGATCGCGTACTTCGACCACGGCCACATGACGGCGACCTTCTCGCGCACGTTGGCGCCCCGGCTCGGGGCTGCCGCGCGCCGGGCGCTGCGCTGAGCGCCTAGCGGCCGAAGACCTCGTCCACGACACGAGCGGCGGCGCGACCGTCGTCGAGCGGGGCGAACCGTTCGCGGAACCGGCGACGGGCATCGGCGTGCCCTGGGTCGCCGGACTCGGCCGCGAGGAGGCCTTCGCGCAGTTGCTCCTGCGTCCTCGCGAGGGCACCGGGCGCCTCGGCCTCGAGGTCGAGGTAGAAGCCGCGCAGCTCGTCGCGGTAGTGCTCGAGGTCGTAGCAGAAGAGCACGAGTGGACGGTCGAGCAGTGCGTAGTCGAACATCACGGACGAGTAGTCCGTGACCAGCACGTCCGCGAGACACAGCAGGTCCTGGGTGTCGCCGTAGGCCGAGACGTCGCGGACACGGTGGGCCAGCTCGGGCGGGATCTTGAGCGAGCCCCGCACGACGCTGTGCCGGCGCACCAGGACGACCGTGTCGGGCGAGAGTCCGTCCACGAGGGTTGCCCAGTCGAGCACGCCGTCCCAGCCGAACTGGTTGCCCTTCCTCACGTCGTCGCGGAACGTCGGCGCGTAGAGCACGACACGAGCGCCGGCCGGCAGCCCGAGGCGGCGACGCGTGAGATCGGCCCGTGCCTGCGCTTGCGTGACGAGGACGTCGTTGCGCGGGTAGCCGACCTCCAGCACCGGGCCGTCGTACCTGAAGGCCGACCGGAACGCCTCGGTCGCGTAGGGGCTGGGCGAGACGAGCGTGGACCACGTGGCGGTCTTCGCCGCGACCCGGTCGAGGTAGCCCTCCTTGCGGCCGGTGGTGGACACCGCGTCGAACTGCATGCGCTTGAGCGGCGTGCCGTGCCACGTCTGGACGTAGGTCGTGCCGCGCGGTCGCGTCAGCGGCGGACCGAAGTTCTGGTTGTTCACCCAGTACCGCGCCCGCGCCAGTGCCCAGTGGAACGCGGGCGATCCGGGCTCGACCTTGCGGGTGCGCAGGTCGCGCGGCCGGAACGTGTCGCGGGTGCTCCACACGACGTCGAGGTCCGAGTCACGCGCGACCAGCTCGTCGTAGATCGCGCGGGGGCTGTCGGCGGCGGCGCGTCCGACGTTGCTCTCGAACACCGCCAGCTCGCGCCGCGGCAACAGGCGGCCGATCCACGACAGGGCCTTCATCGCAGGCTCGTAGAGGCCACCGGCGCGGAACCGCTCGTACGTGCGTCGGCCGCGCTCCGAGTCCCGCAGCCGCCACAGCGGCACCCACCACGAGCGCGCCGTGCGGACCGACTCGAAGACCTGCTCGCAGTACGAGCCCTCGGCGGGCGACAGGAACAGGGCGCTGCGCCGGGCGTGCTCGGGGTGCTGGCCGAAGCCGGCGCGCCAGGACGTCACGACGGCCTGGGCCAGGTCGTCCGCGTCGAGGAACACGTCACCGGGCAGGTCGCTGTCGAGGTCGAGGTGCGAGGGGCGCTTGCCGAGGAACTGCTCGCGGTCGAACTGGTGGTAGAACACCGGCCGTCCCCGGAAGCTGAAATCGAAGCCGACCGAGGAGTAGTCGGTGACCATCGCCGCGTGGGTCCGCAGCAGCGTCTGCACGTCGACGTCGCCCTGCTGCAGCACCGTGACACCCTCGGCGTCGAGCGCCGAGCCGAAGAAGCGCATGTTCGGGTGCAGGATCACGGTCACCGGCATCCCGGCCGCGATCGCGTCACGCAGCGTCGCCGAGGCCAGGAACGCCCGCCAGCGCTCGAGGAACTCGCTGTCCTCGAAGTCCCCCGCCCGCAGCAGCCAGTCGCGCCAGGTCGGGATCACCAGCAGGCCGGCCGGGGCGTCGGCCGGCTCGAGGAGGCGATCGAAGCGGCTCAGGCCGGTGACGCGCACCTGGCGCCGGCGGTAGCGCAGGTCGTTGACGACCAGCTCGCGCTCGCGCTCGGAGCTGACGTGGAAGAAGTCGGTGTGGAATGCGGGCGACAAGCGGCCGTACGTGTCGACCATGTTCTTCGTCCCCAGCACGCCGTGCTGCAGGAAGACCCGGTTGCCGCGCATCCAGCGGGTCGCCCGCCGGTCGGTCGTCGCCAGCACGAACTCGACCTTGTGGCTCGTGGCGAACCGGCGGGCCAGGAAGCTCGCGCGGATGTGCTCACGCGAGCGCAGCGTGACGACCTGACCGAGCGGCTCGACGGCTGCGCGCTCGGGACTGTCGGCGCTGATGACGTAGTGCGCCCGCACGCGCGGCCGGTGCTGCCGGATCCAGCGGAAGAGGTGGAAGCCTGCGTCCTGTGCCTTGTACGGCGTCTCGCCGATGACCCACACGCGCGAGAAGAGGCGGATGAGCGACCACAGCGGGCCGAGCCTGCGCAGTCGCGTGAGGTAGCGGTACGCGTCCTCGGTGAAGACCTCGCGCGCGAAGGTCAGGTTCTGAGACTTGAACGTGACGCCCGGGACGAGGACCTGCGTCAGGCCACCCTCGGTGGCGGTGATCGGCGCGAGCCGGTCCAGCGCCGCGAGGTCGTCGGCCAGGCTCAACCCCCGGCGCAGCGGGGTGCCGTCGGGGGCCTCGGCCACGAGCGCGACGTCCATGGCCTGCTCGTCCGCCGGGAGGCCGGCGCGCACCAGGGCCGCGAGGTCGACCGTGCCCGACACGTGGTGGGTCTCGTCCTGGGAGACGGGGTCCCGCTCGGTGCGCGAGACCTCGACGGGCAGCCGGGTGACGAAGTCCGTGGCCCGGACCGTGACCTGCAGCGCGAGCGTGCCGATGTCGGCGCCGACGGTCGTGAGCGTGGTGCTGAACGCGAACCCGTGCGCGAGACCACGGACCTGCGTGTCCTCGAGGGTCAGCCGAGGGTCGCGGGGCATGCCCACGCGCAGCGAGAGCTCGCCGTCGCGCGTGGCGTACCACCAGGCAGGGCGGCCGTGGAACCCGACGACCTCGGAGGTCCGGACGAACTGCTCCTCCGGTCCCGCGTTGAGCCGGCGGACGGTCTCGACGCCCTGCGGGTCGCGCAGGTGCAGGCGCACGTCGAGCGAGAACGTCTCGGCCGGCACCGCCTCGGGGATCGGCGCGACGACGCTGAAGTCAGCCGTGCCCGCCGCCGGGACGACGACCTCCGGGCCGCCCTTGCCGCGGACCTTGAACGAGACGGCGTCGACGACCTGTCCCCCGGTGGCCGTGCCGCTGAGGACGACGCGGCCCTGATCGTCGACGTCTCCACGCGAGTCGGTGGCGATGACCGCGGCGGCCTTGCGCTTGGGGGCGGCTCCGGGCGTGCTGCGCGAGCTCACGTGCTGCCCATCCTCTCCTCGTGCCGACGGCCGGACCAAGTCAAGCACGCGCTGTCCCTGCGCGGGGTTCCTGCCTCCGGCGGGCCGGATGTGCAGCATCGAGCGATAACGTGACGCCATGAGCGCCACCGTGAAGCCCACCGCCCAAGTCGACGACCGCGCCACCCTCGGGTCCGGCACCACCGTCTGGGAGCTGGCCCAGGTCCGCGAGAACGCCACGCTGGGCGAGCAGTGCATCGTGGGTCGCGGCGCCTACATCGGCACGGGCGTGCAGATCGGCAATCGCGTCAAGATCCAGAACCACGCGCTCGTCTACGAGCCGGCCCAGGTCGCCGACGGCGTCTTCATCGGTCCCGCCGCGGTCCTGACGAACGACGAGTTCCCGCGCGCCGTCGGTCCCGACGGCATGCTCAAGTCGGGCGCGGACTGGACTCCGGTCGGCGTCACGATCGACGAGGGCGCCTCCATCGGCGCGCGCGCCGTCTGTGTCGCTCCCGTGACGATCGGCGCCTGGGCCCTGGTCGCCGCCGGTGCGGTCGTCACGAAGGACGTTCCCCCGCACGCGCTCGTCGTGGGCGTTCCGGCCCGTCGCATCGCGTGGGTCGGCCGCGCCGGCCGCCCCCTGGACGACCAGGGCGACGGGACGTTCACGTGCCCCGAGACCGGCGAGGTCTACCGCGAGACCGACGGGCAGCTGCAGCTGACCTGACCAGTCGCCGGCACGGGAGCCGGTGCATCACATCACGGTCCCTTGAACACGGAGTGGTCGCCCACGCGCCGCCACCGAACGCGCAGCTCGCCGCCGACCGTGACCAACTCGAACGTCGCGCGGCCGTCGGGGCTGGAGAACGACCACGTCATCTCCAGCACGCCGGCAGCTGCACGAACCGACTTCACCCTCAGTGACGTCGGCCAGGGCGCTGCGGGATCAGCCGCGTACGCCTCGCAGGCGGGCACGAACTTCGCGCGGATCACCTTGCGGAACTCGGCGAGGTGCTCAGGCGCGAGCCGCCGTACATCACCGTCGAACGCGGGTGTCGTCTCGAACTTCACTCAGACAGCTCGTCGACATGCGCCAGGAAGTCCTCACCGCTGTCGTGCACGGCGACGCGCCCAGCACTGACGTGGTCGTCGACCTCGTGCTCACGCGCCTGCCATCGCTGGGTCCAGTACCACGCCTGATCGGCGGGAACTGGCACGGTCGGACGCAATTCAACGACTCCATCCGGCCGCTCGGTGACCTCCAACTGCACACCCGGCTCATCCAGATGGAGGCGCTCGCGCAGGTCAGCAGGCAGCGCGATCAGGCCTCGGCGCTGGACGGCGACGTACCCATGGAACGCGTCTGGCTGTGCTGTCATGGAACCATGATGTCAGCCAAGCAGTGAAGCAGCAATGCTGTTGTTCGCGGACTGGGGGCGTCAGCCGCCGATGACGACGCGGCGGACGCCGGTCCAGCGCTCGGGGTCGGTGACGCGACGACCGTCGACCAGCACCTCGACGCCGGGGAAGTCCGCCGCGGACAGTTCGCGGTACCCGGCGTGGTCGGCCTGGATGACGATCGCGTCGACCGGCTGCCCGTCGTGCGGGGGCAGGGTGAGCTTCGACAGCTCGTCGTCGCTGTACATCGGGTCGCTCACCCGGACCTCGGCACCGCGCGTGCGCAGCTGGGAGACGGTGTCGAAGACGCCCGAGAAGGCGGTCTCCTTCACGCCACCGCGGTACGAGGCGCCGAGCACCAGGACGCGCTTGTCCTTCAGGTCCCCCATCGCGGCGGCCAGCAGGTCGACGGCGTAGGCGGGCATCGCAGCGTTGGCCTCGCGCGCCGAGCGCACGACCGTGGCGTCGGGGTCGTTCCACAGGTACAGCCGCGGGTAGACCGGGATGCAGTGGCCGCCGACGGCGATGCCGGGCAGGTGGATGTGGCTGTACGGCTGGCTGTTGCAGGCCTCGATCACCTTGAGCACGTCGATGCCGTGCTGGTCGCTGAAGCGGGCGAACTGGTTGGCCAGTCCGATGTTCACGTCGCGGTACGTGGTCTCGGCGAGCTTCGCCAGCTCGGCGGCCTCGGCGGAGCCCATGTCCCACACGCCGTTGGCGCGCGGCAGGTCCTCGCGCTCGTCGAAGTCCAGGACGGTCTCGTAGAACTCGACCGCCTTCGCGGTCGCGGCCTCGTCGAGGCCACCGACCAGCTTGGGGTACTTGCGCAGGTCGGCGAAGACGCGGCCGGTCAGGACGCGCTCAGGGCTGAAGACGAGGTGGAAGTCCTGGCCGGCGGTCAGGCTCGAGCCCTCCTGCAGCATCGGCGCCCAGCGCGTGCGTGTGGTGCCGACCGGCAGGGTCGTCTCGTAGATGACCGTGGTGCCGGGCTTGAGGCCGCGAGCGATGTCGCGCGTGGCCGAGTCCATCCAGCCGAAGTCGGGCGTGCCGTCGGCGCCCACGAAGAGCGGAACGACGACCACGACGAACTCGGAGGCGGCGACGGCCTCGGCGGTGTCGGTCGTGGCCGTCAGGTTGCCGTTGGCGACGACCTCGGCCAGCTTCTCGGCCAGGTGGGCCTCGCCCGGGAACGGCTCGTCCCCACGGTTGACGGTCTCGACGACCGACTCGGCGACGTCCGCGCCGTACACGCGCTGGCCCTTGGCGGCGAACTGGACGGCGAGCGGGAGGCCGATCTTGCCCAGGCCGACGACGGTGATGTTCATGGGGTTCCTTCGCGGTGGTGGGGGTTCATGGGGTGGAGGCCGGCGGCCTCGTAGACGGAGGCGAGCGCGTCGCTGCTGCGCTCGGCCAGGGTGTGATCGACTCGGTGCGCGTACTCGGCGAGGAGCAGGCCGCGGGCCTCGGCGAGCCACGGGCGCTTGGGTGTGAACTCGTCGGTCCTGTCCCACACGACCGTCACGTGACCATGGCGGCGAGCGGCGGACCGGACGGCCACCGACATCATGACCGCCCCCTCGGCATGGATGACGTCGGCCTCGATCTGGTCCAGGATCGGACCCAGCTGGACCTCGACGTCCAGGAGGCCGGGCGCAAGTCGCGCCCACGCGTGGTCACGCGAGGTCAGGCGCCACCGTCGCCGCGCGAGCTCATCGAGGCGCCGGCGGCGTCCGCGCCGGATGTCGTAGGCCTCGCGCGTGTCGGCAGCGCGCCTGGCGACCCAGCGCCGTTCGAGTCGTGCCAGGAACAGGCGCGAGCGCACGGGGAGCGGCACCCGGCCGGCGCGCACGACCGCGACGTCGCGCTCGAACTCGGCCTGACGGACGTGCCCCTCGGCGACCGCCTTGCGCGTCGATGCCTTCATCAGCAGTCGGTAGCTGAAGGGCCGCGTCCAGCGGGGGGACCGGGCCACCTGGCTGCCCGGGGCGAGCCAGCGATCGACCGGCGCCGTGGTCACGCGCACGTCGTCCACGACGTCGGGCGCGTGCTCCATCTCGTCACCGGGGGCGACGAGGTGCACCTCGTGCCCACGGTCGCGCAGCCAGAGCACGTGGTCGCCGAGTGGCTCGGCGGGCGTGTCGCGCAACACCACGACCCGGCTCACGAGGGCACCCCCACCGGTGCGGGGTTGACGCCGGCCACTGCGCGGTAGACGGCATGCATGGTCTCGGCCTGGTGCTCCCAGGTCCACTCGTCCAACAGCCCGGGGCGGTCGTAGACCGCGGCGAAGCGCGACCGGTCGTCCAGCACGGAGCGGATCGCACGGGTGAGGTCCTGGACGTCGCCGGCGCGGAAGACCTCGCCCTGTCCGGTGCGCCGGATCGTCTCGGCCATGAACCTGACGTCGCTGCCCACGATCGGCAGCCTCGCGTGCGAGTACTCGTAGAACTTCGTGGCCAGCGAGATCTCGTGGTTCATCATGTGCACGAACGGCAGGACACCCAGCGTCGCCGACGACAGGTACGCGACGATCTGGTCGACCGGCACGTACGGCAGGACGTGAACACGGTCGCCGGCGCCGAGCTCGGCCGCGCGAGCCACGATGTCCTGCACCGCGGGCGCGTCGAGCTGCCCGACGACGAGCGCCAGATGCACCCCGGGCAGGTCCGCGAGCGACTCGACCACCGTGTCCACCCCGCGGTTGACGTCGACGTAGCCGCTGTAGACGATCAGCGGCACGTCCTCGGCCAGACCGCAGCGTGCGCGAACGCTGGGCGCGTCCTCGACGGCTCCCGTGTGCACGATCGGCGCGTTCAGCACGACGGTCGGACGCTCGGACAGGCGATGGTCGGTCTGCAGGAGGTCGGCGAGCGGCTCGCTGACCGTCATGACCGCGTCGGCGTACGGCGCATGCGCGGACTCCAGCCGCTGCAGGGACGTGATCCACCGGGGGTGTGCCTGCGGATGCTCCACGCCACGGATGTACTCGTGGGCGTCCCACACCAGCTTCGTCGTGCGGCCGGCCGCACGCGCGCGGAAGGTCGCCCGCGCAGCGACGAACAGCATCCGGAAGTCGTTGGCGTGGATGAGGTCCGGTCGCAAGCGGTCGATGGCGGGCGCGAACGCGTGGTCCCAGGTCTCGATGTTCGGGTCGAGGTGCGCCCACGCGCGATCGCCCCGCAACCGCAGCCACGCCGCGGTCGTGATCCGGTCGAGCGGCGAGTCCATCCGCGTTCGGCGGCGACGCACGGCCGTGGTGCGGGCACGACGGAACGATGCCCAGCCCGCCCGGACCCGGTGGACCCCGATCCGGACGGCCAACGCCGCCTTCGCCGGGCCCGACGACGACACTGCCCTGCGGTCCTGGAGCACTCGGGCCTGCGACTGGTGCCAGCCCACGATGTTGTTCGCGCGCGTGCCCGTCCGGTACGCCAAGGGCGAGCGCCAGCGCGGGGACCGCGCCAGGTGGGGGCGCTGCACGCGCTCGGGCCGGTAGTCGACCAGCTCGACGCGGGCTCCCCCGATGGTCCACGGCTCGGCCGGGGTCTCCTCGCGGTTGATGCCCAGCAAGGTGACGTCCCAGCCGCGCTCGGCCATCGACTGCGCCTGCTTCTGCACGCGCGAGTCGCGACGCACGTCGTTGTCGACGAGCATCACGACCCTGGTCGGCCGGTCGCTCACGCCAGGTCGACCCGCTGGCCGCCCCCGTCCGCGGAGTCGATCATCGCCTGCGCGACCTCGACCGTGCGGCGGCCCTGGTCGAGCGTGACGATGTCGGCCTCGCGGCCCAGCACCGCGTCGCGGAACTGCTCGTGCTCGACCAGCAGCGGCTCGCGCTTGGGGATCGCGAAGCGCGTGACGTCGCCCTCGGCGACACCCCGGAAGGCGCTCAGCGCGTCCCAGTCCAGGGCGACCTTGCCGTTGCGGTGCAGCGTGAGGTCGGCGGTGAGCGTGTCGGCCGTGAAGGCGCCCCGCTCGCCGGTGACGACGGTGCAGCGCTCCTTCATCGGGCTGAGCCAATTCACCAGGTGCTCGACGATGATGTCGCCGGACAGCGTGCCGACCGCGGCGACCATGTCCTCGTGCGGGCGACCGCTCTTGGTGACGGTGCGGGCGCTGATGTCGAGGTAGCTCTCGCCCGTGACCCACGCGGTCAGGTCGATGTCGTGCGTGGCGAGATCCTTGACGACGCCCACGTCGGCGATGCGGTGCGGGAACGGGCCCTGTCGGCGGGTGACGACCTGGTAGACCTGGCCCAGCTCACCGTCCTCGAGGCGCTGGCGCAGTGCCTGCAGCGCCGGGTTGTAGCGCTCGATGTGGCCGACGCCGCCGATCAGGCCCGCGTCGGCGAACGCGGCCGCGAGCGACTTCGCGCCCTCGACCGAGCTGGCGAGCGGCTTCTCGATGAGCGCGTGGATGCCGGCGGACGCCAGGGCGGTGCCGACCTCCTCGTGCAGGCTGGTCGGGCAGGCGACGACGGCGTAGTCGATGCCGAGCTTGATGAGCGACTCGACGTCGGGAACGACCTCGGCACCGAACAGGCCCGACTCGAGGGCGGGGTCGCTGATGCCGACGAAGTCGACGTCCTCGAGCTGGCCGAGCACGCGGGCGTGGTTGCGCCCCATCGCTCCGGCACCGACGAGGCCGGCCCGCAGCGCGCTCACGCGCCCGCCTCGTTCACGGCGGCGACGATGCGGTCGACGTCGGCGTCGCTCAGGCTCGGGTGCACCGGGATCGAGACGACCTCGGCGGCCGCGGACTCGGTGGCCGGCAGGTCCCAACGGGGGTCCGGGGCGCCGTCGACCAGGTAGGGGCGCAGGCGGTGGACGGGCGTCGGGTAGTAGACCGCGTTGCCGATGCCGGCCTCGGTCAGGCGCTTCTGGAAGCCGTCACGGTCGTTCTGCACCCGCACCGTGTACTGGTGGTAGACGTGGCGCGCGCCCTCGGCGACCGGCGGAGTGACGACCGAGGTGATCTCGGCGTCGAAGCGCGCGGCGATCTCGCGGCGGCGCTCGGTCCACTCGTGCAGGCGCGTGAGCTGCGTGCGTCCGATCGCGGCCGCGACGTCCGTCAGGCGCATGTTCACGCCGACGATCTCGTTGGCGTAGCGCTGCTCCATGCCCTGGTTGCGCAGCAGGCGGATCGTGCGCGCGACCTCGGCATCGTTCGTGGTGACCATGCCGCCCTCGAGGGAGTGCATGTTCTTGGTCGGGTAGAAGCTGAAGGCCGCGGCGGAGCCGAAGCCGCCGACGGGCTTGCCGTCGATCGCCGCACCGTGGGCCTGCGCCGCGTCCTCGACGACGGCCAGGTTGTGCGCGGAGGCCAGCTCCATGATCGCCCGCATGTCGGCCGGGTGACCGTAGAGGTGGACGGGCATGATGCCCGCCGTCTTCGGGCCGATCGCCGCCCGCACGGCGGCGGGGTCGACGCAGAACGAGCCGGGCTCGATGTCGACGAAGACCGGCTCGGCGCCGACGAGCTTGATGGCGTTGCCGGAGGCGGCGAACGTGAACGAGGGCACGATGACCTCGTCACCGGGCCCGATGCCCAGCGCCATCAGGGCCAGCTGGAGCGCCGAGGTGCCCGAGTTGACCGCTACGGCGTGCTCGGAACCGGCCACCTCGGAGAACTCGTCCTCGAAGGCCTTGACCTCGGGACCCTGGACGACCATGCCGCTGCGGAGCACCCGCACCGCGGCCTCGATGTCGAGCTCGTCGATGATGGGCTTGGCGGGCGGGATGAAAGGCTGATCAGACACGCGATACACCCTACTTCGTGTGGTGGTCCGGGCCACTGCGCGGCACCGGTGGACTGGTGGTTTCGGCGAACCAGTGGGCGAGAACGTCGGCGGCGAGTCGGCCGTCGTGCACCGTCTCGACGAACGACGGCCCGGACGCGGCCGCGGTTCGACCCTCGGCGCGGTCGTGGACGAGGCGCACGATCACGTCGCGCAACGTCTCGGGATCGGCCTGCACGATCGGCAGGTCCAGCCCCGTCTCGCGACGGATGTGGTCGCGGACCTTCGGTGCGACGTGACTGACGACGACGCGTCCGGCCGCGAGGGCCTCGCAGGCGGCGACGCCGTAGTCGGCCGCACCGAACTGGTCGACCACGATGTCGGCCGTGCCGTAGACCCGGGGCATCTCGTCGACGGGGACACCCTCGACGCGCCGGTACTCGATGAGGCCCTGCTCGTCGAGCTCGGTCAGCACCGGGTCGATGTGGTGCGAGCCCTTCTGCTTGGTGCTGGGCGCGTGCGCGACGACCGGACGCCCGCGCTCGAGCACGGCCTCGTCCGAGCGCCACCGATCGACGTCGATCACGAGCGGAAGCCACGTCCCGTTCGGGACGAACTCGAGCAGCCCGGGAGTCGAGAGGAAGACCGGTCCGGGGTCCGACGTGTAGACCTCGACGTTGCGTCGCGAGAGCGCCTCCAGCACGTTGACCCAAGCCGGATCCATCGCGTCGAACTGCGCCCAGCGCTCGTTCGCCGCGTGCACCGAGGGGATGCGGGAATCGCTGCCGTGCGACAGCAGGGCGACGTGGAGTCCGGCCTCGCGCAACTGCGCCACCTGCTGCTGGAACGGCATCACCGAAGCGCCCAGGACGGGAAGTCCCGCCTCCACGATCACGTGCGTGTAGACGGACGTCACGTGGGTGCGCCAGTACTCGCGCCACGCCAGGTCGCCGCGAAAGCGCGCACGATCCACCGTCAGATCGCTCGGGTAGGGGTTCGCGAGGCGCCCCTCCCTGAAGTTCTGGGCTGCCACCCCGGGTACGTGCCGCGAGGCCGTTTGCGCCCACTGGTGGCCCTGACCGGCGTAGTTGGCCGGTGCGATCAGCAGCCGAACCGGCGATTCGGGCAACGCCGGCATCGTCACGTCCTGCGTCAACGGCTCGGTCGCGACGCGGGCCGGTGGTGGCAGCTGACGACCGCGCTCCTCGAGCGCTGCGCGCACGCGAGAGGTCCTGTTCACGTACGCCGGTCCCTCGACGCGGCGCGCCAGCTCCCAGACGGCGAGGCAACCGGCGTCGTCCATCGCGACGACCACCTCTGCCCACCGGGCCAGGTCGGCCGGCGCGTCGTCGTTCCTGCAGGCCCGGGCCAGGCGCTCGCTGGGGGACGTCTCGTCGGGTACCGCGGCATCCGCCCGCCGGAGTCGGTCCAGGACACGCCGGACCCCACGTGCCGGCGCCGGTGGCGCTTCAATCGGCAGGCTGGTGACCTCGACGTCCCACTGGCGTCGCGGCTGGACGGCGGCCAGGACCTTGACCTGGACATCGTCCCCGAGGTCCAGGCCGCGGTGGAGGTTCTGCAACCACACCTTGGGATAGCGCTTGCGCGCCGTCACTGCGAGGACGCGGACGGTCATGCGCGCTCCTTCCCTGAGCGGCCCAGACCGGCACGCTCGATCGCGGCGGGCCACGACGAGACCGGGGCCGGGACGGCGACGTCCTGCGGGGGCGCGCTCGCAGCCGCCAGCAACGCAGCGGACAGGGCCGAGCCGGTCAGTGTCGTGAGGCGGTGGACGTGCGCCGCGCGCTCGTACGGATGGTCCGGTCCCGGTGGCACCGGAGTCCACCAGACGACCGGCAGTCCCGTCCTCAGGTGGTCGCTCGTACGACCGGCCGGGAGGTCGCCGCGAGACAGGACGAGGAGGACGTCGACCTCGCCACCGGCGAGGTCGCGCTCGGCGCTCGACGGCGGTGCCTGCAGTGTCACCCCACGGTCGGCCGCCTGGTCCACCGCCATGCGCGGCACGGTCCCGCCCTTCAGCGGCAGACGCCCCAGCAGGCGCAAGGTCGCGCCAGCGAACTCGTGGACACCTCGCGCCTCGAACCAGGCTTCGATCAGCTCCGGCACCGATTCCCACGCCTCGTGCTCGACGTGGCAGGCGACGCGCACGGGGTCGCCCGGTTCGCGACGGGGACGCGGCAGCGCGCGCACCTCGACCTCACCGCCGTCGGACACGACGTCGATCCGTCCCTCGAGTCCGCCGAAGGACGACTCGAGGCGTTCGCGCGTCGTCTCGTCCGGGCACCACACCACGCGGGCACGCGCCACCGCGGACGAGACGAGCTGCGCGCCCGCGACGAGCCGGTGCTCGTCGATCCGCGCGAAGTCCAGCACGAGTTCGCACCCGGCCGATTCGGCGACCCGCCCGGCCACCGCCGCCATGACGAGCGGCGCTGCCACTGCGACCACCGTCGCGACCGGGCGCTGCGCACGGATCGCGCCGGCCTGCTCGACCAGCAGATCGTGCAGATGACCGAAATCCGGCTCGTCGAACATCGAGGCGGCGTCCGCTGCCCAGCGCTCGCGCCAACCCGCAGGGTCCTGGGCACGCTCGCGGGGCCAGGTCGCGATGTCCTGCCTGCGGTCGGGGTGATGGTCCTCGATCCGCACGACCCGGACCCGTGGATCGACCACGCTCTCGAGTGCGGGATCGACGCCGTGGTCGTGGCGAGCGGCCGCACTGTCGACGGTCAGCACCGTCACCGCACCGCCGTCCTGCACGATCGCATTGGCCAGCGCCATCGACCGGCGAGCGACGGAGGAGTCGATCGGCGGGAAGTCCCAGCTCAGGACGAGCGTCTCGGGCACGTCCGACTCCGTCACATCGCGCACGCGCCCACCCTAACGACCCTCACGGACGGCGCTCGCCCGTGCTCACGACGGCGCGTTCGTGGCGCTCAGCCACGGACTCAGCACCGCCGCGGAGAAGGCGCCGGAATGGACCTTGGCGGCATAGTCGCGCGACGCGCCCGCCAGCTCCACCGCCCGCGGTCGGTCGACGACGAGGGCGCGAATCGCCGACTCCAGCGTGCTCGGGTCGGCCTCGACGATCGGGAGGTCCGTCCCGGTTACCCCGGCGATGTGCTCGCGGACGACGCGGTCGACGTGGCCCACCACGACGCGGCCCAGTGCCAGCGCCTCGCAGGCAGGCTGACCGTAGTCGGCGGTCTCGAGCTGCTCGATCACCAGATCGGCGGTCCCGTACGCGGCACGCCGGCGCTCGGCCGAGACGTCCCCCACGCGGCGGTACTCGATCACTCCGTCGTGATCCAGTGCCTGCAGGAGCGGTTCGACATCGGCGGGTGTCCCCGGGCGCACCCGGCCCGGCGCGTGGGCCACGACCGGCACCTGGCCCGCCAGCAGGGGATGCTCGCTGGTCCACTCGTCGATGTCGAGCGTCAGTGGCAACCAGGTCGCATCCGGCAGGAACGTCCGCAGGCCCGCAGCCGACACGTACACGGGTCCCTCATGGGCGCGGAAGAGGGTCACGAGGCGACGGGCGCTGCCCTCCAGCTGGCGCACGGTGACCTCGGTCATGGAGCCGTAGGGCGCCCAGGGATTGGACTCGGCATCGATGCTCGGGACCCGGACCTCCGCGCCGTGGGCGACTCGCGCGACCGAGAGACCGGCGCGCTGCAGCTGCACGTACTGGTCCTCGACTCCGGAGAGCGTGGCACCCAGGATGGGCAGGCCCGTCTCGGCCAGCACGTGCGTGTACGTGTCGATCACGTGACGGCGCCAGTACCGGCGCCACTCGAGGTCCGCGGCGAACGTGAACGGGTCGACCGCCAGGTCGCTGCCGGGGACGACGCCGCTGGCCGAGAAGCTCTGCGCGCTCGCATCGGGCACGTGCCGGACCACGGCCTGCGCCCAGGCCCGGCCCTGCTTCCAGCGGTTCAACGGCGCGATCAGCAGGCTCACGGACGCCGGTGCGACCTCGGGCATCCGGGTGGGCGCCTCGCTGGTCGACGCAGTGTCGTCCTGCTGGTCGGGCCCGCCGTCCGTCGCCGGGAGCCGGCGGCCCATCGCGTCACGAGCCGCATCGAGGCCCTGGACGAAGACGGGGCCGTCGACCCGGCGCGCCAGGTGCCACACGCCGAGGGCGGCGGCGTCGTCCAACGCGACCACGACATCGGCTTCACGCGCCAGCCGCGCGGGCAGCCGGCTGGTCCGGCACGCCACCGCCAGGTGGTGGGCGAGTCGCTCGGGCGCGGGATGACCCGCCACTCGATGCCACACGTTCCTGCCGGCACGCAGCGCACGCACCGCGAACGGCGTTCGTCCGCGCGCCTCACGTCCTCGGACGGGGAAGTCGACCGCCGGACGGAAGGGCACGGTCGACGGGTCGACGACGACGAAGCGGTCGACCTCGCGCGGCGTCCTCGGCGGTTGCACCGCCAGTACCCCGACCCAGTCGCCGTCCTCGAGGGCCAGCGCGGCCTTGGCCTCCTGCAGCCAGCCGCCGCGGTACTTCGGCTGAGCCGTCACCAGCACGATCCTCATCGCGTCACCCCCGCCTTGGCGAGCACGCGCTCCAGCGGGCCCCGCAGCTGTCGATTGCGCTCGTACGTCGCCGCATGCTCGATGCACCGCTCCCGCGTGGCCCGGTCGGCGGTGACCGCCGCCTCGCAGGCCTGCGCCAGGGCGGAGCCGAGGGACTCCGGCGAGAGGTCCGCGACGGGGAACCACAACGGGTACCCACGCAAGACGTCCACGCCAGCCATCTCGGGGACGTGGCACGAGACTATGGGCAGTCCGGTGGCCATGTACTCGAACACCTTGCCCGTGGTGACGTACTTGCCGCCGCCGGTGGCGAAGAGCAGGACGTCGAAGCGGTCGTAGATCTCGCGCAGCCGCGCCTTCCCGACGGCACCGCCGTAGCTGACCCCTTCGCTCGCGGCCGAGTCGAGGAGCGTCTGGGCCACCGGGTTGGACTGGGCGAAATGGCCGAGGTGGCCGTAGAGCTCGAGTCGTGCGGACCGCACCCGGGGATCGCGCTCTCGCGCGTCGAACCATCCCTCGAGGGCCTCCGCCAACGGGACGTGCGGTGTCACCGTCCCCACGTAGCCCACGGTGAGAGGCGCGTCCGGGTCTGCGGGCGACAGCCGCGGCGTCGGTGCCGTGTTCGGGTCGTACCCGTTCATCACGACCTGCAGCTTCTCGGCAGACTCCGGGTACGCACCCTCGTGCCACTGTCGGATCGGCTCGTTCACGAACCACGACTCGAGGGCAGAGCCGATGAGGCGCTTCTCCATGTCCGCCGTCGGGGTTCCCTCGGGGAAGTCGACGTTCTCGGTCAAGGGATTCAGGCACCATCCGTCCCGCTGGTCCGTCACGTAGGGGACGCCGTGCTTCTCGAACAGGTGCAGGCCCACGGCGCAGTCCACGTTCGGATTGGCCGTCGCGATCACCAGGTCGACCGGCCGATCCGCGTGGACCTTCTCGGCCGCGGCCGAGATCCGCGGGAACCAAGCGCCGTATCGGACCTCGGGGAACGGAGCGACCGCCGCGGCATTCCAGGCCTCGAGCCAGCCCGCCGGATCCTGCGCCCGCTCGCGGGGCCACTGGTCGATCTCACGCTGGAAGTGCGGCCATTCGAAGTCGACCCGGACGACGTCGATCGAGGGATGGACGAGCGCCTCGAGCGTCTCGTCCACTCCGGTGCTGCGCACGAACGTCTGGCGATCGGCGGTGATCACCGTGACCTGGCAGCCCAGGTCCACCAGCGTGTTCGCCGTGGCCAGCGCACGATAGACGCCGCTGCCCCTGGACGGCGGGAATCCCCACGCGACGTACAGGACATGAGGAGGACGGGACGCGGCGGCAGGCACGGCGAACAGTGTAGGCAGCACGAGGACGTTCCGGGTCTCTCGCCAGCGTTGGCAGGCGACAGGTGCGCGTCCGGGCAGGGCGCCGGCTTGTTAGGTTCACCCGGTGACATCCAGCACGACGGAAGCGACGAACGACCGCCGCGAGTCCACGACGTGGATCTCGTGGCTGCGCTTCGTCTCGATCCTCGGAGTCGTCACGATCCACTCGGTCGGGTTCGACGCGATCCCCGAGGACGCACGTTCCACGGTCGTCGGGACGGCCGCGATCTGGTTGGACATCGGCGCCGTGTTCGCCGTGCCCGTCTTCGTGATGCTGAGCGGCGCGGTGCTGCTGGACCCGCGGCGTTACGGCGATCACGGCACCTTCCTGCGCAAGCGCGCGGCGCGGTTGATCCCCGCTCTCGTGTTCTGGCACCTCTGGTACTGGGCACTGGTCGGGGTGAAGACCGGCGAGCCGCTCCCGTGGCGCGACGCGGTCGTGCGAGCGGTCGAGGGCGACCTCTACACGGCTCTCTACTTCTTCTGGATCATCACCGGCCTGGCGCTCCTGACGCCCATCCTGATCGGCTTCATCGGCACCTCCAGCCGTCGCGCGATCCTCGTCGCCGGGTTCGTGCTCGCCGCATTGCCCGCCCTCTCCCTGGCGACCATGCGGACGCGCGGCGTCCCGCTGGTGTTCGTGGACACCGCATGGACCTGGTGGTTGCCCTACCTGGGGCTCTACATCCTCGGCTGGGGCCTGCGCGGCGTGCGTCTGCGCGGAGTCTCCTTGGTCCTGGCCGCAGCGATGACCGTCTTCCTGGGGTCCGTCGGATGCTGGCAGTGGCGCAACCCCGAGGCACCGGTCTGGCTGCAGACGATCAGCCCACTCAGCTACTACGGCGCCGGCACGATCCTCTACTCGATCGGCGTCTACCTGGTCGCGCAGGCGCTCATCCAACCCGACGGCGTGCTGCGCTTCCTCACCCGAGGACGGTGGGCCCGCGTGGGGAACCTGCTGGGCGCAGCGACCCTCGGTGTCTTCGGCCTCCACCTGACGTTCGTGTGGCTGCTGCCCGAATGGGGCATCGGGGGTGACCTTCCGGCGGCCGGCGCGCTCGAGCCGATGCTGCTGCGCATCGTGCTGACCGTCGCGATCACCTACGCCATCGTCCTCGTGCTGCGGCGAGTGCCGTTCGTGCGCGCGGTGCTGTGAGCGTCCGCACCGCGTCGAGGCCCGACGCGACCGGACGGAGCGACCGGCGCCTTCGCCCCGAGATCCAAGGCCTGCGCGCCGTGGCCGTCGGTGCCGTCGTGCTGTACCACCTCGGGCTGTCCGGGTTCTCCGGCGGCTACGTCGGCGTCGACGTCTTCTTCGTGATCTCGGGCTTCCTCATCACGTCGCACATCGCGTCGCGGATCGAGCGCACCGGCACGCTGGGGCTGGGCGAGTTCTGGGCCCGCCGCGCGAGGCGCCTGCTGCCCGCCTCGCTGCTCGTGCTGGGGGTGAGCCTGGTCCTGACGAGACTGTTCATCCCCTCCACCCTGTGGGAGCAGTCGCTGCGGCAGATCGTGGCCAGCACCTTCTACGTCCAGAACTGGGCGCTCGCCTCCGATGCCGTCGACTACTCGGCGCAGGGGAACACCCCGACCCTCGTCCAGCACTACTGGTCGCTCTCGGTCGAGGAGCAGTTCTACGTCGTGTGGCCGTTGATGATCGTGCTGGCCCTGTTCCTCGTGCGGCGCGCGGGACGTGCGATCCCGACCCGCGCGGTGCTCATCGGACTCATCGCGCTGGTGACGATCGCGTCGCTCCTGTGGTCCGTCCTGGCCACCGACGCGGATGCCGGCCGGGCGTACTTCGACACGCGGACCCGCATGTGGGAGTTCGGGATCGGGGCGCTGCTCGCCCTGGCACCCGTCCGGATGTTCCCGGCGCTCGGCTGGGTGGGGCTCGCGGCGATCGCCTGGACCACCGCGACGTACGACCATGCCACCGCCTTCCCCGGGTACGCGGCCCTGGTCCCGGTGCTCGGTACGGCGATGGTGATCGGGGCCGGTGGATCCGACTCCCGGTGGTCGGCCGACCGCTTGCTCTCGACCCGGCCGGCGACCTTCGTCGGGGACGTCTCCTACGCCGTCTACCTGTGGCACTGGCCGTTGATCGTCGTCTGGCCGTACGTGACCGAGAGCGAGACGGGGGCTCTCGACGGGACGGCGATCCTCGTCGCCACCCTCGTGCTCGCGTGGTCGTCGACCCGGTGGATCGAGGAGCCGCTGCGCTCCGGCGCGCTCCTGCGCACGGGCTCGCGCACCCTGGTCGCCTCCGTCGCGGCGATGGTGCTCGTGGCCCTCCCCGCGACGGCCTGGGGCTGGCACCAGGACGCCCAGACCGAGGCCGCGCGTGAGCGAGCCGCTGCCCTCAGCGAGGCGAAGGCGGCCTGCCTGGGCCCGGCCGCGCTGAGCCCCGGCGCGGATTGCGACATCAACTCGTCGCTCGACTCGCTGCTGGTCCCCGTGACAGCGGTCGCCGCCGAGAACTCGGCCCCGGTGCACCCGGAGTGCCAGTCCGGACTGGACGTCGCCCGGATCGCCTCGTGCCGGCTGGGTGAGACCGAGGATCCTCGCGGCACGATCGCGGTCGTCGGCGACTCGCACGCCACGCACTGGTTCAGCGCCTTTGACGCCTGGGGAGCCGACACCGGGTGGCAGGTCGTGACCTTCACGCGGTCGTCGTGCCCGTTCACGACCACCCGCCGGACCCTGCCCGACGAGCCCTCCGAGCGGTACCAGCTCTGCGAGGAGGCCAACCGGAAGATCCTCGACGAGCTCGTGAACGACCCGGACGTGGCCGCGGTCGTCACCTCGTCCTTCTCGAGCGCCTACGGCTGGGCCGACGACGCGGGCCGCGAGGGCCTCGAGGCGCTCACGCCCGGCGTCGACGACATGGCCGGACGCCTCGAGGCCGCGGGCAAGCCGCTCGTCGTGATCCGCGACGTCCCCCTAGTGAAGGACAAGAAGAACGCGCCCGACTGCCTGGCCGAGACCGGGTCGGTGACCGACTGCTCCCTGTCACGGGACGACGCGCTGGTGCCCGACCTGTACGTCGAGGCCGCCGAGGACCTCGACCTGCCCGTCATCGACATGACCGACCGCCTCTGCGTGGACGACACGTGCCCGGTCGTGATCGGCGACGTCGTCGTCTTCCGTGACTACAGCCACCTGTCGTCGGACTACTCGCGCCTGCTCGGACCCGTCCTGGGCGAGCGACTCGCGCCATTGCTCCGCCTAGAGTGAGACCGCCATGACTCCCTCCGTCTCCGTCATCATCGCGGTCTACAACACCGTCCGTTACCTGCCCGAGACGCTGGCCTCGCTCGAGCGCCAGACGATCGGCTTCGACCAGGTCCAGGTGCTGCTCGTCGACGACGGGTCCACCGACGGCAGCGAGCGCATCATCGACGAGTTCGCGGCGAGGCACCCGCAGAACGTCGTGGCGGTGCACCAGCCGAACTCGGGCGGTCCCGCGTCGCCGTTCAACCGCGGCCTCGAGCGGGCCACCGGTCGCTGGGTCTTCTTCCTCGGCTCGGACGACTACCTCGACGACGACGCGCTGCAGGTGCTGGTCGAGCACGGCGACCGGTGGGAGTCGGACGTCATCTTCGGCCGGATGGAGCCGGTCGGGGAGCGCAAGGTGCCGATCGAGATCTTCAAGCTGGGCCGGGTCGCCGACATGGACCTGTACTCGTCCCGGCTGCCGTACGTGCTGGCGAACTCGAAGATGTTCCGCCGTTCGCTGGTCGAGGACCTGGGACTGCGGTACCGCGAGGACATGCGGCAGCGCTGCGACCAGCCGTTCACCGTCACGGCGATGATCCACGCGAGGCGGATCTCGATGATCGGCGACGGGGCGGTCTACTTCGCCCGTGAGCGCGAGGACCGCTCCAACGTCACGTACACCGCGGACGCCGCCGAGATGTACGCCTCGACCGCGATCATCATGGACACGATCGCCGAGGCGCTGCCGCCGGGACCGCAGCGCGACCACGTCATGAAGCGCCAGTTCGACAACACGATCCGCGGCGACCTGCGCGACTCCCTCTCCCTGCGGGAGCCGGACGAGCGGGAGTTCGTCTACGACCGGATCGCCGAGCTGTCCCAGCGGTACCTCACCCCCGAGCTGCTCCGCAGCATGAAGGTGCTCGATCGCGCCGTCCTCCGCGCGGCTCTCGACCGCGACACCGAGCGCGCCCTGGCCCTGCTGGCGCTGTCGGCCGGCGGCGAGCACTCCGTCGGTCTGCACCTCGAGGGTGACCGGGCGTTCTTCACCTACCCCGGGTTCGACCCGGCCGGCGAGCACCGCGAGGTCTACGAGATCACCGCCGAGCGCCCGCTCAAGCGCATCGCGGGGCTGTTCTCCCCCGCGACCGCCGCGGTCGAGGACGACCTGGTCGTCCTGCGGGGAACCGTGGGGATCCATGGCGCGATCGAGCACCAGGGCCGCTTCGTGCGCGCACCCGCGGGGCCCAGCCGCGCCGTCCGATCGTCCGAGCCGCCCCAGCGCGGAAGGCGGGTCGACGCCCGGGTCGAGAACGGCACCTACCGCGTGTCGATCGACGTCCGCGGCCTGTCGAGCCGGGTGTTCCTGCCCAGCATCGCCGTCGTGGTCAACGACGAGTGGTACGACGTGCCCCTGCGGTTCGAGGGCGGCTCCCGGCCGCTGCGCCCCGGGCTGTTCCGGCGGCGCCTCGGCGTGGCGCGCGCGGACGAGGCCGGACACCTCGTCCTCGACCTGTCCTGAGCGCTCCCCCGCTCGGACGCCCCTCCGAAAAGGCGGGGACCTGGTGCTGAAGTGTTGAGTCCGAGTGGGTTTCGTGTGGATCTTCTGTGGATCTGTGCTGCGTAGCGTCAGTGTCATCAACCCGGGCACATCGCCCACAGCACTGACACCAGGAGAAACCCAGATGCGTTCCAAGAAGATCCTCGTCCCGCTCGCCACGCTGCTCGCCGCCGGCGCCATCGCCGTGGGCTCGGGTGCGACCTTCAGCTCCACGTCCGGCAACACGATCAGCGCCGCCACCTCGGGCACGTTGACGCAGGCCAACTCCAAGGCCGGCCAGGCCGTGTTCAACCTGGACAACCTCAAGCCCGGCGACACGCTCAACGGCTCGCTCAAGCTGACCAACACCGGCACGCTGGCGGCGAACTTCTCCCTGACCGAGGTCGCCTCGACCAACGGGTTCGACGGCGAGAACCTCAAGCTGGTCATCAAGAACACCACCAAGAACACCACCGTCTACTCCGGCACCTTCGGTGGCCTGGCCGACGGCACGAAGAACACCCTGGGCACCTGGGCCGCGGGCGAGGCGAACGACTACACGTTCACCGTCACGCTGGACCAGGCCGCGCCGAACACCCAGCAGGGCAAGGCCGCCACCGCGACCTACACCTGGGACGCCGTCCAGCTCGACGGCACCACGACCAACCAGTAAGACCCCTCTCCTGGGTCTGACGGGTTGACGTGGCAGGGCGCGAGCCCTCGCGGGCACCGGACGACACTCCGGCGCCTATCCCCCACGAGGGCCCCGCCCTGCCACACCCGCCCAGGAACACCCGCCACAGCGCCGATCTCGCCGAGGAAGTCATCATGAAGCACGTCGCCACCACCGCCCGCGGACTGGGCCGATTCCTGTCCTCGCTGGTGCTGCTCGCCGTCGTGGCCGCGTCCGTCGGCTACATCGCACCGAGCTTCTTCGGCTACGAGCGCTACGTCATCACCGGCGGATCCATGTCGGGCACCTTCGAGAAGGGCTCCATCGCGTTCGAGAAACCCGTTCCCGTCGCGGACCTCGAGGTCGGCGACGTGATCACCTACCTGCCCCCCGCCGACGCCGGCGTCTCGACGCTGGTCACCCACCGGATCGTGACCGCCGAGCCCGGCGACAACGGCACCCGCGTCTTCACCACCCAGGGTGACGCCAACGCCGACCCGGACCCGTGGGAGTTCACCCTCACCGGCGGCACGCAGCCCGTCGTGCAGACCACGATCCCGCACATCGGCCACGCGTTCATCGCCCTGGCCGACCGCGACACCCGCATGATCGTCATCGGCGTCCCCGCCGCCCTGATCGCCCTGATCGCCCTGGCCCAGCTGGGCCGCGCCATCCTCGGCCGCGACGACGACCTCGTCCCCGCGGCCACCGCGCACGCCTGAACCACCCTCCACGGATTGTGGAGCTCCCGCAGATCCCGTGTGGATCCGGTGTGGAGCGGCCCTCCGTAGCGTTGATGCCATGACCACGAGCCGGGAAGCAGGTGCCGCGATGACCATCCGTCGTGCCCTGGTCGTCCTGGCCCTGCTGGGCGTCGCCCTCGTCGGCCTGCCGAGCTTCTCCTCGGCCACGTACACCTCCTCGACCAGCTCGACGGCCACCGTCCGCGCCAGTGCCGACTGGACTCCCCCCGTCGTCTCCGTCGTCGCTCCCGGCACGGCCGTGCAGGGCACCGTCACGATCGGCGCCGAGGCCACGGACTCCGGCCTGGGCGTCCAGGACGTCACCGTCGAGTACAGCCTCGCCGGCTCCGGCGCGTGGGTCGCGCTGTGCACCGACACCACCGCCCCGTACTCGTGCGCATGGAACACGTCGGGGCTCGGCGACGGCCGCTACGACCTGCGGGCGCGCGCCACGGACAAGGCCGGGCACGAGACGACGTCCGACGCGGTCCGCACGGCCGTCGCGAATAAGCTCCTGGTCGTCATGAACGATCCGGGCGACCACGTCCGCGGCACGGTCCAGCTGTCCGCCGGCGCGTTCAACACGGGGTCCCTGAGCCACACGGTCCGCCTCCAGTACCGCCTCGCGGGCAGCTCGACCTGGACGAACGCCGCCGGCTGCACCTCGATGGCGTCGCCCTACACGTGCTCGTGGAGCTCCACCGCCGTCGCCTCCGGCGACTACGAGTTCCGTGCCGTGCTCACCGCGGGGCTGACCACGACGATTTCCGAGACCGTCACCGACGTCACGGTCGACAACGTCGTCCCCACCGTCGCGATGACCGACCCGGGCAGCCCGCTGAGCGGCACGCGCACCTTCGCCGCGGCGGCGGCCGACACCCACTCCGGCGTCGCCACCGTGCAGTTCCAGTACCTCGCCAGCGGCACCACCACGTGGAAGGCGCTGTGCACCACCGACCTGGAGCCGTGGTCGTGCCGCGTCGCCACGAGCGACCTGCCCAACGGCACCTACTCGTTCCGCGCGATCGCGACCGACGAGGCCGGCAACGCGACCACCTCGGCCGCCGTCACCAACCGCGTCGTCGACAACACCGTCTCCTCGGTGTCCCTGAACGATCCCGGCGTCCTGCTCAGCCGCACGGCCAGCCTGACGGCCGTCGCGAACTCCACCGCGGGCGTGACCTCCGTCCGGATCCAGTTCGCCCCCACGGGCGGTTCCACCTGGACCGATGTCTGCACCGACACGGCGACGCCGTTCACGTGCTCCTGGGACACGACGAAGGTCGCGAGCGCGGTCTACGACCTGCGCGCCGTCCTGCTCGACGGCTCGGGCCGCACCACGGTGTCGGCGCTCGAGACGGTGCCGGTCGACAACAGCGCGCTCGCCGGTGCGGACGTCCAGACGACGAACGGTTCGGGCAGCACCGCGGGCCTGATCGGCGCGAACGACACGATCACCCTCACCTACACCGCACAGGTCAACCCCGCGTCCGTGATGGCCGGGTGGAACGGAGCACCCACGAACGTGCAGGTCCGCGTCCGCGACGGCAACGTGCCGGCGCTCATCCGCGGCAGCAAGGGCGACACGCTGGACGTCCTCAACGGCAGCACCGTCCTGGGCCTGGGCTCGGTCAACCTCAAGGGCGACTACGTGCGGTTCCTGCGCACCGTGAGCCTGAACGCCACGATGACCGCCAGCACGGTCACCGTGAACGGACTCGAGCGCACCATCGTCACCCTCAAGCTGGGCACCTTCGCCAGCGGCCGGGCGAGCGACCTCAGGACCAACACCACCGCTGCCGCCATGGTCTGGACCCCGAGCAGCGCCGCGACGGACCTGTTCGGCAACCGCTCCTCCACCACGAACATCACCGAGACCGGCACCGCCGACCGGGACTTCTGATGCAACGTCTCCGCACGACGGCCTCCCGCTGGGCGGCGCTCATGTGCCTGCTCATCGGCCTGGTCTTCGTGCAGCGCGCCCTGGTCGCCCCGTCGGCGGTCTACAGCACGCTCGAGTCCGTCCTGGCGGTCATCGCGGTGCTGGCAGCCGTGAAGATGTGGTTGCACAACTGCTTCGAGTCCCACCTCGCGGCATCCGTCGTCGTCGTGGCCACCGCCGGCAGCACGGTGCTCGCACTCACGGCCGGCATTCCCGGCGAGGGCCGCGCCGACCTCTCGGCCGTCCGCATCCTCGAACTGGTGCTGTGCGCAGCCGTGGTGGTGCTGCTGGTGCTCGACGGACGCGTGCGACGCGAGCATGCTCGCCGGGCGCGTCGGTCCTATGCTCGGTGACCATGGCCGCCCACGTGCTGGTCGTCGAGGACGACGACAAGATCGCACCTCCCCTGGTTCGCACCCTCGAGCGTGAGGGCTACCAGGTGGAGCGGGTCGCGGAAGGGCAGCTCGCCGTCGATCGCATCGCCTCGGGCAACGTCGACCTGGTGCTTCTGGACCTGGGGCTTCCCGACATGGACGGCCTCGAGGTCTGCCGGCAGGCCCGCGAGTCCGGCTTCGCCGGCGGCATCATCATTCTGACGGCGCGCGACGGCGAGCTCGACCGCGTGGTCGGCCTCGACGTGGGCGCCGACGACTACCTCGCGAAGCCCTTCGGGCTGGCCGAGCTGCTGGCCCGCACCCGCGCGCTGCTGCGCCGGAGCGCCCCGGTCGGAACTCCCGCGCAGCCCGTCGCGGCGCCGGCCCCGGCAGGACTGCGGGTGGACACCGCCGCGCGGCGCACCTGGGTCGACGACGCCGAGGTCGCCGTGACCTCCAAGGAGTTCGACGTCCTCGTGCTCCTCGACGAGGTCAGGGGCGCGGTCGTGACGCGCGAGCGGCTCACGAACGAGGTGTGGGACGAGAACTGGTTCGGCTCGACCAAGATGGTCGACGCCACCGTCGGCCGGCTCCGCCAGAAGCTCGAGGAGGCCGGCGCGCCGGTCCAGATCACCAACGTGCGTGGCGTGGGATTCCGGCTGGAGGACCAGTCCGGTGCGTGAGCGGCTCATCGCCGCGCTCGTCGGCATGACGATCGCGATGCTCGCCCTCTACGGCATCCCCCGCGCGTACATGCTGGCCGACCTCGTCACCGACTACGAGGTGCGCAAGATCGAGCGTGCCGCGGACCAGCTCGCCGCGGTCGTCGAGGAGCGCGAGCAGAACGGGTCCCCCATCGACGAGGCGTTCCTGAGGGAGTTCCTCAGCGAGTCCGAGACGCTGACCTACGAGTCGGCCGACGGCTCGACGGTCGTGGCCGGACCCACCCCGGACCCCGCCGACGACATCGTGGAGGCTCGGGACCTGCCCGACGGCGGCACGCTCACCCTGTCGCGCTCGCGTGACCTGATCAACGATCGCATCACCAACGCACTCGTCCCGCTGATCCTGATCGGTCTGTCCCTCACGGTCGTCGCCGCCGGCTTCGGGTACGCCATCGCTCGCCGGCTGTCGCGTCCGTTCAAGGAGCTGGCCGCGGCAGCCGACCGGCTCGGGCAGGGACACTTCGACATCGACCCGCCGCACTACGGGATCCCCGAGGCCGAGGCGGTCGGCGACGCTCTGCGCGACAGCTCGCGACGGCTCGGCGAGCTCGTCCGGCGCGAGCGCGAGTTCGCGTCGAACGCGTCCCACCAGCTGCGCACTCCCATCACCGCACTGCGGCTCGAGCTCGAGGACCTCACGCTGTGGCCGCAGACACCGCCTGAGATCACGGACGAACTGAACCGCTACCTGCCCGAGCTCGATCGCCTCAGCAGCGCGATCGACGAGATGCTGGGGCTCGCGCGGGGACTGCGGCTCGGTGACGCCGTCGAGGTCGACCTGTCCGAGCTCGTGGCGGACGTCGTCGAGCGTTGGGAGCCGACGGCCAAGGCGGCCGGGCACGAGATCCGGCAGGACGACACCGGCCCGGTGACGGCGCGCGTCGTCCCCGGACCGGTCGTGCAGATTCTCGACGTCCTGATCGAGAACGCCTCCAGTCATGGCACCGGCCGCATCCTCGTCACGGCGCAGGACGTGGGCCCGTACGTCCGCATCGCCGTGCGGGACGAGGGCGCCCGCACGATCGGCCAGGAGGTCTTCCAGCGCGGTACGAGCCGCAAGGACGGCGACGAGGGCGGCCTCGGCCTGACGATCGCGTCGGAGCTGGCCACCACGATGGGCGGCTACCTCAAGCTCACCGAGGACGAGCTGACCACCTTCGAGCTCCTGCTGCCGGGGCCGGGCGGGTCCTGAGCATCACGGCGCGAGGCGGTCGCGTCGCCATCGCTCGCCGGCCCGCGTGAACCGCAGCCGGTCGTGCAGGCGGTTCTCACGCCCGTGCCAGAACTCCAGGACCTCGGGCGCGATGCGGTAGCCACCCCAGTCCTCGGGGCGGTGCTCGGCGGCGCCGGCGTCCTCGGCCTCGCGCCACCGGCGCTCGAGCTCGGCCCGGTCGGCGACGACCTGCGACTGCGGAGACGACGAGGCGCTGATCCGCGCCCCCACGGGCCGGGCCAGGAAGTACGCGTCCGACTCGGCCTCGTCGAGCCGCGAGACCGCTCCCTCGATCCGCAGTTGGCGGTGCAGCGGGTGCCACAGCATGACGGCCGCCGCACGCGGGTTCTGGGCCAGCTCCCGGCCCTTGCGTGAGTCGTAGTTCGTGAAGAAGACGGCGCCTCGCTCGTCGAGTCCCTTCAGCAGGACGATCCGCACCGACGGCTCACCGCTCGCGGTCGCCGTCGCCAGTGCCATCGCGTTCGGCTCGTGGACCTGCGCCGCGATCGCGTCGGCGAACCACTCGCGCGCCAGCGCCATCGGATCCTCACCGGCCGTCGCCTCGTCCAGGCCCGTCCGCGCATACTCGGTCCGCATCCGCGCCAGCTCGTCGCTCATGCGCCCACGGTAGTCACCTCGGCGCCGGTGACGGTTTCCCCGGTTAACCGGGGAAGCTGGCACTTCACGAGGGTTGCGATCCTCGAGAAGTGACAGGAAACCTACTTAACCGGGGAAACTTCGCCCCGGGCGACCGGTGGGTAACCGACCGCCATGACCAGCTGACGCGGCCCACAGGGCACACTTGGCCCATGACTCAAGTGCACCACGGACTGGAAGGCGTCGTAGCGTTCGAGAGCAAGATCGCCGAACCCGACAAGGAAGGCTCCGCGCTCCGCTACCGCGGCGTCGACATCGATGATCTCGTCGGCCGGGTGCCGTTCGAGAAGATCTGGGGTCTGCTGGTCGATGGCTCCTACGACCCGGGCCTGCCTCCCGCCGAGCCGTATCCGATCCCCGTGCACTCCGGCGACATCCGCGCCGACGTCCAGAGCGCGATCGCGCAGATGGCGCCCGTCTGGGGCCTGCGCCAGCTCTACGACATCGAGACCCCCGAAGAGGTCCGCGACGACCTCGCCCGCACCGCCGTCATGGTGCTGTCCTACGTGGCCCAGGCGGCCCGCGGACTCGGCAAGCCGATGGTCCCCCAGAGCGAGATCGACAAGTGCGACACGATCGTCGAGCGCATGCTCACGCGCTGGCGCGGTGAGGTCAACCCCGCCCACGCGAAGGCCATCGACGCCTACCTGGTCTCGGCAGCCGAGCACGGCATGAACGCCTCGACGTTCACCTCGCGCGTCATCGCCTCCACCGGCGCCGACGTCGCCGCTGCACTGTCCGGTGCCGTCGGCGCGATGTCGGGCCCGCTGCACGGCGGCGCCCCGTCGCGCGTCCTCGGCATGATCGAGCAGGTCGAGAAGAGCGGCGACGCCACCGCGTACGTCAAGCAGCTGCTCGACTCCGGCGAGCGCCTGATGGGCTTCGGTCACCGCGTCTACCGCGCCGAGGACCCCCGCGCCCGCACGCTGCGCCGCACCGCCAAAGAGCTGAACGCGCCCCGCGCCGAGGTCGCCGAGGCCCTCGAGCAGGCCGCCCTCAAGGAGCTGCGCGAGCGCCGTCCCGACCGCGTCCTGGAGACCAACGTCGAGTTCTGGGCCGCGATCGTCCTGGACTTCGCCGAGATCCCGGCGAACATGTTCACCGCGATGTTCACCTCCGCCCGCACCGCCGGGTGGAGCGCGCACATCCTCGAGCAGTACCAGACGGGCCGCCTGATCCGCCCCTCGGCGATCTACACCGGCCCTGAGTCGCGCAAGGCCGACGAGGTCGAGGGCTGGAACCCGGACTGGGCCGCCAACTGACGCAGAGGAACGACAGGAGGGCCGGTGCCGCGAGGTCGCGCCGGCCCTCCTGCCATCGTTCATGACCTCGGCTTCACCGTGAGCGCTCCATTCGCTTGGTAGCTCTGGTTCTCGTACGAGCCGCCACCGGGCGACGTG
The DNA here is from genome assembly GCF_032084975.1 of Aeromicrobium sp. Lineage (GTDB taxonomy): Bacteria > Actinomycetota > Actinomycetes > Propionibacteriales > Nocardioidaceae > Aeromicrobium. Next base: position 58,702 of record NZ_DAMDLR010000011.1, read on the forward strand.
TACTTGGTCTCGCCGTACTGACGCCACGTGATCCTCGACGTAGCGCCCGACCAGTTGATCGCGTAGGCCGGCTTCGCGGACCACCAGTACTGCCGCAGCTGGAGCGTCGGCACCGGGGACACGTTGCCGATGTTCTCCCCTCGGCAGTTGATTCGAGGAGTCTCCACGGATCCGAGCGTGTGCTCGAGTCCGAACAACGCCCTCGGCCCGTTCTTCGAGCCCGGGAAGTCGATCAAGCCGCCGGCCGGCACTCCCGCAGGCCGGACGTCAACGGGCCCGGAGCGACTGAATCGCGTGTAGGCGTCCCACCGGCAGTCCGTATCAGTCTGTCCCTGCGCGTCGTGCAGCTGGGTTCCCGATGCCGCCGCCTTCGACCACGTCCACGTCAGCGACGCAGGGCGACCGTCGGCGAACTCCATCCATCCTGTGCCGGTCCCATCCAACCGGACGTCCTCTTCGTCGACCGTGAGGAAGCCCGAGCTGCCCGATCGAGAGCGGTACGCGACGTCGACGCGTGCCGAGACGTCCACCTGGACCCAGCCCGTCCTCGGCCACCCAGATGCCGCCCTCGTGACCGTGAGTCGCGATCTTGCTGCGCGGCAGTTGTTGCGCTCGTTCGACTCCCGCACCCGCTTGCGTGCATCCGCACACGCGAGCAGCCAATAGGTCCCCGGCTTCGTCGCCGTCGGCACTCGAACCGTCAGCGCCTTGGCAGCGTGGCCCCTGCGCGGCTTCAGTCGCGTGACAGCGCGCTCGCGCAGGCGCACATCCCGCTTGTCCAGCTTCCTGTCCTTGGACAGGACGTACCGTGTCACCGACTTCGGCGCTGTCTTGCGCCCCTTGTTCCGGGTCACGTCCCGGACCTTCAGGGTCCCACCCGGAGCCACCTGCCCGGGCGAGGCCGACACGGACTTCACGACCAGGTCGGGACGCTTCTTGGCGGCGGCGTGCGCCGGGACGGGGCCCGCCGCGGCTGTCACCACCGCGATCCCGACTGCCACGGACAGAACGCGAACTCTCGGACTCATGTGCACCTCCTGTGCCCGGGGCCCGGGTGGCCCCATACGACACGAGAGCCGCATCAACCGCAGGTGATACGAAGTTGATCCGTCCACGGATCAGTCCGGAGGTGTGCCTCGCTCGGCCTCGGTGAAGACGGCGTCGATGACGCGGTCGGACGCGTGCCCGTCCTCGAGGCTGCCGAACATCTCGCGGAACGTGGCCAGTCGATCGGCGAACTCGACCGAGAGCTCGTCCAGGCGGGCGACCGAGTCGATGACGGCGTCGCTCGTGCGCACCACCGGGCCGGGCGCGATCTCCTCGAGGTCGACGTAGAACCCGCGCAGGTCGTCGCGGTAGTGCTCGAGGTCGTAGACGAACGAGATGATCGGCCGGCCCGTCTGCGCGTAGTCGAACATGATCGACGAGTAGTCCGTAATAAGGGCGTCCGCGACCAGCAGCAGGTCCTGGGTGTCCGGGTACTTCGAGACGTTGAGGATGCTCGCGTCGAGGTCCTTGGGCCACGTGAACTTCACGAGCGGGTGCAGGCGCACCAGCAGGGTCGTGTCCGACCCGAGGCGCTCGGCGAACCGGCCCAGGTCCAGCGCCATCTCGTGCGACCACGCACCGGAGGCACCGGAGGCGCGACCGTCGTCGCGGAACGTGGGCGCGTAGAGGACGACCTTGCGGTCAGGCGCCAGTCCCAGCCGGATCCTCGTCTCATGGGCCCGGCGGCGCCCCACCTCGGTGTGGAAGACGTCGTTGCCCGGGTAACCGGACTCGATGATCCGGCCGTCGTAGCCGAACGCGCTGCGGAACGCCTTCGTCGCGTACGGGCTGGGCGAGACGAGCGAGGACCAGCGGCCCACGAGCTCCTGTGCCTTCTGGTGGTAGTCGTCGGCGCGGCCGTGCATGACCGGCACGTCGTTCTGCATCCGCTTGAGCGGCGTGCCGTGCCACGTCTGCAGGTAGTGCGTGCCGCGCGGGCGCCTGCATAGGTCGTGGACGTTCTGGTTGAACACCCAGTACTTCGCGCGCGACATCGTCCAGAAGTACCGGGGCGTCAGCCGGAAGACCTTGTTCGTGCCCGGGGGCACCCGCAGCGTCGAGTTGTTGACATACCAGAGGTCGAGTGGGGTCCCGCGCTCGTGCAGTCGCTCGAACAGCGCGCGTGGGCTGCCGCCGTAGGCGTTGCCGCGGTCGCTCTCGAACACCGCGATGTCACGACGCGGCAGCAGGCTGCCGAAGCGGAACATCAGGCTCATCACCCGGTAGTAGTGCGGTCCGGCCCGGAAGCGCTTGAAGGCGTCGCGCACGCCGCGGCGGTTGCGCAGCCGCAGCAGTCGCGTGGACAGTCCGTCGGCCTCGCGCACCATCTCGTAGTTGCGCTCGCAGTAGCCCGTCTCGGGCAGCTCGAGGTACTTGTGGACACGACCCGCGTACTGCTCGGTGAGGGTGAAGCCGGCCTCGGCCGAGCGCGTGATCTCGGCGGCCAGGTCGGCGGCGCGGTGGGCGATGGGACCGGGCAGCTCGGTCACCGCGTCCACGAACGGCACGCGGGCGCCTGTCAGGACGGAGTCGTCGAACCGGAAGAAGAACACCGGACGGCCCAGGAACGCCGCGTCCCAGGCGACGCTCGAGTAGTCGGTGACCAGCGCGGCGCTGGTGCGGATCAGGTCCTGCACGTCGGCGTCGCGCGGCGCGATCGAGATGCCCTCGAGCGGCAGGTCGTCGACCAGGGCCCGCAGGTTGGGGTGCAGGACGAGCAGGATCTCGACGCCGTGGTCCTCGCGCAGTGCCTGGATCTGCGGGTCGGCCAGGAACTCCTTCCAGTTCGCGAGGTACCTGCTCTCGAGCACCGCCTCGCGGCTGGCGAGCCAGTCGCGCCAGGTGGGCATGACCAGCAGCCGGCGCTGGACCGTCGGGTCGCCCTCGAACAGCGCGTCGAATCTGGCGAAGCCGGTGACCTTGACCTGCGACGGGAAGTAGTCGAAGTCCTCGATGAAGATCTGTCGTTCGGCCTGCGAGTTCACCACGACGCGGTCCGGCGGCATCTCCTGCATGTGCAGGCGGCCGTAGTTGAGGCGCACGTTCTTCATGCCGGTGACCCCGTGCTGCAGGAAGATCCGCAGCCCCTTCGCATGCCTGGCGAGTCGCGCCGACCGAGAGGCGTGGAGGTACTCGGCGTGGTGGCTGCCGACGAACCGTGACGCCAGGACGGTGTACCGGATGTGCTCGCGCGAGCGCGTCGTCACCACGTTGCCGAGCGGCTCGACCTTCGCGCGATCGGGCGAGTCGGCGTCGATCACGTAGTAGGCGCGGCGCTCGGGCTGCGCCTGGCGGATCCAGCGGAAGAGCTGGAAGCCGTTGTCCTGGGCCTTGTACGGCGCCTCCCCGACCAACCAGATCCCCGAGAACGGCCGCATCGGGGCCAGCAGCCAGGCCCAGCGCGTCAGCCGTCGCAGGTACGCGTGGTTCGCGGTGGTGAACCGCTCGGTCCAGAACGCCAGCCGCTTGCCGCGGAACGTCAGGTACGGAACCCATTGATCGACGTGCTCACCCGTGGCCGCCGGAACTGGCAGGTCCCTCAGGCGTGCCTTCGGGAAGTCCTTCTGGAACAGCAGCACTCGCGCAGGCAGCTCGAAGCCGTCGAGGTCGACGGTCAGCGACGGGTCGATGATGCCCTCGCGCTCGTCCTCGGTCGCGCCGGAGGGCCGGATGTCGAACGAGACGTGGTACTCGTGCAGGCCGTGGGCGGCGGTCGCGTCGGCGGGAACGACCGTGACGGGCAGGTCCTCGACGGTGTCGGCGAAGCGACGGCCGAGCCGGAACTCGATCGAGTGCGCCGGCCGCGAGAACGTGCGAAGGACGAGGTCGCCGCTGATGCCGTGCGGTCCCACCTCGAGTCGACGGCCGTCGACCTCCCACCGGCGGATCGGCTCGGGGGCGAAGCGGACGGACACGTTGCCCTGGTCGGTGACGTGGGTCCAGGCGTGGACCTCCTCGCCGAACGGGGAGGCGGCGCCCGCCAGGTCGATGCGCGCCATGGCGGCGGCGGTGTCGGTGTGGTCGAAGCGGCCGAGGCGCAGCTCGCCGCCGTCGGCCAGCTCGAGGAAGAGGTCGAACCGTCCGGCCGCGCGACCGCCGGCCTCCCACAGCTCGGCCGGGTCGAGGCGGAAGGCGAAGCGGCGGTCCGGCGCCTGCTCGAAGCGGGCCGCCACGGTGCCGAGCCGGCTGGCGGGACGGACGACCAGCGCGACGACACGTGGTCCGCGCAGCTCGCCGGCGTACGAGATCGATCCGTCCTCGTGGCGCACGGTGAGCGTGGCGGCGTCTCGCGGAGCGGGTGCACGGCCCAGCGCTCGGCGGGCCCGCTCCTTCACGCCCGCCGGGACCATCGCCACGACGCGACGGCGCACTCGACCCACGTCAGGCATGCTCTCCTCGACTCCCCGGCTCGGCGTTCCTCGGCGCGCGCACGGCGCGATTCTCGAGTCTAGTGGGGCGTCGCGACACCGGCTCGCAACCCCGCGGCGCGCGGGCGCCCCGGGCGCCGCTCGGCACCGGCGGATATCGTGGTGCGGTGCCCGCCAGCCTCCCTCGTGACCGCTTCAGGGCCGAGATCGCTGCCCTGCGAGCCGTCGCGGTGCTGCTCGTGGTCCTGTTCCACCTGTGGCCGGGCCGCCTCCCGGGCGGGTACATCGGCGTCGACGTCTTCTTCGTGATCTCGGGCTTCCTCATCACCGGGCACCTGCTGCGCGAGACCGCGGACACCGGCCGGATCGACCTGGCCCGGTTCTGGGCGCGTCGCGCGCGGCGCCTGCTGCCGGCGGCCTACCTCGTGCTGGCCACGACGGGGGTCGCCGTGTGGCTGTGGATGCCGCTGATGGACTGGCGCCAGAACTTCAAGGAGATCATCGGCTCCGCGCTGTACGTGCAGAACTGGGTGCTGGCGTCGGACTCCGTGGACTACCTCGCCGCCGCCGAGGCGCCGACCGCCGTCCAGCACTACTGGACGCTGTCGATCGAGGAGCAGTTCTACCTCGTGTGGCCGCTGCTCGTGCTGCTGGCGGTCGTCCTGGCGGCGCGCCTGGGCCGGTCGCAGAAGGCCGTGCTGGCCGTCGTGCTGGGCGTCGCCACGGCCGCCAGCCTGGCCTACTCGCTGTGGATCACGCAGGCCAACCCGCCGGCGGCGTACTTCGTCACCCCCGCGCGCGCCTGGCAGTTCGGTGCGGGCGCCCTGCTGGCGCTCGTGATGGGCAGCACGACCGTGCGCCGCGGCGCCCCGGCCGCACTCGTCTCCTGGGCGGGCTTCGCGTCCCTCGCCTGGTGCGGCCTCGCCTACGACAGCGCGACGCCGTTCCCGGGCACCGCGGCGCTCGTCCCCGTCATCGGCACCCTGGCCGTCATCTGGGCCGGCGAGCCGGCCGGTCGCCTCTCGCCCACGCCCATCATGCGGTGGCGGGCGACGCACACGCTGGGCGAGATCTCGTACTCGATGTACCTGTGGCACTGGCCGCCGATCGTGATCCTCCCGTACATCCTGACGTCGGACCTCGGCTTCTGGCCGCGCGTCGGCATCCTCGTCTTCACGATCGTCGCCGCGTGGGCCACCAAGCGTTGGGTCGAGGACCCGGCCCGCTTCACGCACCGCTTCGGGCTGCGCAAGCCGGCCGTCACCGGCCTGGCCACCCTGGCCGGTGCCGGACTGCTCGTGGCCGGCTGCGTGACGGGCTATCAGTCGGCGGTCGCCGCCGAGAACCGCGCCGCCCAGGTCGCCGAGGAGCTCACCGAGGACGCCCCGCCGTGCTTCGGCGCCGCCTCGCGCAATCCGGAGAAGGACTGCCACAACCCCGAGCTGGACGACCAGCTGGTGCCCACCCCCGAGGCCGTCACCGAGGACTTCGCCAGTGGCTTCCCGGGATGCTTCGCCGGCGTCCACGACACCGACCTGAACGACTGCACGTTCGGCGACCTGTCCGACCGGTCCCTGCCGCACGTCATCCTGGTGGGCGACTCGCACGCCAGGTCGTTCCTGCCGGCGCTCGTGCGCATGGCCGACCAGAAGCTGATCACGCTCTCGGCCCAGCTCAAGAGCAGCTGCGCGTGGACGCGCGACCCGATCGACCACGAGGACCCGCTGCGCGTCAGCAGCTGCCAGGAGTGGAAGAAGAACCTGCAGGGGTGGCTGCTCGACGAGGCACCCACGACCGACCTGATCCTGACCACCGGCTACGCACGCATGCTGGGTGGGTCGAACACCGAGCGCATCGAGAGCATGAAGGCCGCCTGGCGACCGCTCGTGCGCGAGGACGTCCGCGTCGTCGCCGTCCGCGACAACCCGCGGCACCCCCAGACCCCGCAGAAGTGCCTGTCCCAACTCGACGAGATCACTCCCGACGCGTGCGGCATCAGCCGCGAGAAGGGCCTGGGCTACTTCGACGCCTTCCTCGCGACGGGCCGCCAGGTCGACGGCGCCCAGGCGCTGGACCTGACGCCCTTCTACTGCGACGAGGACGAGTGCCCGGCGATCATCGGCGGTGTCAACGTCTACCGCGACAACTCGCACCTGAGCGTCACGTACGTGCGCACCATGACGCCGTTCGTCTACCGCCAGCTGGTCGGCATGGGCGCCCTGCCGCGTCCGTCCTGACGGGATCGAGCCCGGAGACAACGATGCCGCGGCGCCTCATCGCCCCCCCGAGGTGATGTGGCGACGCGGCGGTCGCAGTTCGGCCAGCGTATCCCATGACGTAGTCCTTTGGAACTACTGAACTGGTTCTTCGGAGATGGCGCAGATCACCGTGGATACGGCGCGGAGCGCTCAGCCCAGGGAGACGAGCTCCGTCGCGTCGTCCGCCGGCAGCTCGTCGACGACCGCCGTCACCTCCAGCCGGTTGAGGTTCACGGCGGCGTGGTGCTGGGACAGGAACGCCGTCTCGGACGCGTCCAGGCCCGTCGCGATCCGCACCATCGACTGGCGTGGGGCCAGGGCGGTCGCGTCCACGACGCACCACCGCCCGTCGATGTACGCCTCGGCGACGGCGTGGAAGTCCATCGGGCTCAGTCCGGGCGCGTAGACGGACGCGAGTCGCGCGGGCACGTCGCGGGCGCGCAGGAGCGCCACCACGAGGTGCGCGTAGTCGCGGCACACTCCCTGTCGCTTGAGCATCGTCTGGACGGCACCGTCCGTGGGCTGGCTGCTGCCCGTCACGTACGACAGGTGCGTGCCGACCCACGACGAGACGGCGTCGAGCAGCGCCTTGCCCGCGAGCCCGGCGAACTCCGCGCGGGCGATCGCGTAGAGCGAGTCGGACTCGGCGTAGCGGCTCGGGCGGCGGTACTCGATGATGTCGAGCTCCTCCGTCGCGATGGGGTCGGCGTGGCCACCAACCTCGGCCTCGTAGTCGATCGTGATCGGGCCGGCGGGAGCGTCGATGCGATGCAGCCGCGCCTCGTGGCGCCCGGCCACCTCGCGCGCCTCGAGCGGCCGACCTTTCTGCACCACCGTCAGGGTCTCGCGTTCGGTCGCGATGTTGGCGGCCACCGCGATCGACAGGACGAGGTCGGCCCGGTCGAACGCGTAGAGCTCCAGGTGGGCGGTGACGGTGCGTTTCACGGCCTCATGCTGTCACGCGGGTCGCGACGCCGCGATCTCGCGCCGGGGCGGGCGGGGAGCGGTGACTCAGCGTCCTTCTCGACGCGAGAACGGACGGTGGCTCACCGCCACACCTCAGGAGTCGAAGGCGCGCAGGATCTCGTCGGCCGCGGCCGCGGGCGACAGCCCGCCCGAGAGGACCTCGTCGCGAACCTTCTCGCGCACCTCGGCGACCGACTCGTCCGTGGCCAGCCGCTGTTCGATCTCGTCACGGACGAGCGTCCAGGTGAAGTCGAGACGCTGCTGCGCGCGCTTCTCGTCGACGCCGCGGTGCCCCATGAACTCGCGGTGCCGGATGACGCGGCTCCAGACGGTGTCGATGTCCGTCCCCTCGAGGGCCGAGCAGGTCAGCACGGGCGGCACCCAGTCCTGCGTGCCTGCGTAGACGAGACGCAGCGCGCCCGCGAGCTCGCGGGCCGTGGACTGCGCCTCGCGCTCGCGCTCGCCGTCGGCCTTGTTGACCGTGATGACGTCGGCGATCTCGAGGATGCCCTTCTTGATGCCCTGCAGCTGGTCGCCGGTGCGCGCCAGCGTCAGGAACAGGAACGTGTCGACCATGCCGGCGACGGTGATCTCGGACTGGCCGACGCCCACCGTCTCGACGAGCACGACGTCGTACCCGGCGGCCTCGAGGATCGTCAGGGCCTGGCTCGTGGCGCGCGCGACGCCGCCGAGGCTGCCCGCGCTGGGCGAGGGCCGGATGTACGCGTTCGGGTCGGTCGACAGCCGCACCATGCGGGTCTTGTCGCCCAGTACCGAGCCGCGGGTGCGCACGCTGGAGGGATCGACCGCGAGCACCCCCACCTTGTGCCCGCGCCCGGTCAGGTGGACGCCGAGCGCCTCGATGAAGGTGGACTTGCCGACGCCGGGGACGCCCGAGATACCGACCCGGACGGCGCCCCCGACCTTCGAGTCCGGCGCGGACGCCAGCTCGGCCAACAGCTCGCGCGCCGTGGCGCGATGGTCGGAGCGGCGTGACTCGACCATCGTGATCGCGCGCGACACTGCGGCACGCTTGCCCTGGCGAATGCCCTCGATCAGCTCGGTCAGGTCCACGCCTGCATCGTAGCCAGCGGTCAGGCGGTGGACAGCGCGACGGTGAGGCCGAGCTCCGCGAGCGTCGCCAGCACGTGCTCACGCAGCGCATCCGCGCCGAGGTCTCCGCCGACCCGGTGCGCCGCCACGGAGAGGTAGACGCGACCGAGGGCGCGACCGCTCAGGACGTAGAGCTGGCCGCCGATCCGGTCCAGCTCCGCCTCGGTCTGGCCGGGCTCGGCGAGCCGCACCCAGAAGTCCTCGGGCTCCGCCCCGTCGATCCGCAGCACCGCGGGGTCGACGTCGCCGTGGTTGGAGCAGCCGATCGGCGCGGACGAGGAGCCCATCGCCAGCGTCTCGGCACCCCGCACCACGAACCTCGGCGTCAGCGGGATCAGCGGCAGCATGGCCGCCACGTCGCGCGCCTGTCCGGCGCGCCCCGCCAGGGCGGCCTTGGTCGCGGCCCGCAGTCGAGTCAGGTCCCGGTCGAGTCCGGTCGGGTCGATCCGGACCTGCACGGAGTCGAGCGCGTTGCCGCGGGTGTCGCCCTCCACCCTCGTGCTGACCGGCACCGCGAGCGTGACCTGCCCGTCCGCGTCGGTGCGGCCCAGGCGACGG
>NZ_DAMDLR010000012.1:0-67785 GCF_032084975.1 Aeromicrobium sp.
CGATCGCCACGTCCGCCCGGGATCCGCGGCGACCACCACGACGTCGTCGCGCCGTGGCAGGTCGACGCCCAGCAGCGCGTCCACCCGCCGACCGTCCACCAGCACCACGGGCGCCGAGCGCCACGCGCGACGTACCCGCTCGACGTCCTCGGCCGTCTCGGCCTCGCGCCCGGCAGCGGCGCACCACCGCCTCGCGCTCTCGGCGAACGCCGGGTCGGTCGTGACAACGAGGGGCAGGTCGGAAGGGGCGCGATCATCCATGCGCACCAGCCTGTCGGCGCGGCCGACCCGTGGGCAGGGGCCGCGGGAGGCCTGTGGACACGCGAGAACATCACACTCGCCCTGTGGACGGATTGCCACGGCCGGTCGGTGCGACCGCCTAGGCTGGGGGCATGGCGACCCCCGCGGGACGGCCCGCCGCCTTCTTCGACCTCGACAAGACGATCATCGCCAAGTCGAGCACGCTCGCGTTCAGCAAGTCCCTCTTCGCCGAGGGGCTGCTCAACCGGCGCTCGGTCCTGCGCAGCGCCTACGCCCAGCTCGTCTTCAGCGCGGGCGGCGCGTCGCACGAGATGCTCGAGAAGATGCGCGCCGAGATCAGCGCGCTCGTCACCGGCTGGGACGTCGTCACGGTGCGCCAGATCGTCAGCGAGGCCCTGCACGACGTCATCGAGCCGCTCGTGTACGCCGAGGCGCTGAGCCTCATCGAGGAGCACCGCGAGGCCGGTCACGACATCGTCATCGTCTCGGCCTCGGGCGCCGAGATGGTCGAGCCGATCGCCGAGATGCTGGGCGCGACCCACGCGATCGCGACGCAGCTCGAAGAGGTCGACGGTCGCTACTCCGGCCACATCCTGCACTACTCCTATGGACCCAACAAGGTCACCGCGATGGTCGAGCTGGCCGAGCGCGAGGGGTACGACCTGTCCCGCAGCTTCGGCTACTCCGACTCCGAGACCGACGTCCCGATGCTCGAGGCGGTCGGGCACCCGTTCGCGGTCAACCCCGACAAGGGACTGCGCCGGCGGGCGACCGAGGCGGGATGGCCGATCCTGACCTTCGAACGGCCCACGTCCCTGCGTCCGCGCCTCGTGCCCGAGACCACGACGGGCAAGGCGATGGCCCTGGGCGCGCTCGCGGCGTCCGCGTCGCTCGTCGCCGTGGGCATCGGCGCCGCCGTCCGGCGCCGGCCCACCGCGGGGTTGTGATCTGACTCACAGTGAGGCACGCTGGGGGCAGAACTCCAGAGCAGCCCGCATTCCGGTACCCACGCGGCGACCTCCCTTCCTACAGGGCAATCGTCCCGGGACATCCGCACGATTCATCGAGACAGCGACCCCGCGGCGGTGTTTGGCACAGCACGCTTGGTAGCCGGGAATCCGGGCTTCAGCGACGGCGTCGGGCCTGCCCCGACGCCGTCGTCCTGTGCTCAGGACGAGGCGAGAGGCGAGGCCTCGGCCGCGCGCGTGAACGCCTCGGCGGCGTAGAGCAGCCAGCGGTGCACGCCGGTCTCGTGCGTCGAGTAGGCACCCAACGCCTCGAAGTAGTCCGGGGCCGCCGCGACATGGCCGGCCTCGGGCACGGTCACCGAGGCGGGATCGACGCCGCGCGCCACCAGGACCAGGCGCTCGGCCGCTCGTGCGACGACCGCATTGTGCGAGACGAAGGCGCCGGCGGCCACGATCTCGGCGTGGACCAGCGCGGCGACGACGAGGGCCGGTGCCTCGGTGGGACCGCCGACCATCTTGGCCAGCTGCGTCAGTCGCGCCGTGCCCTCGGGGTTGACCGGCCTGCCCAGGTCGGTGTCCGGCACAGATCCCGCGGCCGCGAGCGCGTGGATGCGCGCGAGGGCCTGCACGGGCGACCGCTGCCAGGTCGGCAGCAGGCCGAGCAGCTCGGTCGACAGCCGCACGGCGGCCCGAGCGGTCGCGTCGCCACCACCGGAGCCCAGCTCGTCGAGGCTGACCTCGCTGCCCTCCAGGGTCGCGGTCGCCCACGCGCCGATCAGCAGCGAGCGTGCGGTGTCGTCGGGAGTGCTGCGGCGCAGTCCACGGTCGCGCAGGACGGCGTCGATCCCGTCGCGCGCGGCCCGGAAGGCCGACGGGACACCCTCGAGGGAGGCGGCGGCGATGAAGGGATCTGACACGCAGGCAGCGTACCCAGCGATGCACTCCGCCCCGGGCGTCGCCCGGAGGTAGCCTCGGGAACGTGGACGTCATCCCTGCAGCGCGCGCAGCGAAGTGGATGGTCGGTGATCGTCTGTCCACCGTGCTGCACCTGGGCGACGGCGGTCTCGCCTACGAGCTGGCCGAGCAGGGTCACGACGTCACGGTGCTGGGCGACGACGTCGACCAGGTCCGCAACCCCGACCTGACCTACATCCGCTCCAGCGGGGACCGTCTGCCGCTGCGCTCGGGCACCTTCGACGTCGTCATCACTCCGTTCTTCGAGGAGTCGCCCGCCGCGCTGGCCGAGTACGCACGCGTCCTCGTGCCCGGTGGGCTCCTGTCGAGCATGAGCCGCCGGTACGACGACTCCATCCCGTGGATGCGACGGCTGCGCGCCATCACCGGCGACCGCGACGCCCCCGAGCCGGCCGTCGACACGTTCTCGGCGTCCGGCCTGTTCGGGCCGCCCGACGTCGAGACGTTCAACGCGTGGGAGGAGCTGGACCTGCCGCACCTGGTCCGCTTCGCCGAGCAGACCCGCCGCGCCTCCGTGCCCGAGTCGGCGCTGGGCGCCGTGCACGACCTGTGGCGCGAGTACGCCACCGGAGCCGCCAAGCTGCGCCTGCGCCACGAGACCCGCTGCGTCCGCGCGGTCGTCGACAAGTCGGCGCTGGCCTCCGAGCCGGATCCGCCGGACGCCATCCTCCTGTCGCTGGACTGACGGGACCATGGAAGTGGTCATCGCGCTCGGCGTCGGCGCCGTGCTGGTCGGGCTCGCGATCCTGACGCGGTGGGCGCTGCTGAGCCGTCGCCGCAGCCTCGGATCGGCCGAGGACCGTGCCACGTACGAGACGTTGCACACCGCCGCCCTGGCCGCGCCCGCGCTGCGCGCAGGCCTGGACTCCGAGAGCGTGAGCCGGGCCCTGCCGCACCTGCGCCAGCTGATCGGCGCACGCAACGTGGCGATCACCGACACCCACGGACCCCTCGGCTGGGCCGGTCCCGACCAGACCGACCAGACGGCCGAGCTCCTGGCCGTGGCACTCGAACATGGGCGGACCCAGGCCTCGAACCGCGTGATCGTGGCGCCGCTGTCGGTGGAAGGACGGGTCGTGGGCAGCATCGTCGTGGTCGACGACAGCGCCTCCGCCGGCATGGCGCGCACCGCCACCGAGGTCGCGGGATGGGTGTCGAGCCAGCTCGAGCTGGCCGAGCTGTCGGCCTCGCGCACCGCCCTGATGGAGGCCGAGCTGCGCGCCCTGCGGGCCCAGATCTCGCCCCACTTCATCTACAACTCCCTCGGCGCGATCGCGTCCTTCGTGCGCACCGACCCCGAGCGGGCGCGCGAGCTGCTGCTCGAGTTCGCCGACTTCACGAGGTACTCGTTCCGCCAGCACGGCGACTACACGACGCTGGCCGAGGAGCTGCGGTCGATCGAGCGCTACCTGGTGCTGGAGAAGGCGCGCTTCGGCGACCGGCTCAAGGTCATCACCCGGATCGCGCCCGAGGTGCTGAGCCTCACCGTGCCGTTCCTGACGGTGCAGCCGCTGGTCGAGAACGCGGTGCGGCACGGCCTCGAGCGCAAGCCCGGCCCCGGCACCCTGACCGTGATCGCCGAGGACGCGGGGGCCGAGTGCCTCATCTCGATCGAGGACGACGGCGTCGGCTCGGACCCCGAGACGGTGCGAGCCGCCCTGGCCGGCCGCACCAGCTCGCCGTCGGTGGGCCTGGCGAACGTCGACGAGCGCCTGCGGACGGTCTACGGCAACGATCACGGGCTGGTGGTGGAGACGGCTCCCGGCCTGGGCACGAAGGTGACGCTGCGGATCCCGAAGTTCACGCCGACCACGGTGGACTGAGGGTCCGTAGACTTGCCCGGTGAGGTTTCTCAACGATCTTCAGCCCAGCCACGACCTGACGTACAACGACGTCTTCATGGTGCCCGGCCGCTCGGACGTCGCGTCGCGGTTCGACGTCGACCTGAGCACCAGTGACGGCACCGGCGCCACGCTGCCCCTCGTCGTCTCGAACATGACGGCGATCTCAGGCCGGCGCATGGCCGAGACGGTCGCGCGTCGCGGCGGCATCGCGATCCTGCCGCAGGACATCCCCGTCGACGTCCTGGCCGACACCGTGCACCGGGTCAAGGCCGCGCACACCGTGTACGACACGCCGGTCGTGCTGACCCCGAACATGACGGTCGGCGAGGCGCTGAGCCTCGTCCCGAAGCGCTCGCACGGCGGCGCGGTCGTCGTCGAGTCCCTCGATGGTCCCGAGATGAAGGTCGTCGGCGTCTTCACGCCCCAGCAGGGCGCCGAGATCGACCGGTTCGCCCAGGTGCGCGAGGTCATGCTGACCGACCCGTTCGTGCTTCCGGCCGGTGGTGACCCGCGCGAGCTGTTCAACCAGCTGTCCGACCAGCACGTGCCGTTCGCCCCCGTGGTCGACGGCGGCGCGCTGGCCGGCGTGCTCACGCGCAAGGGCGCGCTGCGCTCGACGATCTACAGTCCTGCCGTCGACCCGCAGGGGAGCCTCGTCGTGGGTGCCGCGATCGGCATCAACGGCGACGTGCGCGGCAAGGCCGAGGCCGTCATCGGGATCGGCGTCGACGTGCTCGTCGTCGACACCGCCCACGGCCACCAGGCGAAGATGTTCGACGCGCTGCCGATCGTGCGCGAGGTGCGTGACGCGCACGAGGCCGCGACCGGCCGTCGTCTGCCGATCGCCGCGGGCAACGTCGTCTCGGCCGAGGGCGTGCGCGACCTCGTCGAGGCCGGCGCGGACATCGCCAAGGTCGGCGTCGGCCCCGGCGCGATGTGCACGACCCGGATGATGACCGGCGTGGGCCGCCCACAGTTCTCGGCCGTCCTGGAGTGCGCGCAGGCCGCGCGCGAGCTGGGCGCGCACGTGTGGGCGGACGGCGGGGTCCGCTGGCCCCGTGACGTCGCGCTCGCCCTGGCGGCCGGTGCCGGCAGCGTCATGATCGGCTCGTGGTTCGCCGGCACCCACGAGAGCCCGGGCGACCTCATGCAGGGGGCCGACGGCCGTGCCTACAAGGAGTCCTTCGGCATGGCGTCCTCGCGCGCCGTGGCCAACCGGACCCGTGACGCGGCCGGCTTCGAGCGCGCTCGCATGGCCCTGTTCGAGGAGGGCATCTCGACCTCGCGCATGTTCCTCGATCCCGAGCGCCCGGGCGTCGAGGACCTGATCGACCAGATCACCGCTGGCGTGCGGTCGTCGTTCACCTACGCGGGAGCTCGGTCGCTCGCCGAGTTCGCCGACCGCGCCACGGTGGGGCTGCAGTCCAGCGCCGGCTACGACGAGGGTCGCCCCCTGCACGCCTCCTGGTAGGCGCACAAGGGGCGCCCGCTCAGTGCGCCCCGGCAGAGACGATCTCGTTGGGGACGCCGGGCAGCTGCACGCTCTGCGCGACCCGGCCCGCCGCCAGGTCGACCTCGTGCACCGCCTGGGTGGCCGGCTCGGTCACCCAGGCGGTGTCCCCGTCCACCTCGAGGGTGGGGCGGGGCTTCTGCCAGTCGAGGGGCTCCTTCCACGCGTCGATGACGACGATCCGGTCGGTGACCTTGCCGGACTCGGGATCGATGACGCGCAGGGCGCCGTCGGTGCCCAGGACCAGTGCCTCACCCGACGGGCCGCGACCCAGCGAGCGGAACGTGTAGCTCGTGCCGAGGTCCACGAGGCGCAGCTCGCGGCTCTCGGTGTCGATCAGGCTGATGCGCTCGGGGCGCTCCAGCTCGGCGTCGGGATCGACCTTGTAGTCGCCCAGCACGACCGTCGACGCAGGGCTGCCCGCCTGGTTGCCGATCCGGCCGTAGGCATCGGGGCTGTCGACCTTGGTGAGCTCTCCGTGGTCGGCGACGACGACCCCGTCCTCGCAGCCCACGACGGCCCGGCCGTCAGCAGCGGTGGCCTCGCCGTGGACGCCGGGGCAGTCGTCCAGTCGTGCCTTCTCGTCCCCGTCGATCCCGTCCCGCACGACCACCGTCGAGCGGCTGTCAGCCGTGCCCTCGGTGAGCAGCAGGTCGCCCGCGAGGTGGACGGCCACGCCGTGGTGCGGGTCGGGCACCTCGGAGGTGGCGATGACCTCGGTCGGGTCCTCGGAGTCGAGCACCTGGATCGATCCGTCGCCGTCACCGAACAGGACGGTCCGGCCGTCACTGATCGTCACGTGGCCGGGCTCGGCGGCCTCGAAGGTGTCGCCGTAGTCCGGATCGGCCTTGACCCGGTAGTGGGCGTGGTCCCCATGTGCCTCGGCCTCGACGCCCGTGTCGAGCAGCTGGAACCCGTCCTCGGTGGACACGAACACGTGGCGCCCGTCCCCGGCGGCGTTCACCCGGGTGAAGCCGGTCGCGGGCAGGGCGTCGCCGACCGGCTCCAGCGTGTCGCGCTCGAGGACCAGCACCCCGTCGTCGGTGGTCACCACGAGCCGCGGCCCGCTGACCTCGCGGCTCGGCTGCTCGCTCGCACTCTCGGACCCGCCCGACTCCGTGCCGTCACCGCCGTCACCACAGGCACTCAGGACGGATCCCGCCACCAGGATTGCCGCCGCCACCCGCATCTCACGCCACCGCGTCATCATCGCTCCCTACTCGAAATGAATGTCATTCCCAATAGCGTACAGCGAGGAGTGCCCCGGCCAACGCGCGCGTGCCCCGAGCCCGCTTCAGCGCAGGATCAGTGCCAGCCCCCGAGCGAACGACGCGTCGAGGTCGGGATCCTCCGCGAGGATGCCGACCTGGGCGGCCTGGCGGTGCATCTGCGTCGCCTGGGTGTGGCCGAAGACGTAGAGCAGCAGGGTGCGCGCAAGGTCGGGCGAGGTCAGCTCGGCCAGCTCCGTCTCGATGCGCGAGTCGCCCAGCCGGAAGGCCGAGGCCGTGGCCACCACGTCAGCGCCGTCGCGCACGGACAACACGGCCTCGCGCAGTGCGTGGGCAGCCTGCGCCGGATCCGTCCCGACCTCGACGTCGCGCACGATGCGATCGGCCATGAGCGCCAGGAGCGTCTGCTTGTCGGGGACGTGGTGGTACAGCGCGCTGGGCTGGACGTTCAGCTCGCCCGCGACGCGTCGCATCGAGCAGAACTCGAGGCCGAACTCGTCGAGCACTCGCAGTGCGCCGGAGACGACATCATGGAGGGAGTTGGCCATGCGGTCACCCTATCGGCTAGCCTGAACGCCGTTCAGGTGAACACCGTTCAGGAGAGAGTTCAATGACCACCACCGCCACGGCCAGCCGCCGCCTCACCTCCACCGACCTCGCCCTGGTCGCCGCATTCGCCGCGCTCATCTCGGCGTGCGCACTGCTCCCGGCGATCCACGTCGGCGCCGGGATCGTGCCGATCACGCTGCAGACCTTCGCGGTACTGCTGTCCGGCGCTGTCCTGGGTGCCAAGCGCGGCTTCCTGGCCGTGCTGCTGTACCTCGCCGTCGGGGCCGCGGGCCTCCCGGTGTTCTCCGGTGGCGCCGCCGGCCTGGGCGTCTTCGCCGGTCCGACGATGGGCTACCTCATCGGGTTCCCGTTCGCGGCCGCCCTGTGCGGTTTCCTCGTCGAGCGCCTGCCCCGGGCCAAGGTGGCCACGAGCGTCCCGCTGATCTTCGCCGCCGGACTGTTCTCCAGCGCCGTCTTCATCCACACCTTCGGCATCCTCGGCATGGCCTGGCGCATCCCCACGGACCTGCGCGACGCCGCCGGCATCGACGTCGTCTTCTGGCCCGGCGACGTCATCAAGAACCTCGCGATGGCCACCGTCGCCACCGCGGTGCACCGCGCCTTCCCCGACCTGCTGCCCGCCCGCCGTAAGTGATCGAGCTCGTCGAGGCAGCCGTCGAGGGACGCCTGCAGCCGACATCGCTGCGGCTCGATGAGCGCAGCATCGCCGTGATCGGCTCGAACGGCTCGGGCAAG
The DNA here is from genome assembly GCF_032084975.1 of Aeromicrobium sp. Lineage (GTDB taxonomy): Bacteria > Actinomycetota > Actinomycetes > Propionibacteriales > Nocardioidaceae > Aeromicrobium. The sequence goes on from NZ_DAMDLR010000012.1 coordinate 8,093, forward strand.
TCCACGCTGGCGCGCCTGCTCAACGGCCTGGTCGAGCCCACGAGCGGACACGTGACGGTCGACGGACTCGACACCCGTCGCGAGGGTCGCGAGGTGCGCCGCCTCGTCGGGTTCGTGTTCACCGATCCGTCGGCGCAGCTCGTCATGCCGACCGTGGCCGAGGACGTGGCGCTGTCCCTGCGCAAGCGCCACAGGAACAAGACCGAGCGCGAGGCCGCCGCCCTGGCCGTCCTCGAGCGCTTCGGACTGGCCGACCTCGCCGACCGCAGCGTCCACGCACTGTCGGGTGGGCAGCGGCAGCTGCTCGCGATCGCGACCGTGCTGGCCACCGACCCGCAGGTCGTCGTCGCGGACGAGCCCACGACCCTGCTCGACCTGGCGAACACCCGCCACGTGGGCGACGTGCTGCTGGGCCTGCAGCAGCAGCTGGTCCTGGTCACGCACGACCTCGACCTGGCGTCACGGTGCGACCGTGCGCTGGTCGTGCACCGGGGCGAGGTCGCCTTCGACGGCCCGGCCGAGTCGGCGGTCGCCCACTACCGGGCCCTGGTCTCGTGAGCACGCCCCTGGGGCTTCACCAGCCCGGCTCGTCCCTGCTGCACCGGCTGACACCCGGGCCGAAACTGGTGGGACTGCTCGTCCTGAGCATCCTCGTCCTCGCGGTCCACGGTCCGTGGACGGCCGTCGGGTTCGTCGCGTTCACCCTGGCGCTGGCGGCCGTGGCCGGCCTCTCGCTCGGTTCGATCGTGGGCGCGTTGCGGCGCTTCGCGGTCGTGGCGGCCCTGCTGCTGGGCTTCAACGCCTGGCAGAACGGCTGGCCGCGCGCCGTCGAGGTGGTCGGCGACCTGACGGCGCTGATCCTGGCGGCGACCGTCCTGACGGCCACGACCGCCGTCAACGACCTGCTGGACACGATCGTGAGGGCGCTCGGGCCGTTCCGGCGCTTCGGCGTCGACCCCGAGCGCGTCGGACTGGTGTTCTCGCTGACCCTGCGCGCCCTGCCCGGCACGCTGGAGCTGGCGTCCGAGACCCGCGACGCCGCCCGCGCCCGCGGCCTGGAGCGCAGCATCCGCGCCCGCACCACGCCGCTGGTCCTGCGGGTCGTCGCCCGTGCCCGTGACACGGGCGACGCACTGCACGCCCGTGGCATCACCGACTGAAACCGCTGAGTTGCACGTCCGACCCGCGACACGCCGCGACGAGCGGTCAGAACGTGCAACTCAGCTCGCAATGCCTAGGCTCACAGGCATGGCGCGGGCCCTGCGGACGCTGGTGGTCGACGACGAGCAACCGGTGCTGGACGAATTGGTGTGGCTGCTCGGTCGCGACGACCGGATCGGCACGATCGACACGGCGCGCTCGGGCACCGAGGCGCTGCGCCGGTTGGACGTCGGAGACATCGACCTGCTCTTCCTCGACATCGCCATGCCGGGCCTGACGGGCATCGACATCGCGCGGCTCCTGGACAAGTTCAAGTCGCCGCCGCAGATCATCTTCGTCACGGCCCACGACGCACACGCAGTGGAGGCGTTCGACCTCAATGCCGTCGACTACCTGCTCAAGCCGATCCGCGAGGAGCGGCTGCGCGAGAGCGTCCGCCGCGCCGTGGCCGACGCGGTCACCGGCGCGGGCGACCCCGACGACACGATCGCCGTCGAGCTGGCCGGGGTCACCCGGTTCGTCTCACGCTCGCAGGTCACGCACGCCGAGGCCCAGGGCGACTACGTGCGGTTGCACACGCTCGACGGGTCCAGCCACCTGATCCGCACGCCGCTGGGATCGCTCGCGGAGGAGTGGGCGTCCGCCGGGTTCCTGCGCATCCACCGCAGCCTCGTCGTGAACCGTGCCCACATCCTCGAGGTCCGCATGTCCTCGGGCCGTGCCAGCGTGGTCGTCCCCGCCGTGGGCGGCCGCACGAGCGAGCTGCAGGTCGCCCGTCGTCACACACGCGCCCTGCGCGAGCTGATCGGCGAGCACACCCCGTGAGCGACGAGGGCGGACCTGCTGAACGGGTCCGCATCACCAGTCCCCTGTCGTCGGCCCCCGCGCACGTGCGCAGCACGGTCGGCCAGGAGATCGACGAGGCGACGGGTGTCGGCGAGGTCTACATGCAGTCCCTCATCCGCTCGCAGCTGCGGGCGGCCCTGACGGTCACGATCACGCTCCTGCTGACGATCGTGAGCCTGCCCCTGCTGTTCTGGTGGGTGCCGGGGCTCAACGACGTCGAGGTGTTCGGGATCCCGGTGCCGTGGCTCGTCCTGGGCTTCGGCGTCTACGGCGCCGTCATCCTCGTCGGCTGGCTCTACGTGCGCCACGCGGAGCGCGCCGAACGCCTGTTCACCGAGCTGGTCGAGCCGAGCGAGCCCGGGACGTGAACCCGACCTGGGGCATCGTCGCCGTCGCCCTGGTCGCGATCACCACACTTGGGATCGGCGTCTTCGGCCTGCGCTTCAGTCGCACGACCAGCGACTTCTACGTCGCCTCGAGGTCGGTCTCCCCGGCGCTGAACGGCTCCGCCATCAGCGGCGAGTACCTCTCGGCCGCCTCCTTCCTCGGGGTCGCGGGACTCGTCCTCACGTATGGCGCGGACATGCTTTGGTACCCGATCGGCTGGACGGCCGGGTACCTGCTGCTGCTGGTGTTCGTCGCCGCGCCACTGCGCCGCTCGGGTGCGTACACGATCCCCGACTTCGCCCAGGTCCGCCTGCAGTCGCTGGCGGTGCGGCGGGTCTGCACGCTGCTCGTGGTCGGTGTCGGCTGGCTCTACCTGCTGCCGCAGTTCCAGGGCGCCGGGCTGACCCTGCAGACGGTGCTGGACGCACCGCGCTGGGTGGGCACCGTGCTCGTCGCCGCGATCGTGACGCTCAACGTCGTGCTGGGCGGCATGCGATCGATCACGTTCGTCCAGGCGTTCCAGTACTGGCTCAAGCTGACGGCGCTGCTGGTCCCGCTGATGTTCCTGTTGCTCGCCTGGTCGCGCGACGGCCGGCCGGCGGCGCAGGCCAGCGACGACTGGTGGGCGCCCCTGGGGGCCGCGACCCCCGAGTCGATCTACTCCACGTACGCCGTGATCGTCGCGACGTTCCTGGGCACGATGGGCCTGCCGCACGTCGTCGTGCGCTTCTACACCAACCCCGACGGCCACGCGGCCCGGCGAACGACGCTGATCGTGCTGGTGCTCATCTCGGCGTTCTACCTGCTGCCGACGTTCTACGGCGTGCTGGGCCGCGTCTACGCGTCGGACCTGGTCGGCTCGGGTCGCGCGGACACCGTGGTGCTGGAGCTGCCGAGCAGACTCATCGGCGGCGCGGGTGGCGAGCTGCTGACCGCCCTCATCACCGCGGGGGCGTTCGCCGCGTTCCTGTCGACCTCGTCGGGCGTCACGATGGCGCTCGCCGGAGTCGTGGGCCAGGGACTCAGCGACCACGGCCCGTGGCGGGGACGGCTCTCGTCGATCGCGGCCCTGCGGATCGCCGCCGCCGCGTGCGTCGCGGTCCCGCTGGGGCTCGCGTTCGCCGCCGAGGCGATCCCCGTCGCGAACTCGGTCGTCTTCGCCTTCACGCTCGCCGCGTCGACGTTCTGCCCCCTGCTGATCCTGGGGATCTGGTGGCGAGGCCTGACGGCCGTGGGGGCGATCGCCGGGCTGGTGGGCGGCGGCGTGTGTGCGGCCACCGCACCGATCGTCACGCTCGCCCTCGACGTCGACGGCTGGTGGGGCACCTTCATGGGTCAGCCCGCCGTCTGGTCGGTGCCGGTCGGCTTCGGGCTGATGATCGGCGGATCGCTGCTGACGCGGGCACGGGTGCCGGCCAACGTCACCCGCACGATGGTCCGCCTGCACACGCCGGAGCGGGTGCAGGTGGACCGACGGTTCTGAACCGGGTCAGACGCGACGCGAGGTGTCGAGCCGGTCGAACGCGTCGAGGACCTGACCCATCGTCGGCTTGTCGATCGTCGCCACGACCGCACCCCGTCCCTCGCGCTCCTGGCGCAGGTGACGCTTGACCGTGGAGGTCGAGCAGCCGAGACGCTCGGCCAATTGGCGGCACGTGTCGTCCGGGTGCGCCTTGCGCGCGCCGAGCACCTCGGCATGGTCGACGGGGCCGCCACCGACCCGGGCCGTGCCGTACGGGCTCGAGTCGACCTGCACCTCGATGCCGAGATCGCGCCGCAGGCGGCGTCGCTCGGCCTCGCTCGTGCAGGCCAGGAAGCCCGTCACGTCGACGTCGACGACGGCCCGGTAGAGGCACGCGTCGAACACGTCGCAACCGGCGCACCGGCGATGGGCGCTCGCTCGCTTGGTGAGGTAGTCGCGCCACTCGTCGGCGGTGACATCGCGCCGCGAAGGCGGGGACAACAGGATCTCGTCCTGGTACATCTCCGGTGCCATGGCACACGGGGGGAGTGTCGGCTTCATTGCCATCTCCTCTTTCCTATGGCCCCAGCCTAGAGGTACATGCCCCCGGTTTCGGCAGGTGCGGACTGATCTGCCGCGTTGCCTTCGTCACCCTGCCCGCCGGGCAGGGCGAGGCGCATGTTCTGGAGCTGGCTCTGGGCCTGGACCTGCTGGGCGTAGAGCGCGGCCTGGATGCCGTGGAAGAGCCCCTCGAGCCAGCCGACGAGCTGGGCCTGGGCGACGCGAAGCTCGGCTTCGCTGGGCGCCTCGGCGTCGAACGGCAGGCTGAGCCGCTCGAGCTCGGCGATCAGCTCGGGCGCGAGACCGTCCTTGAGCTCGTCGATGGACTGGACGTGGATCTCGCGCAGGCGCGATCGGCTGGCCTCGTCGAGGGGTGCCGACTTCACCTCCTCGAGCAGCTGGCGGATCATGCCGCCGATGCGCATGACCTTGGCTGGCTGCTCGACCAGCTCGGTCAGCGGCGTCGGGGAGGATTCCTGCGGCGGAGCCACGGGATGTCCGTCGGGGTCGATGATCCGGTCGTCGGTCATGGCCACCACCCTAGGCCGCGCGGCCACATGCGGCAGACCGGCGTCAGGCGCCCATCTCGAGGACGACCTTGCCCACGTGGGAGGACTCCTCGAGGACCCGGTGGGCGTCGGCGACCTGCTCGAACGGCACCGTGCGGTGCACGATCGGTCCGACCGTGCCGGCCTCGATCAGCGGCCACACGTGCTCGACGAGCCGCGCCATGATCTCGGCCTTCTCTTCGGGCGGGCGGAACCGCAGCGAGGTCGCGGAGATCGTGCCCTGCTTCCCCAGCAGCGCGCCCAGGTTGAGCTCGCCCTTGAGGCCGCCCTGCATCCCGATCACGACGATGCGCCCGCCCCGCGCCAGCGACGCGACGTTCTGGGCGAGGTACCTGCCGCCGATGATGTCCAGGACGACGTCCGCTCCCCCGGCCTGCTCGCACGCCTGCACGAAGTCGTCCTCGCGGTAGTTCACGACGACGTCGGCACCCAGCTCGCGGACGACCTCGGCCTTCTCGGCGCTGCCGACCGTGGTGATCACGGTGGCGCCGAACGCCTTGGCCAACTGGATCGCCGTGGTGCCGATGCCACTGGCACCGCCGTGCACGAGCAGGGTCTCACCCGGCTGGAGCCCGGCCAGCATGAACACGTTGGACCACACGGTCGCGTAGGTCTCGGGCACGGCACCGGCGGCGATCAGGTCGATTCCGGCCGGGACCGGGACGACCTGTCCCGCCGGGACGACGACGCGCTCGGCGTAGCCTCCGCCGCTCAGCAGGGCGCAGACCTCGTCGCCGACCGAGACGCCCGTGACGCCCTCGCCGACCTCCGCGACGACGCCTGAGCACTCGAGGCCGATGACGTCGGTGGTGCCGGGCGGCGGTGGGTAGTGCCCCTGCCGTTGCAACAGGTCGGCGCGGTTCACCCCGGCTGCGGCGACCTGCACCACGACCTCGCCGGGTCCCGCCTCGGGCGCGGGGACGTCCCCGATGGCGAGGCGCTCGGGGCCTCCGGGCTCTTCGACGATCACGGCTCGCATGTGTCCCACCGTAGTCACCGGCACACTGGTGGGTATGCGTGTGACCCTCGTGCAGCTCGCGGCGACCCTGGACTCGGCGACGAACCGCTCCCTCGTGCAGGAGCGACTCCGGGAGGTCGACGGCGCGGACCTCGTCGTGCTGCCGGAGGCCACGATGCACGACTTCGGCGACCCCGAGCACGACCTCGCCGCGGTCGCGGAGCCACTCGACGGCCCCTTCGTCGACCTGGTGACGACCGAGGCCCGTCGCCTCGGCGCGACGGTCGTGGCCGGCATGTTCGAGCGGACCGACGAGCTGCCGTTCAACACCCTCGTCGTCGCCGGGCCCGACGGGGACCTGGCCGCCACGTACCGCAAGATCCACCTCTACGACTCCTTCGGCTACCGCGAGTCCGACCGCCTGCGCGCAGGCGACATCGCACCCGTCGTCGTGCCCGTCGGGGACCTGACCGTCGGGCTGATGACCTGCTACGACCTGCGCTTCCCCGAGCTGGGCAGGCTCCTGGTCGACCGCGGCGCGGATGCCTTCGTCGTCCCGGCGGCGTGGGTCGCGGGCGAGCACAAGGTCCATCACTGGCGCACGCTGCTGGCGGCACGAGCACTCGAGAACACCGTGTGGGCCGCCGCCGCGGGCCAGGGTGGCGACCGCTACAGCGGCCATTCCTTGGTCGCCGATCCGTGGGGAACTATCGTGGAGGAAGCCGCCGGGGGGAACGAGCTGGTCACCGCGGTTCTCGAGCTCGATGCCGTGCGGCGCTCCCGCGAGGTCAATCCCTCGCTGACCAACCGGAGGATTCCTCAGCCGTGACGACCACGCAGCCCGGACGCCGACGCCTCGACACGTCGGTCCCGACTCCGTACGAGGTCGCGACCCGTGAGCCGCGACTGGCCTCCGCGCGATGGGCGCGCCTGCTCGTCCTGGGCACCTTCCTGCTGTGGCTGCTGAGCACGGCCGGATCGGTCACCGCCATCACCGACGTCGGGGCGCCGTCCTGGCTGTGGCGCCCGTCCGCCGCGGTGCTGCTCGTGACGTTCTCGCTCATCCTGACCCATCGCGTCGGCGGGTACATGCGCATCTGGGTTGCCTTGGCGGGCCTGCTCGCGCTCAGCGCCCTCGTGAGCGGCGTGAACGGACTGCTGGCCGCCGCGGCCGGCGCGACCGCCGTGCTGGCCGCGGTGTCCGCCGTGATGTTCACCCTTCCCGCCCGCTCGCTGCCCGGGGTGCTGCGCGAGTACTTCGTGATGCTCGCGCTCGCCCTCAGCGGCGCTGCCGGCGTGGCGGCCTGGAACGCGTCCGTGGACGTGCGGGCGTTCACGCTCCTGGTCATGGCGGTCTCGGTGACGCTCGTCCTGTCGATCGTGTGGCGCCTCGGCTCCGGCCTGCACGGGCTGGGCCGCGGCCAGCTCAAGCTGCTGGTCGTCATCGCCGTCATCGCCGTCGGCCTGTTCTTCTACGGCAGCTTCGTGCGGGCTGCCGGGTCCCCCGCCCTGCAGAGCCTGCTCGACGACACGATCGTGTGGCTGCGCCAGAACGTCGGCGGCGTGCCCCGCCCGTACGAGTTCCTCATCGGCTTCCCGGCGCTGGTCGTCGGCACGTCGATGCGGGCCCGCTACCGCGAGGGCTGGTGGGTGTGCGTCTTCGCCGTCGTCGGCACCGTGATCGTGGCCGTGTCGCTCATCGACCCGCGGGCCTATCCGTCGTACTTCGCTCTCTCCACGGCCTACAGCGCGATCATCGGCCTGGTCATCGGGCTCGTGATCCGGTTCCTGTTCCTGACCCCGCACGGAGGGCGTGCGGCCCGCGCCGTCCAGCAGTCGGTGCGATCCGAGCCGGCCCGCACCGCGCCCCTGAAGTGACGTAGCCGCCTCGGATGCGAGAATCGACCCAGGCTCCGGCGCTTCGGCGGCGGACCTGGAGGGGTGCCGGAGTGGCCGATCGGAACCGCCTTGAAAGCGGTCGCTGGCAGTGATGTCAGCCGCGGGTTCGAATCCCGCCCCCTCTGCGTGACTCGTTACCGACTCGACCGGGCGCACCTGATGGTGTTCGCCGGCGTGTGTTTCATCGTGGCCGCCGTGGGCGTGCTGCTCGCCTTCCTGACCGGTGGCCTCCTGTGGGCGGTCGTGCCCGTCGTCGCCCTGCTGCTCGCCGGCGTGGTCAACCTGCGACCCCCGACGGTGCTGACCCTCGACCCGGCCGGGTACCGCGCACGGGGGCGTCAGGGCGCTGGCACGTGGAAGGGCGTCGAGGCCGTCGCGGTCGACGAGGGACTGTTGCGCTTCACCGACGGGGCGGGCGCGATCACGGCCATCCCGCTCCAGCTCGTCGACCACCGCCAGCGCGCAGACCTCATCCGCGACGTCTACGACCGGCTGAACACCGCGAACGGGTACCGGCGCTTCGATCCGTCCGAATGGCAGTGAGCGGCGGGACCAACCCGACGGACTGCACACGTCACCAGCCGAGCGGAGCGAGCTCCGCCGTGGTCCTGCTCGAGACACCAGCAGACGCACAAGGTGGGAGCAGGCTCACCTGCTCCCACCTTGGGTGGCGGAGATGGAGGGATTTGAACCCTCGAGAGGTTTGAACCTCAACCCGCTTAGCAGGCGGGCGCACTAGGCCACTATGCGACATCTCCAGACAACCGGATCAGGATACCTACACCGACCTGCTCCCGACGAATCAGGGCTCGCGCTTGATGATCGAGTCGGTCGTTCCGTCGAATCCCTCGGGCACCTCCGGCAGGTTCGTCGCCTGGTGCGGGTGGGCCCTCATCCCGTCGAGGCACAGCGCCAGCATGCGTTGCGAGATCCATTCGTGATGCACCGGAGCGAACGGCTGCACGCCGCCCAGCATGATCGCCGCAGCGCTGAGGTCGGCCGCGACGAGATCGGGACGGGCGCTGCCCTCCGCGATCGCGCGCGCCACGATCTCGTCGATCGGGCCGATCCAGCGTGCGCTGGGGCGGTAGTCCGGATCGTTGTTCGCCTGCCGGCGCATGACCTCGGCGACGATGGCCTTGTGGACGAGGTACGCCATGCACTCGTCCAGCACCAGCTCGATGCCGGCCCAGCCCGTCGGCAGACCGAGTGCCCGGACGGCCAGCTCGTCGAAGTAGTTGACGTAGCGGTCGTAGAGCGCCCGGATGACGTCCGCGTGCGAGGCGAAGTTGCGGTAGAGGGTGCCGGCGCCCACGTTCGCCGCGGCGGCGAGTCCTTGCAGCGGCGCGTCGAGGCCGTTCTCGCGGAAGTAGGTCTCGGCCGTGTCGATGATGCGCTCGCGGTTCGCCAGGGCGTCGCGGCGCATGGGTGGACGAGTCGGATCGGACATCCATTCCAACCTATTCGATGTGGTGTCCGAACTCACCCGTTACCCGATTTCACTCCCGGCGAGGGGTCGGGGTAGGATCGTTGAGGCCCGCAAGGGCGTGCGCCCGTAGCTCAACGGATAGAGCATCTGACTACGGATCAGAAGGTTTGGGGTTCGAATCCCTACGGGCGCGCCAGACACCCCCGGTCGACCACCAGGTCGCCGGGGGTTTCTCGTTCCCTCGGGGCCCCGGATGCGGAGCGTGCCGTTCCGTGTTGGCATGGAGTAACACCAGTCGACCGGAAGGGGAGAGTCAATGGGACTCGACGACAAGCTGGGCAACTCCGCTGACGACCTGAAGGGCAAGGCGAAGGAAGCCACCGGCAAGGCGACCGACGACGAGCAGCTGGAAGCCGAGGGCAAGGGCGATCAGGCCAAGTCCGACGTCAAGCAGGCCGGCGAGAAGGTCAAGGACGCCTTCAAGCACTGAACACGTACCAACGACGAGGGCCCCGGGGAGAAATCCCCGGGGCCCTCGTCGTGGTCTCACACCGCCGGAGGCGGCGTGGTGGTGCTGGTCGGCGGCGGCGGGTTCACCGTGCTCGTCGGCGCCGCAGGCGCGGTGTAGGTCGAGGCCGTGTAGGTCGGCTCGTCGGCCATCTTGGCCTTGACGAACGCCACGACGCCCGCGATGCCCGCGGTCACGAGGCCCACGAGGGCGACCTTCTTGACGCCCGCGAAACGCTTCTTCTTCTCGACCGGCAGCTTGTCGACCACCGGGTCCGGCAGCTTCTCGACGAGGCCGTCACGCAGGTCGAGCAGCTCGGACTTGTCGGGCAGTCGCTGCAGGAGCTCGTCGCGCAACGCCATCCACTCGTTCCTGTCCGGAAGCCGGTCAACCAGCTGCTCCTTGAGATCGAGCAGCTCTGACTTGTCCGGCAACTGATCGACGACGGTGTCGACGTGACTCTTCACGCTCTTCTTGCCCTTGCCCACGATGGCTCCCTTCGCACAGGTGTGGTCGGACCCCCATCGTTGCGCACGACGGCGGCCCTCGCTAGTCGGCCGCCGCCTCGATGACCACCTCGGAGGGGTCCTTGTCGGGGCGCAGCCCCCGCCAGCTGGCATGGCGCAGCAGGCCGGCGGGCGACCAGTCTCCGTGCACGACCTCACCGACCAGCTTCGGCGTCACCCACGTCGCGTCGCGCGACGCGGCCTTCTCGACCTCGTCGACGAACGGCGACGTCTTGCGCTCGAGCGGGTCGAGCAGGGACCGCAGCTTCCGTCGCTCCGCGTCGCTGTAGCCCGTCCCGACGCGGCCCAGGTAGCGCAGGCCGCCCTCGACCGGCACACCCACGAGCAGCGACCCGATCCCACTGCCGCTGCTGCTGGGACGCCAGCCGCCGATCACGATCTCCTGCGCGCTCTGGTTCTTGATCTTGAGCCAGTCCGTCGACCGTCCCCCCGGGTCGTACGTCGAGGCACGACGCTTGGCGACGACGCCCTCCAGCTTGTGCTGCCTGCTCAGCGCGACGGCGTCCTCGAGCGACCCGCCGTGGGCGGGTGGGACCTGGACCAGGTCACCCTCGAGCCCGGCCTCCTCCAGCGCCTCGCGGCGCTCGTCGTACGTGAGATCGCGCAGCGACTCACCGTCGCGTTCCAGCAGGTCGAACACCATGAACCGCACCGGCACCCTCGCACGCAGGCGCTCGACGTCGGCCGGCTTGGTCACTCCCATCCGCTGCTGCAGCCGCCCGAAGCTGGGCACGCCGCGTTCGTCCAGCGCGACGATCTCGCCGTCGAGGACGACGTCCGCGCCGAGCCCGGCCAGCTCCTCGGCCAGCTCGGGATAGCTGACGGTGACGTCGTTGTGGTTCCGCGAGAACAGCCGGACCGTCTCGTCGCGGACCACCGCGACGCAACGGATTCCGTCCCACTTCAGCTCGTACGCCCAGTCGTCCCCCGACGCGTCGCGGGTGCCGCCCAGCACCGCCAGCATGGGCGGCACGAACCCGGCGCGTGCGCCGGCCTTCGTGGCCGTCGTGGCCTTCGTGGACGACGTGCGCGCCGGCCGGCCGGACTCGGTCCAGGCGCCCGGCGCCTGGTCCTTCATCTGGTGGATCAGCCAGTTCTCGCCCGTCTTGATCAACGCCAGGCGTCGCGATCCACCCAGGCCCCCGGGCTCGGTGCCGTGCAGTGTCGCGATCACCTCGTGGTCGTTCCACTTCTCGAGGTCGTAGTGGCCGTGGTCCCAGATCGTGACGTCGCCCGCGCCGTACTCGCCCTTCGGGATCGTCCCGGCGAAGGTCGCGTACTCCATCGGGTGGTCCTCGGTCTGCACCGCGAGGTGGTTGCCCGACGAGGACTCGGGCACCCCCTTCGGCAGCGCCCACGACACCAGCACCCCGTCGCGCTCCAGCCTGAAGTCCCAGTGCAGCCGCCGCGCGTGGTGCTCCTGGATGACGAAGATGGGGTCGCCCGTCCGGCCGGCGACGACCGAGTCGGGCACGGGCTCGGGCGTCCTGGAGGAGTTGCGCATCGACCGGTAGGTCGTGAGCCGGTCCGAGACCGGCGCCGCGAGAGCCGCCATCGGGTCGCCCCGCTCGGCCAGGCGCGGGGGCACCTCGTCGATCGTCAGGTGTCGCAGGTTCTCGTCCATCTCGTCCCAGTCGCGCGGCACGGCGACCGTCGGCTCCTCGCGGCCCCGCAGCGAGTACGGCGAGATCGTCGTCTTGTTGCCGTTGTTCTGGCTCCAGTCCACCAGGACCCGGCCCTGCCGCTTGGCCTTGGACATGTCGCTGACGACCAGCTCGGGCATCGTCGCCTCGAGCGCCTGCGCCACCTGCTTGGCGAACGCGTTCACGTAGTCGGAGTCGTGCTCCCCCTGCAGGTGCGCGAACAGGTGGATCCCCTTGCTGCCGCTCGTGACGGGGATGCACTCCAGGCCGATGTCGGCGAGCAGCTCGCGTGCGGCGTGGGCGACCTGGACGCACTCGGGCAGCCCCGTCCCCGGTCCCGGGTCGAGGTCGATCACGAGCCGGTCCGGGTTCTGCGCGACGCCCGTCGCATCGACCTGCCACTGCGGAACGTGCAGCTCGAGCGCGGCCACCTGTCCCGCCCACGCCAGGTCCGCCACGGACTCGAAGATCGGATAGGTGTTCGTGCGGGACCGGTGCTTGATCGCCACCCGGCGGATCCAGTCCGGCGCGGAGTCCGGCAGGTTCTTCTCGAAGAAGACCTGGGCACCGGGCCCCGTGCCGTCGACCCAGCGCTTCCTGGTGACCGGCCGGCCGGCCAGGTGCGGCAACAGCCACGGGGCGACCTGGGCGTAGTACGCGATGACCTCCGCCTTGGTGGTGCCCGAGGCGGGGTAGATGACCTTGTCGCTGTTGGTCAGGCGCAGGAGTCGACCATCCACCGAAACCGTCTGCGTCGACCGCGATGGCATGGACTGGACCTCCCTCGACGTATCGTGTGTACCTCACATTCTGAAGGAGCGCTCGTGGACGTGCCGGACTTCTTCTCGGAGGCCGCTCTTGCCCTGCATGAGCAGCCCACGACCGAGAAGACCGTCGAGTTGATCACCCAGTACGCACAGATCGCGGCTGGCAGCGACGAGGCGGGCATCATGCTCGTCCACAGTCGGGCCCGGGTCGAGACCGCCGCTTCGTCGTCCGACCGGGTCATCCGGTCGCACGACCTGCAGTACGAGCTGGACGAGGGCCCGTGCCTCGACGCCCTCGAGACCGGCGCCAGCTTCCTGGTCCCCGATGTCGAGACCGACGCGCGGTGGGTGAAGTGGGGTCCGGCAGTGGCGGAGCTGGGCATCCACAGCGCCATGAGCGTGCTGCTCGAGACGCGTGAGCGTCGCTACGGATCCCTCAACCTCTACTCCGACGCTCCGGGCGCCTTCGATGGCAACGACCTCGCGACGGCGCAGATCTTCGCCCGGCACGCGTCCATCGCACTCGCCAACGCCCACCAGGAGCAGGGCCTGCTCGTCGCGATCGACGCCCGCAAGGTGATCGGTCAGGCGCAGGGCATCCTGATGGAGCGGTTCGACATCGATCCCGACCGCTCGTTCGAGGTGCTGCGCCGCTACTCGCAGAACCACAACCAGAAGCTGCACACGGTCGCGACGTGGGTCGTGGAGAACCGCCACCGCTCGGTCCACGAGTTCCCCGGGGACATCGGCGGCGTCCAGACCGTCTGACGGTCAGGCCGAGGACTTCTTCTTCGCGGCCTTCTTCCTGGGCTTGTCCGAGGACTCGCCCTTGCGAGCCTCGACGCTGCGCCGCAGGGCCTCCATGAGGTCGACGACCTCGCCGCCCTCGTCCTCCTTCTCGGCGAACGTCGACTCGGTGTCGATGCCCTCACCGGCCTTCTCCTTCGCCTCGATGAGGGTGCGCAGCTGCTCCTGGTAGTCGTCGGTGAAGGCGGCGGCGTCGAAGTCGCCGGCCAGCGACTCGATCAGCTGGCCGGCCATCGCCAGCTCCTTCTCGGTGACCTTGGTCTTCTTCTCCAGGACCGGGAAGTCGGCGGCGCGGACCTCGTCGTCCCAGAGCAGGACCTGCAGCACGAGGACGTCGTCGCGCACCCGCAGGGCACCCAGGCGGGTGCGGTTGCGCAGCGCGAACGTGACGATCGCCGTCCGTTCGGTGTCCTCGAGCGCCTGGCGCAGCAGCGTGTAGGGCTTGAGCGCCTTCTCCTCGGGCTCGAGGAAGTACGGCGATCCCAGCCGGAGGACGTCGATCTGGTCGGCGGGCACGAACTCGACGACGTCGATCTCGTGGCTGCGCTCGGCGGGCAGCGATGCGAGGTCCTCGTCCGTCAGCACGATGGTCTTCTCGCCGGAGTCGTACGCCTTGTCGATGTTCTTGTAGGCGACGATCTCCTTGCAGATCTCGCAGCGTCGCTCGTACCGGATGCGCCCGCCGTCCTCGTCGTGGACCTGGTGCAGGGACACGTCGTGACTCTGGGTGGCGGAGTAGAGCTTGACCGGCACGTTGACCAGCCCGAAGCTGATCGCTCCCTTCCAGATGGCTCGCATCTGGCCAGTATCGGCCTTCAACGTCGCCAGCGCGAGCGCTTGTCGCGCTCGGGGGCGGGCGGCCGGATCGGCTCGAAGCCCGGCTCGTACGGCTCGAGACCGGGAAGTCGCTCCTCGACCTGCTCGATCGCCCGGGGAAGGTCGTCGAACGCCACCCCGGCCAGCTGGTTGGGCGAGAAGCGCCACCACGCCAGCTCCAGCAGTCGCTCGCGGGTCTGCGGATCGACCCGGTCGCGGATCGGGCGGGCCGGGATCCCGCCGACGATCGAGTAGGGCGCGACGTCCTCGGTGACCACCGCGCCGGCCGCCACGACGGCTCCGTCGCCGATCGTGACACCGCGCAGGACCACGACCTTCGCGCCGATCCAGACGTCGTTGCCGATCACCGACGGCTCACCGCGGAACGACGCCCGGCCCCCGGCCTCGGGGTCGATCACCTCGGACCGGTCCGCCGACGGGTGCCAGCCCCAGGTGGCGTGCTTGTACTGGAAGGAGTTGACCCCGAGCCACGTCAGCGGGTGCCCCGTGGCGCCGACGAGGACATCGGGCGCGAACTCGCAGTAGCGGCCGATGGTGGCGGACTGGGACTCCATGCCGTGGGCGAGGCTCGTGAAGGCGCCGACCTGGGTGCGGCCGCCTCGGACGACGAGGTCACCCAGCATCCGGATCGGCGGCTCGGCGACGAGCTCGGACGTCCCGACGAGCCGTAGTCCCTCGGTCCCGCGTGCGTGCTCCACGGACGCCAGCCTAGAGGCCCACGGGGCGTGCGGCGTGTCACGGTGTGGCCCGCGTAACACCCTCGCAACCCGGACGCGGAACAATGAGGGCCATGGCGTTCCTGCTGCGCGTGGAGCTCCCGGACGTCCCGGGCTCCCTCGGCGCACTCGCGACCGCCCTCGGTGAGGCCGGGGCGGACATCGAGGCGATCGAGATCGTCGAGCACCGGTCGGACGGCTTCGCGGTCGACGACGTGCTCCTCGAGCTGCCCCCGACGGTCATGCCCGACGCGCTGATCACCGCGTGCCACCGTCTGGAGGGCGTGCACGTCCACTGGATCAGCCGCTACACGGCCGGCGCCAACCTCAGCATGGACCTCGAGGCGGTCGAGGCGTTCACCGACGAGCCGGACCTCGCGATCGAGCGGCTGGTCGAGGTCATCCCGGCCACGTTCCGCACGGACTGGGCGATGGCGATCGGACCGGGTGAGGACGGAGCGGCGCTGTTGTTCGGCTCCCCCACCGCGCCGCGCCTGGTGCCCGAGTGCGACGACTGGCTGTCGACCGGCGCGGCCGGAAGCCTTCCCGAGCTGCCGGCGTGGGACTCCACGGTGCTGGCCGGCGCCCCTGGCGAGACGCGCAACGGCCTGGGCTTCCTCGTCGTGGTCGGGCGCCATGGAGGCCCCGAGTTCCTGCCGTCCGAGATCGCGCGGCTGGGTCACATGGTGTCGCTCGCGGCCTCGGTGCAGACCGAGGGCGACTGATCTCAGGGCTTCTCGGTGATCGGCGTGTGCGCGTGGTGGAAGCGGCCGAGCGCCTCGACCTCCGACTCCAGCGACGGCACGGACGAGCGGGACAGCCGTCGCACGTAGGGCCACGTGGCCGGCGAGTTCACGAACGCCTTCGTCCAGTTCGCCAGCAGCACGCCCTTGGGCACGTAGACCCGGCTCTTGCGCTTCGCCAGGCCCACGAGAATGGCCGCGGCACAGGTCTCGACGTCCGTCGTGGTGTTCGCCGGGTACGGCAGCTTCTGGCGGATCGCCTTGAACGTCGGCAGGTCGGCCTCCGCGTTGCGGACGATGTCGGTGTCGATCCACGAGGGATGGCAGATGCCGACGCTGACGCCCAGGTGCGCGACCTCCTGCTTGAGCGAGATCCCGAGCGCCTCGGCGCCCGCCTTGCTCGCCGCGTAGGCGCTCAGCCCGGCGATGTTCGAGAACGCCGCGAGCGACGAGACGACCAGGAGGTGGCCCTTCGTGCGCTCGAGGTGGGGAACGGCGTGCTTGGCCGTGCGGAAGACCCCGTTGAGGTTGACGTCGACGACCCGCTCGAACGCCGCGTCGTCGATCTGGCGGACCGTGCCGTAGGACGCGATGCCCGCGTTCGCCACCACGTGGTCGAGGCGACCGAAGTGGACGGCGGCGGCATCGACGGCCGTCTTCACCGCCTCGCTGTCGCGCACGTCCGCCTGCCACCAGGCGGCCGCCTCGCCGAGCTCGTCGCTGAGCGCGGTGAGCAGCTCGGGCTCGAGGCCGACCAGGGCCACCCGACCGCCGTGGGCGACGTAGGCGCGGGCCACGTGGGCACCGATGCCGCGTGCGGCTCCGGTGATGAGCGCGACCTTGCCGCTGAACTGGCGTGCCGAGAGAGAGGACATGGCCGTCAAGATACCGTCGGTATCTGACATGCGCCATGGTCGATGTCGATTTTTCTCTCGCCCCTCACTCGACTGTCCACATACTGTGGGCCACGTCCCGATCCCCGAGACGGTTGGCTATCCTCGGCGGGATGAGCACCCCTCAGACCGAATTCGGTTCCATGCGAATCGGCGTCGTCAAGGAATCCGCGCCGGGCGAGACCCGTGTCGCAGCGACGCCGGCGACGGTGAAGCAGCTGATCACCCTCGGATACCTCGTCACCGTCGAGCACGGTGCCGGTGAGGCCTCGAGCTTCAGCGACGCCGCCTACGTCGACGCAGGCGCCACGATCGGCGACAAGCCGGACACGTGGGCCAGCGACGTGATCCTCAAGGTGAACGCGCCCAACGAGATCGAGATCGCCCTCATGCTCGACGGTGCGACGCTCGTGAGCATGATCAGCCCGGGCCTGAACCCGGACCTGGTCGAGAAGCTGGCGACGCGCCCGATCACCGTGATGGCGATGGACGCCGTGCCGCGCATCTCGCGGGCCCAGTCCATGGACGTGCTGTCCTCGATGGCCAACATCGCGGGCTACCGCGCCGTGGTCGAGGCCGCCCACGAGTTCGGCCGCTTCTTCACCGGTCAGGTCACCGCCGCCGGCAAGGTGCCGCCGGCCAAGGTGCTCGTCGCGGGCGCCGGTGTCGCCGGCCTTGCCGCGATCGGTGCCGCCTCCAGCCTCGGCGCGATCGTCCGCGCCACGGACCCGCGACCCGAGGTCGCCGACCAGGTCAAGTCCATCGGCGGCGAGTACCTCGAGGTCGTCGTGCCCGATGAGGACAAGGAGGTCTCCTCCGACGGCTACGCCAAGGCCACCAGCGAGGCGTACGACCAGCGCGCCGCCGAGATGTACTCCGAGCAGGCGGCCGACGTCGACATCGTCATCACCACCGCTCTCATCCCGGGCCGGGCCGCTCCGCGCCTGCTCACGGCGGCCGACGTCGCGTCGATGAAGCCCGGCAGCGTCATCGTCGACATGGCCGCCGCGCAGGGCGGCAACGTCGAGGGCTCGGTCGCCGGCCAGAAGGTCGTCACCGACAACGGCGTGACGATCCTGGGCTACACCGACCTCGCCGGCCGCCTGCCCACCCAGGCCTCTCAGCTCTACGGCACCAACCTGGTGAACCTGATGAAGCTGCTGACGCCGGGCAAGGACGGCCAGATGGTCCTGGACTTCGACGACGTCGTCCAGCGCGGCGTCACCGTCGTGCGTGACGGCGAGAAGACGTGGCCGCCGCCGCCGGTCCAGGTCTCGGCCGCCCCCGCGCCCGCCGCCGCGAAGGAGCCCGCCCCGGCCCCCGAGCCGAAGAAGCCCGTGAGCCCCGCGGTCAAGATCGGTGCGCTGGCCGTCGGCGTGCTGGCGTTCCTGTGGGTCCTGGCCACCGCGCCCGGAGAGCTGCCGCAGCACTTCACCGTGCTCGCGCTGTCGATCGTGATCGGCTACTACGTGATCGGCCACGTCCACCACGCGCTGCACACCCCGCTGATGAGCGTCACCAACGCGATCAGCGGCATCATCGTCGTCGGCGCCATGCTCCAGATCACCGACTCCGACACGGTGGTCCGAGCATTGGCCTTCGTGGCCGTGCTCGTCGCCAGCATCAACGTCTTCGGCGGTTTCGCCGTGACCCGACGCATGCTCAGCATGTTTTCGAAGTGAGAGGCTGACATGACCGCCCTTTCCCTGGCCAATGCCGCGTACCTCGTCGCGGCCCTGCTGTTCATCCTCAGCCTCGCCGGACTGAGCAAGCACGAGACCGCACGCCACGGCGTCACCTTCGGCATCTCGGGCATGGCGATCGCGCTCGTCGCGACGTTCATCCTGGTGTTCGAGGCCGATGACAACACCGGACTCGTCCTGCTGGTCGTCGCCATGGCGATCGGTGCCGCGATCGGCCTGTGGCGCGCCAAGCTCGTCGAGATGACCGGCATGCCCGAGCTCATCGCCCTGCTGCACTCGTTCGTCGGCCTGGCCGCCGTGCTGGTCGGCTGGAACGGGTACCTGCAGTACCGCGACTACCCGGACAACCTGCCCGGTGACGCGGGAACCTTGCTGGACATCCACAACGCCGAGGTCTTCATCGGCGTCTTCATCGGCGCCGTCACCCTGACCGGCTCGATCGTGGCGTACCTCAAGCTGAGCGCCAAGATGAAGAGCGCCCCGCTCGTCCTGCCGGGCAAGAACTGGATCAACCTCGGCGCACTCGCCGCGTTCGTCATCCTGACGGCTTGGTTCGTCATCAGCCCCGCCCTGTGGCTGCTGATCCTGGTGACCCTCGTCGCGCTGGCCCTCGGCTGGCACCTGGTGGCGTCGATCGGTGGCGGCGACATGCCGGTCGTCGTCTCGATGCTCAACAGCTACTCCGGCTGGGCCGCGGCCGCGTCGGGCTTCCTGCTCGGCAACGACCTGCTGATCATCACCG
The DNA here is from genome assembly GCF_032084975.1 of Aeromicrobium sp. GTDB lineage: Bacteria > Actinomycetota > Actinomycetes > Propionibacteriales > Nocardioidaceae > Aeromicrobium. Next base: position 27,251 of record NZ_DAMDLR010000012.1, read on the forward strand.
GCGCCCTCGTCGGCTCGTCGGGTGCCTACCTGTCGTACATCATGTGCAAGGCGATGAACCGCTCGTTCATCTCCGTCATCGCCGGCGGCTTCGGCATCGAGGCCGGCCCCAGCGACGACACCGACTACGGCGAGCACCGCGAGATCACCGCCGAGGGTGCGGCCGACCTGCTGTCGAGCGCCAAGAGCGTCCTGATCACGCCGGGCTACGGCATGGCGGTCGCGCAGGCGCAGTACCCCGTCGCCGACCTGACCGCGCGCCTGCGTGCGAAGGGCGTCGACGTCCGGTTCGGCATCCACCCGGTCGCCGGCCGCCTGCCCGGTCACATGAACGTGCTGCTGGCCGAGGCCAAGGTCCCGTACGACGTCGTCCTGGAGATGGACGAGGTCAACGACGACTTCCCCGAGACCGACGTCGTCCTGGTCATCGGCGCCAACGACACGGTCAACCCGTCGGCCGCCGAGGACCCGAACAGCCCCATCGCGGGCATGCCGGTCCTGCACGTGTGGGAGGCCAAGAACGTCATCGTGTTCAAGCGCTCGATGGCCGCGGGCTACGCCGGCGTCCAGAACCCGCTGTTCTTCCGCGAGAACTCGCAGATGCTCTTCGGCGACGCGAAGGACCGCGTCGAGGACATCATCAAGTCGCTCGACTGACCGCCGTCCCGCTTCGGCGGGCCAGATGTGCAGCGCTCCCCACCTGTTTCAGCCCTCAGGGGCCGGCTCCGGGTGGGGAGCGCTTCACATGTCAGCCGTCGCTGCGCTCGTTCCGGGCTCGTAGGTGCGCGCGCACCACGACGGTCAACGCGAGGCTCAGCACGGCGACCGAGGTGAGCAGCGCGACCCGCAGTGCGGCGTCACCGTCCGTGGCAGACGCGGTGAGGCCGTAGACCGTCATCAGGGCGGCGGTCCCCAACGCCGACCCGATGCGCTGACCCGTCTGCAATGCTCCCCCGGCCGCACCGCCCACACTCGGCGGCACGTCCTGCAGCGTGAGCGTCTGGTTCGGTGACACGACGCCTCCACCGCCCAACCCTGCGAGCAACAGCAGCGGGGCCAAGGTCCACCAGAGCGCGGTGTTGCTCTGCTCCGGCACCACCAGCGCGATCGCGGCGAACCCGGCCATGAGGACCACGAGGGCACAGATCACGACCCGGTGGCCGACCCGGGTCACCAGGCGACCCGCTGGAGTCGACGTGAGCGCGGCACCGATGGCGAACGGCGTGAGCAGGATGCCGGTGTGCAGGGGGCTCAGGTCCCTCACCTCCTGCAACCAGACCGACGCCGTCAGGAAGACGCCCGTGAACCCCGCGAAGTACAACGTGCCGATCAGCACGCCGCTGCCGTAGCTCGGGAGCTCGCCCAGCATGCCGACGTCGAGCAGCGGCGCTCGGTCGCGCGACCGGACCGCGCGCTCCCAGCGCACGAACCACCACGCCAGGGGAGGCACCGCCAGCACGAGCAGCAGCGGCAGGCGCTCCCCGGACTCGGCCGCGATGAGCGGGTAGAGCAGGCACAGCACGGTGAGTCCCAGGATCACGGCACCGACGATGTCGACGTGCTCGCGCTCGACGTCGTCACGAGCGACGGGCACCAGCCGGCGCACCGCGAGCAGCGCGACCAGGCCCACGGGGACGTTGACCAGGAAGATCAGCCGCCACCCCAGGTCGTCTCCGGCCAGCGCGATGATCCCGCCACCGAGCACCGGACCGATCCCAGACGCGACCGAGACGGTCAGCCCGAAGTAGCCGAAGGCGCGCCCGCGCTCCTCACCGGAGAACAGCTCCTGGATCAGCCCCGCACCCTGCGGCGTGAGCAGACCCGCCGCCGCGCCCTGGGCCAGTCTGGCCGCGACGACCAGTCCCGCGGTGGGCGCGAAACCGACTGCCGCGCTGGCCAGCACGAAGACGATCAGGCCGACGGTCATGAGCCGGCGCCGACCGTACGCGTCGCCCAGGTGCCCGCCGGCCACGAGGACGAGGCCGAACGCGAGCGCGTAGCCCGACACCACCCACTGCACCGTCCCGGCCGAGGTGCCCAGCCCCTCGCGGATCGACGGGACCGCGACGTTCACGACCGTGACGTCCAGCAGCGTCATGAACCCGACGACGAGCGTGACCGCGAGGATCCGCCAACGTCGGGGATCGAGCTCGTCCACGGCAATCGGATCGGGCGCACCGCCGGTCGTCTCATCACCCACCAGAACACTGTGCCGGTGCCTGCGCCACCTGTCCTGTCGAGCGCCGCAGACCGTGCTGGTTCCCACCGCAGGTGGGCGAGACGAGTGGCCCGGTGCACCCCGCTTCAGGGCGCCTACCAGTGGATTCGCGAACCGCTACGTGCCGCGGTCAGGAACCCGCGGCCTCGATCTCGGAACGGAGGCGCGCCTTGAGGTCGTCGGGCGCGAAGCTGGCGTCGACCGCCGCCGTCGCCAGTGCCGTCACCCCGGCCTCGTCGAGACCGAGCAGCTCGGCCGCGATCTCGTACTCGCGGTTGAGCGTCGTGCCGAACATCGGCGGGTCGTCGGAGTTGATCGTCACCGTCACGCCCGCCTCGACCAGGGTCGGCAGCGGGTGCTCCTCGAGCGACGGGACCGACCGGGTCCGCACGTTCGACGTCGGACAGATCTCGAGCGCGACCCCGTCCGCGACGAGGCGCTCCATCAGCGCGGGATCCTGAGCGGCGGCGATGCCGTGCCCGATCCGCTCGGCGCCGAGATGGTCGAGGCTGTCCCAGATCGTCTCGGGTCCGGTCGACTCCCCCGCGTGCGGGACGCTGTGGAGTCCGGCAGCGCGGGCCTGGGCGAAGTGGTCGGCGAACTGAGGCCGCGGCACGCCGATCTCGGGACCACCGAGCCCGAAGCCGACGAGGGCGTCCGGCTGCAGCCGCAGCGCGGTGTCGAGCGTGACGTCCGCCGACGGCAGTCCCGACTCACCCGGGATGTCGAAGATCCACTGCAGCACGAGCCCGAAGTCGCGCTCGGCGGCTCGACGCGCGTCCTCGATCGCCTCGACGTAGGCCTCGGCGGGGATCCCGCGGGCGATCGAGGTGTACGGCGTCATCGTCAGCTCGGCGTACCGCACGTTCTGGGCGGCGAGGTCACGGCCGACCTCGTGCGTCAGGGTCCAGATGTCCTCGGGCGTGCGCAGCAGGTCGACCACCGAGAGGTAGACCTCGATGAAGTGCGCGAAGTCGGTGAAGGTGAAGTAGTCCGCCAGCGCCTGCGGGTCCGTCGGGACCGGCGAGTCGGGGTGGCGCGCCGCGAGTCGCGCCACGGCCTCGGGCGAGGCCGAGCCCACGTGGTGGACGTGCAGCTCGGCCTTCGGGAGCGCCGCGACGAACTCGCGCATCAGTCGACGACGCCGTACAGCCGGTCGCCCGCGTCGCCCAGGCCCGGCACGATGTAGCCGTTCTCGTCGAGGCGCTCGTCGAGTCCGGCGCTGAACAGGTTGATCGGCGCGTCGATGTGCGCCATGTCGCGCTCGAGCCGTTCGATCCCCTCGGGTGCCGACAGCAGCGTGATCGCCGTGATCTCCTTCGCGCCGCGCTGGACCAGGAAGTCGATGGCCATGGCGAGAGTCCCGCCGGTGGCCAGCATCGGGTCGAGGACGTAGCACTGGCGGCCGTCGAGCCGGTCCGGGAGACGCTCGGCGTAGGTCTCGGCCTGGAACGTCTCCTCGTTGCGGATCATGCCCAGGAAGCCGACCTCGGCGGTCGGCAGCAGCCGCTGCATCCCCTCGAGCATGCCCAGCCCAGCGCGCAGGATCGGCACGACCAGCGGGCCGGGGCTGGTGAGCCGGACGCCCTCGGCGGTCGTCAGGGGCGTGGTCACCTCGACCGGCTCGACGCTGACCTCGCGCGTCGCCTCGTACGCGAGAAGCGTGACGAGCTCCTCGGTCAGTCGGCGGAAGGTCGGCGAGTCGGTGCTGGCGTCACGCAGGACCGAGAGCTTGTGGGAGATGAGGGGATGATCGGCGACGTGAACACGCATGGGTCGAGGGTAGCGGCCGTACGTGGGCGTCTGTCACCATCACAGGGTGGCCGAGGACGACGTTGACTTCGTGATCGCGGCATACCGCGACGAGGGTGCGTGGACGGTGGTCGAACTGCCGCCGCGACTCGGCGAGGACTTCGAGGGCCTGACGGGCGCCCTGACCCGTTTCCCGTCCGACGTCGGCGTGCTGGGACTGGCCTCGATCAACGACGACTTCTTCGTGATCGTGCGACGCAGCGGCGACCACGTGCGCGCCCTGCTGTCGGACTCGACGGCCGCGTGGGACTGGTCGATCGCCGCCGACCTGGCCGACCTCGTCGATGCGCCCGACCCGACCGACGACTCCTCCCCCGTCGGGGACCTCGAGATCATCAGCGACCTGGGCGTCGCGTCCGTCGAGCTCGCCCTGCTGTGCGAGGACGACGACCTGTTCCCCGACGAGGCGCTCGCCGACGTGGCCGACAAGCTCGGCTTCGGCGACCAGTTCGAGGCGATCATCGGGTGACCTGGGACCCGTTCATGCGGCGGGCGCTCGAGCTGGCCCGCGACGCGGCTGCCGATGGCGACGTGCCCGTGGGCGCCGTGGTGGTGCACGAGGGCGCGATCGTCGGCGAAGGACGCAACACCCGCGAGCGCGATGCGGATCCCACCGGCCACGCCGAGATCGTGGCGCTGCGCGAAGCCGCACGCGCCCTGGGCCGCTGGCGGCTCGACGGGTGCACGCTCGTGGTGACACTGGAGCCGTGCACCATGTGCGCCGGAGCCCTCGTGTCCTCGCGCGTCGACCGGCTCGTCTTCGGGGCCTGGGACGAGAAGGCCGGCGCGGTCGGCTCCCTGTGGGACGTCGTCCGCGACCGTCGCCTCAACCACCGGCCCGAGGTGCTCGCCGACGTGCTGCCGGCCGAGTCCTCGCTGATGCTGCGGGCGTTCTTCGGGCGTTGACGGTTTCCCCGGTTAAGTAGGTTTCCCGTCACTTCACGAGGGTTGCGATCCTCGAGAAGTGACGGGAAACCTCGTCCAGTCGCCGCCGAAGTCCTGGTCGAGAGCACGTGCTGACTGAGCGGCCGCTGAGGCCTCCTCGTTCGACTCGCCGGCTCACTTCGCGAGGTTCCCTGTCACTTCTCGAGGGAAGCAACCCTCGTGAAGTGACAGAGAACCTACTTAACCGGGGAACCCGACAACCAGCGGGAATGAACTCGCGTAGCCTCATGTTCCACTAGTTGAATCTTTAACTAACTTCTGGGAGACTGGAACCATGAGCAGCATGCAGATCGGCATCTTCACCGTCGGCGACGTGACCACCGACCCCACGAACGGCACGACCCCGACCGAGCACGAGCGCATCAAGAACACGGTCGCCATCGCGAAGAAGGCCGAGGAGGTGGGCCTGGACGTGTTCGCGACCGGCGAGCACCACAACCCGCCGTTCGTCCCGTCGAGCCCCACGACGACCCTCGCCTACATCGGCGCGCAGACCGAGAAGATCATCCTGTCGACCTCGACGACGCTCATCACCACGAACGATCCGGTCAAGATCGCCGAGGACTACGCCACGCTGCAGCACCTCGTCGACGGCCGCATGGACCTCATGCTCGGCCGCGGCAACACCCCGCCGGTGTACCCGTGGTTCGGCAAGGACATCAGCAAGGCCGTCGAGCTGACGATCGAGAACTACCAGCTGCTTCAGAAGCTCTGGAGCGAGCCGGTCGTCAACTGGGAGGGCAAGTTCCGCACGCCGCTGCAGGGCTACACCTCGACGCCCGCTCCCCTGGACGGCGTCGCGCCGTTCGTGTGGCACGGCTCGATCCGCACGCCCGAGGTCGCTGAGCTGGCCGCCTTCTACGGTGACGGCTACTTCGCCAACAACATCTTCTGGCCGAAGGAGCACTACATCCGGCTGATCAACTTCTACCGCCAGCGCTACGCCCACTACGGCCACGGCACGGCGGAGCAGGCGATCGTCGGGCTGGGTGGCCAGTTCTTCATGCGCAAGAACAGCCAGGACGCGGTGAACGAGTTCCGGCCGTACTTCGACAACGCGCCCGTCTACGGCCACGGCCCGAGCATGGAGGACTTCACCTCCCAGACGCCGCTGACGGTCGGCAGCCCGCAGCAGGTGCTGGAGCGCACGCTCGACTTCGCCGAGTACTTCGGCGACTACCAGCGCCAGCTGTTCCTCGTCGATCACGCGGGCCTGCCGCTCAAGACGGTCCTCGAGCAGCTCGACCTGCTCGGCGAGATCCTGCCCACCATGCGCGCCGAGTTCGACGCGCGCCGCCCGGCGAACGTGCCGGACGCCCCCACCCACGCCACTCGTGTCGCCGCCCGCGACGCCGCACTGAAGGACGAGGTCTCGGCATGACACGCATCGTCGCCATCTCCGCCGGCCTCGGTGATCCGTCGACCACGCGGATGCTGGCCGACCGGCTCGCCGCGGCGGCCGGCTCCGCCGTCGGTTCCACGACCAGCACCGAGGTCGTCAACCTGCGCGAGTTCGCGCACGAGATCACGGACGCGGCACTGACGGGCTTCGCCGCCCCGCGCCTGCAGCACGTGTACGACCTCGTCGGCGAGGCCGACGCGCTCATCGTCGTCGTGCCGACGTTCAAGGCCTCCTACCCGGGCCTGTTCAAGTCGTTCGTCGACGCGCTCGACAACGACGCGCTGATCGGCAAGATCGTGCTGCTCGCCGCCACCGGCGGCACGGCGCGCCACTCCCTGGTGATCGACTTCGCGCTGCGGCCGCTGTTCGCCTACCTGCAGTCGGTCATCGTGCCGACCGGGGTGTTCGCCAGCCCGCACGACTGGGGCACGTCCGGCGAGGGCGCGCTCCAGAGCCGCGTCGAGCGTGCCGCCGCCGAGCTGGCCAGCCTGCTCGGTGGGTCGGGCTCGGGCCGCTCCATGGACGACGAGATCGACCTGTTCAGCTCGACGATGCTGTCGATCAGCCAGCCCGACTGAACCTGGGGGTCCCTGCTACGCCCCCGCCCACTTGTGGAACGCGATTCGCCTTCGGACCGCCGATACGCGCGAAAAGCGTTCCACAAGTGGGAGGAGGGGCAGCCGGGCGGGGCGGCGCCTTAGGCCAGGGAGGCCACCGCGCGCACGAACAGCAGGACCAGCGGGACGCAGGCCACGGCCAGCAGGGCCATGTTCAGCCTGCGGTGCTCCCACAGGATCGCCGCGAACTCGCGCAGGATCGCGCTGGGCCAGAAGTAGTGCGCGGTCCGCGCGCCGAGGCCGTGACCGTCGAGGCCGATCCGGCGCAGCAGCAACGCCGCGCGCAGCACGTGGTAGTCGTTCGTGACGACGGCGAAGCGACCGCCCTCGATCCCGTTCGCGGCGGCCACGCGCGCGCTGAGCTCGAGATTCTCCTCCGTCGAGGTCGACTCGTCCTCGAGCCACAGCAGGTCGCGATCGACGCCCACCGCGGCGAGGTGGTTCGCCATCGCGACGGCCTCCGGCACGATCTCGTCGGGCCCTTGACCCCCTGAGCAGATCAGGTGCGTGTCCTTGCCCCGGGCGCGGGAGCGATCCAGTGCCTCGCGACCACGGGCGAGGCGCGCGGCCAGCAACGGCGTCGGCTGGTCGCCACGCAGGCCGGCGCCCAGCACGATCACCGCGTCGACCGGCCGCGCCCAGCGCCCGGCGGCCCACTCGTACAGCAGTCCGTAGCCGACGAACGCGACGAACACGAAGGCCAGGTACGCCAGCGGGCCCCCGAGCGCGACGAGCCAGAGGAACAGCTCGCGCGCGACGTCGGTGTGGCGTCCGTCGACCCACCACAGCAGCAGGATCAGCGCGCAGTAGGAGAGCACCCCCACGCCGAACACCAGTGAGAGCAGATGGGCGGGACGACGTCCCTCGCGGCGGATCATCGCGATGCCGTTGGCCACACTGGCCACACCGAGCGCCAGCAGTGCGACGAACGCCAGTCCGATCGCGCCGAGCAGCGCCCACGCGAGCCTCATCGGGTCGTCCGGGTCCGCGATGGCCGCCACGAGCCGGCCCACGAGCCCCGCCAGCGCGAGCCCGGTCGCGAGCGTCAGGCACAGGCCGATCGACAGTCGCCGCGGATCCCTCCACGCCAGCACGGCCGCGGCCACCGCCAACACCGCCACGAGCGCCCAGATCACGTCCCGACCCTAGGGCCGCAGCGGCTCCGGTGCCCCGATTGGGCCGGACGGGGGTCACTGACGTAAACTCCTCGGCGGTGGCGTGTCCGAGCGGCCTAAGGAGCACGCCTCGAAAGCGTGTGTGGGTTCACGCCCACCGTGGGTTCAAATCCCACCGCCACCGCCAGCAGGATCGGAGCCCCCGTCGAGTGAGAACTCGGCGGGGGCTTCCGCCTTCGCGTGCGAGAAGCATGCCGTCAGATCTCGGCCAGCCGCGGTGCGACGCTCGCAGTCACGCCGCCACGCGACCTCCGCGCGGCCGGTGAACGCCGGACGAACGATTCCCGAACGCACCGAGTGCTCACGCATCCTGCGCTCGGTGCTCACCTGCCGTTCACCGGGAGGAATCTCACGTCGCCAGTCTCAGTGCGTCCCAGATGGCATTCCCGTAGGAGCACACTCCCCCATGCGATCCCTTCGTACGACCTCCAGCGTCGCGCTCGTCGCGGCAATCGGCTTCGGCACCCTGAGCACCGCGCCCGCCTTGGCGACCCCCCGCCTCGCGGAGGCGGCGGTGTCCTCGATCTCCAGCATCGCGCCCTCCCCGACCTCCGTCGCCCGTCAGGCGGTCGAGGTCCCGACCGCCGACGTGTTCGACGTCGACTTCCGCGGCGGCGACCCGGCCGAGCACTCCCAGGGCCTCGAGCCGACGGTGTACGGCGAGCCCAAGGCGGCCGCCGACCTGACCACCGGCCGATCGGTGATGAGCTTCGACGGCACGGACGACGCGGTCGGCTACCCGTTCCGCTCCCAGTTCGCGAAGCTGAACCAGGGCATGTCGCTGGAGTGCTCGTTCCGCTTCGACGGCGAGCGCGTGAGCTCGAGCGGGGAGGCGGCGCTGTGCTCCGCGAAGGAGGGCGGCGGATTCGCGACCGTCATGTCCGGCACGGACGTCAACTTCATGATCCACGTCGGCGGCGGCTACAAGAGCGTCCGCGTGCCCATCACGACCGGCGCGTGGCACCACACCGTCGCGACCTGGGACGGCAGCCGGCTCAAGCTCTACCTCGACGGCGAGCTCGTGCGCGACGTCGCGGCGGCGGGAACCTTCAAGCACCCCTCGTCCGGCGCCGACTCGATGATGCTCGGAGCCGACGTCAACCCGTCCAACCAGGGGCACTTCTTCGGCAACGCCACGATGCGCACCAGCCGCATATACAGCGAGCCGCTGACGGCCGAGCAGGCCGCGGCGCTCGCGGACGCGGACCGCCAGGGCCCGGCCGCCCCGAAGGCCGACGTCCTCGACCTGGACTTCTCCTCCGGCTCCCCGGTCGACGGAGCCCAGGGCCTCGAGGCCCGCACCTTCGGCTCCCCGCAGGTGCGCGACGACGGCCCGATGGGCACGAGGGTCGCCCAGTTCGACGGGTCCGGCTCGGCCTACCTCTACCCTTTCGAGACCCAGTTCCCGAAGCTCGCGAACGAGATGACCGTCGAGTGCGTCTTCAAGTACGACGACGACTTCCAGGCCACCGGCGTCGAGACGCGCGGCAACCTGTGCGGCGCCAAGGAGGCCGGCGGATTCGCGGTCGTCATGTACGGCGACAAGCTCTCGTTCAACCCCCACATCGGCGGCTCCTACCGCAACACGGGCGTCCAGATCGAGAGCGGCCGCTGGTACCACGCCGTCGGCACGTACGACGGCGAGATGGTCCGCCTGTACGTCAACGGCGTGCTGGCCGCGAGCACCCCGGCCACCGGCGCGCTCAGCTCTCCCTCGGCAGGCGCGCGCAACCTCGTCATCGGCGGCGATGCCTCGGGCCGCGACCGTCCGTCGTTCTTCTCGCCCTCGACGATCAGCCGCGTGCGGGTGTTCAGCGAGGCGGTCGACGCCGACGGCGTCCTGGCCCTCGGTCGCGACGCCTTCGCGGGCCGTCCCGCGAACTACGCGGTCAAGGTCAGCAGCACGACCCCGGCGGCCGGTGAGCGCCTCACCAAGCGCACTCGCTTCGGCGTCGAGTTCACCGACGAGGCCGGTGTCGGCCGCGACGTGAAGTACACACTGGACGGCGACGCGATCGCGCCCGGCGACGACATCGGTCCGGGCCTGAAGGCCGGCGAGCACACGATCAAGGTCGAGGGTCACGACGTCTTCGGCGGCACGATCAGCCACGCCACGACCTTCACGACGGGCAACGTGCCCTCGGCGGGCGGCACCGAGACGGAGCAAGGCGGCGGGTCCGTCCGGCTCTCGGCGAACGCGACGAACCCGTCGGGCGATCGCGTCCGCACGACGTTCCGCGAGGCCGACGTCGTCGTCGCCGACAACGGCCGACAGGGGACGCTCACCGAGATCCCCACGTCCCGCGAGTTCTCGGGCACCGACGAGCAGCCGATCCGCGACGCCGTCGCGCCCGGTGACGACTCGACCCTGGACACGCCGTCGTCCTCGGAGCTGCCCTTCCAGCAGTTCGACGTCCCGGTCACCTCCACGTCCGACCAGCAGGTCGTCTGGAGCGGCCGGGCCGATCCCGCGCGCGAGGTCGTGCTCCGGGTCTGGAACGGCGAGGAGTGGGAGGAGCTCGCTCGCTCGCGCGGCAACGCGGAGGGCCAGGTCCAGCTCACCGGTCAGCTGCGCTCCCGGCACCGTCACGACGGCACCGTCCCGGTGCTCGTGACGGGTGAGGACCCGTTCGCGGACGACCTGCCGAACGAGGTCCGTGACGCCTTCGAGAAGCCGGGCGACTACGACTTCTCGATCGCGCACATCACCGACACGCAGTACCTGTCGGAGGGCGCCGTCGAGCAGGAGACACCGGAGGAGCGCCAGGTCTGGCGCGACGCCTACCGCAAGGCCACCGAGTGGATCGCCGAGAACGCCGACGAGCGCAAGATCGCGTTCACGGCTCACACCGGCGACGTCATCGAGAACTGGCACAACGTCGGCTCGGACGAGCCGAACGCGCGCGCCGAGTACGAGGTCGCGTCCGCGGCGCAGAAGGTGCTCGACGACGCCGGCATGGTCAACACGGTCCTCCCGGGCAACCACGACAACCTCTACGGCTCGGACACGGGCCCGGAGGCGCTCTACAACGACTACTTCGGCCCGGACCGCTACGCCGCGCTCGAGCAGAGCAGCGCCTGGCAGGAGGCAAAGGCCACGTACGAGCCGTGGAAGGCCGGCGACAGCAGCAACAACTACGTGCTGTTCAGCGAGGGCGACATGGACTTCGTGGTCGTCTCGCTCGGCTTCGGCGTGGACGCCGAGGAGGCCGCCTGGGCGGACGGCGTGCTCAAGCAGTTCGCCGACCGCAACGCGATCGTGCTGACCCACGCGTACCTGACGCCCAGCGTGAACCCCGACGGCCGGGGCAGCGGCTTCTCGTACGACGGCCGGAACGTCCTGGACGGCGTGATCCGCAAGAACCCGAACGTCGCGCTCGTCCTGTCGGGTCACGAGCACGGCGTCAGCATCGAGCTGCGTCGCGACGTGGCACGCAAGGGTCACCACGTCGTCGAGCTGCTCGCGGACTACCAGTTCTACAAGGTGGACTCGGACGAGCTGGGGCTCACGGGGGTCGGCTACCCGACCAACACCCCCCTGCAGTTCGGCTCGTCGTTCTTCCGCCTGCTGCAGTTCGACCTGGACGCCGGCGAGGTCGCCGTCGACACCTACTCGGCCCTGCTCGACAACTTCGGCGCCACCGAGTACGACGACCGCTTCCGCTACAACGGCACGGAGGACGACACGCGGCTGCCGATCAACCTCACGACGCGCACGACGAGCTTCAGCTCCGACGGCCTCGTGGTCGTCGACCCGACGGACCGCGTGATCGGCGAGGAGACGGTGCGGTCCGGCTGGCCCGCGACGGTGACGTGGGACGGATTGGAGGCCGGCCGGACGTACGCGTGGCACGCCACGAGCGTCGACGCCGCCTCGGGTGACGAGCTGCCCGGCGAGGTCAGCCAGATCTCGCTGTTCACCGCCGGATCGGCCGGGACGGACACCGCCGCGCCCGAGCTGACCGTCCCCGAGAACGGGAGCGTCGAGCTCGGCTCCGTCTTCGACCCGATGACGGGCGTGAAGGCCACGGACGCCGTGGACGGTGACGTCACCGAGAACGTCCAGGTCGTCGGCGAGGTCGACACCACGCAGCCCGGGACGTACGCCCTGACCTACTCGGTCGCGGACGCGAACGGCAACCAGACGATGGCCACCCGGATCGTCGAGGTCGAGGGCGTCAAGGCCCCGGTCAACACGGCCCGGCCGAAGGTGACCGGCCCGATGTCGGTCGGCTCGGTGCTGAGCGTGGACCGCGGCACCTGGCGCAACGACGACACCGCGACGTTCGAGGCCCAGTGGCTGCGGGACGGCCAGCCGATCCGCGGGGCGACCGGTGGCGGCTACCGGCTCACGACGGCCGACATCGGGCGCGCGATCAGCGTCCGGGTCACCGCGTCGACCGCGGGCAACCAGCCCGTCTCGGCGACCTCCACGGCCTCGCGGGTCGCGAAGGCCGCGTCGACCGTCCGCGCGAAGGTGGCGAAGAAGCGGATCAAGGCGAAGCAGCGCGCGAAGGTCGCGATCCGCGTCGCGGCACCGGCCACCGCGAACGGCCGCGTCCTGGTCAAGCTCCGGGGCCGCGTCGTGGCCGACGGGATCGTCCGCAACGGCAAGGTCAAGGTGCGCCTGCCGCGGCTCGCGGTGGGCAAGCACCGCCTCGTGATCCGCTACCTCGGCAACGACCAGGTCCGCGGTGACAGCGCGAGGGTCACGCTGCGCGTCAAGCGCTGACCCTGCAGAAGCGATCGGGCCCCGGGGAATCCCTCCCCGGGGCCCGACCGTGTCAGTGCTCGGTCCACTCCTGCGACTGGGTGAGCCAGAACAGGTAGGCCAGCGGAGGCAGCACGACGAGCGCTGCCAGCCCGACGACGACGAGCAGGCCGACGAGGGTCGCGTCCGCGCCGGCCGCGTCGACGATCAGGACCTCGTCCACGAGGAGCCACGGGTACTGCGCCACGCCCCACCCGGCGACGACTGATCCGACGGCGAGCACCGCGGTCACGCGTGCAGGCCGGTGGAGCCGGCGCAGCAGCAGCACCAGCGTGGCGGCTCCCGCCACCGCCGAGGCCACGATGAGGGGCGCGGCCCGCCCCTCGAGCCCGTCGGCGAGGGTGGGAGCGTCCCGTGTGATCGGCACCAGCGCGGCGAACACCACCGCTCCCGTGCAGACCCCCACACCCAGCGTGCGGCGGCGCAACGACTCGGCGAGGTCCGAGTGGCCGGCGCGGCTCGCGTCGGCTGTCAGGAACACGCCGGCGAGGAAGGCGCAGGTCCCCACCGCGATCAACCCGCCGAAGACCGACGTCGGGTTCAACCACGAGGACCATCGGTCGCCCGTTCCGTCCATCGGCACCCGCCCCGAGGCGATCGCGCCGGCCACGGTCCCGAGGAAGAACGGCGTGATGAGCGACGACCCGGCGAACACCGCCCCGTACAGCCGGGCCTGGCCCAGCGTGGCCGCGAACTTGCGGAAGGCGAAGGCGGCGCCGCGCAGCACGATGCCCAGCAACGCGAGGAGCATCGGCAGGATCAGCGTGTCCATCGCGGCCGCGAAGGACTCCGGGAACCCCGTCCACCACATGACGAGCACGTAGATCAGCCACACGTGGTTCGCCTCCCAGACCGGCCCGATGCTGTGGTCCACGAGCGTCCGCAACTCGGCCCCGCTCCGGGACCCACCGGCGGTGAGGTCGTAGAAGCCGGTGCCGAAGTCGGCTCCGCCGAAGAGTGCGTAGGCGATGACGCCGACGAAGAGGGCCACGGCCACGGCCACCGCGAGACTCACCGCGGCACCGGGCTCTCGTCCTGCGGGCCGTACGGGCTCGGGAGGTCCTCCTCACCCGCACGCCACCGCCGGGCCATGGAGCGCAGCACGGTGACCGCTCCCACGGTCAGTGCCGTGTAGAGGATCGCGGTGGCGACGAGCAGCATCCAGATGTCGGGGTTGTCGCCCGCCGCGTCGGGGGTCCGGAGCACGCCGTAGACCACCCACGGCTGACGGCCCACCTCGGTGGCGATCCAGCCCGCCTCGAGCGCGACGACGGCCAGCGGGCCGGCGACGACGGCCAGGCGCAGCGCCCACCGGTTCGCGGTGAGGTCGTGGCCACGCCAGCGGGCGAGCCAGTACACCAAGACGACCACGACCAGGAGCGTCCCGATCCCGACCATCGTCTGGAACGCGACGTGGGTGATGTTGACCGGCGGATGGTCGGAGGCCGGGATCGAGTTCAGGCCGACGACGGGCTCGGTGAAGGAGTTCCGGGCGATGATCGAGCCCAGGCCGGGAATGTCCAGCGAGTACCGAACCTCCCCGTCGATCAGCAGGCCGCCGAGGCGCAGCGGCGAAGGACTCTCCGTCTCGGTCGCCAGCTCGAACGCCGCGAGCTTCGCCGGTTGCGCCTCGGCGATGCGCAGTCCCAGCAGGTGACCGACGAACGGCTGCACGACGGCGCCCACGCTGGCGAACGCGAACGGCACCGTGAAGCCCAACCGGTGATGACGGTCGCGGCGCCCCCGGAGCATGCCGGCCGCGTAGACGCCCGCGACGAGGAATCCAGCGACCATGTAGGCCGCGACCCACATGTGCGCGAACTGCAGGACCGCTCCGGGATTGAACAGCACCGCCCACGGGTCGACGTCGACCACCTCGCCGCCCTCGATGCGAAAGCCCACGGGCATGTTCATCCAGGCGTTGACCGAGATGACGCAGTAGGTGCCCACGACCCCCGCGACGGCCATCGGGACGATCATCAGCAGGTGCAGCCGCGGACGCAGCCGTCCCCAGCCGTACAGGTATATGCCGAGGAAGATCGCCTCGACGAAGAAGGACAGCCCCTCGAAGGCGAACGGCAGTCCGAGAACGTCCCCGAAGGGACCCATCAGCCCGGGCCAGAGCAGACCCATCTCGAAGCTCAGGACCGTCCCGGACACCGCTCCGATCGCGAACAGGACGGCCGACACCTTCGCCCAGCGACGGGCGAGGGTCAAGGCAACGGGGTCGTCGCGGTACACGCCGCGCCAGTGCGCGACGAGGATCATCGCCGGGAACGCGACGCCGAAGGACGCCAGCACGATGTGCCACCCGAGGGAGAGCGCCATCTGCTGTCGCGCAGGCAGGAGTCCGGCCGGATCCTCTCCGGCCAGCGCCTGGGCGACCTCGAGGACCACCATGGCACGAACGTACCCCCGAAAACCGCCTCACACCGCTGGTGCGGGTGAGGCGGCCGGGCTCAGCGGCCGATCTCGGCCAGTCGCGGCGCGACCTTCTCGGCGAACTCGCTCACCCAGCCCACCGGGTCGGGCCCGTGCGGGGAGACCGAGACCGACTGGATGCCCAGCTCGGCGTACGCGGCGATCTCCTCGAGGAACTTCTCGGGCTCCTTCACGGCGTCCCCCGGACCCTGCAGGGTGCGCAGGATGTCGGCGGGGTCACGGCCCACGTCGGCGCAGTGCCGGTCCAGGACCTCGAGCTTGTGACGGATGACGTCGGTGCCGGCCGGGAACAGGTTGCACGCGTCGCCGTACTCGGCGACGAACCGCAGCGTCTTCTTCTCACCCATGCCGCCGAGCATGATCGGCGGGTGCGGACGCTGGATCGGCGCTGGATGGCAGATCGTCTCGGCCAGCTGGTAGTGCTTGCCCTCGTACGCGCCGTCGTTGTCGCTCCACATCTGATGGACGATCTGCAATGTCTCCTCGAGCCGCTCGAACCGCTCCTTCATCGAGGGGTACGGGACGCCGAGCCCGAGGTGCTCACGCTCGTACCAGGCGGCGCCGAGGCCGAGGATGGCCCGGCCGCCCGACAGGACGTCGAGCGTCGTGACGATCTTGGCCAGCAGGCCCGGGTGCCGGTAGGTGACGCCCGTGACCAGCAGGCCGAGCTTGACCCGCTCGGTGACGCCGGCGAGATAGCCCAGCCCCGTGTAGCCCTCGAGCATCGGGTCCTCGGACCTCCCGACGGTCTCCATCTGGAAGTAGTGGTCCATCAAGGTGACGGCGTCGGCACCGGACTGTTCGGCCAGGCGTGCCGTCTCGGCCAGGGTCGGGGCGAGCGAGGCCGGCTCGCCGGGGATCGTGAAGTTGTAGACGTGGACGCTGAATCGCATTCCTCAGCGTAGGCACGCCTCGACGACCGGCGCTATCGCTGCGCGGTCGGTGAGGTCGACCCGCACGGGCTCCAGGACGTCGAGCATCGCCTGGTCCTCGGCGGTCCGGTCCCGCTTGGCGGCCAGGGCGGTACGGATCCCGGCCATCATCGACTTCTCGACGAGCGAGAGCCGGTCGCGATCCATCGCGCCGCGCAGGTGCACGACCTCGAGCCGCTGGCGCAGGTCCTCGTCGAACTTGGCCGCGACGAGCTCGTCGCGCTTCGTGGACAGCGCCGGGTCGCTCAACCCGACCGTCACGAGGACCCATCGTGTGCGGCTCCCCCGACCCATCGCGTCGCGCAGGATCGAGCAGTCGCGCAGCTTGGGCCCGTAGATGGACGCGCAGAACACGACGAGGTCCTCGTCGGCGAGCCGCTGCGCGTCGACCTCGTCGGAGGATGTCACCGGGGCTTCGATGGACTCGGCGATCCACTCCGCGTACCGCTGGGCTGATCCGTACTTCGAGGCGTGGACGACGAGGGTCATGCCTCGAGGCTAGGACGGGACCGGGGTCATCCGGCGGCGTCCGTCCGGCAACTTCACGAGGTTCTCTGGCACTTCTCGAGGATCGCAACCCTCGTGAAGTGACGGCTTCCCCGGTTAACCGGGGAAACCGTCACCGCGGGCGCCGGTAGGTTGAGCGGCGTGACCACGCGCCGCCTGCTGCTCGTCAACGGACCCAACCTGAACCTGCTCGGCACCCGCGAGCCCACGATCTACGGATCCGAGACCCTCGCCGACGTCGAGGCGATCGTCACGGCGGCGGCCGTCGCCCACGGGTACGAGGTGCGAGCGGTCCAGAGCAACCACGAGGGCGTCCTGATCGACGCGATCCACGAGGCGCGCCACGACTGCGCGGGCATCGTGATCAACCCCGGCGGCCTGACCCACACGTCGGTGGTGCTGCGCGACGCGCTGTCGGGGGTGGCCCTGCCGGTCGCCGAGGTGCACATCAGCGACGTCATGGCGCGCGAGCCGTTCCGTCACCACTCGTACGTCGCCGACGTCGCGGACGTGCACGTGATCGGTCAGGGCGTGGCGGGCTACGGAACCGCGACCGAGCAGCTCATCGCCCGCCTCGAGGGCTGATCAGGGCAGCGTGATGGCCGGGACGCAGACGGTGACCGCGGTGTCGGTGCGCAGCTTGGTGCGCGCGTCCCTGAAGCCGCTGTAGTCCGGCCCCACCAGCACCGAGATGTCGTTGTCCACGACGAAGTCGGGCTTGATGCGCTGGACCTTGCCCTTGAACTGGGCCGCGACCAGCTTGGCGCGGGGGTCCTGCGGGTCGGCGGACAGGACGGCGACGTTCTTCGGCGACAGCTTGCCGGGGTTGTTCTTCGTGACGCCGCCGAGGAAGCCGCGACGCTCGAGGTTGATCTTGACCCGGTTGGCCAGACCGGCGCGCTTGCTGGCGTTGTAGACGTCGACCATCACCAGGTTGCTGCTGAGCACCTCGCCCGGGGCGATCTCGCGGACCTCGCAGGCGGGTTCCTCGGCGACCGACTCGGGCTCGCTGAACGCGAGGTTGACCCCCAGGAACGCGCCGCCGATGAAGACGCCGACGGCTCCGGCGACGACGAGTCGCTCCATGGACTTGCTCATGCCTGCTTGCCGATCGTGTGGACGCGCGCGTGCATCATGGTTCGCTGCTGCAGCGCGGCACGCAGGGCGCGGTGCAGTCCGTCCTCGAGGAAGAGCTCGCCCTTCCAGCCGACGACGTGGGCGAACAGATCGCCGAAATACGTCGAGTCGTCGTCGAGGAGGGTCTCGAGGTCGAGCGTGGTCTTGGTCGTGGTGAGATCGTCGAGGCGGACCTGGGTGGGCGCGATGGCGGCCCACTGAGCCTGGCTCAGTCCATGGTCGGGGTACGGACGCCCGTCCCCCACGCGGCGAAAGATCACCCGGTCAGTCTAAGGGGCCCACCCTGCGCCGACGTGCAGTCTCGACGCAGGGAGCGGCGCCGCGGAACCGGGTCGCTGTCCGCGGACGCGATTAGCCTGAGCCCATGACCGAACCGGCAGCAGCTCCGTCCGACCAGATCGAGCAGATCCGCACGGGGTACGCCTTCAAGGGCGCGGCACTCGAGATCGGCGCGCTCGTCGTCGACGGCGAACCGCGTGCGGACGTGCCCGTGCGCATCCCCTTCCGGATGCTGAACCGGCACGGGCTCGTCGCCGGCGCCACCGGCACGGGCAAGACCAAGACGCTGCAGGTGCTGGCCGAGCAGATCGCCGCCGGTGGGGTCCCCGTCTTCGCCGCCGACATCAAGGGAGACCTGTCCGGCATCGCCACGGCGGGCACCGCCAGCGAGCCGCTGCTCGAGCGCACCCGCAGCATCGGCCAGGACTGGCAGCCCACCGCCTCGGCCACCGAGTTCCTCACCCTGGGCGGGCGTGGCACGGGCACGCCGATCCGCGCGACGGTCGACGCGTTCGGGCCGGTCCTGCTGGCCAAGGTGCTCGACCTCAACGCCACGCAGGAGTCGTCCCTGGCCCTGGTCTTCCATTACGCGCGCAAGGCCGAGCTGCGGCTCGTCACCCTCGAGGACCTGCGCGCGGTCGTGGCGTTCCTCGACAGCGACGAGGGCAAGCCCGAGCTGAAGGCGATCGGCGGCCTGTCGAGCGCCACCGTCGGGGTGATCCTGCGCGAGCTCGTCACCTTCGCGGACACCGGCGCGGACGCGTTCTTCGGCGAGCCGTCGTTCGACGTCGCCGACATCCTGCGCACCGCCGCCGACGGCCGCGGGATCGTCTCGCTGCTCGAGGTGCCGGGCGTCCAGGACCAGCCGCGGCTGTTCTCGACCTTCCTCATGTTCCTGCTGCGCGAGCTGTTCTCGACGCTGCCCGAGGTCGGCGACACGGACAAGCCGAAGCTCGTCTTCTTCTTCGACGAGGCGCACCTGCTGTTCAAGGACGCGTCCAAGGACTTCCTCGAGATCGTCGTGCAGACCGTGCGGCTGATCCGCTCGAAGGGGGTCGGCGTCTTCTTCGTGACCCAGACTCCCAAGGACGTGCCCGACGACGTGCTGGCCCAGCTGGGCTCGCGCGTCCAGCACCAGCTCCGGGCCCACACCCCGCAGGACGCCAAGGCACTGCGCGCCACGGTGTCGACGTATCCACACTCGGACTACGACCTCGAGGAGGTGCTGACCCAACTGGCGACGGGCGAGGCGATCGTCACGGTGATGAACGAGAAGGGCGCGCCGTCGCCGGTGGCGTGGACACGGGTCCGGGCGCCCCAGGGATCGATGGATCCCAGTGCCCCCGACGTGCTCGAGGCGGCTGTCGCGGCGTCGCCCCTGACGACCAAGTACGCCGCCAGAGCAGCCGGCGGCGGTGCCGCCTCGGTCCTGGCCGAACGCTCGGCCACCGCCGCGGCGGCCGAGGCCGAGGTGGTCGCCGCCGAGGCCGAGCGCAAGCGCGCCGCCGAGGAGTCCGCGAGGCTCGAGAAGGACCTCGGCCGCAGCACCACGCGGTCCCGCGGACGGACCACCCGGCGGATGTCGCCGATGGAGAAGGCGATCGGCGAGGCCAGCCGCACCGCGGCCCGCGAGATCGTGAAGGCGATCTTCACGAGGAAGAAAAGGTGAGCACGATGCGCCCGAGGATCCATGCAGTCGTCGCCGGGCTCGTGCTGGCGGCCGGTCTGGTCGCGCCCGTGCTGATCAGCTCGACGGCCGAGGCCGCGCCCAGCTACGTCAAGAAGCGGGTCGTGGTCGGCACGACGCACGAGGGACGCAAGATCGTCGCGCTGTACCGCGGCGACCCGAACGCCAAGCGCACCCTGCTGGTGCTGGGCCAGATGCACGGCGACGAGCCCGCCGGGCGCGACACCGCGCTGCACGCGGCCAGGCGACTGCGGCCGCGAGCCGGGACCGGCGTGTGGATCATCCCCTCGATGAACCCGGACGGGCGGTCGAACGGCACCCGCACCAACGCCCGCGGCGTCGACCTCAACCGCAACTGGCCCACCAGCGGCTGGATCAGGGGCACCAAGGGGTCACGCACGTACGGCGGCAGCAAGAAGGGCAGCGAGCGCGAGACCCGGGCGATGATGCGCTTCTTGAAGAAGCATCGCCCCGACTACATCGCCTCGATCCACCAACCGCTCAACGGCATCGGCAAGTCCGACAAGGACGTCGCGTTCGAGAAGCGGCTGGCGAAGCAGCTGGGACTCCAGCGCAAGCACTTCGGTGTCGTGCAGGGCAAGGGCACCTCGCCCACGCTCACCGGGTGGTACAACCGCTACCACGGCAAGGCCGGCACGGCGATCACGATCGAGTACGGCGCCACGCCGTCGAAGGCGTTCAGGACGTACAAGGCCGCCCACGGGATCCTGCGGGCCGCGCGCGTCCACCGCTGAGCTCCGGAGACGAAAGGACCCCTCGCGTACCCGGCAGGGACCACTGACCCTTGCTGCATTCCTGCCCTGGGGGAGTTGGGTGATGTGCCGCCACGCGAGGGGCTGCTCCCAGCATACGGGTTCGGTTCCAGCCGGGTGAACGACCCCGCCGCGCCGCCTCGGGCCCTCGTCGTCGGCGACCTGCACAGGATCTTCACGATTCGTCCCCGCATCCCGACGACCCGGCCTCCTAGGTTGGGAGCATGACGGCGCCGACGTACTCTGCCCTTCCTTCGGAGGTGGCGTCATGACCGCACGCCGCATCCTGCTCGTCGAGGACGAGCCCACCATCGGCGCCGCCGTCACCGAGCGGCTGACCTCGCAGGGGTACGAGGTGGCGCGCGCCTGGGACGGTCCCGGTGCGGTGGCTGCTTTCAAGGAGCACGATCCCGACCTCGTCGTGCTGGACGTGATGCTCCCCGGGTTCGACGGGCACGAGGTCTGTCGCCGGATCCAGGCCGTGCGGCCCGTCCCGGTCCTGATGCTCACCGCGCGCGACGACGAGGCCGACGTGCTGGTGGGTCTGGCGGTCGGCGCGGACGACTACCTGACCAAGCCGTTCCGGATGCGCGAACTGGTCGCGCGGGTCTCGGCCCTGCTGCGGCGGGTCGATCGTGCCGCCGAGCTGGCGGCCTCCGCGCAGGGATCGGTCCGCGAATGGGAGGGCCTGCGTTTGGACGTCGGCGCCCGGCGGGTCTGGGTGGACGGCTCCGAGATCCATCTGACGCCCACCGAGTTCGACCTCCTGGTCTGCCTCGCCGAGACGCCCGGCGACGTGCTGTCGCGCGAGCGCCTGCTGGCCGACGTGTGGGGCTGGGCCGACGCGTCCGGGACGCGCACGGTCGACAGCCACGTGAAGGGGCTCCGCGCGAAGATCGGCACCGAGCGGATCCGCACCGTGCACGGCGTCGGCTACGCGCTCGAGGTCGGTGGCGACCGATGAACCGCCCCCTGGACCCGATCAACTCGGTCAAGGTCAAGCTGGGACTGCTGGTGGCGATCAGCGTCACGGTGGCCTCGCTCGTGGCCACGTTCGGATCCGCCGGCGGCGTGCCGATCTGGCTCAGCATCCCGGTCACGATCGCACTCGCCCTGGCGGTGACCCAGCTGCTCGCGACGGGCATGACGTCGCCGCTGCGGCAGATGACCGTCGCCGCCGCCCGGATGGCGCGCGGAGACCACCGCACGCGCATCACCGACACGTCCCGCGACGAGATCGGCGAGCTGGCCCGCGCGTTCAATCGGATGGCCGCCGACCTCGAGCAGGTCGACCGCCAGCGACGCGACCTGATCGCCAACGTGAGCCATGAGCTGCGCACCCCGCTGACGGCGATGTGCGCGCTGCTGGAGAACCTCGCGGACGGGGTCAGCGAGCCTGATCCGGCCGCACTGCAGACCGCGCTGGCGCAGGCGGAGCGGCTGTCGGCCCTCGTCTCGGACCTGCTGGACCTGTCGCGCCTCGACTCCGGCGCCGCACCGATGACGCTCGAGACCGTCCACGTGCGCGAGCTGCTCACCTCGGCGGCCGCGGAGTTCCAGTACGGCGACCGCGACGTCGAGGTCGCCGTGGACGTCCAGCCGGCACGACTGAACGTCGAGGCCGACGCGGCCAGGCTGGGCCAGCTCGTGGCCAATCTCGTCGACAACGCCGTGCGACACAGCCCGGCGGGCGGGACGGTGTCGCTCCGCGCGACGGCGGACGACACCGACTGGACCCTCGAGGTCACCGACGAGGGCCCCGGCGTTGTTCCCGCCGACCGTGAGCGCGCGTTCGAGCGCTTCGGCACCTTGACCGAGACCGAGGGCGGCGGCGGCACCGGCCTGGGCCTGGCGATCGCCCGCTGGGTCACCGACCTGCATGGCGGATCGATCCGCTTCGTCGACCCCGAGCCGGGCCGCTCCGGCGCCCGCGTCCAGGTCGCCCTCCCGACTCATCCCTCGAACTTCGTCGAGGACCTTCCGAAGGAGACACCCGTGCCCCAGACTCCCGCCCCCGCACCGCTCCCGGCCCATCCGCCGGCGAACACCGCGCCGCCCGTGCCGTCCATGACGGACTCGCTGTTCGGCGGGTTCTGGCCCGACCGCGGTGTCCCCGGACGGCCGCTCCTGCTCGGCTGGGCGATCGGCGTCGGTGTGCTGGCCGGTGTCGCGTTGCCGTTCCACGACCTCGGGCTGGGTGTGTTCCTGGTCCTGATGGCGGCGGGCCTGCTGTTGCTGACGGCGAGTCCTCGTCGGCGGGAGCCGTTCACGATCGCCTGCGCGCTGCTGTGCACGGCCCTGGCCTCCACGGCGCTGCTGCGCGACGCCGAGTGGATCGTGATCCTGTGCCTGATGGCCGGCGGGGCGATCAGCACGATGGCGCTCACCGACGCACGCAACGTCCCGTCGTTCGTGATCTCGGCCATGTCGTGGCCGGTGGCCGGGCTGCGGGGCATCCCGTGGCTCGGGCGGACGATCCGGATGCTGACCGGCGCCGGACACGGCATCGCCGTCCTGCGGACCGCGCTGTGGTCGGCGCTGGGAGTCACGGTGTTCACCTTCCTGTTCATGTCGGCCGACGCCCTGTTCGCGCAGTGGTTCGGCGCGCTCGTCCCCGACCTCGGCTCGGCGGACTTCGCGGTCCGGCTGTTCGTCGCGATCGCGATCGGTGGCATCGCCCTGGCCGGCGCCTACCTCGCACTGAACCCGCCGGAGGTCGACACGGTCCGATGGGACGACCGCCCGGTGGCGAAGCGGTTCGAGTGGCTCGTCCCGGTCCTGGTCGTCGACGCCGTGTTCATCGCGTTCCTCGTGGCACAGGCCGCCGCGATCTTCGGCGGGCGTGACTACTTCGAGCGCACCACCGGCCTGACCTACGCCGAGTACGTCCACCAGGGCTTCGGCCAGCTCACGGTCGCCACCGCGCTCACGCTGTTCGTCGTCTGGGCCGCGTCGCGCAAGGCCCCGCGCGAGACGGTGGCCGACCGCGCCTGGCTGCGCGGAGCGCTCGGACTACTGTGCGTCATGACGCTGCTGGTGGTGGCGTCGGCGCTGAACCGGATGGCGCTCTACCAGGAGGCCTACGGCTTCACCCAGCTGCGATTGCTCGTCGACGTCTTCGAGGGCTGGCTGGGCCTGCTGGTGCTGGCGACGCTCGTCGCGGGCTGGCGCCTGCGCGGCGCGTGGCTCCCGCGGTTCGGCGTGCTCAGCGGCGCGGTCCTGCTGCTGGGGATCGCGGCCATCAATCCGGACGCGTGGATCGCCGACCACAACCTCGATCGCTACGAGTCCACTGGCAAGGTCGACTGGTACTTCCTCTCACAGCTGTCGGACGACGCCGTCCCGACCCTGAGTGAGCGGCTCGGAGCCGACCAGGCGTGCGCGTTGTCGCCCGATCGCCGAGACGACGCGAGCCTGTTCGGGTGGAACCTGGGCCGCGATCGCGCCGAGGACATCGGCCTCGAGACGAGCACGAAGACGGACTACGAGCAGGCGTGCCCGGGCCAGACCGACGACTGACCCGGCGCCGGGTCCATCCCGACTGGCCCGCCGTCGCGGTCGCCACGTAGACTCCTCGGCGGAGGATTCGCATAGTGGCCTAGTGCGCTCGCTTGGAAAGCGGGTTGAGTGAAAGCTCTCAGGGGTTCGAATCCCCTATCCTCCGCCAGCAACGACGGAACCAGCGGGCAGTCGCACCATCGCGACGCCGCTGGTTCCTTCGTTTTCACGGCTGCGAAGGCGATCCCGCACCATGACCGCCGGCGAGCTCACCCGCCGAACTGGGCGCTTCCCTGGGTGGCCGAGGTGCCGAGGTCGCTCTTGGGCAGGGCCGTGCCCGCGCGGGCGGCCTGGATCCACGAGTCGGTGTCGCCGACGGCCGCGAAGTTGGAGTTCAACAACACCATCAGCGTCGTGTGGAGCTGCTCGGCCGAGACACTCCCGGCCTCGTTCGCGAGATGGATGGCGCCCGACGCGTCGGAGAGGACCTCGGCGGTGATGCCACGGGCCTCGGCATCGACGGCCGTCGCGATGTCGCAGTTGTTGGTCATGTACCCGACGATCGTGATCGTGTCGACCTGCTGCTCCTGCAGCCACTGGGCGACCCCCTCTCCGGTGAAGGCGCTGCCGTACACCTTCGAGGCCAGCTTGAACTCGGGCTTCATGCGGCTCTCGATCTCGGGATGCAGCGACCAGCTGGTGGAGCCGACAGCGAAGACGGGCGCTCCCTCGGGCATCTCGTGCTGGAGCACGAGCACGGGCATCGCGAGCTCGGTGGCGACGTCCATGGCCCGCGTGATGTTGGCGAGGGTCTCGTCGCGCGGCGGGTACTGGATCTGCAGGATGCCGTCGAAGTACTCGTTCTGGACGTCGACGACGACGAGGGCGCGGCGCTGGGAAGTCACTGGCAATCTCCTGTGTTCGGGGGTGGAACTCGATCCTCGCTCGCCACGGGGAGTACCGTGAGTGGCACGAATGCCGACTACCGATGGATTCAGGACAATGAAGATCGCCGTCCATGCCTTCGACGGCATCAGCATGTTCCACCTCTCGGTGCCGACGACCGTGTTCGCCGAGGTCCGGTCACTGGGGCTCGATGACTCGTGGCAGACCACCGTGTGGAGCGCCGAGCCGCGGGTGACGACGGCCGAGGGGATGACCCTGGCCGACCTGAGCGGCCCCGACGCCGCCCGCGATGCCGACCTGCTCGTCTTCCCGTCGTGGCACGCCGACCTGCGCCCACCCGGCGACGAGGTGGCGACAGCGATCCGGGAGGCGGCAGGACGCGGCGCGCAGCTGGCCGGCCTGTGCCTGGGCGCCTTCCCCCTGGTCGACTCCGGACTGCTCGACGGCAGGGCCGTGGTCACGCACTGGGGCGCCGCCGACCGGATGTCGACGCGGTACCCCTCGGTCGTGGTGAACGCGGACGCGATCTACGTGGACCACGATGACGTGCTGACCTCCGCCGGGACCGCGTCGGCCCTCGACGCGTGCCTGCACATCGTCCGCCGGGAGCTGGGCTCGGAGGCGGCGGCCACCCTGGCGAGGCACCTGGTCGTGGCACCGCACCGAGACGGCGGCCAGGCGCAGTACATCAGCCGGCCGATGCCCGAGCCCGACGGCACCGGGCAGCTCGGTGCCACGATCGAGTGGGCCCTGGGGAACCTGGACCAGCGCACCGACGTCGAGGCCATGGCGACCCACGCCCGGATGAGCAAGCGCAACTTCAGCCGCCGCTTCACCGAAACCACGGGCTCCAGTCCCGCCCGGTGGCTGCTGGCGCGGCGCCTCGACGAGTCCCGCCGACTCCTGGAGCGCTCGGACCTGCCCATCGACGCCGTGGCCACGCGCAGCGGCTTCGGCAGCGTGGTGACCTTCCGACAGCGCTTCGTGAGTGCCTACGGCACGACGCCCACCTCGTACCGTCGCCGATTCGCGGTGACAGTGCAGGAGTGACGAGCGGGTCCGATCGGCAAGCCCGCCGCTAGCGCCCGGCCTGTCGCACCGGTGCGGCGCGCACGTGTGCACGTTCGCCCTGCTTGCCGACGAGGCTGAGGAACTCCACCGGACCTGAGCTGGTGGCACCGAACCAGTGCGGCGTCCTGGTGTCGAACTCGACGGCCTCACCCGGCTCGAGGGTGAGGTCGTGCTCGCCCAGGACGAGCCTGAGCCGACCGTTGAGCACGAACGCCCAGTCGTGACCCTCATGGGTGCGCAGCTCGGGCTCGGCGTCATCGCGCCCCGCGGGCAGGATGAACTTGTAGGCCTGGATGCCGCCGGCCCGGCGGCTCAACGGCACGACGGTGCCGCCGTCGCCCGACGGGATCGGCCGCAGGTTGACACGTGGGTCGCCGGTCGGCGGGGCGTCCACGAGCTCGTCGAGCGTGACGCCGTGGGCGCGGGCGAGGGGCAGCAGCTGCTCGAGGGTGGGCCGGCGCAGACCCGCCTCGAGCCGGGACAGGGTGCTGGTCGAGATGCCGGTCTCGTCCGCGAGGTCCGCCAGGGTGATGTCCCGGCGCTGACGCAGTCGCTTGAGCCGCGGCCCCACGGCGTCGAGGGTGCGATCCGTGGAATCGGTCATGCCGAGTATTTTGCCATTCGGCAACAAGGATTGCGTTCAGGGCGTCCGATCGTCACGCTCGAGGTGAGGGTGGCGCACGGCCGCCCGAGGAGAGGCGCACATGGAGCACACGTTCGACCAGGAGTACTGGGACGGGATCTGGCAGGGCGACCGGGCCGCGGCCATGGGAGCCGGCGAGCCCAACCCGCATCTCGTCCGCGAGGTGGCGGAGCTGACGCCCGGCACGGCGCTGGACGCCGGCTGCGGGGCCGGCGCCGAGGCTGTCTGGCTGGCCACGCGCGGGTGGCGCGTCACCGGAGCCGACATCGCGACGGAGGCACTCGAACGTGCCGCCGAGCGCGCCGCGGCCGCAGGCGTCTCCGCGAACGTGACGTGGACGCCGGCCGACCTGTCGACGTGGGAGCCGGACAGCCGCTACGACCTGGTGACCACCCACTACGCACACCCGGCGATGCCGCAGCTGGACTTCTACGACCGGCTCGCGTCCTGGGTCGCGCCGGGCGGGACCCTCCTGCTCGTCGGCCATCTCCACCATGACGGGACACCCGGCGACCACGAGCACGAGTCCGTGGAGCCGCCTGCCTCCGCATCGGCGACGGCTGCCACCATCACCGCGCGCCTGGACCCGGACCAGTGGGAGGTCGTGACCGCCCAGGAGTCACAGCGATCCATGCCCGGACACGGGACCACCGTCCACGACGTGGTCGTCAGGGCGACCCGCCGCCACTGAGCCCGCGCCCGATCACGGAAGCATCTGCCGCCGGCGGGTGTTGACCCTGACATGCGTGGTGAATACAAGGTCCTCGGAGGCAAGCTCGTCGCGGTTGATCTGGAGGTCGAGAACGGGAGGCTGGCCGACGTCAGCGTCTCGGGCGACTTCTTCCTCGAGCCCGAGGAGGCGCTGTTCGACGTCAACGCCGCCCTGACCGGACTGTCCGTCGACGCGTCGGTCGAGCAGCTCGCGTCGGCGATCGACGCGGCGGTCGCTCGCGACACGGCGTTCATCGGCTTCACGCCCGAGGCCGTCGGGATCGCGGTGCGGCGGGCGCTCGGCAAGGCGACGGGCTGGCACGACCACACGTTCGACGTCATCGGCCCGGCCGTGATGGACCCGGCGATGCACGTCGCCCTCGACGAGATCATCGGGCGCGAGGTCGCCGACGGCACCCGTCCCCCTACGCTGCGGATCTGGGACTGGGACAGCCCGCTCGTGGTGATGGGCTCGTTCCAGAGCTACCTCAACGAGATCGACCCCGAGGGCGCCGCGAAGCATGGCATCAACGTCGTGCGCCGCGTCTCGGGCGGCGGGGCCATGTTCATGGAGCCCGGCAACTGCATCACGTACTCGCTCGTCGTCCCGCAGTCGCTGGTGGAGGGCCTCAGCTTCGAGCGCTCCTACTCGTTCCTGGACGACTGGATCATCGAGGCGCTCGCGCAGGTGGGCGTGAAGGCGCACTTCGTGCCGCTCAACGACATCGCCAGCGAGGTCGGCAAGATCGGCGGCGCCGCCCAAAAGCGGTTCGCCGGCGGCGCGGTCCTGCACCACGTGACGATGGCCTACGACATCGACGCGGACAAGATGACCGAGGTCCTGCGCATCGGGCGCGAGAAGATGAGCGACAAGGGCACCCGCTCGGCCAACAAGCGCGTCGACCCGATGCGCTCGCAGACCGGCATGACCCGCGACGCGATCATCGAGTCGTTCCTGCAGACCTTCCGCAACCGCTACGCCACGCAGGAGACCGACTACACGCAGGCCGAGCTGACCGAGGCGAAGCGCCTCGTCGACGAGAAGTTCTCGACGCCGCAGTGGACGCACCGCGTGCCGTGACCCCCGGCCGCCACCGCCACAACGACGAGACCCGCCACCCCACAGGGTGGCGGGTCTCGTTCGTGAGGGCTGGGTCAGCCGATCGGGTCGTAGACGTCGTGGTCGCCGACCGTGGCCGCGAGGCGGGCCCGGTGGAACTCGCCGTCACCGATCAGGTGCTCGATCGCGATCAGGCGGCTGGCGTAGTGACCGACCGAGTACTCGGCCGTCATGCCGATGCCGCCGTGCAGCTGGATCGCGTCCAGGCCGATGTGGCGCCCGGCGACGCTGACCTGCAGCGCCGAGTGCGAGGCCGCCGTGGCCAGCTGCTCGGGCGTGGTGGCCTCGTCGGCCGCGACGATCGTGGCCCACGTGATGGCGCTGCGAGCCAGCTCGAGCGCCACGTACATGTCGGCCGCGCGGTGGTTGAGCGCCTGGAACGTGTTGAGCGTGACGCCGAACTGCTTGCGCGTCTTGAGGTAGGCGACCGTCGTGGTGAGCGCGGTCTCCATCGCGCCGAGCGCCTCGTGCGCGTAGGCGATGCGGGCCCGGTCGAGCGCGACGTCGATCGCACCCGTCTGGTCGCCACCGTTGCCCAGCGGGACCGCGGGCGTGTCGGCGAACGTGACGGTGGCGGCGCGGGAGCCGTCGTTCGTCACGGTCGTCTCGACGGCCGTGGCGCCGTCGACGATGAACACGCCGGTGCCGCCCTCGGGCAGGGCCGCCGTCACGAGGAGGACATCGGCCCGCTCGGCCTGCACGACCGGCGCCTTGACGCCGTTGAGCTTGCCGTCGGCGTAGGTGACGCCCGTCGCCTCGGCGCTCCACCGACGACCCGGCTCGAGCCACGCGAGGATCGGCAGGATCTCGCCGCCGGCGATGGCGTCGACGTACTGCTTCCTCTGGTCATCGGTGCCGAGCGCGTCGACCAGGCCGCCGGCCAGGACGATCGCCTCGACGAACGGGTCCGGGGCGATGACCTTGCCGAGCTCCTCGGCGGCCAGCGACACCTCGACGGGCGAGGCCTCGAACGGCAGGCTCAGCACGCCCATCTCGGCGAGCTGCTCCCAAGCGTTGAAGCCGGGCTCGGACTTGGTGACCTCACGACGGGTCTCGGACGAGTCGTAGACGTTGGTGATCAGACCGCGGACGGCCTTGACGAGAGCCTTCTGCTCGGAGTCGATGGTGAAGTCCATGTCACAGTCCCAGGATCGTGCCGGCGATGATCTGGCGCTGGATCTCGTTGGATCCGCCGTAGATCGACACCTTGCGGTTGTTGAGGAAGACGCGGGTGTCGCGGCTGGTGATCGCCGCGGGACCCTCGAGGTCGACGAGCAGGTCCGAGACGGCCTGCGTCAGCTGCGAGCCCTTGATCTTCAGGACGCTGGAGGCCGGGTGCGGCTTGTCGCCGGAGGAGCCGGCGGCCACGCGCAGGGCGGTGAGCTCGAGCGCGGTCAGCTGGTTCTCGATGTCGGCGATCCGCGACGCGTACTGGTCGAACACGCCGAGCTCCTTGGCCTTCTTCTTGGCCGAGGCCAGGTGCAGCTGGCTGTCGCCGACGCGGGCGATGCCCACGCGCTCGTTGCCGAGCAGGAACTTGGCGTACGTCCAGCCCTTGTTCTCCTCGCCGACGAGGTTCTCGACGGGGACGCGGACGTTGTCGAAGAAGACCTCGTTGACCTCGTGGCCGCCGTCGATCAGCTCGATCGGGCGGACCGTGAGGCCCTCGGTCTTCATGTCGATCAGCAGGAAGCTGATGCCCATCTGCTTCTTCGGGGCATCGGGATCGGTGCGCACGAGCGTGAAGATCCAGTCGCCGTACTGGCCGAGCGTGGTCCACGTCTTCTGGCCGTTGACGACGTAGTGGTCGCCGTCGCGGACCGCGGTGGTGCGCAGGCCGGCGAGGTCGGACCCGGCGTCCGGCTCGGAGAAGCCCTGGCTCCACCAGATGTCGAGGTTGGCGGTGGCCGGGAGGAACCGCTCCTTGAGCTCCTGGGAGCCGAAGGTGGCGATGACCGGGCCGACCATCGAGGCGTTGAACGCCAGCGGCGGCATGACGCCGGCCAGCTGCATCTCCTCGTGCCAGATGTGGCGCTGGAGCTGGGTCCAGTCCTTGCCGCCCCACTCGACGGGCCAGCCGGGAACGGCCAGGCCGCCGGCGTTGAGGGCCTGCTGGGAGCGCACGATCTGGTCCTGCGTGAGCTCGCCGCGGTTGATCACGGCGTCGCGGATGTCCTGGGGGACCTGGGTCGTGAAGAATTCCCGCATCTCTTCACGGAAAGCCTGGTCCTCGGCTGACAGCTGAAGTCTCATGGTGCCCTTTCGCACTAAGCGCTTGCTTAGCCCCGAGACTACTGTGCAACTCCCGTTGACACCAGCGAGTCACTTGCGGCGGGACTTGGCCCGGAACGGGCCCACCAAGCGCGGTCCGGAGAGCCGCCTTTCGAGCCTACGCGTCTCGCGCCCGATGGGTTGAGCCGCGTACTCCCCCAGGATCACGCCGGCCGCCAGGGCGACCGCCACCGCGCCGGCGGTGATGCCCGAGAAGATGCCTCCGAGGCTCTCCTCGGAGAGCTGCGCCAGCGCGAGGTAGATGGTCAGCCCGGGGAGCAGCGGGACGATCCCCGGGACGACGATCACGAGTGCCGGAACCCGCAGGATCCGCGACGCGGGGTAGCTGGCGGCCCCGAGCAGGAACGCGGCGGCACCAGCCGCCCACGGGCGGTCGAGGCCGTTCTGGAACAAGGCGGCGGAGAGGGCCCCCGCGCCCGCGCCGATGACGGCGATCACGGGGATGGAGGTCCACGGGGCGTACGAGCCCACCGCGAAGCCCGCCGCGGCGATTCCCGCGCCGATCGTGACGTACGGCAGGTGGGACAGGTCGGGCCACGCGGTACCCGACCCGAGGTCGACGCCCAGCATCCGGCCGACCATGATCCCGCCGGAGACGCCCGCCACGATGCCGCCCGTCGCCAGCACGACCTCGAGCAGGCGGGCGACGGCCGTCAGGTGGTACCCGGTCAGGGCGTCCTGGATCGAGCCCATGAGACCGAGCCCGGCCAGCAGGACGACGATGTTGGCGGCGATGACCAGCGACGGCGGCGCGGGCACCGAGGCGGCCGCGGCGAGCACGGCGATGAGCGAGGCGCACAGTCCGCCGACGACCTGGATGTAGAACTCGGGAAGCCGCCGGACGTCCATGGGCCGGCGCAGCAGCTCGATCGCGACAGCGGCGAGGAACGCGATCACGACCACGAGCAGGTCGCCTCCCAGCATCAGGGCGACGCCGGCACCGACCGAGCCGGACGCGGCGGTCACGACCCACCGCGGTCGCGCGTGCCCGCTGGTGGCGATCTGTCCGAGCCGCAGGCGCGCCTCGTCGAGGTCGATCTCGTTGTTGAGCAGGTCCGCCACCAGCCGATCGATCGCCGTGACGTCCTCGAAGTCGGTCTCGCGCCGGACGACGTTGCGACGCAGGATCAGCGGCGGCTCGTCCAGCTGCTGGTCATGGACCATCGTCAGCATGATGTGCGTGACGTCGACATAGGTGCCGCGCAGCCCGAGATGATGCGCGATCGAGGCCATCGTGGCGGAGACGTCGGCCGTGCCCGCTCCGTTGGACAGGAGCATCTCTCCGACACGGAGGGCCAGGTCCATGATCCGCAGGGTCTGCGGCGCCGAGCTGGTCATGCCTCCACGGTGACGGACGGGTCAAGGCGGCGGACGGGGCCCCTGCCCCACCCGCCGCCCGGACCATGTGAGTGCTGCTGGGTCACTTCTTCTTCAGCACCCGCTTCACGTACGGCTGGCCACCGGCTTTCCAGTCGAGACGACCGACGTAGAGGAACTTCGGCCCCTCACCTCGCTTGTAGTTGGCGCGGTGACCGTTCCAGAACAACCACCAACGGCCCTGCGAGTCGCCGATCGCCTGGGCGTTACCCCGGCCCAGCGTGTTCGTGCCCTTCGGGAACGAGAGGCGGGTGGCCTTCTTCGGCCAGGCACCCCACGGGTTGGTCGTCTGGCGGTACTGGGTCCAGTACTTCGGCGTGCCGTACCAACCCCACGAGGTGAACAGCGTGAACGTCCCGTTGCGCTCGACCAGGACCGGGTTCTCCTCGATGTACCGGTGACGCTTGCGGATCAGCTGGACGCTGCGCACCTTGCCGTTCACGGGGTTGGCGATGGCGCGGTTGGGCGAGGCGGGGTCGAGGTTGAGCATGCGGGTCGAGGTGTCCCACATCGTCTTGCCGCCCGACTTGTACCCCCGCTGCGTCTTGAACAGCAGGACCGTCCTGCCACCGACGACAGCCGGGGTGGCGTCGATCAGGCCGAACCGGCGCTTGCCCGCGATCGAGTCCTGCGGCTTGAGCTTCTTGAAGCCGCGCCAGCAGGCGATGGGCTGCGGGTCGGGCGTGAACGGGCCCAGGTGCGTCGCCGCCGTGCCGGTGCCGATGCAGCGGGTCGAGCCGGCTCCACGGACCAGGGCCGAGTAGTAGACGACCCACTGACCGTTCGTCCCGCGGATGATCGACGGTGCCCAGACCCCGCGCTTCTTCGGGTTGGCCCACTTCGGCGCCGAGCTCAGCAGGCGCTTCTTCGTCGACGTCCACGGGCCCCGCGGGTGTGGTGCCGTCCGGGCCACCGCCGGCTTGTCCCACGCCGCGGTGCGCAGCATGACGAAGCCGGCCCCGGGCACCTCGGCGACGCCCGGGTTGGCCCAGCTGCGCAGGATCGGCTTGTCCGGCGCCGCGTTGGCCGCAGGCACCGCGAGCACGCCCGCGGCGAGCGCCACGGTCGTGACTCCGGCCAGGGCGAGTCGTGCATGGATTCGTGTCATGAAAGGTCCTTCCCCCGATTCGTGACCACCTGGTCACGCTGGGGAGTCTAATGACGCTGACGGACACCGCACGCCGCCGAAACGACCGCCGTCGGCGCCGACGCCTAGGGTGGGCACGCAGTCCGACGTCGCGAGGAGACCACCGTGCAGACCTGGAGCGCCGACATCCTGGGGGACCCCTACGAGCGGCTCACGATCGACCTGGGCGACGACCCCGACGGCGAGGGCTCGATCACCGCGACCCTCGTCCGGCGCCAGCACGAGGGCCAGCCACGCGCCGCGGTCATCTACGTCCACGGGTTCTCGGACTACTTCTTCCAGACCGAGCTGGCCGAGTTCTACGCCGAGCGCGGCTTCGCGTTCTACTCACTCGACCTGCGCAAGTGCGGCCGGTCCCTCGCCCCGGGGCACACACCCCACTACGTGTCCGACCTCGCGCTGTACGACGCCGAGCTGGACGAGGCGCTGCGCATCGTCCGCTCCGAGGTGCCGGACGCCCCGATCGTCCTGTCGGCGCACTCCACCGGCGGACTGATCCTGCCGTTGTGGCTCGACCGGATGAACCTCGCACCGGGCGGCACCCGCGCCCACGGCGTCGCCGGTCTCGTGCTCAACAGCCCGTGGTTCGACCTGCAGGGTGCCGCGTGGATGCGCACGGTCGGCACCGAGTTCATCCGCGCGGTCTCCAAGGTGCGCCCGCGCGAGGCGATGAAGCTGCCGTCCACGGACTCCTACGGCGTGAGCCTGCACCACCAGCACGGCGGGGCGTGGGACTACGACATCGCGTGGAAGCCGCTCGAAGGGTTCCCCGTGACGTTCGGCTGGATGACCGCCGTCCGGCGCGGGCACGCCCACCTGCACCGGGGCCTGGACATCGGTGTCCCGTCCCTCGTGCTGCGCTCGCACCGGACCTGGTTCAGCCGCAAGCACCACCCCAACACCGACACGTCCGACGCCGTCCTCGACGTCCGCCAGATCGCCCGCTGGGCGGGCTGCCTCGGCGGTGACGTGACGTCGCTGCAGGTGCGCGACGCACGGCACGACGTCTACCTGTCCAACGACGAGCCGCGTGCCGAGGCGTACCGCCTGACGTCCGAGTGGCTCGAGCGGTGGATCCCGTGACGGGGGCGTCGCGCGCCGTCCCCGGGACAACTTTTGGACGCGGATCCACGCGATTCGTGCCGGGAACGGTGGATTCACGACCAAAAGTCGACCGGGAACGCAGGTGACCCGCCCATGACCCGCACGATCGGGTTCGACCTGGACATGACGCTGATCGACTCGCGCCCGGGGATCCGCGCCGTGTACGAGGAGCTCTCGCGGCAGACGGGCGTGTTCATCGACGCCGAGCTGGCCGTGTCGCGCCTCGGACCGCCGCTCACGTGGGAACTGGGTCACTGGTTCCCGACCGAGACCGTTCCCGAGATGTTCACTCGGTACCGAGCGATGTACGCCGAGATCGCCGTGCCGAAGGTGATCGCCATGCCCGGCGCCGCCGAAGCGCTCGCCGCCGCGCGTGACCTCGGCCGCGCCATCGTCATCACCGCGAAGAACGGCCCCAACGCCGTCCACCACCTCGAGCACCTGCGCCTGCCGCACGACGCCGTCATCGGCGACGCGTGGCGCGAGCAGAAGGCCGAGGTCCTCATGCACGAGGACGCGGACACGTACGTCGGCGACCACGTGCACGACATGGACGCGGCGCGGATCGCCGGCGTCGTCGGGATCGCCGTGACGACCGGACCGTGCTCGGCCGAGGAGCTGGGCGAGGCCGGAGCCGCACACGTCGTGGAGGGTCTGGCGTCCGTGAGCTCGCTCCTGCGAGACGCATGAAAAAGGTGTGACCAATGGAACTTTTCGACCGACAATCGTAGTAAGATCGTCCCCGCTCGGGGGAGCTCATTCATTTCGGAGACCCTCGATGTCAATGCGTCACGTCCTCGTTCCTGCCGTCGTCGCGCTCGTGGTCGGGGCTTCGGTCCCTGCCGTCGCCGACGACACGATCGACGGGCCGGCTGTGGCGGACCCGTCCGCCACGGCGCCGGTCGAGGAACCGACGACGGAACCGACGAGTGACCCGACCGAGCCCTCCCCCGAACCCAGCGAGACGCCGACGGGCCCCGCGGTCGACGAGCCCTCCGACGCGCCGACGGTCGCGCCCACCACCGCAGCGACGCCGAAGCCGACCCGGACGCGGCGAAGCGCCGAGCAGCGCGCGGCCGCTGGGGCCGTCACGCTCGTGACGACCTTATCCGCCCTTCGGCAGGCGCTGTCCTCCTGCGCTGCGGGCGACGTGACTCGCCTGGGTTCGAACATCTCGGTCAGCAACCAGGTCGTCATGGTCGGATGCGACGCGACCCTCGACCTCGCCGGCCATCAGCTCAACCTCGAGGGCATACTCGTGAACTCGGGTGCTCAGGCGACCATCGACGACTCGGTCGGCGGTGGCCGACTGCACTCGACGAGCCGCTACGGCGTCGCGGCCATCTCCCCTTCGGCCGACGCCGAGCTCACGATCGCCGGTGGCAGCATCACCGCCGCGGGCGCGCAGTCCGTCGCCGGCATCACCGTGCCCGCGAACGCCACGCTCAACATCACGGGCGGCACGGTGACCGCCACGGGCGGCTCGATGTCCGCCGGCATCGGCGGCAACGGCTGGGGCGACTCGGGGACGATCAAAATCAGCGGCGGAACCGTGAACGCGACGGGCGGCTTCCAGGGCGCCGGCATCGGCGGCGGCTACAACCGCAGCCAAGGTCCGATCTCGATCACCGGCGGGACCGTCACCGCCACCGGCCGCGGAGGCCAGTTCAGCACGACGGACGAGGGCGGCGCCGGCATCGGGCCCTCGGACGACGGATACTCCGCCGGAGCGATCCTGATCGGCGAGCGCGCCACCGTCACCGCGACGGGAGGCCCCCTCGCCTCCGCGATCGGCTACGGCGGCGACGGTTTCGACTACGGCGCCACGACCAAGGCCCGGGTCACGATCGACGGCACGGTCCGCACCAGCGGCATCCTGAACACGTACAACGGCGTCTACACGGTCGGCGCGACGGGACAGGTCCTCGGCCTGGACGACGACCCCCAGGCGGGCCCAGTCATCACCGGAAACGGCACGATCGTCAACAACGGCGCGATTCGACCCACCTCGGTCGCGTCCACCGCCAAGGTCAACAACCATCACTTCACCGTCTCCTACAACCTCGCCGCCGGCACCGCCGGACCCGGTGGGACGCCGAGCGTGACGATCTACGCGCCGACCCTGCGCGCCGCAGGACTCGCCCTGCCGGCGCGACCCACCCGCAGCGGCCACGTCTTCGACGGCTGGACCCGCTCGGGCGGCTCGGCCTTCACACTGGACACCGATCTGGGCAACGGGTCGACCAACGGCAACGCCGTGTCGGCCCCGGTCACCGCCGCGTGGGCGACCACGACCTCTTGGCTGGGCCGCGTGTTCAACTGCACCGACGGCCGGACGGTGCGCCTGCCCGAGGACATGACGGCCAGCTCGGTGACGGCCGTGGCCTCGTGCGACCTCACGCTGGACCTGAACGGTCACAACCTGACGGTCGGATCGGTCACCATCGCGCCGGGCAATACCCTCACCGTCGACGACGGCCGTACGGGCGGGACCTTGGTCGCTCGCGGAGGCCAAGCGGGCATCCGCACGACGGATGCCACCCTCGTCATCGACGGAGGCACCATCACCGCCACCGGTTCGAACTTCGCAGCGGGCATCGGCGGCGTCAGCGGAGAGGCCGGCGGCACCGTCACCATCAACGGTGGAACCGTCACCGCGACCGGTTCGAACAACGCAGCGGGCATCGGCGGCGGCCACCTGGGCGGAACGGGAACAGTCACGATCAGCGGCGGTACCGTCACAGCCCGCGCCACGGGTGTTTCCGGCGCCGGCATCGGGTCCGGCTGGCGTGGCGGCATCGGCTCGGTGCACATCACCGGCGGCTCGGTCACGGCGACCGGCGCCACGGCGGCTCCGGGGATCGGATCGGGCGGGGACGCCGGCCTCAAGACGTCGGTGGAGATCACGGGCGGCACCGTCGTCGCCCATGGCGGCGCCATCGTCCCCGGGGGTGACGTCGATGTTCCCGGCATCGGTCCG
Source organism: Aeromicrobium sp. (assembly GCF_032084975.1). Lineage (GTDB taxonomy): Bacteria > Actinomycetota > Actinomycetes > Propionibacteriales > Nocardioidaceae > Aeromicrobium. Next base: position 64,796 of record NZ_DAMDLR010000012.1, read on the forward strand.
GGACCGGGTGGAGTTGGCATCGACGTCGTCATCGGCGCCGGCGCGGACGTCACCGTCAACGCCGACGCCCAAGCCCCGACCGCGCTGGGATCGACGGACTGGCGAGGGCTCCACGGCTCGGTCCGGATCGACGGCACGGTGCGCCTCCCGTCGGGGACGCTCGGCACCACCAACAACCCGATCACGGTCGGCGCTACCGGGCAGGTCCTGGGCACCACCGCCGACCCGACGACCGGCGCCCGGATCACCGGGTCCGGCACGATCGCCAACGGTGGCCTGATCGCCCTGAGCGACGTCGCGGGCACGGTGGGCATCACAGGTCACCACTACGCCGTGACCGCGTCGACCGGCTCGGCGACGGTCTACGGCCCCTCGGTCCGGACCGGCCACCGGACGATGCCCGCCGACCCGACGCGCGGGATCGACACGTTCACGGGATGGACCCACGACGACGACCCGTTTACCGCGATGACCACCCTGCCCGGCACGAGCGCCGACGGCGCGGCCGTGCCGGTGGACCTCTCCGCCACGTGGGACGAGGGTGCCGCGGCGTTCGATCGTGCTGCCATCTCCGTCACGGCCGGGGACCCGGTCGCGACGGATCTCACGCTGACCGACGGCGACGGCGACCCGGTCTCGGTGGATCCCGCCGACTGGACGATCACCACCCCCGCCGACGTCTCGCTCACGCACACGAACGGCGCGTGGGGGCTCTCGGGCACCCTGGCCGGGACCGGCACCGTCACGGCCTCCACCGTGGCGGGCGGCCGGACCTACACGGCGGAGCTCGCCGTCACGGTGAACGCTGCGGCCCAGTCGGAGCTCGTGGTCGCGTCCTCCGGCACCCCGGCCCAGGGCGAGACGATCACCCTCTCGGCCGAGGGCCGGGACCGTTTCGGCAACGATCTCGGCGACGTCACGGGTGACGTGATCTTCACCAGCTCGAACCCCAGCGACGTCATCGACGGCGCCGAAGCGTCCTTCACCCAGGCCGGCGACCGCACCTTCACCGCGACCCACGCGGACGGGAGCACGGGCACCCTCGTGGTGAGCGTGGCCGTCGTGCTGGACCCCGTCCTCACCATGACGCTCTCCTCCACCGGCACCGCCGCACAGGGCGGGACCATCGCGCTCAGTGCCACGGGCGCCGACCGGTTCGACAACGATCTCGGCGACGTCACCGGCGACGTGAGCTTCACCAGCTCGAACCCCAGCGACATCATCGACGGCGCCAACGCGTCCTTCACCCAGGCCGGGAAGCGCACCTTCACCGCAACCCACGCCAACGGCACGACCGCGACCCTGGAGGTCGACGTGGCCGTGGCTCTCGACGAGGTCGCCGAGATGGAGCTCACGTTCACCGGCACGGCGCGCCAAGGCGAGAGCATCGAGCTGACGGTCACCGGCACCGACCGGTTCGGCAACGACCTCGGCGACGTCACCGGCGACGTGACCTTCACCAGCTCGGTGTCCTCCGATGTCGTGGACGGCAACCGTGTCACGTTCCCGCACGCATCGCCGCACACGATCACGGCGACCCACGCCACCGGGACGACCGCGACGCTGATGGTCCGGGTCGAGGCGGTCTCCCAGACCGACGAGACCGAGGCGAAGCTGCCCGCGGCGGGCAGCACGATGTCGGCCTGGTGGCTCGCCTCCGGACTCGCGCTGCTGCTCGCAGGCGGTGCGTTCGTCGGGCGTGCGCGGCGACGATGACCGCTGTCGGGTCAGGCGTCTAGGGTGGTCTCCGTGGATGCACCCCTGGCTCTTTACCGGCGCTACCGGCCCGAGACGTTCGCCGAGGTCATCGGCCAGGACCACGTCACCGATCCGTTGCGCCACGCGCTGTCGAACAACCGGGTCAACCACGCCTACCTGTTCAGCGGTCCGCGCGGCTGCGGCAAGACCACCAGCGCTCGGATCCTGGCGCGTGCGCTGAATTGCGAGAAGGCACCGATCTCCGACCCGTGCGGCGAGTGCCAGAGTTGTCGCGACCTCGCGCGCGGCGGACCGGGCAGCATCGACGTCATCGAGATCGACGCGGCCAGCCACGGCGGTGTCGACGACGCCCGCGACCTGCGCGAGCGCGCGTTCTTCGCCCCCGTCAGCAGCCGCTACAAGGTGTACATCATCGACGAGGCCCACATGGTCTCGCCGCAGGGCTTCAACGCGCTGCTCAAGCTGGTCGAGGAGCCGCCGCCGCACCTGAAGTTCATCTTCGCCACGACCGAGCCGGACAAGGTCATCGGCACGATCCGCTCGCGCACGCACCACTACCCGTTCCGACTGGTGCCGCCGAAGCTGCTCAGCGACTACATGCTCCAGCTGTGCCAGAGCGAGGGCGTCACCCTCGAGCCCACCGCGCTCCCGCTCGTGGTGCGCGCCGGCGGCGGCTCCGTCCGTGACTCGCTCAGCGTGCTCGACCAGCTCCTCGCCGGCTCCGGCCCCGACGGCGTCACGTACGACCTGGCCGTCCAGCTGCTGGGCTACACGCCCGACTCGCTGCTCGACGAGGCCGTCGAGGCCTTCGCCGCCAGCGACGCCGCGACGGTGTTCGGCGTCGTCGACAAGGTGATCGAGTCCGGTCAGGACCCCCGACGTTTCGCCGAGGACCTGCTCCAGCGCTTCCGCGACCTCGTGATCCTCAAGGCCGTGCCGAACGCGGCCGAGACCGGTCTAATCGACACGCCCGCCGACCGCACGGCGGTCCTGCAGCGACAGGTCGCCGGCTTCGAGCCGACCGAGCTGACCCGCGCGGCCGATCTCGTCAGCGAGACCCTGACCGAGTTCCGCGGTGCCACGGCTCCGCGCCTCATGCTCGAGCTGATGTGTGCGCGGATCCTCGTGCCCGGTGCGGACAACTCGGTCGAGGGGTTCCACGCCCGGCTCGACCGGCTCGAGCGCCGCCTGTCGGGGGCCGCCCCCTCTGCCGAGGTCACCGCCGCGGCCCCGGCGCCCGCACCTGCGCCCACGGCTCCCGTGCCCGAGGC
>NZ_DAMDLR010000013.1:0-60443 GCF_032084975.1 Aeromicrobium sp.
CGCCAGCGACGAACGGCGCGCGGCACTCGCGGAGGCCGCCTTGACGATCAGTCCGCGCGCCACCCGCGGCGGCTCCTTCGCGTCGGACCGGTCCACGGCGGCCGCGGGCGACGGAGCCGGAGCGGCGGACGCACCCGACGAGACCAGCGCCGAGGCGACGAGGAGAACGGGCAGGGCGCTGAGGGCGAGGCGACGACGCACGCGATGTCCTGACTGGAGGTGGGACTCCCTGCGGGGAGACGATCCCGGCAGAATACGGGAGTCCCACCCGTCACACCCGCGCTTTGGCGCGACCGGTCAGCGCGAGCGGACGACCTTGATCCGCTTCGACGCCGTGACCTTGCCGCTGCCGGAGTAGACGACGCGGATCCGGTGCTTGCCCTTCTTCAGCTTGGGCAGCGTGATCCGCACCGAACCGCGGTTCTTCGCCTTGAGCTTCTTGACGGCGATCCGCTTCCGGCCGTCGAACACCCGGATGACGCCGGTCGCACGCACGTAGGGCGCGGTCACCTTGACCCGGACCCGCACGCGCTTGGACTTCTTGACGCGCTTGGGCATCACCAGGACGGTGCGCGACTTCGACTTCACGACGATGCTCGACTGGTGGAAGATGTTGCGGTTGCCGTTCGCGGCCGTCGCGCGCACCACGAGTCGGCGGCCGATGTCGGCGCGCGTCGGGCGGTAGGACGCTCCGGTCCCGACGACGCGGGAGCCGCGATACCAGGCGAGGCCGACGGATGCGCGGTTGCGCCACGATCCGGTCGTCGCGCTCAAGGTCCCGCCGGGACGGGGCGAGCCGCTGATCCGCGGTGCGCTCGTGGGCGCCCTGGCCGTCAGCACACCGTACGCGTCGACGATGCCGGCGCCGCACCCGTTGGTGTCACAGTTCGACCGGCGCGCCGTGGCCTTCAGGACTCGCTCGAGCACGTCAGGGTTCGTGATGCCGACGGACTGGCCCAGGGCGGCGGCAGCCGCGACCGCGGGAGCCGCCATGCTCGTGCCGGGCATGAAACCCCAGGCATTCGTGCCCGGCCGCGTCGTGCCCGCGTTCCAGGTCGACAGGATCTGGTCCTCGGCCGATCCGTAGCCGGAGCCGCCCGGCGCCGCGATGTCGATGCCCGCGCCGTAGTTGGAGAAGGACGCCCGGGCGCCGGTCTTCATCGTGGCGGCGACCGAGACGAAGCCCGGGCACGAGGACGGCACGTTGTAACGGTGGTCGATTCCCGCGTTACCGGCGGCAGCGATCAGGATCGAGCCGCGGGCACGCGCGGTCCGGGCGACCGAACCGTAGAGGCGGCAGGCCTGGCGTGCCTGACGGATCGAGTTGGCCGAGGCGCCCAGGGACAGGTTGATCACCTTGGCGGGCGTTCGGTTGAGCGGGATCCGCCCGTGGCGCCGGTCGTACTTGTTCACGTTGGCACCGCTGGCCCACAAGATGCCCATCGCGATGTCCCAGTCGGTGCCACCGCACCGGCCCAGGGCACGGATCGGCTGGACCTTGACGCCGGGGGCGATGCCGACGACGCCGCCGTTGTTGCGCGTCGCGGCGACGATGCCGGCGACGTGGGTGCCGTGCCACGTGCTCTGGCTGGCGCCCATCTGCGCGCACGTGCCGCCGTTGCGCCAGTCGCCCGGGTCGGCCGGGCTGCCGTCCCAGCTGTTGCGGTCGTTGGCACTGACGAACGTCCGGCGGTACTTGATCCTGGTGCACGCGCGGTTGACGCAGCGGTACTCGTCGTCGACGAAGTCGCGGCCCGCCACGTACCGCCCGCGTAGGTCGGGGTGGCTCCCGAGGATGCCGGTGTCGATCACCGCGACCCGCACGTTCGGGCTGCCGGTGGTGATGTCCCAGGCCTGGTTCGCCCGGACTCCCCACTGGCCGTTGAGATTCCACTGGTAGCCCTGGCGGTAGTAGATGTCGGAGGCGGTCGCCGACGGCATCCGGACGCCGTTGGGCACGGCCCACTCGACGTCGGGGTTCGCCTCGAGCTGCTCGATCGCGTCGTCGAGGTCGGCGGCGTCCACCTGCTCGGACAGCGAGAGCAGGCCCAGGTCCGAACCCGACTGCGCATTCGCGACCGTCACGTCCTGCGGCAGCTCGGCCTCCACCTCGTCCGTGAGGTCGGAGACCTGCGCGTCGGCGGCATCATCCAGCTTGACGATCAGGCCACGGGCAGGCTGCTCGACGGCAACGTCGTTGAGCGGCGCCGCCTCGGTCGGGAGCGGCGCCGGGTCCTGGGCGACGGCCGAGACCGCACCCGCGGCGAGCGCCAGTGACGTGATGATCGGCAGCGCGATCGTGAATGGACGGCGCAAGCGCTGGGACATGTGGGGCCCTCCCCCGAGACAACTGTGGCCACGTGAGCATATCCCCGCCAGGACGTGCCGAGCGAATCCGGGAACGCTGCGCGAAGCACCCCACCCCCGCAACGACGAAGCGCCCACCCCGATCGGGGTGGGCGCTTCGAACGAGAGGTGTTACTTGGCCTCGTCCTCGGTGGCCGCGGGGGCCTCCTCGACAGCAGCGTCGTCGGCGGCGACGTCGGCCGCGGGGGCCTCGTCCGTCGTCGTCTCGTCAGCGGCCTCGGCCGGGGTCTGGGCGACCTCGTCCGTGGTCTCGACGGGCTCGGCGGGTGCAGCGGCCGGGGCCGGCTGCGACGCGTCGAACTGCTTGGTCTCGACGATCTCGATGACGGCCATGGGGGCGTTGTCGCCCTTGCGCGGACCGATCTTCGTGATGCGCGTGTAGCCGCCCGGACGGGTGGCCATGGCCGGACCGATCTCCGTGAAGAGGGTGTGCAGGACACCCTTGTCGCGGATGACCTTGACGACGTGGCGGCGGTTGGCCACCGTGTCGGTCTTGGCCTTCGTGATGAGGTGCTCGGCGTACGGGCGCAGGCGCTTGGCCTTGGCCTCGGTCGTCGTGATGCGGCCGTGCTCGAACAGGCTCTGGGCCAGGTTCGCCAGGATCAGCCGCTGGTGCGAGGGGCTGCCGCCGAGGCGAGGACCCTTGGTGGGGGTGGGCATGTCGTTACTCCTGAATCAGTGGTGTCAGAGCAGATCAGTACTGCTCGTCCTCGGCGAAGCTGGCGTCCTCGTCGAAGTTGTCGATGACGGCGGACGGGTCGAATCCCGACGGGCTGTCCTTGAGGGCCAGACCGAGCTCGGCGAGCTTGGCCTTGACCTCATCGATCGACTTCGAGCCGAAGTTGCGGATGTCCAGCAGGTCCTGCTCGCTGCGCGTGATGAGCTCACCCACGGTGTGGATGCCCTCGCGCTTGAGGCAGTTGTAGGAACGGACCGTGAAGTCCAGGTCCTCGATCGCCAGGGCGAGGTCGGCAGCGAGCTGCTCGTCGACCGGCGACGGGCCGATGTCGATGCCCTCGGCCTCGACGTTGAGCTCACGCGCCAGGCCGAACAGCTCGACCAGCGTGGAGCCCGCCGACGCGATCGCGTCGCGCGGAAGCATCGACTGCTTCGTCTCGACGTCGATGATCAGCTTGTCGAAGTCGGTGCGCTGCTCGACTCGGGTGGCCTCGACCTTGTAGGTGACCTTCAGGACGGGGCTGTAGATCGAGTCGACCGGCATGCGGCCGATCTCCTCGTCGCCCGTCTTGTTCTGGACGGCCGACACGTAGCCGCGGCCACGCTCGACGACCAGCTCGATCTCGAGACGCGCCTTGTCGTTCAGCGTCGCGACGTGCAGGTCGGGGTTGTGGACCTCGATGCCCGCCGGCGGAGTGATCGCCGCAGCGGTCACGTCACCGGCCTCGTCGGCGCGCAGGTACATGACGACCGGCTCGTCGATCGTCGAGGACACGACCAGGTTCTTGAGGTTGAGGATGATCTCGGTGACATCCTCGGTGACGCCCTCGATGGTCGAGAACTCGTGCAGGACACCGTCGATCTTGATCGAGGTGACGGCCGCACCCGGGATCGACGACAGCAGCGTACGACGCAGCGAGTTGCCGAGGGTGTAGCCGAAGCCCGGCTCGAGGGGCTCGATGACGAACCGCGAACGGAACTCGTCGACGACCTCTTCGGACAGGACGGGGCGCTGGGCGATCAGCATGTTTCTTCCTTTCCGGACCCACCGCTATATGAGGGGCCGGGTAAGTGGACAGATATCGGGTGGATCAGATCTTCGAGTAGAACTCGACGATCAGCTGCTCCTGGATCGGAACGACGATCTGCTCGCGCACGGGGCGCTGGTGAACCAGGATGCGGCCACGGTCGGGCGAGACGTCGAGCCAGCCGGGAACGGTGTCGGCGTCGTGCGTCTCACGGGCGATGATGAACGGCGTCGTCTCGAGGCTCTTGGGCTTGACATCGATGATGTCGTGCTTGCTGACCTGGAAGGACGGGATGTTCGTCTTCACGCCGTTGACGATGAAGTGACCGTGGGTCACCAGCTGGCGGGCGTGACGCCGCGTGCGGGCCAGGCCGGCACGGTAGACGACGTTGTCGAGACGGCTCTCGAGCAGGCTCAGCAGGTTGTCGCCGGTCTTGCCGGGACGGCGCGACGCGAGCTCGTAGTACCTGCGGAACTGCTTCTCGAGGACGCCGTAGGTGTAACGCGCCTTCTGCTTCTCCTGCAGCTGGGTGCGGTACTCCGACTCCTTGACGCGGGTACGGCCGTGCTGGCCGGGCGCGTACGGACGGCGCTCGAAGGCCTTGTCCCCACCGACGAGGTCGACGCCGAGACGACGCGACTTCTTGGTGAGAGGTCCGGTGTAACGGGCCATGGTTGATAACTCCTAGAAGAAAGGTCGACGCGTCAGAGACGACGGTGCTTGGGCGGACGGCAGCCGTTGTGCGGGCTGGGGGTCACGTCGGAGATGGTGCCGACCTCGAGGCCGACGCCACTGAGCGACCGGATCGCCGTCTCGCGGCCCGAACCGGGGCCCTTCACGAAGACGTCAACCTTCTTCATGCCGTGATCCATCGCAGCCTTGCCGGCGGCCTCGGCGGCCATGCCGGCGGCGTACGGCGTCGACTTGCGCGAGCCCTTGAAGCCGACGGTTCCGCCGGAGGCCCAGGAGATGACCGCGCCGCTGGGGTCGGTGATCGTCACGTGCGTGTTGTTGAACGTGCTCTTGATGTGGGCCTCGCCCTGAACGACGTTCTTCTTTTCCTTGCGGCGCGACTTCTTGGCGCCGGAGTTCTTCGGGGGCATCAGCTACCTCACTTCTTCTTTCCGGCGACGGTGCGCTTGGGGCCCTTGCGGGTACGCGCGTTGGTCTTCGTGCGCTGGCCGCGAACGGGCAGGTGCGCACGGTGACGGCGGCCCTGGTACGAGCCGATCTCCATCTTGCGGCGAATGTCCGCGGTGACCTCGCGGCGCAGGTCACCCTCGACCTGGAAGTTCGCCTCGATGTGGTCACGGAGTGCGACGAGCTGGTCGTCGTTCAACTCGTGAACGCGGGTGTTGGGGTCGATGCCGGTGGCGGCGAGGGTCTCGATCGCACGAGTGCGACCGACACCGAAAATGTACGTGAGTCCGATCACCACGCGCTTTTCGCGCGGCAGATCCACTCCGACGAGGCGTGCCATGTGCTGGCAGTTCCTTTCGGTTCAGCAGAGGTGTCGTCACCTGGGGCGTCCCGATCGCCTCGATCGAGCTCCGGCCTCTGCGCCGGAGGTGACACCCGTTCGCGCCTTGCGACGCGGCCGGATGAGCCGTCAGATGTTCAGGGTGCTGCGTTGAAGAAGGCTGCTGCGCGGGTTCTGTCCTGGCGGCCTCTCGGCCGCCGTGTCAGTGGACCTGCGCGATGGAAATCTGCTTAACCCTGGCGCTGCTTGTGGCGCGGGTTCTCGCAGATCACCATGACGCGGCCGTGGCGACGGATCACCTTGCACTTGTCACAGATCTTCTTCACGCTCGGGTTGACCTTCATCGAGATGCTCTCTCTTCGGTGCGAACTGAACGTGTGCTCTTCAGTTGTTGATCACTTGTAGCGGTAGACGATGCGTCCACGGCTGAGGTCGTACGGCGAGAGCTCCACCACGACCCGATCCTCGGGGAGGATGCGGATGTAGTGCTGGCGCATCTTCCCGCTGATGTGGGCCAGGACCTTGTGGCCGTTGGCCAACTCGACCCGGAACATCGCGTTGGGCAGGGCCTCGACGACCGAGCCCTCCATTTCGATGACGCCTTCTTTTTTCGCCATACACCTCAACTTCTTCGTCTCGTCCGATCGGTCCTGACACGCGCGTGTCCCCGCCCGATTGGGCTGCCGAAGGCATGGGGAAACGAGCCTGACAAGGCCGACACACGATTCTACGCTGAAAGGGGGTCCCGACTCAAATCGGTGTCGTCACGCGCCCCAGGTCGAGCTGGGTTGCAGGACCGCCTCGTCGAGTGCCGCGGTGCGCAGGCCCGTGATCTGCTGGTACTCGGGGTCACCCACCATCTGGCTGAAGGCCTGTCGCGACGGGTACCGCACGAGCAGCACGGCGTCCCAGGACCATCCGTCCGGCGCGACCAGCGGCGTCGCCAGATTGCCCGCGTGGACGACCTCGCCGCCGACCTTCGCCAGGAACGGGCCGATCCGGTCGCTGTACTCGCGGTAGGACGCGGCGCCGTCCTCGCGGAACTGCAGCAGGTTGAGCATCACGACGGGACCGCCGGGGTCCTCGGCCAGGAAGCGCTTGAGATCGGCACCGGTGGGATCGACAGGCATGGTCCGACCCTACGCGTCCGCGGCCATGCCCGTGATGAGTGCACGATGGAACGCGCTGCCGCGCTCGAGGGTCTCGACCGCGACCTTCTCGTTGGGGGCGTGGATCGAGTCGCGCTGCGCGCGCGTCATGTGCAGCGGAGCGAAACGGTAGACCGAGTCGCTGATACGGGTGAAGTGGCGCGAGTCGGTGCCTCCGGTCTGCACGTAGGGCACGACCCGGATGTCGGGGTCGAGGATGGAGATCGCCTCGCCCAACGCCCGCCAGGCGTCGTTGTCGGTGCGCGAGACGGGCGGCGGGTCCTCGCCGTCGACCCGCTCGATCTCGACGTCGAGCCCACGCATCAGCCGCTCGAGCCGTCGGACCAGCTGGGCCTTCGTGTCGCCGACCGCGAGCCGCACGTTGACGTTCGCGCGCGCCTCGGTCGCGAGCACGTTGCGCGCCGGGCTCCCGCTCAGCTGCGTGACCGCCATGGTCGTGCGGACCATCGCGCCGGTCTCCTTGCCCAAGCGGGCCAGGAGCTCGGCCACCGGCCGGTTCGCGCGCCGGGCGTTCTGCAGCACCGCGCCGACCGGCCGCGGCACCAGGTCGGACAGGGCGTCCAGCATCTGCAGGACGGGGTCGGACAGGTGCGGCGTCGCCGGGTTGCGCTCGAGGCGCAGGACGGCACGCGCCAGGCGGGCCGTCGCGCCGTTCTTCGCGGGGGTGGAGGCGTGCCCTCCGCCGCCGCGGGCGAGCAGGCCCACGTCGACCGTGCCCTTCTCGACGATCGCGACCATGGCGGTCAGGGCCGACACCCCCGGCAGGCCGTCGTCGACGATCGCCCCACCCTCGTCCGAGACGAGCCATGGCCGGACACCGAGGGACTCGAGGTGGTCGACGACGTCGGCGGCTCCCTGACCGAAGACCTCCTCGTCCGCGCCGAACGAGAGGTACACGTCCCGCGCGGGCTCGAACCCCTCCCCCAGCAACGACTCCACGGCCTCGGCGATGCACACGAGCGGGCCCTTGTCGTCGAGCGCGCCGCGCCCGTGCACGAAGCCGCCCTCGATCGCACCGTCGAACGGGTCGCGGTCCCACTGCTCGGCCGGCGCCGGCACGACGTCGTAGTGCGCCATCAGCACGAGCGGACGGTCCGCGCTGCGCCCCGGCCAGCGGAACAACAGTGAGCCTCCGGCGAAGCGCGTGAGCTCGAGCTCGGCGTGCAATCGCGGGTAGAGCCGGGCGAAGGCCTCACGGAAGGCGACGAACTGGTCCTCGTCACGCTCGTCCGGGGCCGAGACGGTCCGGCAGGAGATGAGCTCGGCGAGGCGGTCTGCGGCGGTCATCGGTCGATCTCCTCGAGGGGGGCCGGGTCGGCGAAGGCGAGTCGGGGTACGAACGTCAGGCCCACCGCGGCGACGAACGCCGTGACCGAGCACAGGATCCACACCGTGTAGTAGCCGGACAGGGAGGCGGCGGTGGAGTGCGTGGCCCCGGCCGCCAGCGCCACGCCGAAGACGCACGACGCGAACGAGCCGCCGATCGTCTTGGTCGTGTTGGTCAGGCCGGTCGCCACCGCGGTGCGACCCTCGGGCGCGGCAGCGGCGGCGGCCGCGGGCAGGGCGGCGACCAGGGCACCGGACCCCAGCCCTGCGACGACCATGCACAGCACCATCTGGACCACCGAGTCGTGCAGCGGGAGCAGTGCCCCGTAGCCCATCCCCACGAGCGAAGCGGCGCCGATGAGGCAGTTGCGCGGACTGAAGCGCTGGCTGACCCGGGCGAAGACGAGCGCGCCGACCAGCATCGAGAGCACGTAGCCCCCGATGATGGGCGCGACGGACGTGGCGTCCAGGCCCAGTCCGTACCCGTGCTCGTCGGGATCGGTCTGGGCGAACGTCGACAACGGGATCTGCGCGCCCAGGACGCTGACACCGAACAGCAGGGCGGTGAACTGGACGGGCCACATGGTGGGCCTGCGCATGACGCGCAGGTCGATGATCGGGTCGGGCACCCGCAGCTCGTGACGGCAGAACGGCACGAGGACGACCAGGCCGGCGACGATCGCCAGCCACGGCCACGGCGATCCGGCACCCCACACCCGGACCAGGGACAGCCCGCCGGTCACGAGCAGGAGGCTGGCGCTGATCCACAGCAGCCCCCTCCCATCCAGGCTGCCGGCCTGTCGCTCGTGGACGTCGGGCACGAAGCCGACGATCACCACGACCACCCCGAGCGTCAACACGGCGGGCACCGCGAGGACGAGCCACATCGGGCCGAACGCGGCGGACGTGGCACCCGCGGACAGCGCGCCGGCGATCGCGCCCGCCTGCAACGCCGCCACGATGACCCCGGTGGCACGCCGGGTCGCCGCCGCGCGCATCGGCAGGCCGATGCTGCGGCGGTAGATCAGGGCCACCTCGAGGGGCAGCCAGACGGTGAAGACGCCCTGCAGCGCCCAGAACACGAGGTACATCGGGAACGTCGACGACAGCGCGATCCCCCACGTGGCGACCGCGGTGAGCACGGCCGACCACAACAGGACACGCTGGTGTCCCACGAGGTCGCCCAGCTTCGACAACGGGGGCACGCACAGCGCCGAGAGGAGGAGTTGCGCCGCCTCGAACCAGTTGACGTCCGCGTCGTGGATGTCCAGGTGCCGGGCGATGTCGGTCGCCAGCGGGGTGTAGTAGCCCTGCAGGAAGCCACTGACGAACTCGACGAAGACGAGAGCGCCGACGAGTCCTGCACCGACCGAGGCGGCCCGAGTTCGTCCCATGGGCCACACGGTAGTGCCCCGGCGACCGACCTCCCCCACTTTTGGTATCGGATCCACGTCGATCAGCCTTCGACGCGTGGATCCGTTCACAAGAGTGGGAAGGGGGCGGCGACGGGACAGCGCGGCCGACCGCGCTCAGCGGCCGACGACCGGAAGGCGCCCCTCGATCAGCCGCGAGAGGACGATGGACGTCTCGGTCTGGGACACGCTCGCGGCGCCGATCCGGATCTGCTCGAGGGCCTGCTCGAGGTCGCGGACGTCCTCGGCCACGATGTGCAAGATGGCGTCCGCCGCTCCGGAAACGGTGGCGGCCGCGTGCACCTGCGGGACCTTGAGGAAGGCCTTGCGCAGCACCTCGGGCGAGATCGTCCCCTGGCAGTGCACCTCGACGTACGCCTCGGTCGTCCAGCCCCGGTGCTGCGGGTCCACGACGATCGTGAAGCCGCTGATGACCCCGCGGTCCACGAGCCGGTCCACGCGTCGTTTCACGGCGGGAGCGGACAGGCCCACCCGGGTCCCGAGCGCGGCGAAGCTGGCCCGCGCATCCTCGGTGAGGGCCTCGAGCAGGGCACGGTCGATGTCATCGAGTGGCATCCACGCAACATATCACCGCCCGAGCGGCCATACGGGCACGATTGCACGCATCGAACGCAGGTTTGGCGGCTGGTTCCGGCGGTCCGCCACGCCTAGGCTCGGTCCACCACCCGAGGAGGCACATGTCCCACACCCTGCCGGCACCGGCGTCCACGTCCGTCCGTCGCGCCCGCACGCGCACCTACGTCATGTGCCCGCCGACCCACTTCGAGGTCGCCTATGCCATCAACCCGTGGATGGACCCGAGCAGACCCGTCGACCGGCACGCCGCGCACGCGCAATGGCTCGCCCTTCACGACGCGTACCGCCGCTTGGGGCACCGGGTCGAGCTGATGGACCCCGTTCCGGGCCTGCCCGACATGGTGTTCGCCGCCAACGGCGCCGTCTCGGCCGGCCATCGGACCTACGGTGCCGCGTTCGCGTTCCCCCAGCGCCAGGCCGAGGCGCATGCCCACGTGGACTTCCTGCGCTCCCTCGGTCGCGCCGTCGCCCGGCCCGAGCACACCAACGAAGGCGAGGGCGACTTCCTCGTGCTGGCCGACCGCATCCTGGCCGGCCACGGGTTCCGCACCTCGACGACGGCACACGCGGAGGCGGCCGTCGTACTGGATCGGCCCGTCGTCTCGCTCGAGCTGGTCGACCCGCGGTTCTACCACCTCGACGTGGCGATCGGCGTCCTCGATGACGGGCGCGGCGAGGCACCCGCCGACATCGCGTGGTTCCCGGGCGCCTTCAGTGCAGCCAGCCGCGAGCTCCTGCGTGCGCTCTTCCCGGGCTCGTGGGAGTGCAGCGAGGCCGAGGCGCTCACGTTCGGCCTGAATCTCGTCAGCGACGGCCTCAACGTCGTTCTCCCCCGCGAGGCGTCCCAGCTGGCCACGGCCGTGGCGGAGCGCGGCTACCGGCCGGTGCCGGTGGAGCTGGGCGAGTTCGTCAAGGGCGGCGGCAGCGTGAAGTGCTGCACCGCCGAGCTGCACGGCTGAGCCGAGTCAGGCGGGTTCGGCGCACGGGACGCCCAGCTCGGCGAGACGCGCGGCGCCCCCGTCGATCGCCGTCAGCACCCACACGCCCTCGGTCGTGACCGTGATCGAGTGCTCGTGGTGTGCGGCCCACGTGCCGTCGGTCGTCACCGCGGTCCAGTCGTCCTCGAGGATGGCGGCGCGCGACGTGCCCAGCGTGATCATCGGCTCGATCGCCAGGGCCATGCCCGCCACGATCTTGGGCCCCTTGCCGCGCTTGCCGCGGTTCGGGACGTCCGGCGCCTGGTGCATCTCGGAGCCGATGCCGTGGCCCGTGAAGCCGTCGGTGATCCCGTAGCGACCCTGGCCGCGGACATGGGACTCGATGGCGTGCGAGATGTCGCCGACGCGACCGCCGAGGCGCGCGGCCGCGATCCCCCGCCACAGGGACTCCTCGGTGACGCGGTTCAGCTCGGTCACCTCGGGGGCGACCTCACCGACCGGCACGCTGATCGCCGCGTCACCGTGCCAGCCGTCGACCACGGCGCCGAAGTCGATCGAGACCAGGTCGCCCTCGGCCAGCACACGGCCGCCGGGGATGCCGTGGACGATCTCGTCGTTGACGGATGCGCAGATGACACCGGTGAAGCCGTGGTAGCCCAGGAAGTTCGACGTGGCGCCCTCGGCGGCCAGCCGCTCGCGCGCGAGCGCGTCGAGGTCGCCGGTGGACACGCCGGGCGCGACGGCGGCGCGCAGGACCTCGAGGGTCCGGCCCACCACCAGACCCGCCTGCCGCATCGTGGCGAGCTGCTCGGGGGTCTTGAGTTCGATGGACTCACCGAACATGGGTCACCTCAGGCGGACGGCAGGGCGTCGGCGATGCGCTGCCCGACCGCGTCGGGCGTGCCCATGCCGTCGACCTCGACCAGCAGGCCCCGGTCGCGGTAGACGGCCAGCAGCGGCTCGGTCTCGGCGCGGTACACGTCCTGGCGATGCCGGATGACGTCCTCGGTGTCATCGGTCCGACCGCTCACCTTGGCGCGCTCGAGCAAGCGAGAGATCAGCTCGTCCTCGACGACCGTGAGGGCGACGACCCCGTCGAGCTGCGTGCCCAGCTCGTTGAGGATCTCGTCGAGCTTGGCCACCTGGTCGAGCGTGCGGGGGTACCCGTCGAGCAGGAACGCCTCGCGGGCGTCGTCCTGCGCGAGACGGTCGGCCACCATCGCGTTCGTGACCTCGTCGGGCACGTACTCGCCGGCGTCCATGAAGCGCTTCGCGGTGCGGCCGAGCTCGGTCTCCTGCGCGACGTTCGCCCGGAAGATGTCACCGGTCGAGATGTGCGCGCCACCGATGCGCTCGGCGAGCGCGACCGCCTGCGTGCCCTTGCCCGCACCCGGCGGACCCATGATGAGCAGTCTCACTTGAGGAACCCTTCGTAGTTGCGCTGCTGCAACTGGCTTTCGATCTGCTTCACCGTGTCGAGTCCGACGCCCACGATGATGAGGATCGTCGTACCACCGAACGGGAAGTTCTGGTTGGCGCCGACCAGCGCGATCGCCAACATCGGGATGAGGGAGATCAGGCCCAGGTACAGCGCGCCCGGTGCCGTGATGCGCGAGAGCACGTAGCCCAGGTAGTCCTGCGTCGGCTTGCCGGCGCGGATGCCCGGGATGAACCCGCCGTACTTCTTCATGTTGTCGGCGACCTCCTCGGGGTTGAACGTGATCGACACGTAGAAGTACGTGAAGAACACGATCAGCGCGAAGAAGGTGATCATGTAGAACGGGTGGTCGCCGGTCACGAAGTGGTCCTGGATCCAACTGGCGGCACTCGAGCCGGAGTTGAAGTTGACCCACAGCACCGGCAGGTACATCAGGCTGGACGCGAAGATCACCGGGATGATGCCGGCCTGGTTCACCTTGAGCGGGATGTAGGTCGAGGAGCCGCCGAACATCCGGCGGCCGACCATGCGCTTGGCGTACTGGACGGGGATCCGCCGCTGGGCCTGCTCGATGAAGATGACGAGCGCGACCACGGCGAGGCCGACGATCGTGACGATCGCGAAGACCGTGATGCCCTGGGCCTGACGGATGTTCCACATCGAGCCGGGGAACGTCGCGACGACCTGCGTGAAGATGAGGATCGACATGCCGTTGCCGACGCCGCGGTCGGTGATGAGCTCACCGAACCACATGATGACGCTGGTGCCGGCGACCATCACCGTGACGATGAGGACATAGGACGCGAGGCTGTCGGGACGGTAGAGCAGGGGCAGGTTGCAGGCGCCCTGGAAGAGGTCGCCGCTACGGGCGAGCGCCACGATGCCGGCGGCCTGCAGGATCGCCAGGCCCACCGTCAGGTAACGCGTGTACTGGGTGATCTTCGCCTGACCGGCCTGACCCTCCTTCTTGAGGGCCTCCAGTCGCGGGATCACGACGACGAGCAGCTGCAGGATGATACTCGCGGTGATGTACGGCATGATGCCGAGCGCGAAGACGGTCAGCTGCAGCAGTGCGCCGCCGGAGAACACGTTGATCATCGCGAACAGGCCGGCGTTCTCACCGCCCGCGGCCGCATCCACGCACTGGCGCACGTTCGAGACGTTCACGCCCGGGGCAGGCACCATCGAGCCGAGCCGGAAGAGCACGATGATCCCCAGCACGAAGAGGATCTTGCGACGCAGTTCAGGTGTCCTGAACGCGTTCACGAAGACTTTGAGCACGGACTTCCTCCAGCTTCACGGCAAATGCCGTCTGACTCTAACAGTGAGCGAAAACGGGCGGGTCTCCCGCACTGGGAGAACCCGCCCGTCAGTGGTTCGCTTCGGTCGGCCTACGCGTCAGGACGCGGAGACCGTGCCGCCGGCGGCCTCGATCTTGGACTTGGCAGACGCGGACACCTTGTCGACGGTCACCTGGACCGCCACGTCGATGTCGCCGCCGCCGAGCACCTTGACGGGCTGGCCCTTGCGGACCGCGCCCTTCTCGACGAGGGCCGCGACGTCGACCGCGCCGCCCTCGGCGAAGAGCTCGCCGATCCGGCCCACGTTGACGACCTGGTACTCGACCCGGAACGGGTTCGTGAAGCCCTTGAGCTTCGGCAGGCGCATGTGGAGCGGGATCTGGCCGCCTTCGAAGCCGGCGGACACCTGGTAACGGGCCTTGGTGCCCTTGGTGCCACGACCAGCGGTCTTGCCCTTGGAGCCCTCACCGCGACCCACACGGGTCTTGGCTGTCTTGGCGCCCGGGGCGGGACGCAGGTGGTGCAACTTGATCGCCATGATCAGTCGACCTCCTTCACGGAGATGAGGTGCGGGATGGTGTTGACCATGCCGCGGATTTCGGGACGGTCCTCGACGACCTTGACGTCGCCGATGCGCTTGAGCCCGAGCGAACGCAGCGTGTTGCGCTGGTTCTGCTCACGGCCGATCGCCGAGCGGACCTGGGTGACCTCGAGCTTCGCCATCAGACACCCACCTCCGCGGGAGTCTCGGAGGACTTCTCCTTGCCGGCCCTCAGCAGGGCGGCAGGAGCGACGTCCTCGACCCGCAGGCCGCGGCGGTCGGCCACGTCCTGGGGCGACTCGAGCAGACGAAGCGCCTCGACCGTCGCGTGGACGATGTTGATCGCGTTCGAGGACCCGAGCGACTTGCTCAGCACGTCGTGGATGCCAGCGGCCTCCAGCACGGCGCGGACCGGGCCACCGGCGATGACGCCGGTACCGGGGGACGCCGGGCGCAGGAAGACGACGCCCGCAGCCTTCTCACCCTGCACGGGGTGCGGGATGGTGCCCTGGATGCGGGGGACGCGGAAGAAGCTCTTCTTCGCCTCCTCGACACCCTTGGCGATGGCCGTGGGGACTTCCTTGGCCTTGCCGTAGCCGATGCCGACCTGGCCGTCGCCGTCTCCGACGATCACCAGAGCGGTGAAGCTGAAGCGGCGGCCACCCTTGACGACCTTGGCCACACGATTGATCGTGACGACCTTCTCGATGTAGTTGGACTTGTCGGCGTTGCGGTCGCCGCGGCCTCCGCGACGCTCGCCACCCTGTCGGCGCGTGCTCATGCGGCACTCCCCTTGTTGCTCGTGATGATCATCAGAACTCCAGTCCGTTCTCGCGGGCACCGTCGGCCAGGGCCGCGACGCGACCGGCGTACTTGTTGCCGGCGCGGTCGAAGACCACGGAGGCGATGCCGGCGGCCTTGGCGCGGTCGGCCAGCAGCTCGCCGACCTTCTTGGCCTTGGCCGACTTGTCGCCGTCGAACGAACGCAGGTCCGCCTCCATGGTGGAAGCCGACGCGAGCGTGTGTCCCTCGAGGTCGTTGACGACCTGCGCGACGATGTGCTTGCTCGAGCGGGTGACGACGAGGCGAGGACGCTCCGCCGAACCCTGGATCTTCTTGCGACCGCGGATCTGGCGGCGCTGACGCGACGCGACGCGACCAGCGGTGTGCTTGGCGTGCTTGATCGAGATTGCCATGGCTTACTTACCAGCCTTTCCGGCCTTGCGCAGGATGCGCTCGCCCGCGTAACGCACGCCCTTGCCCTTGTAGGGCTCCGGCTTGCGGATCTTGCGGATGTTGGCTGCGACCTCACCCACGGCCTGCTTGTCGATGCCCGACACGGTGAGCTTGGTCGGGCCCTCGACGGTGAACGTGATGCCCTCGGGCGCCGTGAACGGCACCGGGTGGCTGAAGCCGAGGTTGAGCTCGATCTCCGACGGGCCCTTGGGGAGCACGCGGTAACCGACGCCCACGATCTCGAGCTTCTTCTCGTAGCCCTCGGTCACACCGATGACCATGTTGTTGACCAGCGTGCGCGAGAGGCCGTGGAGGGCCTTGCTGCGACGCTCGTCGTTCGGTCGCTCGACCGCCAGGGCGCCGTCCTCGTCCTTGCGGACGGTGATGGGCTCGGCGACGGTGTGCGACAGCTGACCCTTGGGGCCCTTGACCGTGATGGTCTGACCCTCGATGTTGACCTCGACGCCCGAAGGAACGGCGACGGGGAGTTTGCCGATGCGCGACATGTTCAGTCTCCTCTCGTCACCAGACGTAGGCGAGGACTTCCCCGCCCACTCCGTTGGTGTTGGCCTGACGGTCCGTCTGCAGACCCTGGCTCGTGGAGATGATCGCCACGCCCAGGCCGCCGAGGACCTTCGGAAGGTTGGTGGACTTCGCGTACACGCGAAGACCCGGCTTGCTGATGCGTCGGATACCGGCGATCGAGCGCTCGCGGTGCGGGCCGTACTTGAGCGTGATGGTCAGCGACTTGCCGACCTCGCCCTCGCCCGGCTCGGCCACGGAGTAGTCGGTGATGTAACCCTCCTGCTTCAAGATGGCGGCGACGCCTTCCTTGAGCTTGGAGTGCGGCATGGTCACCGAGTCGTGGTACGCCTGGTTGCCGTTGCGGACACGCGTGAGCATGTCCGCGATCGGATCAGTCATCGTCATAACAGTTGTGTTCCGTTTCTCGCTGCGGTTTCCGTCTCGTCCGGCATGACGCCGTGGGAGGGGACCTGCTGCGTCTGGGTGGTGGTGATTACCAGGAGCTCTTGGTCACGCCGGGCAGCTCGCCGCGGTGCGCCATCTCCCGCAGGCAGATACGGCACAGGCCGAACTTGCGGTAGACGGAGCGGGGGCGGCCGCAGCGCTGGCAGCGCGTGTAGCCACGCACGGCGAACTTCGGCGTGCGGGACTGCTTGACCTTCAGACCGGTCTTCGCCATGTCAGTTCTCCTTGTACGGGAAGCCGAGCAGCTTGAGCAGCGCGCGGCCTTCGTCGTCGTTGGTGGCCGTGGTGACGACCGTGATGTCCATGCCCCGGCTGCGATCGATCTTGTCCTGGTCGATCTCGTGGAACATGACCTGCTCGGTCAGGCCGAACGTGTAGTTGCCACGGCCGTCGAACTGCTTCGGCGACAGGCCGCGGAAGTCACGGATGCGCGGCAGCGCGAGCGTCAGCAGGCGGTCGAGAAACTCCCACATGCGGTCGCCACGCAGCGTGACGTGCGTGCCGATCGGCATGCCCTCACGCAGCTTGAACTGCGCGATGGACTTGCGGGCCTTGGTGACCTGCGGCTTCTGGCCGGTGATGGCCGTGAGGTCCTTGATGGCACCCTCGATGAGCTTGCCGTCGCGGGCCGCCTCACCGACGCCCATGTTGACGACGATCTTCGTGAGGCCGGGGACCTGCATGACGTTGTCGTACTCGAACTGCTCGCGCAGCGCGGGCAGGATCTCCTCGCGGTACTTCGCCTTCAGGCGAGGCCCGGTGGTGGTGTCGGCCATGATCAGATCTCCTTTCCGGTCTTGCGGCTGATGCGGGTCTTCTTGCCGTCGACGACGCCGGAGCCCACCTTGGTGGTGGTCTTGCCGTTGTCGGTGTCGACGACGAGCATCACGTTGGAGGCGTGGATCGGGGCCTCGGCGGTGATGATGCCGCCCTCGGCTCCGGTCTGGCCGGCCTTCGTGTGCTTCTGGACGCGGTTGACGCCCTCGACGATCACGCGGTCGGACTCGGCGTTGACGGCGATGACCTTGCCCTCGACGCCCTTGTCCTTGCCGGCGATGACCTTGACCTGGTCACCCTTGCGAATACGAGCCATGTCAGAGCACCTCCGGAGCGAGCGAGATGATCCGCATGAACTTCTTGTCGCGCAGCTCGCGGCCCACGGGGCCGAAGATGCGCGTTCCGCGCGGGTCACCATCGGTCTTGAGAATGACGGCGGCGTTCTCGTCGAACTTGATGTACGAACCGTCCGGACGACGGCGCTCCTTCACGGTGCGCACGACGACCGCCTTGACGACATCGCCCTTCTTGACGTTGCCTCCGGGGATCGCATCCTTGACGGTGGCGACGATCGTGTCGCCGATACCGGCGTAGCGACGACCGGAGCCACCGAGAACGCGGATGCAGAGGATCTCCTTGGCACCCGTGTTGTCGGCGACCTTGAGTCGCGACTCCTGCTGAATCATCTGTCTCTCACTTCGCCTTCTCGAGGACCTCGACGAGGCGCCAACGCTTGGTGGCGGACAGCGGGCGCGTCTCCGACAGGAGCACGCGGTCGCCGATGCCGGCCTCGTTGGCCTCGTCGTGAGCCTTCAGCTTGATGTTGCGGCGCAGCACCTTGCCGTACAGCGGGTGCTTGAAGCGCTCCTCGATGCTGACGACGATGGTCTTGTCCATCTTGTCGCTGACGACCAGACCCTCACGGATCTTTCGCGACGAGCGCTCGTTGCTCACTTCGTTGTCCTTCGTGCTCATGCCTTCGCCCCCTCGTTCGGCAGCGGCTCGATGATGCCGAGCTCGCGCTCACGGATGACCGTGTAGATGCGCGCGATGTCCTTGCGCACCGTGCGCAGACGCGCGGTGTTGTCGAGCTGACCGGTGGCGTTCTGGAAGCGCAGGTTGAACAGCTCCTCCTTCGCCTCCTTCAGCTTGTCGGCCAGGTCGCCGGCGTTGAGGTCGCGGAGTTCTGCGGCGTTGCTTGCCATCACAGGTCTCCTGTCTCGCGGGTGATGAAGCGTGCCTTCATCGGCAGCTTGTGGATTGCGCGGCGCATCGCCTCACGGGCGACCTCTTCGGTGACACCGGAGAGCTCGAACATGACACGGCCGGGCTTGACGTTGGCGACCCACCACTCGGGCGAGCCCTTGCCCGAGCCCATGCGGGTCTCGGCGGGCTTCTTGGTCAGCGGACGGTCCGGGTAGATGTTGATCCAGACCTTGCCGCCACGCTTGATGTGGCGGGTCATGGCGATACGGGCCGACTCGATCTGTCGGTTGGTCACGTAGTGACCCTCGACAGCCTGGATGCCGAACTCACCGAACGCGAGCTCGGTGCCGCCCTTGGCCATGCCGCGGCGCTTGGGGTGGTGCTGCTTGCGGTACTTGACGCGACGAGGCATCAACATCAGGACTCAGCTCCTTCGCTGGCCGCAGGCGCTGCGGCAGCCGCGGGGGCGGCGTTCGCAGCAGCGGGCGCGGCGTCACGAGCGGGGCGGCGTCCGCCACGCTCTCCACGACCGGGACGACGGCTGCCGGGAGCGGCGGCGCGACGGGCCTGCTCGGCCTCGCGCTCGGCGCGGGTGCCGGCGACCTCACCCTTGTAGATCCAGACCTTCACGCCGATGCGGCCGAAGGTCGTCTTGGCCTCGTAGAAGCCGTAGTCGACGTCCGCGCGCAGCGTGTGCAGCGGGACGCGACCCTCGCGGTAGAACTCCGAACGGCTCATCTCGGCGCCGCCGAGACGGCCCGAGCACTGGATCCGGATGCCCTTGGCACCGCTGCGCATCGTGGTCTGCATCGCCTTGCGCATGGCACGACGGAACTGCACACGACCCGACAGCTGCTCGGCCACGCCCTGCGCGACGAGCTGGGCGTCCATCTCGGGCTGCTTGACCTCGAGGATGTTCAGCTGGACCTGCTTGCCGGTCAGCTTCTCCAGGTCGCCGCGGATGCGGTCGGCCTCGGCGCCACGGCGACCGATCACGATGCCCGGACGGGCCGTGTGGATGTCCACCCGGACCCGGTCGCGGGTGCGCTCGATCTCGACGCGGCTGATGCCGGCGCGGTCCATGCCCTTGGTCAGCAGGCGACGGATCTTGACGTCCTCACCCACGTAGCTGGAGTACAGCTTGTCGGCGTACCAACGGCTCTTGTGATCCGTGGAGATGCCCAGGCGGAAACCGTGCGGGTTGATCTTCTGACCCATGTCAGTTGCCACCCTTCTTCTCATCGGTTGCGGGTTCGACGACCACCGTCAGGTGGCTCGTGCGCTTGAGGATGCGGTTGGCCGCACCCTTGGCGCGCGGGCGCCAGCGCTTCATCGTCGGGCCCTCGTCGACCAGGACCGTGGTGATGACCAGGGTCGAACGGTCCAGGCCCTCGGTGGTCTCGGCGTTCGCGGCGGCCGAGTCGACCAGCTTGTAGAAGTTCTCGGCCACGGCCTGCGGCTGGAACTTCAGCATGGTCAACGCGTCCTCGACGCGCGAGCCGCGGATCAGATCAGCGACACGGCGCGACTTCTGCGCGGTGACACGGACGTAGCGTGCGATCGCGAAGGCGCCGGGGCGGTCGCCCAGCAGGCGCTCGCGGCGCAGGCTCGTGTTGTCGCGGGTGGTGGCACTCATCGGCGCTTCGCCTTCCGGTCGTCCTTCTCGTGGCCCTTGAACGTGCGGGTGGGAGCGAACTCACCCAGCTTGTGGCCGACCATCGAGTCGGTGATGAACACGGGCACGTGCTTGCGGCCGTCGTGCACGGCGATCGTGTGTCCGATGAAGGACGGCAGGATCATCGAGCGACGCGACCAGGTCTTGATGACGTTGTGGGTCTCGGCCGCGTTCTGAGCGTCCACCTTCTTCTCGAGGTGGCCGTCAACGAAGGGACCCTTCTTCAAACTACGAGGCATCTTTTTCTCCAGGTCCTCTCTCAGCGACCGCTCTTGCGGCGGCGGACGATCATCTGGTCGCTGGCCTTGCGCTTGCGCGTACGGCCCTCGGGCTTGCCCCACGGGCTGACCGGGTGACGGCCACCGGAGGTCTTGCCCTCACCGCCACCGTGCGGGTGGTCGATCGGGTTCATGGCGACGCCACGGACGGTCGGGCGCTTGCCCTTCCAGCGGTTGCGGCCGGCCTTGCCCCAGTTGATGTTCGACTGCTCCGAGTTGCCGACCTCACCGATCGAGGCGCGGCAGCGGACGTCGACGTAGCGCATCTCGCCCGAGGGCAGACGCAGCTGGGCGCGCGAGCCCTCCTTGGCGACGAGCTGCACCTTGGCGCCGGCCGAGCGGCCCATCTTGGCGCCACCGCCGGGACGGAGTTCGATCGCGTGGATCGTGGTTCCGACCGGGATGTTGCGCAGCGGCAGGTTGTTGCCGGGCTTGATGTCGGCGCCGGTACCGGCCTCGACGGTCATGCCCTGCGTCAGGCCCTCGGGGGCGATGATGTAGCGCTTCTCGCCATCGGCGTAGTGCAGCAGCGCGATGCGGGCGGTGCGGTTCGGGTCGTACTCGATGTGAGCGACCTTGGCCGGCACGCCGTCCTTGTCGTAGCGCTTGAAGTCGATGATGCGGTAGGCGCGCTTGTGGCCACCACCCTGGTGACGGGTGGTGATGCGGCCCTGGTTGTTGCGGCCACCCTTCTTGGGCAGCGGCTGGACCAGCGACTTCTCGGGCGTCGTGCGCGTGATCTCGGCGAAGTCCGCCACGCTCGAGCCGCGACGGCCCGGCGTGGTGGGCTTGTACTTGCGAATAGCCATGTCTCAGTCAGTCCTTCAGCTCGGGCTCGAGAAGATGTCGATGCTCTGACCCGCGGCGACGCTGACGACGGCGCGCTTGGTGTCCTTGCGCTTGCCGAGGCCGTTGCGGGTGCGGCGGGCCTTGCCCTTGCGGTTGATCGTGTTCACGCCCGTGACCTTGACCCCGAAGATCTCCTCGACGGCGATCTTGATCTGGGTCTTGTTGGCGTCCGGGTGGACCACGAACGTGTACTTGTTGTCATCGAGCAGCGCGTAGCTCTTCTCGCTGACGACGGGCGCGATCAGGACGTCACGCGCGAAGGTTCCGTGGTTGGACATCAGTTCTCCTCCTGAGCCTGGTCGCCACCGGCCGCGGTGAAGCCAGCGGCCTCGGCGGTCTCGGCGGAGTCGAACCAGACCTCGGCATCCGTCTGGTCGTACCACTGGCCGTCGGGCGTGTGGTACTTCTTCGAGCCCTCGTTGCCCTTGATCTCGTGACCCTTGGGCGCGTTGCCGCTGGCGAGCGGAGCCTTCGAACCCGGGCCGTACGGCTGGGTCTTCGTGGCGCCGGCCTTGGCGTCGTCCGCGGCGGCAGCCGGGGCGGCCTTCGCGGCAGGAGCCTTGGCGGGCTTCGCGGCCGGGACGTCGGAGTCGACGGCCTGGCTGAGCTTGACCGTCTCGACACCTTCGGCGGAGCGAGCCGCCACGAACGCGTCGAACGCGGCCTTGGTGAAGATGATGTCGTCGGCCAGCAGCACGTCGTACGTGTTGAGCTGGTCGAACGTCAGCAGCGCGATGAACTCGGCGTTGCGCAGGCTCTTGACCGTGTTCGTGTCGTCGCGGTCGATGACCACGAGCACACGGGCGCGGTTGCTGAGCTGGCGCACGGCGGCGAGCGCGGTCTTGGTGGACGGCGCGTCGCCGGTCACGAGCGAGTCGACGACGAAGAGTCGTCCACTACGGGCCCGGTCGGTGAGGGCGCCACGCAGCGCGGCGGCCTTCATCTTCTTGGGCGTGCGCTGCTCGTACGAGCGCGGCGTGGGGCCGTGCACGACGCCACCACCGGCGTACTGGGGCGCGCGGATCGAGCCCTGACGGGCGCGGCCGGTGCCCTTCTGGCGGTACGGCTTCTTGCCGCCGCCACGAACCTCGCCGCGCGACTTGACGTCGTGCGTGCCCTGACGGGCAGCGGCGAGCTGGGCGGTGACGACCTGGTGCATCAGCGGAATGCTGACCCGGGCGTTGAAGATGTCGACGGGCAGGTCGACGTCGATCGTCTGTGCCATGTCGTCAGGCTCCCTTCGCAGCGGAGCGGATGACCACGAGCGCGCCCTTGGCCCCGGGCACGGCGCCCTTGACCAGGATCAGACCGCGCTCGGTGTCGACCGCGTGGACGGTGAGGTTCTGGGTGGTCACGGTGTCCGTGCCCATGTGGCCCGCCATGCGCAGGCCCTTGAAGACGCGACCCGGGGTGGCGCAGCCACCGATCGAGCCCGGCTTGCGGTGGTTGCGGTGCGCGCCGTGCGAGGCGGACACACCGGCGAAGCCGTGACGCTTCATGACGCCGGCGAAGCCCTTGCCCTTGCTGGTGGCGGTCACGTCGATCTTGTCGCCCGCGGCGAAGATCTCGGGCGAGACCTCCTGGCCGACGGTGAAGTCGGCGACGGCCTCGGTGCGGATCTCGACGACGTGACGACGCGGCGTGACGCCGGCCTTCGCGAAGTGACCGGACTGCGGCTTGTTCAGCTTGCGTCCGTCGATCTCGCCGTAGCCGAGCTGGATGGCGCTGTAGCCGTCCGTCTCGCGGGTGCGGATCTGGGTGACGACATTGGTCGAGGCCTCGAGGACGGTCACCGGGATGACCCGGTTGTTCTCGTCCCAGACCTGCGTCATGCCGAGCTTGCGACCGAGGAGGCCGCGCGCGGTGACAGTGCTGCTGATCATGTGCGTACTCCCCTCAGAGCTTGATCTCGATGTCGACACCGGCCGGGAGGTCGAGTCGCATGAGCGAGTCGACGGTCTTGGGCGTCGGGTCGATGATGTCGATGAGCCGCTTGTGGGTGCGCATCTCGAAGTGCTCGCGGCTGTCCTTGTACTTGTGCGGCGAACGGATGACGCAGTACACGTTCTTCTCCGTCGGCAGCGGCACGGGACCGGCGACCTTGGCGCCGGTGCGGGTCACGGTGTCGACGATCTTCTTCGCCGAGGAATCGATGACCTCGTGGTCGTAGGCCTTGAGCCGGATACGGATCTTCTGTCCCGCCATGCTCTCGCTCGTCCTTTACGTTCGTCTTCGTTCGCTGGTCCCCGGGTTTGGGGGCCAGCATGCTCCCTGCTCCATTCCCCGAGGTCGGGCGTGTCGCGACGCTGGACGCGCGCAAGTTCACACACTTCTCGAGTTAGGTGGTTGGACCGGCTCCGCGTCGCGAGGCGACTCGACTGGCCGGACAACATGGACTCGGGGTCGGCCGCTGCGTTGAGCCAGGCGTGAGTTCCTGACCGCAGGAGCCACCGCGACCATGTCGGGGCAACCTGACCATTCTGACAGACTCCCCGGGCCGAACACAAATCGGGTTCTCACGGTCCTCGTGTGCCGTCCGCCACGTTCGCCCGGTCGGCCCTCAGCGGTGTGCGTGGCCCTCAGGCTCCACGTGGCCCGCAGGCTCAATCTGGAAGGTCGAGTGCGCCACGTCGAAGTGGTCGCTCAGGCACGCCGTGAGCCGATCGAGCACGCCGTGGGCCTCCCCCATGTCCGTCACCGTCTCGTCGACCACGACGTGGGCGCTCATCACCGGCATCCCGCTGGTGATCGTCCAGACGTGGAGGTCGTGGACGTCGACCACACCGGCCACGCCGAGGATGTGCTGGCGCAGCTCGTCGAGGTCGACGTCGCGGGGACTGGACTCGAGGAGAACCTCGGCGACGTCGCGCAGCAGCGACACGGCTCGCGGCACCACGAGTGCCGCGATCACGAGAGAGGCGATCGGATCGGCCACGTGCCACCCGGTGCTGACGATCACCACCGCCGACACGATGACGGCGACCGACCCGAGCGCGTCGCCGAGGACCTCGAGGTAGGCGCCACGCACGTTGAGGCTCTCGCGCGCCCCGGCCCTGAGCACCAGGAGCCCGACGATGTTCACGACCAGGCCGACGGCACCCGCCGCCAGCACCGGTCCCCCGTCGATCGGCGGCGGGTCGTCGAGCCGGCGGACGGCATTGAGCGCGATCACCGCGCAGATGCCGAGCAGGATCAGTCCGTTCGCGCCGGCGGCGAGGACCTCGGTCCGGTGCACTCCGTAGGTGTGACGGGCACCTCCGGGACGCTGCGCGACGGCGATGGCGCCCAGCGCCAGGACGAGACCGACCGAGTCGCTCAGCATGTGTCCGGCATCGGCCAGCAGCGCCAGCGACCCGGTCATCGCGCCCACCACGACCTGGACCACCAGGACCAGCAGCGTCAGGCCGAGCACCGCCAGCAGCCTCCCGCGGTGCCTGACGCCTGCCCCGTGCGCGTGGTCGTGCCCCATGCCCGCAGGCTACCGGGCGACCCGGAGCGGACAGACGAAAGAACCCCCGGGACCGAAGTCCCGGGGGTTCCTCACGCAGTGCGTGTCAGATCAGATCACTTGTTGATCTTGGTGACACGGCCGGCGCCGACGGTGCGGCCGCCCTCGCGGATGGCGAAGCGCAGGCCCTCCTCCATGGCGATCGGCTGGATCAGCACGACCGACATCTCGGTGTTGTCGCCGGGCATGACCATCTCGGTGCCCTCGGGCAGCGTGACGACGCCGGTGACGTCCGTGGTGCGGAAGTAGAACTGCGGACGGTAGTTGTTGAAGAACGGCGTGTGACGGCCACCCTCCTCCTTGGACAGGATGTAGACCTGACCCTCGAACTCCGTGTGCGGCGTCGTCGAGCCGGGCGCGATGACGACCATGCCGCGCTCGACGTCCTCGCGCTTCGTGCCACGCAGCAGCAGGCCGACGTTCTCGCCCGCCTGGCCCTCGTCGAGCAGCTTGCGGAACATCTCGATGCCGGTGACCGTCGTGGTCTGCTTGTCATCACGGATGCCGACGATGTCGACCGTGTCGTTGACCTTGACGATGCCGCGCTCGATACGACCGGTGATGACGGTGCCACGACCGGTGATCGTGAAGACGTCCTCGACCGGCATGAGGAACGGCTTGTCCGTCTCACGCGGGGGCAGCGGGATGTACTCGTCGACCGCGGCCATGAGCTCGAGGATCGACTCGGCCCACTTGGCGTCGCCGGTCAGGGCCGGGTGGGCCGCAACCTTGACGACGGGCACGTTGTCGCCGTCGAAGTCCTGCTCGTTGAGCAGCTCACGGACCTCGAGCTCGACGAGCTCGAGGATCTCCTCGTCGTCGACCATGTCGCACTTGTTGAGCGCCACGACCATGGCCGGCACGCCGACCTGGCGGGCGAGCAGCACGTGCTCACGCGTCTGCGGCATCGGGCCGTCGGTGGCGGCGACCACGAGGATCGCGCCGTCCATCTGAGCCGCGCCCGTGATCATGTTCTTCACGTAGTCGGCGTGGCCGGGGCAGTCGACGTGCGCGTAGTGACGATCTTCGGTCTGGTACTCGATGTGAGCGATCGAGATCGTGATGCCGCGCTGCTTCTCTTCCGGAGCCTTGTCGATCGAGTCGAACGGCGATGCCTCGTTCAGGTCCGGGTACTTGTCGTGCAGAACCTTGGAGATCGCAGCCGTCAGCGTCGTCTTGCCGTGGTCGATGTGACCGATGGTGCCGATGTTGACGTGCGGCTTGGTCCGCTCGAACTTCGCCTTCGCCACTGTTGTCCTCCTGGTGGACTTGGTGTTGATACGCCACCGGCCGGGAGCCAGGTGTGGCGTCTGTGGTGGGTTACTGCGTTGTGATCACGAAGAGGAGGGGGTGAGAGTACCCGCCTCACTCGCCTCGCATCTTCTTGACGATCTCGTCCGCGACGGCCCGGGGGACCTCCGCGTACGAGTCGAACTGCATCGTGTAGTTGGCACGTCCCTGGGTCTTGGACCGCAGGTCGCCAACGTACCCGAACATCTCCGAGAGCGGGACGAGGGCCCGGATGACCTTCGCGCCACTGACGTCGTCCATGGACTGCATGTGCCCACGACGGGAGTTGATGTCGCCGATGACGTCGCCCATGTACTCCTCCGGAGTACGGACCTCGACCGCCATCATGGGCTCGAGCAGGACCGGGTCGGCCTTGCGGAGAGCCTCCTTGGTGGCCATCGAGCCGGCGATCTTGAACGCCATCTCCGAGGAGTCGACGTCGTGGTAGGCACCGTCGATGAGGGTCGCCTTGATGCCGACCATGGGGTAACCGGCGAGGATACCCACGTTGAGGGCGTCCTGGATACCCGCGTCCACGCTCGGGATGTACTCGCGCGGGATGCGGCCACCGGTGACGGCGTTGCTGAACTCGTAGAGCTCGCCCTCGGAGGTGTCGAGGGGTTCGTACGTGATCTGCACCTTGCCGTACTGACCCGAACCACCCGTCTGCTTCTTGTGGGTGTAGTCGTACTTCTCCACCTTGCGGCGGATGGTCTCGCGGTAGGCGACCTGCGGCTTGCCGACGTTGGCCTCGACCTTGAACTCGCGCTTCATGCGGTCGACCAGGATGTCGAGGTGGAGCTCGCCCATGCCGGCGATGATCGTCTGACCTGTCTCCTCGTCGGTGTGGACCTGGAACGTCGGGTCCTCCTCGGCGAGCTTCTGGATCGCGACGCCGAGCTTCTCCTGGTCGCTCTTGGTCTTGGGCTCGATGGCCACCTGGATCACCGGATCCGGGAACGTCATCGACTCCAGCACGATCGGGTTGGCCGAGTCGGCCAGGGTCTCGCCCGTGGTGGTGTCCTTGAGGCCCATGACGGCCACGATCTGGCCGGCGCCGACCGACGCGATCTCCTCACGCTTGTTCGCGTGCATCTGGTAGACCTTGCCGATCCGCTCCTTGCGGCCCTTGGTCACGTTGAGGACCTGGGTGCCCGCCTCGAGACGGCCGGAGTAGACACGCACGAAGGTCAGCTTGCCCAGGTGCGGGTCGGTGGCGATCTTGAAGGCCAGGCCCGCGAACGGCGCCTCGTCGGACGGCGGACGCGTGTCGTTCTTCGACTCGTCCTTGGGATCGAGGCCGACGATGTCGCCGACGTCGATCGGGCTGGGCAGGTAGTCGACGACCGCGTCGAGCAGGGGCTGGACGCCCTTGTTCTTGAACGCGGTGCCACACAGCACCGGGTTGAGCTTGGCGGCGAGCGTCGCGCGACGGATGGCGGCCTTGAGCACGTCGACGGGGATGTCGGCGCCGTCGAGGAACAGCTCGGCGATCTCGTCGTCGATGTCCGACAGCGTCTCGAGCATCGACTCGCGGGCCTCTTCGGCAGCCTCGGCCAGGTCGGCCGGGATCTCCTCGATCGTGTAGTCCTCGCCCACCGCGGTCTCGCCGCGCCAGGTCAGGGCACGCATGCCCACCAGGTCCACGACGCCCAGGAAGTCCGCCTCCGCACCGATCGGCAGCTGCATCACGAGCGCGGTGGCGCCGAGGCGCTCGCGGATCGTCTTGACGCAGAAGTCGAACGAGGCGCCCGTACGGTCGAGCTTGTTGACGAAGCACATGCGCGGGACGCCGTACTTGTCGGCCTGACGCCAGACCGTCTCGGACTGCGGCTCGACACCGGCGACACCGTCGAACACCGCGACCGCACCATCGAGGACGCGCAGCGAGCGCTCGACCTCGACCGTGAAGTCGACGTGACCGGGCGTGTCGATGATGTTGATCTGGGTGTTGTGCCACCAGCAGGTCGTCGCGGCCGACGTGATCGTGATGCCGCGCTCCTGCTCCTGCTCCATCCAGTCCATCGTCGCCGAACCCTCGTGGGTGTCGCCGATCTTGTAGTTGATGCCGGTGTAGAACAGGATGCGCTCGGTGGTGGTGGTCTTGCCGGCATCGATGTGCGCCATGATGCCGATGTTGCGGACCCGGGTCAGGTCGGTGGTGATGTCGGTTGCCACGTGAGGATCAGCCTTCGCAGAGATGGTGGGTGGTGTGCGAGCGCGGGGTCACCGCGCCCACGGTCACCAGCGGTAGTGGGCGAACGCCTTGTTGGCTTCGGCCATCTTGTGGGTGTCCTCGCGCTTCTTCACGCTGGCACCCAGACCGTTGCTGGCGTCGAGCAGCTCGTTCATGAGGCGCTCGGCCATGGTCTTCTCGCGACGCTCGGAGCTGTACTTGACGAGCCAGCGCAGCGCGAGGGTGGTCTGACGGCCGGGGCGGACGTCGATCGGGACCTGGTAGGTCGCACCGCCGACGCGGCGGCTCTTGACCTCGAGGCTCGGCTTCACGTTGTCGAGCGCGCGCTTGAGCGTGATGACCGGATCGGTGCCGGTCTTCTCGCGGGTGCCCTCGAGAGCGGTGTAGACGATGCGCTGTGCGACCTGCTTCTTGCCGTCGAACAGCACCTTGTTGATCAGCTGGGTGACCAGCTGGCTTCCGTAGACCGGATCGGTCTCGATGGCACGCTTCGGAGCGGGACCCTTGCGAGGCATCAGCTCTTCTCCTTCTTCGCGCCGTAACGGCTGCGAGCCTGCTTGCGGCCCTTGACACCCTGGGTGTCGAGGGAGCCGCGAATGATCTTGTAACGGACGCCCGGGAGGTCCTTCACTCGACCACCACGCACGAGCACGATCGAGTGCTCCTGCAGGTTGTGGCCCTCGCCGGGGATGTAGGCGGTCACTTCGGTGCCACTGGAGAGACGGACACGAGCAACCTTCCGCAGCGCGGAGTTCGGCTTCTTCGGAGTCGTGGTGTACACGCGGGTGCACACGCCACGTCGCTGGGGCGAACCCTTCAGGGCCGGCGTGCTGGTCTTGACGACCTTGCTCTGGCGGCCCTTGCGGACAAGCTGGTTGATGGTGGGCACTATGCCTCTTCCTGGGAGTTTCTCCCGGTCCAATCGCGGGCGCGCATGCGGCCTCGCTGGTCTTCCTCGATCTCCACCAAGGCGGCATCCGGCCACCGTGGTCACGGATCATCGGGCCACGGGCCCTTGTCCGTTCGAACGTCGTGCCGACTCACGTCGGGCACGGCTCCCCATCTTACCTGAGCCCACCTCGCGCGGACAAATCGCCTCGACGACGGTTCCCCGAGCGTCAGGGCACGCGCGGACCCTCGAACCACGCGACGGCCGCGCCGGTGGGACCGACAGCGGACGCCGGCACGCGTCCCCACAGGGCGAGGTAAAGGTCGACGGCGGTGCCGACCGCCTCACCCTGCACGTCGATCTCGCGGTGGACCAGGCGCGGTGCCGCGGTGGGGTCCTGGTCGTCCGGCGCGACGATCCACGAGCGGTCCAGGTCGGTCGCGACCAGGCGGACGGGTGCGTCGACATGCGGACGCTCGCCCCGCAGGGTCATCCGGCGGCCCAGGATGCGGATGACCTCGGAGATCCCGTCGGCGGCGACCTGCGGGTCCACGTCCCACACCAGGTCGGGAAGGCCGCACGCCTGGGCGAGGTCGACCCGGTGCACGCACGTCTCGTGCAGTTGGCGCCGCGCCCAGAAGCCGGCGACCTCGTCCACGTGGGCGAAGTTCGGGGCGGGCTCCTGCGGGTCGACGGCCTGCAGCGCGGCGATCAGCGCCGTCGCCGTGCCGGCATACCACTCGTCGAGCGGCTCGGTCGCCCGCACGTCGGGCTCCTCCGTGATGCGCTGTCCCGACAGCACGATGGCGGCGGCCCAGCGGTGGACCGTCCCGAGGTGGGTGACCATGTCGGCGGTCGTCCAGCCCGGGCAGGCGGGAACGGGCTCGTCACCCTCGATCCGGCCGGCCAGGGACGCGACGCCCGCCATCTCGCGGCCGAGCAGGACCAGTGGCTCTTCCATGGGACCCATCCTCTCGTGCCGTGGGCCCCGTTCGCGTCACGTGCCACCGAGGAGCAGCTCGGCCAGGTGCACCGCGCGGACGCCCGCGAGGTCGTCGAGCTGGGTACGGCACGAGAATCCGTCCGCGACGACGATCGCATCGGGACCTGCCTCACGGACGGCCGGCAGCAGCTGGAGCTCGGCCACGGCCACCGAGACCTCGTAGTGCCCCTTCTCGACGCCGAAGTTGCCGGCCAGGCCACAGCAGCCACCGACCCGCTTGACCGTGGCGCCCGTGCGCGCGAGCAGCTGCAGGTCGGCCTCGAACCCCATGACCGACGCCTGGTGGCAGTGCGGCTGCACGACCAGCGTGCGTCCGGTGAGGTCCGGCAGGTCGAGGTCCTCACGGTCGCGCAGCAGCTCGGCCAGGGTGAACACCCCGCGAGCCACCTCGGCCGCGCGCGGGTCGTCGACGAGCTCGACGGCGTCCGTCCGCAGCACCGCGAGGCAGGACGGCTCCAGTCCCACGACCGGGATCCCCTGCGCCACGAACGGATGGAGCTGCTCGACCGCGGCGCCGGCCAGCTCCGCCGCCGTGTCGAGCTGTCCGGTCGAGATCCAGGTGAGGCCACAGCACTGCTGGCGCTCGAGGAACCGCACCTCGTACCCGCAGGACTCCAGCAGACGCACGGCCGCGCGGCCGGCCTCCGTCGAGAAGTACTCGGTGAAGGAGTCGGCCCACACGAGCACGGGCTCCCCGCCGGTGGCGCGTTCCTGCCGCGCGACCTCCTTCGAGAACGTGCGGGTCGCGAAGGCCGGGATGCTGCGCCGCTGGTCGATGCCCGCGACCCACCGTGCGAGGTGCGCGATCCCGGGCACGCGCAGCGCGAGGTTCGCGATCCGCGCGACCGGTGAGGTCAGCCGGGCCCACAGCGGCAGCCGCCCGAGGATGTAGTGCGTCCGCGGCCGCAGGCGTCCGCGATAGGTCTGGTGCAGCACCTCGGACTTGTAGCTGGCCATGTCGACGCCGGTGGGGCAGTCACCCAGGCATCCCTTGCACGACAGGCACAGGTCGAGCGCCTCGTGGACCTCGGGACTGGACCAGCCCTGGTCGACCAGGCGGCCGTCGACCATCTCCTGCAGCACGCGCGAGCGCCCGCGCGTGGAGTCCTTCTCGTTGCGCGTGGCTTGGAACGAGGGACACATGACACCGGCGGCCGGAGCTGCCAGGCACTTGCCGACGCCCGTGCAGCGATGCACCGCCGCCCCGAAGTCGCCGCCGTCGTGCAGCAGCTTGAGGCCCTTGCGGGTCGCGGGCAGGCCCACCGGCCAGCCGGCCCCCTGGGTGCGCAGGTCGGCGTCGAGCGGTCGCGGTCGCACCAGCACGCCGGGATTGAGCAGGTCGTCCGGGTCGAACACGTGCTTGACCTGCTCGAACAGTCCGATCGCCTCGGGCGAGTACATCAGGGGCAGCAGCTCAGAGCGGGCCCGGCCGTCGCCGTGCTCGCCGGAGAACGAGCCGCCGTGCTCCGCCGCCAGCGTGGCGGCCTCGGTCAGGAAGGCGCGGAAGCCCTGACGACCGCCCGGCTCGTCGAGCGGGAAGTCGATCCGGACGTGGACGCAGCCGTCACCGAAGTGCCCGAAGAGGGTTCCGTGCAGGTCGTGCTCGTCCAGCAGGGCCTCGAAGCCGCGCAGGTACGTGCCGAGGCGCTCGGGGGGCACGGCCGCGTCCTCCCACCCGGCCAGGGCGGGGCGGTCCCACGCGCGGGACGCCAGCCCGGCACCCTCCTCGCGGATGCGCCACAGCACCGACTGCTCGATCGGCGACGTGACGTGGCGATGGCCCAGGGCTCCCGCCGCACGGACGACCCGGTCGGCGCGAGCCCGCAGCTCCGCGGCGTCGTCGCCGGCCAGCTCCACGTACAGGAAGCCGTCGCCCTCAGGCAGGTCAGGCACCGACGACACCCCGTTCGCGGCGCGATAGACCTCGACGATGCGGCCGCCGAGCCCCTCGCAGGCGATGGGGTCGAACGGCAGGATCGCCGGGACGTGGTCGGCAGCCTCGGCCATCGAGGGGAAGGACAGCACCAGGAGGTGACGCACCGGCGCATCACGCACGAGGTCGACGGTCGCGCCGAGCATCACCGCGAGCGTGCCCTCGGTGCCGGCCAGGAAGGACGCCACGTCGAAGCCCCGCTCCGGCAGCAGGTGCTCGAGGCTGTAACCCGAGACCTGGCGGCCGAAGCGGCCGAACTCGGTCCGAACCGTGGCCAGGTGGTCGCCGACGAGCGACCTGAGCCGTTCGAGCCGCTCGGAGGTGACGGCGACGTCCCGGCCCACCTGGATCCGCTCCCCCGCCGGGGTGAGCACGTCCAGCGCGGCGACGTTGTCGGCGCTGCGCCCGTACCCCAGGGCGCGGTTGCCGCAGGCGTTGTTGCCGATCATCCCGCCGACCGTGCATCGCGTGTGCGTCGACGGGTCGGGACCGTAGCGCAGCCCCATCGGTGCCGCGGCTCGCTGGAGCACGGCGTGGACCACGCCGGGCTGGACCTCGGCCGTCGCGGTGGCCTCGTCGATCGCGAGGATCCGGTTCATGTGCCGCGAGAAGTCCAGGACGACGCCGGTCCCGACTGCGTTGCCGGCGATCGAGGTGCCCGCGCCCCTCGACGTCAGCGGCGTTCCCGTCGCACGGCAGGCCTCGAGCACCGCGTGCACCTCGTCGAGGTCGTGCGGGCGCACGACGACCGTGGGCTCGACGCGATAGAGGGAGGCGTCCGAGCTGTAGAGCGCTCGCGCCAGGGACGAGTCATCGACGTCGCGCACCCCGGCGCGGCGCAGGGCGGACACCACGTCGCCGGTCGCACCCGGGGTCGGGTCGGTCACGGTGGTCGTCATCGGGCGGCTCCTTCGGGGGCGGTCAGTAGCATGCTACTCCCCGGCTGCCCCGAGAGCGGCGCGCACGTCGGCCGCCCAGTGCTCGTCTACCTCGTCGCCGGGTATCGCCACCTGGCGCATGAGCAACGTGGCGGTGCGCTCGAGGTGGCCCGCCATGGCGGCGGCGGCCTCGGCGGGCTCGGCGCGCAGGATCGCGTCGGCGATCGGCGCGTGCTCGCCCGCCACCTCGCTCAACGGCCGTGACCGGCCGAAGGTGGAGACGCCGCGGGCCTGAATCGAGTCGCGCAGCCGGGCCACCTCCGCCTCCAGTCGTGGGTTGCGCATGGCCGCCGCGACGAGCGCGTGGAAGTCGCGGTCGACCGCCGTGAAGTCCGCCTCGCTGCCCGTCCGCGCGTGCGCGCGCATCGCCTCGACGTTCGATGCCAGCGCCGCTCGCGCCGTGTCGTCGGCCTTGACCGCGGCGCCCGCGGCGGCCGGCACCTCGAGCAGGAGACGCAGTTCGAACACCTCGCGCACGTCCGCCGCGGTCACGCTGCGGACCCGCACGCCCCGGTTGCGCTCGATCTCGACGAGTCCGAGGTCCGCCAACCGCAGGACCGCCTCCCGCACGGGCGTCCGCGAGACCTCGAGCTGCTCGGCCAGCCGGTAGATGGAGTGCTGCGACCCCGCGGCGAGGTCGCCCCCGACGATGCGCTCGCGCAGCAGTGCGAACACCCGGTCCGTGGCGGTGGGCCGCGCGGTCACGGTACCGCCGTCACCGAGAGCCGACGGCGTCGTCCACGCACGCGACGAGACCGGTGCACCGGCACCCCCCGGGCGAGGATCCGCTCCGAGCGGCTGGGCGCGAACATGGACAGAACCATACGACGGCACCCGATACCCTTGGGACTTCCACACCGGACCGAGGGGATCGATGCGCCGTCTGACCGCCGCTGTTGCTGCGACTCTGCTCCTGACGCTGGCAGGTTGCACCGGCACAGGCACCATGCCCGACAGCGACCGCACGGGCACGCCCCCCGAGATCAACGTCCACGAGTCCGGTCCCGCCAGCCCGATCGCCTACGGGCTGATCGTCCCGGACGGCGCAGTCCAGATGGGTCCGCTCGTCCGCTTCCGCAGCGAGCGCCTGGTCGAGGCCTACCGCCCCGAGCTGGAGGCGGTCCAGGCCGAGCAGGCGCTCGAGCGTGAGCTGGAGGAAGGCACCGAGCCCACCCCCACGACCGAGCCCACCGTCAGCACCCGCCCCGAGGGCGACACCTTCGAGGACCTCGACGAACCGCCGCGCGCGGACACGTTCGTCTCCCTCATGCGGATCGACGGCGACCCGACGCTCGTCGTGCGACGCCTGCTCGCCGACATCGCCGTCCTGCTGCCCGACGCCGGGATCGTCACCGACGATCTCGCGGCCTACTGCCGCGCGCGCGACCGGCGCATCACCGGGTGCCAGCTGGACGTCACCGGCACCAGCCCGGGCGAGCGCGACCTGCGGGTCCAGCTGAGCGTCGATCCCGGTCGCGTGGCGACCCGCACGGGCAACCTCGCATCGCTCGAGCAGCCGGTCATGCACTTGCGCGTCTCCTATGTCGGGGACCCCCGCAAGGGCCAGGAGAACCGCACCCCCGAGGACCTGCCCGATCCGGCGGACGTCGAGGCGACCACCGAGAGGACCGGCTGGATCTGGCCCAAGATGGACGAGGACGCGCCGGCCGACTCGCCCGCCATCGACGACTACACCCCGCCGTCGAGCGCCACCGTGCTGCTGTCCAGCCGGCGCCCGCCCTTCGCGACGATGACGACGCCCCGCGCCTCCATCGCCACCGAGGTCAGCGAGTCGTTCACGTCCGAGCGCGTCGCCGAGGGCACCCTGCGCCGCGACGTGATGGCCGACCTCAACGAGGTCATCGTGACCACCTGGGCTCCCGGTCGCGGCGGCACGATCGTGCGCACCGTCCACACGCTCTCGGCCCGCGGCAACTATCTCTCGCTGTTCATCGAGCCGACCGCCTGAGGCGCTCCGCTCCCCCGGGCTGACCGGGCCCGGAACTACTACAGTCGAGAGCGATGAGTCGTCTCGATCCGCTGCCCGTCAGCACGAAGGCCCCCCAGGAGCGCGTCGCCTACCTCGACAACGCGCGGTACTGGGTGATGCTGCTCGTCGTCATCGGCCACTCGCTGACCGAGCTGGTCGTCATGGACTCCGCTCGTGGCGTCTACACGTGGGTCTACGCCTTCCACATGCCGTTCTTCGTCCTGATCTCCGGCTACACCGCGCGTCACTACGTGGGCGACTTCCGTCAGATCCGGCGCATCGTGTCGACGCTCATCGTCCCGTACCTGATCGTCGAGACCGGGTTGCAGCTGATCACCCGCCACTACGACGGCGAGCCCGAGCATTTCATGATCCTGTCGCCGCAATGGCTCGGCTGGTTCCTCGCCGCGCTGTTCATCTGGCGGCTCACGACGCCGATCTGGCGCGCCCTGAAGTACCCGATCACGACCGCGATCGTGATCTCGCTGCTGGCCGGGCTGATCGAGATCCCGAACGTCCTGGCGCTGCCGAAGGTGCTCGGACTGCTGCCCTTCTACGTGATCGGCCTGCACTTCGAGCGCGACACGTTCATGCGACTCGGCGCCACGCGGACCCGGATCGCCTCAGCCCTGTTGCTGGGCGGCACCTTCGTACTGTGCCAGCTGTTCGCCCAGTCGTGGGCCGAGCGCTGGCCGACCACGTGGCTGTTGTGGAAGGCGCGCTACGACGAGCTGGGTGCCGGCCCCGTCGAGGGCATCGCGATCCGGGCCCTGCTGCTCGTGATCGCCTTCGCGCTGACCCTGGCCGCGCTGTCCCTGGTGCCGCGCGGGCGGTCGTGGACCACGACGCTGGGCGGACGCACCTTCTACTGCTACCTGCTGCACGGCTTCGTCATCATCTGGCTCGACCGCCACTTCCGCCTGTGGGACCGGATCGAGCCCTACGGCGCCACCGCCGTCCTGGGCTGCATCGTCGTCGCGCTCGTCGTGGCCAACCTGCTGATGACCCGCCCGGTGGCCACGGTGTTCCGCCCGGTCTTCGAACCGCGGCTGTCGTGGATGTTCCGCGACCCCCGCGAGGACACGTACCACTCGCAGGACGCCCACCCCGACGTGTGGGACCGCGGCCTCGAGCGGATGACTCCCCCACGGGTCGACCGGCCGGCCGACCGGCCCCTGGGGCACGGGCTGCGCTGAGGCCTTCGGATCGGCCGACGTCGCTCGCTGGGCGCCCTCGGCCCTCGGACATGACGAAGGGGCCCTGCCGGATCGGCAGGGCCCCTTCGCAGTGACTCAGTTGTCGAAGCTGAAGTCGTAGTCGTCCAACGCCACCGGCGCCGCGTCCGATGCTCCGAACTGGTAGTCGAAGCTGTCGTAGCCGCTGACCGCGTAGGCGTTCTGACGCGCCTCCTCGGTGGGCTCGACCCGGATGTTGCGGTACCGCTCCAGGCCGGTGCCGGCCGGGATCAGCTTGCCGATGATGATGTTCTCCTTGAGGCCGCGCAGCGAGTCCGACTTGCCCTGGATCGCGGCCTCGGTGAGGACGCGGGTCGTCTCCTGGAAGGAGGCGGCCGACAGCCAGGACTCGACGGCCAGCGAGGCCTTCGTGATGCCCATCAGGACCGGTCGACCGGAGGCGGGGGTGCCACCCTCGGCCACGACGCGGCGGTTCTCCTCCTCGAAGACAGCGCGGTCCGCGAGGTCACCGGGGATCAGCTTCGCGTCACCCTGCTCGATGACCGTCACGCGACGGAGCATCTGGCGCACGATGATCTCGATGTGCTTGTCGTGGATCGCCACGCCCTGGCTGCGGTAGACCTCCTGGACCTCGTCCACGAGGTGCTCCTGCGCCTTGCGGACACCCAGGATGCGCAGGACCTCCTGCGGATCGGGCGTACCGTGCGTGAGCTGGTCGCCGACCTCGACGTGGTCGCCGTCCTTGACGAGCAGCCGCGCACGCTTCGTGACCGGGTACTCCATCGGCTCGGCACCGTCGTCGGGAGTGACGACGAGCTTGCGGCCCTTGTCCGAGTCGTCGATCGTCATGCGACCGGCGGCCTCGGTGATGGGGGCCTTGCCCTTGGGCTGGCGGGCCTCGAAGAGCTCGACGACGCGCGGCAGACCGTGCGTGATGTCGTCACCGGCCACACCACCGGTGTGGAAGGTACGCATCGTCAGCTGGGTACCGGGCTCACCGATCGACTGGGCCGCGATGGTGCCGACGGCCTCGCCGATGTCGACGAGCTTGCCGGTGGCCAGCGAACGGCCGTAGCACTTGGCGCACGTGCCGGTCTTGGCGTCACACGTCAGGACCGTGCGGACCTTGATCGACTCGACGCCCGAGGCGATGAGGTGGTGGATCTCGACGTCGCCGAGGTCCTCACCTGCACCGACCAGCACCTCGCCGGTCTCGGGGTGGACGATGTCGACCGCCGCGTTGCGGGCGTAGGCCGAGGTCTCGACGTTCTCGGCGGCGACGAGCGTGCCGTCGTCCAGACGCGTCGCGATGACCTTGGGCAGACCACGCTCGGTGCCGCAGTCCTCCTCGCGGATGATGACGTCCTGGCTGACGTCGACCAGACGACGGGTCAGGTAACCCGAGTCGGCCGTACGCAGCGCGGTGTCGGCCAGGCCCTTACGAGCACCGTGGGTTGCGATGAAGTACTCGACGACCGACAGGCCCTCGCGGTAGTTCGCCTTGATC
Source organism: Aeromicrobium sp. (assembly GCF_032084975.1). Classification (GTDB taxonomy): domain Bacteria; phylum Actinomycetota; class Actinomycetes; order Propionibacteriales; family Nocardioidaceae; genus Aeromicrobium. Next base: position 37,738 of record NZ_DAMDLR010000013.1, read on the forward strand.
GGACGAGGGATGATCTCGCCCTTCGGGTTCGCGACCAGTCCTCGCATGGCGGCGATCTGACGCAGCTGCATCATGTTGCCGCGAGCACCGGAGTTGACCATCATCCAGATCGGGTTGTCGCCGCTGGCCTTGAACAGGACCTCCATCGAGGCCGAGACCTCGGCCGTGGCCTGGGTCCAGATCTCGATGAGCTCCTGGCGACGCTCGTCCTCGGTGATGAGACCCCGGTCGAACTGCTGCTGGACCTTGGCCGCCTGCGCCTCGTACTTCTCGAGGATCTGCTGCTTCTCCTGCGGGCTGACGACGTCGTCCATCGAGATCGTCACGCCGGAGCGCGTCGCCCAGTGGAAGCCGGTGTCCTTGAGGTTGTCCAGGGCCACCGCCACGTCGACCTTGCTGTAGCGCTCGGCGAGGTCGTTGACGATGACGCCGAGCTCCTTCTTGCCGACCTGGAAGTTGACGAACGGGTAGTCCTGCGGCAGCGCGTCGTTGAAGATCGCGCGACCCAGGGTCGTCTCGCGGAGCTCGCCGTCGATGCGGATCCTGATCTTGCTCTGCAGCGTGATCTCGTCGCGCTCGAACGCCATCGTCGCCTCGGCGGGCGAGCTGAAGGCACGACCCTCTCCGACGTGACCCTCACGCTCGAGCGTCAGGAAGTACAGGCCGATGATCATGTCCTGGGTGGGCATGGTGACCGGTCGGCCGTCCGACGGCTTGAGGATGTTGTTCGTCGACAGCATCAGGATGCGGGCCTCGGCCTGCGCCTCGGCCGACAGCGGCAGGTGGACGGCCATCTGGTCACCATCGAAGTCGGCGTTGAAGGCCGAGCAGACGAGCGGGTGGATCTGGATGGCCTTGCCCTCGATGAGCTGCGGCTCGAACGCCTGGATGCCCAGACGGTGCAGGGTGGGCGCACGGTTCAGCAGCACCGGGTGCTCGGTGATGACCTCTTCGAGCACGTCCCACACGACCGGGCGAGCACGCTCGACCATGCGCTTGGCGCTCTTGATGTTCTGCGCGTGGTTCAGGTCGACCAGTCGCTTCATCACGAACGGCTTGAACAGCTCGAGTGCCATCTGCTTGGGCAGACCGCACTGGTGCAGCTTGAGCTGCGGGCCGACGACGATGACCGAACGGCCCGAGTAGTCGACGCGCTTACCGAGCAGGTTCTGACGGAAACGACCCTGCTTGCCCTTGAGCATGTCGGAGATCGACTTGAGCGGGCGGTTGCCCGGGCCGGTGACGGGGCGACCACGACGACCGTTGTCGAACAGCGCGTCGACGGCCTCCTGAAGCATCCGCTTCTCGTTGTTGACGATGATCTCGGGCGCGCCGAGGTCGAGGAGCCGCTTGAGGCGGTTGTTGCGGTTGATGACGCGGCGGTACAGGTCGTTGAGGTCGGAGGTCGCGAAGCGGCCACCGTCGAGCTGGACCATGGGGCGCAGGTCCGGCGGGATGACCGGGACGCAGTCGAGCACCATGCCGTTGGGGCTGTTGCTCGTGGTCTGGAACGCCGTGACGACGCGCAGGCGCTTGAGCGCACGGGTCTTCTTCTGGCCCTTGCCCGTCGCGATGATCTCGCGGAGCAGCTCGGCCTCGGCGTCGAGGTCGAAGTCCTCGAGGCGCTTCTGGAGCGCCGCCGCGCCCATGCCGCCCTCGAAGTACATGCCGAAACGGTCACGCATCTCGCGGTAGAGCAGTTCGTCGCCCTCGAGGTCCTGGACCTTGAGGTTCTTGAACCGGTCCCAGACCTGCTGGATGCGCTCGGCCTGCTGGTCGGCCTTGCGGCGGATCGCGTTCATCTCGCGCTCCGCGCCCTCGCGCACCTTGCGGCGCACGTCGCCCTTGGCGCCCTCGGCCTCGAGCTCGGCCAGGTCGGTCTCGAGCTTCTTGGCGCGGGCGTCGACGGCCGCGTCGCGGTCGTTCTCGATGGTCTTCTTCTCGACCTCGATCTGCGCCTCGAGGGAGGGCATGTCGCGGTGACGGGCCTCCTCGTCGACGGAGGTGATCATGTAGGCCGCGAAGTAGATGACCTTCTCGAGGTCCTTGGGGGCCAGGTCGAGCAGGTAGCCGAGCCGGCTCGGGACACCCTTGAAGTACCAGATGTGGGTGACCGGCGCGGCGAGTTCGATGTGGCCCATCCGCTCACGGCGGACGCCGGACCGCGTGACCTCGACACCACACCGCTCACAGATGATGCCCTTGAAGCGGACGCGCTTGTACTTGCCGCAGTAGCACTCCCAGTCCCGGGTGGGGCCGAAGATCTTCTCGCAGAAGAGGCCGTCCTTCTCGGGCTTGAGCGTGCGGTAGTTGATGGTCTCCGGCTTCTTGACCTCGCCGTAGGACCAGTTGCGGATGTCCTCCGCGGTCGCGAGACCGATGCGGAGTTCATCGAAGAAGTTGACGTCGAGCACGTAACTTCCTTTCCCCAGAGGGATTGTGGATCAGCGGGTGAGATCCGCTTTTCCTGACTGCCAATTCAAATGTGCTCTAGCGCCCCCGGGCCGTGTCACCACGGACTGCGTCACAGGCCGTGTTCCACGGCCCGGGGACCGAAAACTAATTCGCGAGATCGTCCACGGTCGCGGCCTCGTTCCGGGACAGGTTGATGCCCAGATTCGCGGCGGCACGCTCGAGGTCCTCGTCGTCGCCGTCGGCCATCGCGATGGCTGCGCCGTCCGAGGACAGCACCTCCACGTTGAGGCACAGCGACTGGAGCTCCTTGAGGAGCACCTTGAAGGACTCGGGGATGCCCGGCTCGGGGATGTTCTCGCCCTTGACGATGGCCTCGTACACCTTCACGCGGCCGACCACGTCGTCCGACTTGATGGTCAGCAGCTCCTGCAGGGTGTAGGCGGCGCCGTACGCCTGCATCGCCCAGCACTCCATCTCACCGAAGCGCTGGCCACCGAACTGGGCCTTACCGCCGAGCGGCTGCTGGGTGATCATCGAGTACGGGCCCGTCGAGCGAGCGTGGATCTTGTCGTCGACCAGGTGGTGCAGCTTGAGCATGTACATGTAGCCCACGCTGATCGGGTCGGGAAACTTCTCGCCGGTACGACCGTCGAACAGTCGCGCCTTGCCGTCCGGACCGACCATGCGGTCGCCGTCGCGGTTGGGACGCGTCACGCTCAGCAGACCGGAGATCTCGTCCTCGCGAGCACCGTCGAACACCGGGGTGGCGACGTTGGTGTTCGGCTCGGCCGAGTCGGCGCCGATCTTGCGCAGGCGCTCGGCCCACTCGTCCTGGGTCTCCTTCGGGACTTCCCAGCCGGCCTTGGCGATCCAGCCCAGGTGGGTCTCGAGGACCTGGCCGACGTTCATGCGGCCGGGCACGCCCAGCGGGTTCAGCACGATGTCGACCGGGCTGCCGTCCTCGAGGAACGGCATGTCCTCGATGGGCAGGATCTTGGCGATGACGCCCTTGTTGCCGTGACGGCCGGCGAGCTTGTCACCGTGGCTGATCTTGCGCTTCTGGGCCACGTAGACGCGCACCAGCTGGTTCACGCCCGGGCTCAGCTCGTCACCCTCGGACGCGTCGAAGACGCGGACGCCGATGACGGTGCCGGACTCGCCGTGCGGGACCTTGAGCGAGGTGTCGCGCACCTCGCGCGCCTTCTCGCCGAAGATCGCGCGCAGCAGGCGCTCCTCGGGGGTCAGCTCGGTCTCGCCCTTGGGCGTGACCTTGCCGACCAGGATGTCGCCGTTGCCGACCTCGGCGCCGATGCGGATGATGCCGCGCTCGTCGAGGTTGGCCAGGGTCTCCTCGCTGACGTTCGGGACGTCACGCGTGATCTCCTCGGGGCCCAGCTTGGTGTCGCGGGCGTCGACCTCGTGCTCCTCGATGTGGATCGAGGTCAGCAGGTCGTCCTGGACGACGCGCTGGGACAGGATGATCGCGTCCTCGTAGTTGTGGCCCTGCCACGGCATGAAGGCGACGAGCAGGTTGGTGCCCAGCGCCATCTCTCCGTGCTCGGTGCACGGACCGTCGGCCAGCGGCGTGCCGACCTCGACCCGCTGCCCCTCGCGGACCAGCGGGCGCTGGTTCGTGCAGGTGCCCTGGTTCGAGCGACGGAACTTGGCCAGGCGGTACGTCGTGTACGTGCCCTCGTCCTCCATGATCTCGACCGAGTCGGCCGAGACCTCCTTGACGACGCCCGGCTTCTTGGCGACGGTGACGTCACCGGCGTCGACGGCGGCGCGGTACTCCATGCCGGTGCCGACGAGCGGAGCGTCGTTGCGGATCAGCGGCACGGCCTGACGCTGCATGTTGGCGCCCATGAGCGCGCGGTTCGCGTCGTCGTGCTCGAGGAACGGGATCAGGGCCGTCGCGACCGACACCATCTGGCGCGGCGAGACGTCCATGTAGTCGACCTCGGCGGCCGGACGGAGCTCGGCCTCGCCGCCACGCTGGCGGACCAGCACGGCATCCTCGGCGAAGGAGCCGTCCTCGTTGAGCAGCGAGTTCGCCTGCGCGACGATGTAGCGGTCCTCGTCGGTCGCGGTCAGGTAGTCGATCTGCTCACTGACCTTGCCGTCGATGACGCGGCGGTACGGCGTCTCGACGAAGCCGAACGCGTTGATGCGACCGAACGACGCGAGCGAGCCGATCAGGCCGATGTTCGGGCCTTCGGGCGTCTCGATGGGGCACATGCGGCCGTAGTGCGACGGGTGGACGTCACGGACCTCGTAGCCGGCGCGCTCACGCGAGAGGCCGCCCGGGCCGAGCGCCGACAGGCGACGCTTGTGCGTCAGGCCGGCGAGCGGGTTGTTCTGGTCCATGAACTGCGACAGCTGGCTGGTGCCGAAGAACTCCTTCAGCGCCGCCGTGATCGGACGGATGTTGATCAGGGTCTGCGGCGTGATCGCCTCGACGTCCTGGGTCGTCATCCGCTCGCGCACGACACGCTCCATGCGCGCCAGGCCGGTGCGGAGCTGGTTCTGGATCAGCTCGCCCACGGTGCGCATGCGGCGGTTGCCGAAGTGGTCGATGTCGTCGGCCTCGACCGGGACGGTGCCGGCCGCGGTCTCGAGCTCGGCCGCGCCGTCGTGCAGGGCCACGACGTAGTGGATCGTGCCCACGACGTCGTCGAGCGTCAGCGTCTGCTGGTCGAACGCGGCGTCGGAGCCGATCTTCTTGTTGATCTTGTGGCGACCGACCTTGGCCGTGTCGTACCGCTTCGGGTTGAAGTAGTAGTTCTCCAGCAGGGTCTGCGCGGCCTCGACGCTCGGCGGCTCGCCCGGACGCAGCTTGCGATAGATGTCGATGAGCGAACGGCGGGTGACCTCGGCGTCGACCATCTCCTGCGTGACGCCCGCGTCACGGGCCTTCTTCTCGAGCTCCTCGCGGACGAGCTCGCTGCGGACGGAGTCCTTCTCCATCGTCAAGCGGATCGAGTCGTACTGGCCGAAGGTGTCGAGGATCTTCTCCTCGCTGAAGCCCAGGGCCTTGAGCAGCATCGTGACGGACTGCTTGCGCTTGCGGTCGAGACGGACGCCGACGATGTCGCGCTTGTCGATCTCGAACTCGAGCCAAGCACCGCGCGACGGGATGACGCGAGCGGTGAAGATGTCCTTGTCGGACGTCTTGTCCGGCGTGCGCTCGAAGTAGACGCCGGGCGAACGGACGAGCTGCGACACGACGACGCGCTCGGTGCCGTTGATGATGAAGGTGCCCTTGTCGGTCATGAGCGGGAACTCGCCCATGAAGACCGTCTGGCTCTTGATCTCGCCGGTCTCGTTGTTCATGAACTCGGCGGTGACGAACAGCGGCGCGGCGTACGTGACGTCGCGGTCCTTGCAGTCCTCGACCGAGTACTTCGCGGGCTCGAAGCGGTGGTCGCGGAACGACAGGCTCATCGTCTCGGAGAAGTCCTCGATGGGGCTGATCTCCTCGAAGATCTCCTCCAGGCCGGACTTGGTCGAGACATCCGTGCGGCCTGCGGCCAGCTCCGACTCGACCCGCTCACGCCAGGCGTCGCTGCCGATCAGCCAGTCGAAGCTGTCGGTCTGCAGGGAGAGGAGCTCGGGAACCTCGAGCGGTTCGGCGATCTTCGCGAAGGAGATGCGCGAAGTGTGATTCTGGTGTGCGGCGGTACGCGAGGCGGCCAAGAGAAGTCCTTCCAAGGAACTCGCATGCGAATGAACGTGGCGGTTCTGTACGATTCATTTGTGTCGCGCGGCTCACACCGCGCGGGGGCTTGTTCACACGGCTCCCGCCGTGCAGCGCGCACGCTTCGAGAACCCTGTCAAGACCGGCATTTCAGGGCCAGGACGGGACGAGGGCATGACAAAGTGGGCGCGAACGTCCATCTTAACCCCATCGACACACCGATATCAACCCCACTCTTGACAACGGGTTCGCAATCAGCCATGATCTCTGGCTTTTTGCTGCCATACCACGTGATAGACGTGGCAGAACGGGCCCCCGGTTCGGCGGCGTGCCGCCTCGCCGCGACGCGGTCGACGAGCCTCGGTGGCCTGTGGACACGACGAAGCGCCCACCCCGGGTGGGGTGGACGCTTCGCACGGATGAGTCCCGACTAGTTGGCCGGATGAGCCATTCTCGAGCGGCGGGCGAACATCGAGAGCAGAGCTGCGACACCCATCAGCAGCACACCGAGGTAGACACCCGACGAGTCGGGCAACGATCCGACGGCGCCCACGAGCATCCACACGGCCATGCCGGCGACGACGGTCAAGATCATGCGACCCAGACTCGCTCGTGCGCTGTGTCGCTCTGCCTCGAAACCCTTGAGCCTGCCGAGCAGGATCACCACGAATCCGAGTACGACCACGAGGGACCCGAGCATGGGACCCACCTCCTCACTTAACGCACTTCGCCGTGCGGCTGTGGACGTAGACGCGAAGGTTCTTCTTCGACGACGGGCACAGGCCGTGCTTGTTCAAGTACACCAGGGCCACGGCGGCGATCGCCCCAGCGACCGCGCAGGCGACCGGCGTGCCGACGACACAGATCGTGCCGACGATCCCCGCGACACTCCCGTTGAGAAGTGCCTGCTGATCCGTCCTGTTGAACGAGATGTAGGGGTTGGTGAATCCTCCGCCTGCGCTCAGCTTCTGGATGTCGCCCCATGCCTTCTCATCGACCGAGACCGTCTTTCTCGGATCGAGGCCCCCGACGCCTGTCGACGTGGCGCCCGCCTTGTCCAGCGCCGCGAACAGCTGCCCGTACTCTGCCGCCGTGCAGCTGCGCTCACTCACGTCCTCCGTCGCCGAAGCACTCCCGACGGCGAACGTGCTGAGGAGAACTGCCGTCAACATCGCGACGATTGCCCTCAAGGAAAAACGACCGAATTCAACCCTTCTTGATTCCCCCGAAGCATTTCTTCGCGGGCCAGATCGCCCGCGTCAGGACGGACTCTGTAGGTCTTGAGCAGATGAAGTCAAGGGCTGCGCGCATCCCGGTGCGGCTGTGACGGACGGGGCCACTCAGAACGATGGTGGAGAACGACGAAGCGCCCACCCCTTGCGGGATGGGCGCTTCGTACGAGCAGTCAGCCGAAGATCACTTGAGGGTGATCGTGGCGCCGGCGGCCTCGAGGGCCTCCTTGGCCTTGTCGGCAGCTTCCTTGTTGACACCCTCCAGGACGGCCTTGGGCGCGCCCTCGACGAGGTCCTTGGCCTCCTTGAGGCCGAGGCTCGTGAGGCCACGGACCTCCTTGATGACCTGGATCTTCTTGTCGCCGGCGGACTCGAGGACGACGTCGAACTCGTCCTTCTCCTCGGCGGCAGCGGCGTCGCCGCCACCGGCGGGGGCGCCCGCAGCGGCCACGGCCACCGGAGCGGCCGCGGTGACCTCGAAGGTGTCCTCGAACTGCTTCACGAACTCGGAGAGCTCGATGAGGGTCATTTCCTTGAACGCATCCAGCAGTTCGTCAGTGCTCAGCTTCGCCATGATTGTGGCGTCCTTTCTGCAATGAGACCCCGAGGGGGTCCCGATGGGAATCGGGCGGTTCAGCCCTCGGTGACGTCGGTCTCGACGTTCTCGGTGTCCGACTCGGCCGCGGGGGCGTCGTCGGCGGGTGCCTGCTCGGCGGTCTCGGCGGCGGGAGCTCCCGCAGCCAGGACCGACGGATCGGCTTCGGCCTTCGCCTGCAGCGCCGCGAACGTGCGGGCCGCCTGCGACAGCGGGGCGTTGAAGAGCCCCGCGGCCTTGGCCAGGTTGGCCTTGAGGCCGCCAGCGAGCTTCGCGAGGAGGACCTCACGCGACTCGAGGTCGGCCAGCTTGTTGATCTCGTCCGCGCTGAGCGTCTTCCCGTCGAGGAAGCCGCCCTTCAGGACGAGAGAGGGGTTAGCCTTCGCGAAGTCGCGCAGACCCTTCGCCGCATCGACCGGATCGCCCGTGATGAAGGCGATCGCGGTGGGGCCGGTGAGCAGCGACTCGTCGAGCTCGATTCCGGCGTCCTTGGCGGCGATCTTGGTCAGCGTGTTCTTGGCGACGGCATAGCTCGCGGCATCGCCAAGCGCGCGCCGCAAATCCTGCAGCTGCTTGACGTTGAGGCCGCGGTACTCGGTGAGCACCGCGCCGTTGGCCTCACGGAAGTTGTCCGCGAGATCGGCGACGGCTGCTGCCTTGTCCGGGCGTGCCATGGGTCTCCTTCACTGTCATGCGAAGACCACCTGCACGAGAAAGCGTCCCGTGCCACAGGCACAGGACGCTCGGAGAACGCAGGGACGAACCCTGATCTGCACCTGCGCGGGCCGCCCTGGCGGGCGCTTCGGGTGACTCGTGGGAGACACCACCGGCGGTCTTCGGTTCGACCAGTCTAGGCGGACGCCCGGCGTTCCTCCAAATCGGGGTCGTTCAGCCGTCGAGCGCGCCCGCGGTCGGGAACGGGAACGCCGGCGCGTCGGTGATCTCGGACTTCTTCGGTGCCTCGACCTCGACGTCCTCACCCCAACGGCTCCAGTCCGTCGTGGTCGAGGTACCGGCGATGTCCGCCACCATCCGGCGCATCAGATCGTCCTGGCCGACGAACAGCACGTACTCCATCTGCTGGGGCAGCTTCGGGCCCAGCTTCTTCGCGTCGGCGTTGGCGCCCAGCACCTTCTCGGTGTCCAGGACGAGGCGCAGCTTCGACGTCTCGACGCCGTCGATCTCGCCGCCGCTGCCCTGGTTCTCGAACTCCACGAGGGCGTCGTCGAACAGCGCGAGCTGCTCGCCGGGATCGATCTGCTCCGTGAGGCTCCCGAAGCTCTTGGCGAAGGCACCATCGGGATCATCGAGGTCGATCTTGACGAACTTGCCGCCGGTCATCTGGCCCATCTTCATGTACAGGTTGCCCCCGACGACGCGGACCTCCATCGCCATCCCGGACGAGTCCATGGAGACGCGGCTGGCCGAGTCCTCCAGGTTCTTCGCGATGACGACGTCGCCCGTCATGGAGACGTCCATCCCGGAGGCGGACGTGGTCGTCTCGATGTGTGCGCTGCCGGCTTCGAGCTGTGCGGCACTGAGGCGCTCGGCGAAGTTGTCGCGCGTCAACGGCGCGTCGCTGGGCGACTCGTCCGCCGCGGCCGTCGTGTCCGCCCTGCCAGCGTCGCCGGAGGCCGCCGCGCCGGCGTCAGAGCCCGACTGGCCACACGCGGACGACAGGGCGAGGACAGCGGTGGCGAGCAGGACGCCGACGGACTTCTTCATGGGGACGAGCCTACCGACCGGCCACCGACGCGACCGCGGGTTCGGCGCGAACGACGACGCCGCCCCCGCGATGCGCGGGGACGGCGTCGTGTGTTCGTGCGGGCGAGTCGGCCGCTCAGGCCTCGTCGTCGGTCGCGAAGTTGCGCGAGCGCGTCGGGTCGACCGGGACACCGGGGCCCGTCGTCGCGGAGATGGTCGCCTTCTTGATGTAACGGCCCTTCGAGCTGGAGGGCTTGAGACGCAGGATCTCCTCGATGGCGGTGCCGTAGTTCTCGGCGAGCTGCTCGGCGCTGAACGACGCCTTGCCGATCACGAAGTGCACGTTGGCGTGACGATCGACGCGGAACTCGATCTTGCCGCCCTTGATGTCGCCGACAGCCTTGGCCACGTCGGTCGTGACGGTGCCCGTCTTCGGGTTCGGCATCAGGTTGCGCGGACCCAGGACGCGGCCGAGGCGGCCGACCTTGCCCATCATGTCGGGCGTCGCGACGACGGCGTCGAAGTCGAGCCAGCCCTCGTTGATCTTGTCGACGAGCTCGTCGGCACCGACGAAGTCGGCGCCGGCCTCACGAGCGGCATCGGCGTTGGCGCCGGTGGCGAAGACCAGGACCCGGGCGGTCTTGCCGGTCCCGTGCGGCAGGTTGACGGTGCCGCGCACCATCTGATCGGCCTTGCGGGGATCGACGCCGAGACGCACGACGGCGTCGACGGTCGAGTCGTACTTCTTGGAGCCGGACTCCTTGGCCAGGGTGACGGCCTGGAGCGGCGTGTAGAGGGCGTCGCGATCGATCTTCTCGGCGACCGCGCGGTACGCCTTGCTGTGCTGTGGCATGACTGGTGTCTCTTCCTGTTGCTACCAGATGTGGTGCGGACCCAGCTGGCCCTTCCACGTTTCCTTGATCCTTGGGCACGTGCTCAAGAACCGTGGTCCTGAGCGATCGAATGCTCAGAAACCGTGTGCGATGACGATCAGTTGTCGATGGTGACGCCCATGGAGCGGGCGGTTCCCTCGACGATCTTCATGGCGCCGTCGACGTCGTTGGCGTTGAGGTCGGGCAGCTTGGTCTGGGCGATCTCGCGCACCTGGTCCTTGCTGAGCTTGCCGACCTTGTCGGTGTGCGGCACGGACGAGCCCTTGGCCAGGCCCGCGGCCTTCTTGATCAGCTCGGCGGCCGGCGGCGTCTTCGTGACGAAGGTGAACGACCGGTCTTCGTAGATCGTGATCTCGACGGGGATGACGTTGCCGGCCATGGACTCGGTCTGGGCGTTGTACGCCTTGCAGAAGTCCATGATGTTGACGCCGTGCGGGCCGAGCGCGGTGCCGACGGGCGGCGCCGGGTTGGCCTTGCCGGCCTGCAGCTGCACCTTGACGACAGCTGCGACCTTCTTCTTGGGAGGCATTTCGGGTCCTTCTTACTGGTGGTGTTCGTTCAGGGCCGGGTGCGCCACTCGTTCAGGCGCGGCGACTCGGCCGACATTGATCGCGGGGCGATCAAACCTTCTGGATGTAGTCGAACGGCAGCTCGACCGACGTCTCGCGACCGAAGATCTCGACGAGGCCCTTGACCTTCTGGCCCTCGATGTTGATCTCGGTGACGGTGGCGTGCAGCGTCGCGAACGGGCCGTCGATGACGAGCACGGAGTCGCCGGCGGCGAAATCGCTGAACTCGACCTTGGGGGCCGCGGCCTGCTGCGCCTTCTCGGCGGTCTCGGTGGCCTCGGCGGCGACCTCGGCCTCGACGGCGGGGGCGAGCATCTTCTCGACCTCGGACAGGCTCAGCGGCACGGGCTGGTGCGCGTTGCCCACGAAGCCCGTGACCGACGGGGTGTGGCGCACGACGCCCCACGAGTCGTCGGTCAGGTCCATGCGGACGAGCACGTAGCCCGGCAGCACGGTGCGCTTGACGAGCTTGCGCTGACCGTTCTTGATCTCGGCGACCTCTTCGGTCGGCACGACGATCTCGTGGATGTAGTCCTCGGCGTTGAGCGCGATCTTGCGGTTCTCGAGGTTCTGCTGGACGCGCTTCTCCATGCCGGCGTACGTGTGGATGACGTACCAGTCGCCGGGCTGGGTCCACAGCCGGTCGCGGAACTCCTGCAGGGGGTCGACGGCCTCGTCGGCCTCGTCGGACTCGTCGGCCTGGTCCGCGTCCGTGGCGTCGCCCTCGGCCACGCCGGACTCGTCGGCGACGACGTCGTCGGCGGGGGTCTCGTCGGCCGACGCCTCATCGGTGGACGTCTCGTCCACGGGTGCGTCGGTCTCGTCGAATTCGGAGGTCACGGTGAGTTTCAGTCCTTGGGGTTAGGCGAAGATGGCGAAGGCGGCCTTGCCGAACCCGTAGTCGAGCGCGGAGACGAACGCCATCATGATCAGCACGAAGACGAGCACGACGAAGAAGTAGTTGACGACCTGCGGGCGGGTCGGCCAGACCACCTTGCGCAGCTCGGCGACCACCTGGCGGTAGAACGTGAGCGGGGACGTGCGCTTGGCGCGGGTCCCAGCCAGTTCGTGATTCTCGCTCACGGTGCTCCTTCGTCGTACCTCATCGATCCGCGGTGCGGACCGACCTTGCAGGGCACGAGGGACTTGAACCCCCAACCTTCGGTTTTGGAGACCGATGCGCTGCCAGTTGCGCCAGTGCCCTTCCGCCCGATTCCGGGCATGACGAATCAGGGTAGTTTCGCCGGTTTCGTCAAGTGTACGCAACGACTCCACGAATGCGAAACCGGTGTCGTCGATCGGCCGGTCGGCCGGCCCGGACGGGGCATGGCACGATGGGCGCGTGCGGCCCCTGACCACCCTGCCCAAGGCCCACCTGCACCTGCACTTCACCGGGTCGATGCGCCACGGCACCCTCATCGAGTTGGCCGAACGCGACGGTGTGCACCTGCCCGCGGCGCTGGTCGAGGACTGGCCCCCACAGCTCTCGGCGGCCGACGAGAAGGGCTGGTTCCGCTTCCAGCGACTCTACGACGTCGCCCGCTCGGTCCTGCGCACCGAGGACGACGTGCGACGGCTCGTGCGCGAGGCCGCCGAGGACGACGTCGCGGACGGCTGCGTCTGGACCGAGATCCAGGTGGACCCGTCCGGCTACGGTGCGCGGTTCGGTGGCATCTCGGCCTTCACCGACCTGGTCATCGACGCCGTGCGCGACGCCTCGGCCTCGACGGGACTGGGGATGAGCGTGATCATCGCCGCGAACCGCACGCGCCACCCCCTCGACGCGCGGACGCTGGCGCGCCTGGCGGCGCAGTACGCCGGGCGCGGCGTGCACGGCTTCGGCCTGTCGAACGACGAGCGCCGTGGCTCCACCGCCGACTTCGGGCCGGCTTTCGCGATCGCGGCGCGCGCCGGGCTCACGCTCGCTCCCCACGCCGGCGAGCTGCGAGGCCCCGAGCACGTGCGCCAGTGCCTGACCCACCTCACGCCGAACCGACTGGGGCACGGCATCCGGGTCGTCGAGGACCCCCGGCTGCTCGACACGATCGCCGAGTCCGGCATCGCGCTGGAGGTCTGCCCGGCCTCGAACGTCGCCCTGGGCGTCTACACCACGATCGACGAGGTCCCGGTGCGTGAGCTCCTGGCCGCCGGGGTGGACATCGCCCTGGGGGCCGACGACCCGCTGCTGTTCGGCACGCGGCTCGCGGGCCAGTACGCCTTGCTGAGGGCCGCGCAGGACTTCTCGGACCAGGAGCTCGCCGAGCTGGCCCGCCGCTCGCTACGGGCCTCCCGGGCGCCGGACGACCTGCGCACCGCGGCGCTGCAGGGTGTCGAGGCCTGGTTGGCCGATGATCGTGGAACGATGGCGCCATGAGCGAGAACCAGCCGCCGTCCTACCCCGGTGACGATCCGGGGCAGCAGCCGAACGACCCGTCCGGCGACCCGCAGCAGCCGTCGGGCGGCCAGCAGCCTCCGGGCCAGCCCTACGGCGCCCAGCAGCCGTACCAGCAGCCCCCGGGCCAGCCCTACGGCGCCCAGCAGCCGTACGGCGGCCAGCAGCCCTACGGCGCTCCCGGCCAGTGGCAGGTGGCCCCGAAGCACCCCAAGGCCACTCTCGTCCTCGTGCTGGGCATCCTCGGCCTGGTCGTGTGCCAGGTGCTGGGCCCGTTCGCCTGGGTCATGGGCAACCGCGCGGTGGCCGAGATCGACGCCAACCCCGGCGTCTACGACGGTCGTGGCGAGGCACAGGCCGGGCGGATCCTGGGCATCATCGCCACCGTCATCTTGATCCTGAGCATCCTGGTGCTCGCGTTCTTCGTCGTGCTGATCATCATCGGCGTCGCATCGTCGACCTCGGACTACCAGGAGATGAACGAGCTGTCCCTGTCCGGGCTGCTCTGACCTTTAGAGCCGGGCGTCGCCCACGATCACCGGCTCGTTGACCAAGCGCACCCCGAACGTCCGCTCGACCTCGTCACGCACCTCGCGGGCGAGGTCGAGCAGCTCTGCGGTGGTGCCCTCGCCGCGATTGGTCAGCGCGAGCACGTGCTTGTCCGACAGGCCCACCTGCCCACGACGGTGGCCCTTCGCGAACCCGGCGTGGTCGATGAGCCACGCCGCGCTGGTCTTGACGGAACCGTCGGGCTGACCGAATCGCGGCGCGTCGGCCGGCAGCGCAGCCGCGGCCTCCTCGCCCAGGATCGGATTGGTGAAGAACGAGCCAGCGCTCCAGGTGTCGTGGTCCTGCGGGTCGAGCACCATGCCCTTGCCGCGGCGCAGCTCGAGCACCGTCCGACGCACCTGGTCGAGGGGGGCGCGCTCGCCGACCTCGACGCCCAGGTGCCGCGCCAGCTCGGCGTAGCGCACCGGCGCACCCAGCCCCGCGGCGAAGCGCAGCTGGAACGCCACGGTCAACACCACGAAGCGGCCGGGCTCCTGCTTGAACCGGCTGTGGCGGTACCCGAAGCCCAGGTCGGTGAACATGATCGTGCGGACGCGCTTCTCGTGGCGGTCCCACGTGCGGACGCTGACGATCGTGTCCGCGACCTCCTGGCCGTACGCACCGACGTTCTGGATCGGGGTGGCGCCGACAGACCCCGGGATCCCCGAGAGCGCCTCCAGGCCCTCCCAGTCGCGCTCGACGGCGTACGCGACGAACTCGTCCCAGTTCTCGCCGGCGGCGACGGTGACCATCGCGCCGCTGCACGCATCGGCGGAGACGTCGATGCCGCGGGTCCGGATCAGCACGACGGTGCCCTCGAAGCCCGCGTCGGCCACCACCAGGTTGCTGCCGCCGCCCACCAGCAGCAACGGCTCGCCCGCCTCGTCGGCGGACCGGACGGCGTCGATCAGCTCGGCCTCGGTGGTCGCCTCGACCACGGTGCGGGCCGGGCCTCCCAGCCGCAGGGTCGTGACCTCGGACAGCAGCATGACGGTGACGCTAGCAGGCGGCGCGGGAGCCGCTGAGGGTGCCGCAGACGCGGACGACCCCCGCGCCCGATGGGCGTGGGGGTCGTCTCGGGAAGTCTGTTTCAGCGCGTCTCGCGGTGCGCCTGGTGCGTGTTGCAACGCGCGCAGTACTTCTTGACCTCGAGGCGATCGGGGTCGTTGCGACGGTTCTTCTTCGTGATGTAGTTGCGTTCCTTGCACTCGGTGCAGGCCAAGGTGATCTTGGGACGAACGTCGGAGCTCTTGCTGGCCACAGTGTGCCTCTTCTGGTCGTGCCCATGAGTACTGGGCTTGTTGCTGGTCTTTCCGCCGATGCGGTAGCTGGGGCGGGACTCGAACCCGCGACACCACGATTATGAGTCGTGTGCTCTAACCACCTGAGCTACCCAGCCACGTAAGTTGCGAGTCACCCCGCTCCTCAGAGCCCCTTTACGGAATCGAACCGTAGACCTTTTCCTTACCATGGAAACGCTCTGCCGACTGAGCTAAAGGGGCAAGCCGACAAGTAAAGATACCGGGTCGGTGGCCAACTTCCCAAATCGGGGTACCCCCGACCTCAACAACCCTGCAATGCCAGTGCTTCAGCGAGCCGCCCGCGCGAGCCGCGAGGGCCACGACGGACCGCCGTAGACGAACCCGGTGTACGCCTGGACGAGGTCGGCGCCGGCCTCGATCCGGGCCCGGACGTCGGCCGGCGTCGTCACTCCCCCGACCCCGATCAGGGTGAGCCCGTCGCCGGCCCGCGCGCGGATCCGGCGCAGCACCTCGACGGCGCGATCGGCCAGCACGGGACCCGAGAGACCGCCGGCGCCCACCGCGTCGATCCGGGCCCGGGGCGTCCGCAGCTCCTCAGGACGGGCGATCGTCGTGTTCGTCGCGCTGATGCCGTCCAGGCCCAGCTCGAGGGCCAGGTCGGTGACGGCGTCGATGTCGGCGTCGGCCAGGTCGCCGGCGATCTTGACCACGAGGGGGACGCGGCGGCCGAGGTTCGCGTCGGCGACGTCCTTGACCGACCTCAGGATCGGCTCGAGGGAGTCGACGGCCTGCAGGTCGCGCAGGCCCGGCGTGTTGGGGCTGGAGACGTTGACGACGAGATAGTCGGCCAGCGGCACCAGCAGCCGGGCGCTCTCGACGTAGTCCTGCGCGGCCTGCTCGGCGGGCACGACCTTCGTCTTGCCGATGTTGACGCCGATGACCGCGTCGCGCCCCGCCGCCGTGCCCCGCAGCCGGTGCAGGCGTGATGCGACCACCGCGGCGCCGTCGTTGTTGAAGCCCATGCGGTTGACGATCGCGTGGTCGTCGACGAGGCGGAACAGGCGAGGCCGATCGTTGCCGGGCTGGGGGCGCGCCGTCACGGTGCCGATCTCGACGTGGCCGAAGCCCAGCGCGAGCAGCCCCGGGACGCCTCGCGCGTCCTTGTCGAATCCTGCGGCCAGGCCGAACCGATGGGGGAACTCGATGCCCATCACCGTGACGGGGCTGGGCTCGACCCGGTACACCCGTTCGCTGACGAGCCGGCCGGCGCGGATCGCGGCGAAGGCACGCCCGTGGATCCGCTCGGGATCCATGCGGGCGAACACGGTGTCGAAGAGAGCGTCGTAGGCCACGCCGCTCAGCGTAGGCCACCGCCGTGACCGCGCCGTCGGCGCGCGAGATGTGTGGAGGCGCGTACCTTCCTCGGCCCGAGAAGGTACGCAGGGCTACACATCTGGCTGACCGCAGGTCAGTCGCGGACCCAGGCCCCGACCCACCACAGGACGCCGTACGGGGCGTCCGCGTAGGGCACCGAGACGGTCCAGCCGGAGCCCAGGCCCTCTCCCAGTTTCGCGAGGGTCCCGGTGCCCGAGGCCCAGAGCTCGCGACCCAGGTCGGCGTCCAGCGCTGCGAGGCGCCGCCCGTTGCCGGAGCGCAGGGCGAGGTCGACGGAGTCGTCGAAGTCGAAGGCACGCGCGTCGAGGTGGCCCGGGGCCTTCTCGGTGCGCTTGGCCGAGCCGTTGGCCATGGCGAGGACGACCTCGGCCTCGTCCTCGATGCCGCCGTCGAACCCGGCCGCATCGAGCAGAGCACGCGCGACAGGCTCAGCGAACGGGTCGTCGCCGACGATCGCGACCGACTCCGCACCGGAGGTCATCGCGCGCACGACACTGACCGCCGACCGCCGCAGGTCGGCCACCGGGTCCTCGAGGCTGGCGTAGCGCGGCAGGAGCGCCGGCACGGGAGGCACCACGACGAGAGCGCGGATCACGCGAGCCCCCGGATCGCCCGTGCGGGCGGGCGGCGCCCCGCGATGGTCCAGGCCATGTCGACCACCTGGCGGGTCTCGGGCACCTGGTGCACCCGGTAGATCCGGGCGCCCGCGGTGGCCGCGACGGCCGTGGCGGCCAGGGTGCCCAGCAGCCGCTCCCCCACCGGCCGATCGAGCGTCTCGCCGACGAAGTCCTTGTTCGACAGGGACACCAGGACGGGCCAGCCGGTCGCGACCATCTCGTCCAGGCGGCGGGTGACCTCGAGCGAATGGAAGGTGTTCTTGCCGAAGTCGTGGGCGGGGTCGATCACGACGCTCTCGCGGGCGACGCCCACGGCGACGGCCCGCTCCGCCTGCGCGACCGTCGAGCCGATCGCGTCGGCCATCACGTCCTGGTACTCGATCCGGTGGGGACGGGTGCGCGGGGTGATGCCACCGGTGTGAGTGCACACGAGAGCCGCGTCGAACTCGGCTGCGACCTCGGCCAGGCGGGGGTCGGCGCCGCCCCATGCGTCGTTCAGCAGGTCGGCCCCGGCCTGGCACACCGCGCGTCCGACCTCGGAGCGCCACGTGTCCACGCTGATCACCAGGTCCGGGAAGGCGCCGCGGACACGCTCGACGAACCCCACGACGCGGCGCTTCTCCTCGTCGGCGTCGATCTCGGACCCGGGCGCGGCCTTGATGCCGCCGATGTCGACGATCTCGGCGCCCTCGTCGACGACCTGCTGCACGCGGTCGAACGCCGAGTCCTCGGCCCACGTCGCGCCCTTGTCGAAGAACGAGTCGGGCGTGCGGTTGACGATCGCCATCATGAGCGTCGCGTCGTCGGCGAACTCCTGTCGTCCCAGGCGCAGCGTCATCGGGCCACCTCGTTCGCGGGCGGGCGCTCGGACAGGTCGGTGTCGCGGGCCACCTGCTCGAGGCCCCCGTCCTGCCGCACGAACTGGCGCAGCACCGCCGCGGGGTCGAGATCGTGTCCTGAGCGGCCCAGGACCGCTGCCATCACCTGGGCCGCCATCGGCGCCAGGTCTGCGAGGTCCTGGTGGGAGTGGGCGCGCACCCCGAGGTCGACCTGGGCGATGGCGTCCGGCCCGAGGCGGTCGTGCACGTCCATCAGGGCAGCGATGTCGACGCCGTAGCCGACCGGGACCGAGAGCGTGGCGAACACGTCGCGCCGCACCGCCCACTCCCCGGCGAGCGGCTGGACCACCTGCGTCAACTGGGGTCGCGCGATCGCCAGCAGGGGCCGGGCCACGAGCTCAGTGACGCGTCCGCCGCCATGCGGCTCGTTCGTGCTCCCCGACCTGAAGGGGCGCTGGTAGAAGCCCTTGACGAGGGCGGTCGCAGGATCAGTGAGGAGTGGGCCGAGCAGGCCGGTCACGAAGTGCGTGTCCCACTCGACGAGGTCCGCGTCGACGAACACGAGGACGTCGCCCGTGGTGACGAACTGCGCCTTCCACAGCGACTCGCCCTTGCCGGGACGCGTCCCGAGGTCCGGACGCACGGAGGCGAGCTCGTGCACGACGCCACCGGCCTCGCGCGCGATGCGAGCCGTGTCGTCGGTCGAGTCGCCGTCGATCACGACGAGCTCGTCGACCAGGTCGGTCTCGGCGACGAATGCCGCGTGCAGGCGGCCGACGACGTCACCGATCGTCGCCGCCTCGTTGCGGGCCGGCACGACGAGACTGACGCGTGAACCGGAGGCCTGCTTGGCCTTCATCAGCTCGTCGAGGCGCCACCGACTCCAGACGTGGGTGTGCCGGTCGAACCACGTGTCTGCCACGCCGTCACCGTACCCGGGGCATCAGCGCGTGCGGTCGTCGACGACCTCGCCGCCGAGGAGTCGCTCGACCAGGAACTGCGCCTGGGTGACCGAAGGCCCGCCGAGCTCGTCCGACGCCATCGACGGCTCGTCGTCGAAGCCCAGGCCGGCCACGAACTCGTCGCGCACGGCGTCGAGGTCGACGGGGCGCTCCGCGGGACGCGGAGGACGACGCGACTCCTCGAGCAGGTCGAGCTCGTAAGCGTCGGGCACGAGGTCGTAGAGGGCGCGCAGCGACCAGTCGTCGCCGCGGCGGCGGTCAGGATCGGGCGTGGCCATGCCTCGACGATAGGGGCTCGAACGGACGGAGCGCACCCCCGCGAGTGCCCGGGAAAGGGCGAACCCCCGACCGATTCGGTCGGGGGCTCGCGTCACGTGGCAGGTATAGGATTCGAACCTATGTAGGCAATGCCGGCTGATTTACAGTCAGCTCCCTTTGGCCGCTCGGGCAACCTGCCGCGACAGTCCGCAAGATTACCCCAGCCCCCGCCGGAGTCCGAAATCAGGTCTGGTCCGCCCGGCACCGACGGGACCCGGCCCGTCACGGCGCCACGGGCCGTAGGGTGGGGCCATGGCCGATTCCTCCTTCGACATCGTCAGCAAGATCGACCGCCAGGAGGCGGACAACGCCGTGAACCAGGCGGCCAAGGAGATCGCGACGAGGTACGACTTCAAGAACACCAACGCGTCCATCGAGTGGAAGGGCGAGTGGGGCATCGAGATCACCGCCAACGCCGAGGAGCGCGCGCTCGCGATCCTGGACGTCTTCCAGTCCAAGCTGATCAAGCGCGGCATCAGCCTCAAGTCGTTCGACTCCGACGACCCGCGCCAGTCCGGCAAGGACGTCAAGATCAACGGCACCTTCGGCGAGGGCATCAGCACCGAGCAGGCCAAGAAGGTCAGCAAGCTGATCCGTGACGAGGGTCCCAAGGGCGCCAAGGTCCAGATCCAGGGCGACGAGCTGCGTGTCTCGAGCAAGTCCCGCGACGACCTGCAGGAGATCATCGCGCTCGTGAAGGGCGCCGACCTCGACTTCGCGGTGCAGTTCACCAACTACCGCTGACGCGGACGCACCGCCGCCACCACCAGCAGGGCGGCTACGCCCATGAACGCGGAGCCGACGACGAGGGCGGCCGAGGCGCTGCTCGCGTCCGCCAGTGCGCCGAGCGCCACTCCCCCGGCGGCTGCGGTTCCCAGGAACGCCATCGAGTTCACCGACAGCGCCGTGGCCCGCTGGGCGTCGTCGACCCGCTCGTGGACGAGCGCGTTGAACGTCGCGCCGGACGAGGTGTGCACGAGGTAGCAGAGCCAGTACCCCGCCACCAGGATCCCGACCCCGGTGGCGGCGGCCATCGCGACGAGGCCCAGGGCTTCGACCGCGAACAGCGCGGGCGTCAGCAGCGCGGGGCTGAGGCGGCGCAGCGCTCGCGTCGTGACCAGGGCGCCGAGGGCGGCCACGCCCCAGGCCGCCGACGAGACGACGCCGAGCACGGCAGCGGCGTCCGACGCGTCCGGAGTGAATTCCGCGAGTCGCACCGGGATGAACATCTCCAGCGCCGCCACCGCGACGCCGACCAAGGCCATCGCCGAGCTCAGCAGCCGCAGTCTCGGCCCGAACGCCACCCGGACCCCCGACGCCAGCGCCCCGCGCCATGCCGCGGAGGTGGGCCGTGCGCTCGCGGCGGTGGCGTCCATGAACCGCCACGAGCAGCCGACCTGGACGAGGACCACCCCGATCGCGACGAGGTACGGCACCGCGAGCGCATCCTCGACGGGGCCGGGCAGCACTCGCAGCAGGCCGGCGGAGACCAACGACCCGGCTGCGATCGCCACACTGATGACCCCACCCGCCGCGGCGAGTCCTCGCGGGACCTCGTCCGCCGCATCGCGGGCCCGCTCGGCGTCGACGAACCACGCCTCCAGCGGTCCGCTGTCGAGGGCACGGAACACACCACTGATCGCCCAGGCCAGCGCGAAGGCCGCGACGGACTGCGCCACGAAGGTCGCCGCGTAGGCCGCGACCGCGACGAGTCCCGAGGCGATGAAGACCGGCCGCCGCCCCCAGGCGTCGGCCAGGGCGCCACTGGGGACCTCGAGCAGGATCACCAGGACCCCCTGCGCGGCCATGGCGAGGCCGACCTCGGCGATCGTCAGGCCCCGCTCGAGCGGCAGCAACAGGGAGACCGGCATGAGCAGGCCCGTGGCGAACCACCGCAGCGCGAGCAGCGACAGGAACCGGCGACGCAGGGACACGGATCGAACTTAGGGCACCCCTCGGGATGAAGGGGGCCGTCGTGGGTGTTGAGTTAGCACGTGACGACCCGGAACGCCGACTCGAAGGCCGGCCTGATCTACGGCGTGGCCGCGTACCTGTGTTGGGGATTCTTCCCGTTGTACTGGCCGCTGCTGGAACCTGCGTCCGCGTACGAGGTGCTCGCCCACCGCATCGTGTGGACGTTCGTCTTCTGCCTCGGCCTGGTGACCCTCACGCACAAGTGGGGCGCGTTCTTCGCGATCGTCAAGCAGCGTCGCCTCATGGTGCCGCTGGCGTTGGCGTCGGTGGTCATCACGCTCAACTGGGGCGGCTTCATCTGGGGCGTCACGAACGGCCACGTCATCGAGACGAGCCTGGGGTACTTCATCAACCCGCTCATGACGGTCCTGCTGGGCGTCTTCATCCTCGGCGAGAACCTGCGCCGCCTGCAGTGGGCCGCGGTGGCGCTGGGAATCGTCGCCGTCGTGGTGCTGACCGTCGACTACGGCCGTCCGCCGTGGGTTGCGCTCCTGCTGGCCACGAGCTTCGCCACCTACGGGTTCTTGAAGAAGCGGGCCAACTTGGGCACCATCGAGGCCCTCTCGGTGGAGACCACGATCCTCACGCCCTTCGCCGTGGCGTTCCTCGTGCTGCTCGGCGTCCAGGGGACGCTGGCCTTCGGTCACGAGGGGGCGCTCAACACGGCGCTGCTGGTGGGCACCGGCGTGGTCACGGCGATCCCGCTGCTGATGTTCGGTGCCGCCGCGGTCAGGCTGTCGCTCACGACGATCGGCATCCTGCAGTACCTCGGCCCGATCCTGCAGTTCATCTTCGGCCTGACGATCTTCGGCGAGACGATGGGCACGGCGCGGTGGATCGGCTTCCTCATGGTCTGGGCCGCGCTCGTGATCTTCACCTACGACGCCATGCGCACCCGTCGCCGCTCCAAGCGCCTCGTGGACGAGTGCGCCGCGGAGTCGACCGCCGTCTGACGGATGTGTCAGATTCCCGTCACCATGGCGAGAAGCGCAGCCGACGAAGGGGTCGGCCCGGCGAAGCCGGGAATGAGCGCGAAGCGGAGCGAGCGCGCCCGCCCCGTCAGCCCAGGCGCTCGGTGGAGCGGGTGCAGATCTCGTCGAGCGCGTCGCGGGCGGGGCCGGCGGGCAGCTTCTCGAGCAGGGCGCGGGCGGCGTCGGCCTCGGCCCGGACGTAGGCGCGGGCCTCGTCCATCGCGGGGTGCTCGCGCAGGGCGCGAATGGCCCACTGGACGTCGTCCTCGTCGAGGATCGGGCCGGACAGCAGATGGCGCAGGCGCTCGTCGCCATCGGCGGG
>NZ_DAMDLR010000013.1:60453-66728 GCF_032084975.1 Aeromicrobium sp.
GACGAGACCAGCAGCGTCGGCAGCGTGGGGACGCCCTCACGCAGGTCCGTGCCCGGCACCTTGCCCGAGTCGTCGGAGTCGCTCGCGATGTCGATGATGTCGTCGGCCAGCTGGAAGGCCACGCCGATGCGCTCGCCGAACTCGAGCAGGGTGGCCTCGATCTGCGCACCGGCGCCCGACATCATCGCGCCGAAGCGGGCGGCGGTGGCGATCAGCGAGCCGGTCTTGTCGGCGACGACCGAGAGGTAGTGCTGGAGGGGATCGTCGTCGGGGCCGGGGCCCAGCGTCTCGCGCAGCTGGCCGTGCACCAGGCGGGCGAACGTGTCGGCCTGGATGCGGACCGCCTCGGGCCCGAGGTCGGCCACGAGCGAGGACGCACGCGCGAAGAGGAAGTCACCGACGAGGATCGCCACGGAGTTGTCCCACCGCGCGTTGGCGCTGGGGGCACCTCGGCGCATCGCGGCCTCGTCCATGACGTCGTCGTGGTAGAGCGTGGCCAGGTGCGTGAGCTCGACGACGACGGCCGACGGGACGATGTCCGCGGCGGTGGGGTCGCCGAACTCGGCGCAGAGCACGACGAGCAGCGGTCGGAAGCGCTTGCCTCCGGCCTGCAACAGGTGCGAGGAGGCCTCGGCGACCAGCGGCTCAGGGCTGTGGACCGACTGGGCCAGCAGGTGCTCGACCCGCTCCACCCCGTCGGAGACACGCTGCTCCAGCGCTGCATCCGAGAACGTCCCGACGCTGGCCACGTTCCACTTCCTTCCGAGATCGATCGACGCGCGCTAGCGCACGAAGACGCCGGCGTGCTGGGCCAGATCGAGGATCGGACCGGGCACGAGCCCGAGCGCGACCGTGGCGATCGCGGCCAAGGCAATGACCACGGTAGTCGGCACACCCGCGACGGCCACGGTCGGGCCGTCGCCGACGGGGTCGGTGAAGAACATCAGGACGATGACCCGCACGTAGAAGTACGCCGCGATCGCGCTGCACAGGACGCCCAGGACGACCAGGAGCCAGGCGTCGCCGGCCCAGGCCGCGCTGAAGACGGCCCACTTGCCGATGAAGCCGGCCGTCAACGGGATACCCGCGAAGGAGAGCATGAACAGGGCGAACGAGCCCGCCAGGAACGGCGACTCCTTGCCCAGCCCGGCCCACTTGGACAGGTGCGTGGTCTCGCCCGCCGAGTCGCGCACGACCGTGACGATCGCGAACGCGCCGATCGTGCCGATGCCGTAGACGAACAGGTAGAACAGCACGGACGAGATCGAGGTGATCGCGTCGCCGTCCTGGGTGCCCAGGTAGGCACCCGAGAGGCCGACGATGATGAAGCCCGCGTGCGCGATCGAGGAGTACGCCAGCATGCGCTTGACGTCGGTCTGGCTGATCGCCACGACCGACCCGACCAGCATGGTCACGACCGCGACGACCCACAGCACGGGACGCCAGTCCCACGAGGACCCGCCGAACGCGACGAACAGGACACGCAGCATCGCGATGAACGCGGCGGCCTTGGTGGCCGCAGCCATGAAGGCCGTGACCGGCGTCGGCGCACCCTGGTAGACGTCGGGCGTCCAGCTGTGGAACGGGACCGCGCCGACCTTGAACAACAGGCCGACCAGCAGCATGCCGATCGCCGCCAGCAGGATCGGCGTCTCGTCACCGCGCGCCGACACGGCGGTGTCGATCTCGGCGAGGTTGAGGCTGCCCGAGTACCCGTAGGCGAGCGCGGCTCCGTAGAGGAAGAACGCCGACGCGAAGGCGCCCAGCAGGAAGTACTTCATCGCCGCTTCCTGGCTCAGCAGGCGGCGGCGTCGAGCGACGCCACACAGGACGTAGAGCGGCAGCGACAGCACCTCGAGCGCGACGAACATCGTGATGAGGTCGTTCGAGACGGCGAACAGCATCATGCCCGCGAGGGCGAACCCGGCCAGCGGGAAGACCTCGGTGTGCTCGAGGCGGGCCCGGGTGGCCTCGGCCTCGCCGGGCGAGCCGGGCGCGTCGGCCGCGCGGCCGATGAACTCGCTGAGGCCACGGTCGTGGCTGCGTTCGGCGAACAGCAGGAACGACATGGCGCCGAAGATCAACAGCATCGCCCAGGTCAGGACGCCGGGGCCGTCGACCGAGATCGCGCCCTCGGCCCCCGTGGAGCCGATGGCGGGCCAGCGGGCCTCGTCGACGTCCTCGAGTCCGAGGTGGACCCACACGGTCAGGGCCAGCGCGACGAGCGTGCCGAGGACGGCGATGACCGCCTGGGTCAGGAACCGGACGCGGCGCGGGACCGCGATCTCGACGACCAGTCCGATCATCGCCGTCGCGCCGACCGCGATCAGGGGCGACAGCTGGCGGTAGTCCAGGTCGGCCGCGGGGATGTCGGGGCCGGCCACTGCGAGGGCAGACGAGAGCTCGCCGATCATTCGTGGGCTCCTTCCGTCTGCTCGGTCAGGTCGATGGGGGCTCGCTGCGGCGGATCACCGACCGCGACGGTCGAGAGCACGGGCTCGACGGCCGGCTCGATGACCGAGAGCAGCGGCTGCGGCACGAAGCCCAGGCCGATGATCAGCACGATCGCCGGGGCCAGGGCGCCGACCTCGCGGCGGGACAGGTCCGGCATGTGCATCGTGTGCTCGTTGACCGGACCGGTCATGGTGCGCTGGTACATCAGCAGGATGTAGACGGCGGCCAGCACCATGCCGAGCGTCGCGAAGGCGGCGATCGGGATCGAGCGGGTGAAGGTGCCCGCCAGGACCAGGAACTCGGACACGAACGGCGCGAGGCCCGGCAGCGAGAGGCTGGACAGGCCGCCGATGAGCAGGACGCCCGACAGCACCGGCGCGACCTTCTGGACACCGCCGAAGTCGCTGATGCGGGCGGAGCCGCGACGCGACGCCATCATGCCGGCGACCAGGAACAACAGCGCCGTCGACAGGCCGTGGTTGAACATGTAGAGCACCGAGCCGGTCATCGACGTGGTCGTGAAGGCGAAGATGCCCATGATGATGAAGCCGAAGTGTGAGACCGAGGTGAGCGCGATCAGGCGGCGCAGGTCGTCCTGGCCGATCGCCAGCAGCGCGCCGTAGAGGATCGAGACGACCGCGAGCACGAGCACGACCGGGGTGGCCCACTCCGAAGCGCCCGGGAACAGCTCGAGGCACCAGCGAATCATGCCGAACGTGCCGACCTTGTCGACGATGCTGACCATGAGCACCGAGGTGCCGGGCGTCGCCGAGGCCGCCGCGTCGGGCAGCCACGTGTGCAGCGGCCACAGCGGGGCCTTGATCGCGAAGGCGATGAAGAAGCCCAGGAAGAGCAGGCGCTCGGTGGTCTGGGACATCTCCAGGCCCATGAGGTCGCCGTGCAGGAACGTGGCACCACCCTGCTGGGAGGACAGGACGTACAGTCCCACGACCGACGCCAGCATGAGCAGTCCGCCGAGCAGGTTGTAGATCAGGAACTTGACCGCGGCGTAGCTGCGCTGGCCGGTGCCGTGGGCGCCGATCAGGAAGTACAGCGGGATCAGCGTGGCCTCGAACAGGACGTAGAACATGAAGACGTCCGTCGCGGCGAAGACGCCGATCGCGAGCGCCTCGAGCACCAGCATCCACGCGAGGTACGTGTTGGTCCGGGCCGGGTCGGCCTCCTTGTCACGCCACGACGCGACGAGGACGATCGGGGTGAGGACCGTGGTCAGGAAGATCATCGTCAGGCCGATGCCGTTGACCCCGAGGGCCCAGTGCACGCCGAGCGCACCGATCCACTCGTACTGCTCGGTCAGCTGGTAGCCGCCGCTGTCGAGGTCGAACTCGCGCAGCAGCGCCACCGACATGAGCAGCGTGAGGATCGAGACGCCGAACGCCACGTAGCGCGGCAGGGCTCCGTCGCCGTTGCGCGGCAGCAGGGCCACCGCGAGGGCGCCCAGGAGAGGGACGGCGATGAGCAGGGACAGCATCATGCGAGCGTCACCGCCAGCAGGCCCAACAGGACCACGAGAGCACCTCCGAGCACCATGAGTGCGTAGGAACGGACGTAACCGGTCTGCGGCTTGCGCAGCTCGCCGGACACCTCGCCGATACGGTCGGCGAAGCCGGTGACGAGCCCGTCGATGACCTTGGCATCGGCCCACACCAGCGCGCGGGTCAGATGGGTCGCCGGACGGACCACGAGGGCGTCATTGACGTTGTTGCCGTACAGCTCCGCGCGACCCGCGCGGGTGAACACCGAGACCTCGGAGTCCGCCGGGGTGTCGGCGGCGATCTCGCGGCGGCCGTACGTGAACCACGCGAGGGCGACGCCCGCGGCCACCACCACCAGCACGATGAGCGTGATGACGATGATCGGCAGCGGCAGGTCGTGGTGCTCGGCATGACCAGCGGCTGGCTCGAGCCACTCCTCGATCCAGCTGCCGAGCGCCATCAGGCCCGCGAGCAGGGACATGGCCGCGAGAACGATGAGCGGGACGGTCATGACGGCGGGCGACTCGTGCGGGTGCACGTCCTCGCGCCAGCGCTTCTGGCCGAAGAACGTCATCAGCATGAGGCGCGTCATGTAGAACGCGGTGATGCCGGCGCCGAGCAGGGCGGCCAGGCCGACCCAGATGCTGTGACCCAGCGCCGCCTCGATGATCTTGTCCTTGGAGAAGAAGCCCGAGGTGCCCGGGAACCCGATGATCGCCAGGTAGCCGATGCCGAACGTGTAGAACGTGACCGGCATGGCCTTGCGCAGGGCGCCGTAGTGGCGCATGTCGACGTCGTCGTTCATGCCGTGCATGACCGAGCCGGCGCCCAGGAACATGTTGGCCTTGAAGAAGCCGTGCGTCAGCAGGTGGAAGATCGCGAACGCGTAGCCCGCCGGACCGAGGCCGGCCGCCAGCATCATGTAGCCGATCTGGCTCATCGTCGAGCCGGCGAGCGCCTTCTTGATGTCATCCTTCGTGCAGCCGATCCAGGCGCCCATCAGCAGGGTGATGACGCCGACGGCGATCACCACGTTGCGGGCGGTGGGCGACGCGTCGAAGACGTCGTGCGAGCGGACCACCAGGTAGACGCCGGCGGTGACCATCGTCGCGGCGTGGATGAGCGCCGAGACCGGGGTGGGGCCCTCCATGGCGTCGAGCAGCCACGCCTGCAGCGGGAACTGGGCGGACTTGCCGCACGCGCCGAGCAGCAGGAGCAGGCCCAGCGCCGTGGCGACGTTGCCCGAGACCGAGTGCACCTGGTCGTTGACCGCGGCGATCGAGCTGGTGCCGAACCAGGCGAACATCGTCATGATGCCCAGCGCCAGGCCGAGATCGCCGACGCGGTTCATCACGAACGCCTTCTTGGCGGCGGCGGCCGCGGACGGCTTGTGCTGCCAGAACCCGATCAGCAGGTAGGACGCCAGGCCGACGCCCTCCCAGCCCAGGAACAGGACGAGGTAGTCGGCGGCGAGCACGAGCGTGAGCATCGCCGCGACGAACAGGTTCAGGTACGCGAAGAAGCGGCGGCGGCGCTCGTCGTGCGCCATGTACCCGATCGAGTACACGTGGATGAGGGTGCCGACACCCGTGATCAGCAGGACGAACAAGCTCGAGAGCGTGTCGAAGGTGAACGCGAAGTCGACGTGGAACGGACCGGCGTCGATCCAGGTGCCGAGGTTCGTGGTGACCGAGCGATCGGCGGCGTCGCGGCCGGCGAGCTCGACGAACAGCACGACGCCGAGGACGAACGACGCGGCCGAGCAGGCGGTGGCGATGAGGTGCCCGAACGCATCGGACTCCTTGCCCCACGTCAACAGGAGCGCAGCGCCCGCCAGCGGGATGGCGATGAGCAGCCAGGACAGGTCCAGCACGCGAACTCCTTAGGCCTTGAGCAGGTTGGCGTCGTCGACCGAGGTCGTCCGTCGCGTGCGGTAGATGGACACGATGATGGCCAGGCCGATGGTGACCTCGGCGGCGGCGACGACCATGACGAAGAACGCCGCGACCTGGCCGTCGAGGTTGCCGTGCTGGCGCGCGAACGACACGAACGCGAGGTTGGTCGCGTTCAGCATGAGCTCGACGCACATGAACACGATGATCGCGTTGCGGCGCACGAGGACGCCGATCGCGCCGATCGAGAACAGCAGCATCGACAGGGTCAGGTACTCAGTCATCACGGGCCCCCTCGTCGGTGGCGGACTGCGCGTCGGCGGCGGTGTCGGGCTTCTCGGTGGTGGCCGGGCGCTCGTCGGGTGCCAGGTGCGTCGCGGCGATCTCGCCGGCGACCTCGTCGGCCGCCTCGCGGTTCGCGGCTTCGGCGCGC
>NZ_DAMDLR010000014.1:0-58501 GCF_032084975.1 Aeromicrobium sp.
CCGAAGCCGGCCGACGAGCGTCCTGTCCCGGCGCCGACACCGGTCGCCCTCCCCCTGCTCGGTGAGCCGGTCGCGCCGCGGGCGGACACCAAGCGGAAGGCAGCAGCCGACCCGTCGATCCGTCGCGCACCCGTCGCCCCACCGACGTCGACCAGCCCAGTCCCCACGGACTCGCGCGAGCAGCCCGAGCAGGACGAGGATCCCGGCTCCGCGCCGGTACCCGTGCCCGAGCCGGCTCCGCGGCCCAGCCCCGACCCGCGACCGACGCCAGACCCACGACCCACACCCGAGCCCGAACCGGAGCCCGAGCCCGAACCGGAGCCGGAACCGGAGCCCGAGCCGGAGCCCGCAGGCCCCCGCATCATCGACGTCGTCGAGTCGGACTCGCCCCGGGGTGACGGGTGGCGCCGGCTCACGATCCACCTCGCGGGCACCGTGCCGGGTGATCAGCTGCAGGTCCGGGGCTCCGGAGGCGCGCGTTATTGCGCCATCATCTGCCTGCCGGTGCCCGTGACGGGCACCTGGAGCGCTTCGTGGACCTCGTCGACCCCGCTCGTGCAGCGGGAGCTCGACGTCCTGCCCGACCGGGCGGTCGAGCTCACGATCACCCTGACCACGGTCGCCGAGGATGACGACCCGACGGACAACACGCGGTCGCTGACCCTCGCGCCGTCAGTCCGAGCGAACTGAGTCGCGGGCGCCGACAGCCGGGTCAGTTCACCTTGTCGTACGCGTCGAGGATCTCCTGCTTCACCCGGCCACGCGAGGACACGTCGTAGCCGTTGGAGTTCGCCCAGTCGCGGATGGCCTGGAGCTCCTCGGTGCTGCGGCCCGAGCCACTGCCACCGGTACGACGCGTGCTGCCGCTGGACGTGGTGCGCGATGGCGAGGCCTGCCGGCGCGCGACGTCCGTGTACTTCTTGAACGTCTTGCGGAGCTCGGCGACCTCCTTGGTCGTCAGGTCGATCTCGTACTGCGTCCCGTCGAGCGCGAAGTGGACCGTTCCGCCCTGGCCGTCCTCGATCTCCTCACCGGACAGGTCGGAGGAGAGGATCGTCAAAACTCGCCGTGCCATGTGAACAGCCTTCCGCTCAGAGCGCAGTGGAGAACATCCACCCCATGTAACCACAGGAGAGCGGCGTGATCGGGGACGATGCGCCAAGCGCATCGCTCCCGGAGGGGATGCACGAGTGACGGAAGTGATACACCCTGATGCCATGACTCGAGCAGGACGACGGTGGACCGCCGCCGTGGCCTCGGCGCTGGTGCCCGCACTGCTGGCGCTGCCGAGCCACGCCACGACGACCGACCCGGAGACGACGCCGACACCGGTCGAGACCACTCCCACCGAGACGGCCGAGTCCCCTCCCCCGACGGAGCCCGGGAGCGAGCCGACGACCGCGCCCACCACGCAGGCACCCACCACGCCCCCGAGCGCCGAGGCGCCCGCACCCCGCGTCATGGCCAAGCGGACCGCGCCGCGCGCCACCGCGTCCACCACCCGCAGGAAGGCGTCGTCCACCGGCCGATGGGTCAGCATCCGGCTCAACAGCGGGACCGACACGAAGGTCTACACCCGCGAGAACTTCTGGCTGCGCGGGAAGGTCCTGACGACCTCAGGCAAGCCGCACGCCCGCGCCAAGGTGAGGATCTACCGCGACACCAAGAAGGGGCGCACCCGGGTCGGCACCGTCCGCGCGTCGAAGAACGGGTGGTACAGCTGGTCGCCCGCGGACCAGCGAGGCGGCCGGTACCGCGCCGTCGTCAGCTCGACGCGCCACTCGGCGAAGATCGCGGTCAGGAAGACCTCCGGAACTCGCACCCTCGCCTCCCGCCAGAAGTCGCTGTCCTTCACGCTGGGCGCGCCCCGCTCGGGCATCCGACGCGTGGCGGCCAACCTCACGTGGCGCCAGTACGCCAAGGGGATGCTGGTCCAGCGCGGCAACCGCACGTGGCTCGTGAAGGGCGCGTTCGCCCGCAGGTTCCGGGCGCATGGCGGGCCCGCCGGCGAGCTGGGCGCCCCCACCGGCGACGTCCGCTGCGGCCTGCCCGAGAAGGCCTGCCTGCAGCAGTTCCGCACCGGCGCCGTCTACGTGAACCCGAAGGCGAAGAAGAAGCTGACCTCCGCGGTCGCGCCCAAGCTCGGCGCCGCCGACCTGGTCGCCGTGGCGCGCTCGCAGGTCGGGTACCGCGAGGGCAGCCCGCGCCAGAGCAAGTACAACCGCTGGATCGGTCGCACCGGCCCGCGCGACCCGTGGTGCGGCTTCTTCGTCTCGTGGCTGGCCCACGCCGCCGGCAAGCCTGGCGCGGTCCTGAGGAAGAAGTCGTTCCCGTCACTGCTGGCGGCCGAGCGCAAGCGCGGCCGCACGTCGGACAAGCCTCGGATCGGGCGTCTCGCGTACATCGGCTACTTCAGCAAGGGCACCGCGTCGCACGTCGGCATCGTGTCCAGGATCGAGGGCGACCACATCTGGACGATCGAGGGCAACGTCTCGTCGGGCGGCGGCATGGCCCACCCTCGCGGCGTCCACCTGGTCAAGCGCCACAAGTCGAACGTCGTCCTCTACGCCGACCCGCGGTACTGAGTCAGGCCAGCTCGTCGGCCAGCTCGCGCGCGACTCGCACGAGGGTGGCGTTGTCGGGCGCATCCTCGCCGCCCGGCAGGTGCAGGGTGTCCTCGAGGCCGATCCGGGTCTGCAGGCCCAGCCGCAGCGCGTGACGCAGGGCCGGCCACGCCGACTCGCCCTCGCCGTGCAGCAACAGTGGCATCTCGGGCGCGACCGCGCGCACTCCCCCGATCATCGCGCGGGCCAGCTCGATCATCTCGACCTTGTCGATCCCGTCAGGCAGCTCGACCAGCACCCGGCGCATCTCATCGCGCACGGGTGAGGCGGCCCAGGCCTGGACGTCGTCCATGGACCACAGGCCGGCCTCGACGCCGATCTCGCGCTCCATCAGCGCCTCGACGACCGCCAGGGAGCCGACCTCGTGCCAGTTCACCGATGCGACGTCCGGCAGCACCGACCACGCGTGGACGGCCCGGACGCGTGCGGCCGGATCGGGCAGCGCCCAGGCCCCCGTCGTCACGCTGATCGGCAGGCCGGGCGCGATCACCTTGGCGGCCGTGATGACGGCGTCGTGGGTGTCGGGGTCGAACGTGTCGAGGCCCTCGTCGTCCTTGCAGTGCAGGTGCACCGCGTCGGCGCCCGCCAGCACGACGGCGTGGACGTCGTCGGCGATCTGGGCCGGGGTCACCGGAAGCGCCGGATGGGCGGCCGGGAAGCGCGCGCCGTTGAGGCAGGCCTGGATCAGGATCGGCCCGCCCATGACGTCACAACCCCGGGAACCACAGGCTCATCTCGCGCGCGGCGGACTCCTCGGAGTCCGACGCGTGCACGAGGTTCTCGCGGTTCGACAGCGACAGGTCGCCACGAATCGTGCCGGGCGCGGCCTTGCGGCCGTCGGTGGCGCCGTTGAGCGCACGCACCACGTCGATCGCCTCGTCGCCCTCGAGCACCAGGGCCACCAGCGGACCGGAGGTCGCGAACTCGCGCAGCGGCGGGTACCAGGGCTGCTCGACGTGCTCGGCGTAGTGGGCGTCGGCCATCTCGGCATCGATCGTCCGGTGCTGCATCGCGACGATCCGCAGGCCCTTGGCCTCGTAGCGCGACGTCACCGCCCCCACCAAGCCACGCTTCACGGCATCGGGTTTGATGAGGACAAGCGTGCGCTGCGTCATGAGCACAACCTATCCCGCGCGCTTCTCGAGGAGTTCCGATGGTCGACAGCACTCGCACCCTGCCCGACGCCTGGTGGCGCGACGCCGTCATCTACCAGGTCTACCCACGGTCGTGGGCGGACTCCGACGGCGACGGGATCGGCGACCTGCCGGGCATCACGTCGCGCCTCGAGCACCTGGCTGAGCTGGGCGTCGACGCGGTGTGGATGTCGCCGTTCTACACCAGCCCGCAGAACGATGCCGGCTACGACGTCGCCGACTATCGCGACATCGATCCGCTGTTCGGCACGCTGGCCGACTTCGACGCCCTCGTCGAGCGCGCGCACGCCCTCGAGCTGCGCGTCATCGTCGACCTGGTGCCCAACCACTCCTCCAGCGAGCACGAGTGGTTCAAGGCCGCGCTGGCCGCCGAGCCCGGCAGCCGCGAACGCGCCCGCTACCTCTTCCGTGACGGCCGCGGCGACGGCGGCGAGCTCCCGCCCAACAACTGGCAGAGCAACTTCGGCGGCTCCGCGTGGACCCGCACGCAGAACCCCGACGGCACCCCGGGCCAGTGGTACCTGCACCTGTTCGACCCGACCCAGCCCGACTTCGACTGGAACAACCCCGAGGTGCAGGAGGAGTTCCGCTCCATCCTGCGCTTCTGGCTGGACCGCGGCGTCGACGGCTTCCGCATCGACGTGGCGCACGGCCTGCACAAGGAGCCGGGCCTGCCCGACGCCCCGTCCGACTACGACATCGCGACGCAGGCGACCTCGCTGCAGCCCATGTGGGACAAGCCCGAGGTGCACGAGGTCTACCGCGACTGGCGCCGCCTCGTCGACGAGTACCGCGTCGAGGGCGAGGACGCCGACCGCATCCTCGTGGCCGAGGCCTGGGTCATCCCCGAGGAGTCGCTGGCCAAGTACGTCCGTCCCGACGAGCTGCACCAGTCGTTCAACTTCGGCTACCTGATGACGCCGTGGAAGGCGAAGCACCAGCGCGAGTCGATCACGAACGCTCTCGCGGCGACCGCGGCCGTCGGCGCACCGCAGACGTGGGTGCTGTCCAACCACGACGTGCCGCGCCACGCCTCGCGCCTGGCGATCGACATCGACCAGCCGACCCGTGTGCTGGGCATCGGCCCCGACCACCCGCAGCCCGACAGCGAGCTGGGCCTGCGCCGCGCCCGTGCCGCCACCGCCGTGATGCTGGCCCTCCCCGGCTCGGCGTACCTGTACCAGGGCGAGGAGCTCGGCCTGCCCGAGGCGACGACCCTGCCCGACGAGGTCCGCCAGGACCCCACGTTCGTGCGGACGAACGGCGAGGACGTGGGTCGCGACGGCTGCCGCGTCCCCGTGCCGTGGCACGCCGACCAGCCCGCCTTCGGGTTCAACACCACGGGCGAGAGCTGGCTCCCGCAGCCCGAGGTCTACGGCGACCTGGCGCCCAACCGTCAGGAAGGCGTCGCCGGCAGCACGCTCGAGCTCTACAAGCGGCTCCTGACGGTGCGTCGCAAGCTGGGCCTGGGCCGGGGCGAGCTGCACTGGCAGGAGCTCGGCGAGGACGTGCTGGCGTTCACCAACGTGACCACCGGCGGGCGTCGCCTGCAGGTCATCACGAACTTCGGATCCGACCCGGTCGACCTGCCGCACGGTGAGCTCGTGGCGGTCAGCGGAACCCTTGACGAACACCGCCTGCCCACCGACACCACCGCCTGGATCATCCCCGGCTGAGAGCAAACCCTCACCTGGGACTTGCGGCTTCCGTCCGGCCGCCCTACGTTCATGTGAGCGGCGTCACATTTCCACAAGTCGCACGCCGCTCACTCTCGGGGGAAGGTCGGGTGGTGCACGTGAACTGGCGATCGAAGAAGTCCCGCCGAGGAATCGGCTTGGCCGCAGCCGCGACGCTGGTGGCGTCGCTGGCCGCCTGTGGTGGGGGTGACGAGGGTGGAGTCCCCACCATCAACCTCTTCGGCGGTGCGTCCGCCACCGGCTTCGACAAGCTGATCGAGGGCTGCAACGCCGAGGCTGACGGCGCGTACAAGATCGTGGGCAACCTGGTCCCCAGCGACGCCGACGGCCAGCGCGAGCAGTTCGTTCGCCGCCTCGCCGCCGGCGACGAGGGCATGGACCTGCTGGGCATGGACGTCGTCTGGACCGCCGAGTTCGCCGAGGCGGGCTGGATCATCCCGATGACCGACGAGCAGCGCACCGAGGTCGAGAAGGACACCCTCGCGGTGCCGCTCGAGACGGCGACCTGGAAGGACAAGGTCTACGGCATCCCGAAGCACACCAACGCCCAGCTCCTCTGGTACCGCAAGTCCCTCGTCGACGAGGTCGGCAACGGCAAGCCGCCGGCCACGTGGGACGAGATGTTCGAGATGGCGGAGAAGCTCAAGGCCGCGGGCCAGCCCCACGAGATCGGCTTCACCGGCGCTCGCTACGAGGGCCTGGTCGTCGGCTTCAACACGATCCTGTCGTCGTTCGGCGGCACGATCGTCAACGAGGACAGCACCGAGACCACGATCGACGACAAGACAGTCCAGGCGCTGGAGCTGCTGAACCGGCTCGCGACGTCGGGCCTGGCCAGCGCGTCGCTCTCGAACTCCCAGGAGCCCGAGGTCTTCGCCCAGCTGCAGAACGGCTCGTCCGCCTTCAGCCTCAACTGGCCGTACGTGCTCAGCGCGATGCGCGAGGCCAGCCCCGAGATCGCCGAGGACCTCGCCTTCGCCACCTTCCCGTCCGCGGTCGAGGGCGAGCCGTCCAAGGTCACCGTCGGCGGCATGAACTTCGGCATCAGCAAGTTCAGCCAGCACCCGGAGGAGGCGTTCGACGCCGCGATGTGCCTGCGCTCGGCGGAGAACCAGCTGACGCACGCACTCACCGCCGGTGAGCCGCCGGTCAACGAGACCGTCTTCGACGAGCCGGAGTTCAAGGAGGCCTACCCGCAGGGGCAGGTCCTGCTGGACTCGCTCGAGGCGGCCAGCTCGCGGCCGATCTCGCCGGTCTACCAGAACATCTCGACCATCATCTCGTCCACGCTGTCGCCGCCGTCGGGCATCGACCCCGAGGACACGGCCGAGGAGCTGGACAGCGCGATCAAGGACGCGATCGCCGGGAAGGGGATCCTGCCATGAGCATCGTCGACAAGGTCGAGGACGACAGCGCCGAGATCGCGCGCCAGCGGTTCAGCGAGGGCAAGAAGGCCGAGCGCCGCCTGGGCCTGATGCTCGTCGCCCCGGCCGCGATCCTGATGGTGGCGGTGACGGCGTACCCGATCGGCTACGCGATCTACCTGTCGATGTTCCGCGCGGACCTGCGCACCCCGGACGACAACAAGTTCATCTGGTTCGAGAACTACCAGACCGTGCTGTCCAGCGGCATCTGGTGGCAGGCCTTCGGGTTCACGATGCTGTTGACCGTGGTCAGCGTCATCTTCGAGCTGGTCCTGGGCATGGCGCTCGCGATCGTCATGCACCGCACGATCGTCGGCCGCGGGCTGGTCCGGACCTCGGCACTGGTGCCCTACGCGATCGTCACCGTCGTCGCCGCCTTCAGCTGGCGCTTCGCCTGGAGCCAGGACATCGGCTGGCTGGCCGGCGACAGTGCGCCGCTGACCGGACAGTGGAGCTCGTTCTGGATCATCGTCCTGGCCGAGGTCTGGAAGACGATCCCGTTCATGGCCCTGCTGCTGATGGCCGGCCTGGCACTCGTCCCCGAGGACCTCCTCAAGGCGGCGTCCATGGACGGCGCGAACGCGTGGCAGCGGTTCTGGAAGGTCACGGTGCCGCTGATCAAGCCGTCGATCCTGGTGGCCGTGCTGTTCCGCACCCTCGACGCCTTCCGCGTCTTCGACAACATCTACGTGCTGACCAGCGGCGCCAACGAGACGTCGAGCGTCTCGATCGTGGCGTACAACAACCTGATCAAGGGCCTCAACCTCGGGATCGGGTCCGCCATGTCGGTCCTGATCTTCATCACGATCGCGATCATCGCGGTCATCTTCATCAAGCTGTTCGGGGCCGCGGCTCCGGGCTCGGACGAAGGGAAGCGCTGATGAGCACCGCGATCGAGACGCCGAGGCGCAAGGCAACGTGGTGGATCGTCAACGCGATCGTCCTGGTCTACGCCTTCGTCCCCGTCCTGTGGATCATCTCGCTGTCGGTCAAGCCCGACGGGATCCTCAACGACGGCAGCTTCTTCCCCAGTGCGTTCACCACCGAGCACTTCGAGGCGATCTTCAAGAACGACGACTTCACCCGGGCGCTGATCAACTCGATCGGCATCTGCCTGATCGCCACCTTCATCGCCCTCATCGTCGGGACGATGGCCGCGTATGCCGTGGCTCGTCTGGACTTCCCGGGCAAGAGCCTCGTGGTCGGAGCGTCGCTGCTCATCGCGATGTTCCCGCAGATCGCCCTCGTCACGCCGCTGTTCAAGATCCTGACCAACATCGGCCTGTTCGACACGTGGCTCGGCCTGATCATCCCCTACATCACGTTCGCCCTGCCGTTGGCGATCTATACGCTGAGCGCCTTCTTCCGCGAGATTCCGTGGGAGCTGGAGAAGGCGGCCAAGATGGACGGCGCGACTCCGTTCCAGGCCTTCCGCAAGGTCATCGCACCGTTGGCCATGCCGGGAGTGTTCACGACGGCGATCCTCGTGTTCATCTCGTGCTGGAACGACTTCCTGTTCGCGATCTCGCTCACCTCCAGTGAGCGCTCGCGCACCGTGCCCGCGGCCCTGAGCTACTTCACGGGTGCCACGACGTTCGAGAAGCCCACGCAGTCGATCGCCGCAGCCGCGGTGGTCATCACCATCCCGATCGTCATCTTCGTCCTGTTCTTCCAGCGCCGGATCGTTGCCGGCCTCACCAGCGGCGCCGTCAAGGGCTGAAAGGAAACATCATGGCTGAAATCGTGTTGGACAACGTGGTCAAGCGGTACCCCGACGGAGCCCTTGCGGTGGAGGACTTCAACCTCCACATCGCCGACGGGGAGTTCATCATCCTGGTGGGCCCGTCCGGCTGCGGGAAGTCCACCACCTTGAACATGATCGCGGGCCTCGAGGACATCACCACCGGTGACCTCAAGATCGACGGCACCGTGGTGAACGACAAGGCTCCCAAGGACCGCGACATCGCGATGGTGTTCCAGTCCTACGCGCTGTACCCGCACATGACCGTCTACGAGAACATGGCGTTCCCGCTGACCCTCGCCGGCGTGGACAAGTCCACGATCAAGCAGAAGGTCGACGAAGCGGCGAAGATGCTCGAGCTCGAGGCGCACCTGGACCGCAAGCCCGCCAACCTCTCCGGCGGTCAGCGTCAGCGCGTCGCCATGGGCCGCGCGATCGTGCGAAACCCGAAGGCCTTCCTCATGGACGAGCCGCTGTCGAACCTCGATGCCAAGCTCCGTGTGCAGATGCGCACCCAGGTGGCCCGGATCCAGAAGACCCTCGGCACCACCACGGTCTACGTCACCCACGACCAGACCGAGGCGATGACGCTGGGCGACCGCGTCGTCGTGATGCGCGCCGGCAAGATCCAGCAGGTCGGCTCCCCCACCGAGCTCTACGACACCCCGAAGAACCTCTTCGTGGCCGGCTTCATCGGCAGCCCGTCGATGAACTTCCTGCCCGCGACGATCGACGGGGAGACGCTGAAGACGTCGATCGGCGACCTGCCCGTGCCGGATCGGGCGCGCGAGGCACTGCGCTCGGGCAGTGCCAGCCGCGACGTCATCGTGGGCATCCGTCCCGAGCACTTCGAGGACGCCTCGCTCGTCGCATCGGACGTCACCGGCGCTCGCGTCGACGTGACGGTCGACCTCGTCGAGCAGATGGGCTCGGACGTCTACGCCTACTTCACGGTCGAGGGCGGCGCCGACAACGCCGACCTCGCCGACCTGGCGAAGGACGCGGGCCAGGACATGACCGGTCAGGGCACGCAGGTCAACGCGCGACTCAGCGCCGAGTCCCGGGTGTCCGCGGGCGAGCGCGCCGAGCTGTACATCGACTCGAGCAAGCTGGCGATCTTCGACGCCGCCAGTGGCGAGAGCATCACCGACTGAGATCGAGAACGAGGAAGCGCGTCAGGTCCTGCGCCTGGCGCGCTTCTTCGTCTTCGCCGCGATCTGGCTCATGATCTCGCGGTCCCACAGGTGCTCGCGGATCAAGCGGTAGCGCTCCCCCGCCACCCGCATGTACGCGTCCGCCTCGGTCTCGTCCTCGCCCTTGAGACCGGCGTCGGAGATCAGCTCCATGACCGGCAGGTACTCCTCGTCGATCCAGCGGCGCGCCATCGCCTGCTTGTCCATCAGCTCGGCCTCGGCCATCATCCGGCGCGCGGCCCATGCCTCGACCATCTCGGCCAGCACGCCGTAGGCGTACGGCTCCGAGACCTCGAAGCGATCACGATGCGGCTTCTCGATGGGTACGCGCTGCAGGAACAGCTTGCGCCAGAGCTTCATCTCGAGGTCGGTACGGCGGCCGTAGTCGCGCGGCTCGAGCAGCGTCTGTACCTCGGTCACCTCGGCCTCGATGAGCTTGAGCCGAAGCGCCCGCGCGACCGACACGCGGTGGTGGCCGTCGCGCACGAAGTAGTAGTCGCCCAGCTTGTAGACGTCGATGGGCGGGATCTCCTCGCCCACCCGGCTGGCGCGGGCGATGCGCTCCCAGCGCGCCCGGCTCTTGTCCGACGTCGGCCGGAACCG
The DNA here is from genome assembly GCF_032084975.1 of Aeromicrobium sp. Taxonomy (GTDB): domain Bacteria; phylum Actinomycetota; class Actinomycetes; order Propionibacteriales; family Nocardioidaceae; genus Aeromicrobium. Next base: position 10,437 of record NZ_DAMDLR010000014.1, read on the forward strand.
CCGGTCGAAATCGCGCACCTTGTCGACCGAGCCGATGATCGCGTCGAGCGGGACGAGCTGCAGGCCCAACCGCCGCTCGCCGCGACGGCCGAGCGCCTCGACGACCTCGTCGAACGACAGGGCCCGGGCGGTGTCGTCGTGGTCACCGCGCAGGCGAGCCGCCAGGGCCGAGAGCGTCTGCAGGCGACGCGCCCGCATGAAGTCGCTCTCGGCGTCGATGCGCGGAGACCCGGACTCAGCCATGCTCGCCCACCCGCTCCAGGACCGGCTCGATCTCCATCAACCGGTACGGCACGACGTTGCGGATCGTCGTGTTGCCGACCGTGCGATCGGGCTGCGGCTGGCCGAACGGGTGGATGTGACCGTGCAGGTGCCACGTGGGCCGCAGCTGCTGGATCACGTCGTGCAGCGCCGTGAAGCCGCGATGCGGTCGGTCGTCGCCGTCGCCGAGGTCGCGCGGCGGCGAGTGGGTGAGCAGGACGTCGATGCCGCCCCCGCGCTTGCCCGCCATCTTGAGCAGGCGACGGGCGCGCTTGGTGAACTCGTCGTCGCTGTACTGGTTGGGGCCGTCGTTGTAGCGGATGCTGCCGCCCAGGCCGGCGACCCGCAGGCCGCCGATGTCGACGATCGACTCGTCCACGTTCGTGCAGCCGAGCGGCCGAGGGTCCGCTTCCGGCAGGCCGTGACCGGTGAGCCAGTCCTTGAAGCCCGAGTGCGGCGCCTCGACCTCGGGGTCGTGGTTGCCCGGCACGAACCCGACCGGGACGTCGAGCATGGACGACAGGAACTCGAGGTAGTCCCACGGCAGGTCGCCCGCCGCCAGGACGAGATCGGGCTGCATCCGCCTCACGCCGGCGTCATGGATCACCGGTGAGACCTCGTCAGCCACCACCAGGACGCGGACCATGCGTCCAGCGTACGTCGGTGTGCACGTGGGCTCACCTCGTCGCGACGCCCGGCCCTACTCCCCCGCGGCGGCCCAGCGGGCCTTGTCCGCCTCGATCTTGCGGCCGAGGAAGTACGCCCCGAGCCACAGCGCGAGGAACATCGCGCCGATGAAGAACATGATCGGCACGAGGAAGCCGGTGGCGATCGTGCCGACCTGGATCAGGTGTCCCGCCACGTAGGCCCACGGCTTGCGCAGCATCCCGGCGACCACGATGCAGGCGACGGCCAGACCGCCACCGATGAGCGACGCCACGGGGGCCGAGACGCCCTCGACCGTGATCATCACCGGGATCGACAGGCCCAGGATGATCGCCTGCAACGAGAGCATCGCGGCGCACATGTGCCTCATGCCGGGTCGACCTCGGCTCCGCGCAGCAGGGTGCGGGCCTCACCGACGGTGACGACCGAGCCCGTGACGATCACGCCGCCCGAGCCGATCGCGTCGCGGAACTCCTCGCCCGAGGCGTCCGCGAACGAGATGGCGCGCTCGAGGGCGTCGTCCAGGCGCGGCACGACGGTGACGCGCTCGGGACCGAACAGTCCGGTGGCGATCTCGCCGAGGGCGTCGGCGGCCAGCGAGCGCTCGGTGCTGTTCTGGGTGCAGATCACGTGCGCGACGGTGGGCTCGAGCTCGCGCAGGATCTCCTCGGCGTCCTTGTCGGCCATGATGCCGACCACGCCGATCAGCGGGTTGAACGTGAACTCCTCACCGATCGACTCGACCATGGCGCGCACCCCGTGCGGGTTGTGCGCGGCATCGAGGACGATCGTCGGGCTGCGACGCACGACCTCGAGCCGGCCGGGCGACGTGACGGCACCGAAGCCGGCGCGGATGAGCTCGGGATCGAGCTCAGCCTCGCCGGTGAACACCTCGACCGCCGCCAGCGCCAGCGCGGCGTTGCGCGCCTGGAACTCGCCGTGCAGCGGCAGCAGGATGTCCTCGTACCGGCCCTTGACGCCCTGGATCGTGAACATCTGGCCACCGACGGCCGCGGTGCGCGACTCGACCCGGAAGTCGGCGCCCTCCAGCACGAGCAGCGAGCCGACCTCGTTGGCGCGCCCGAGCATGACCTCGAGGACCTCCTCGGGCTGCGACGCCAGCACGGTGCGGGTGCCCGGCTTGATGATCCCCGACTTCTCGACGGCGATGTCGGCGGGTGTGTCCCCCAGGTAGGACGCGTGGTCGATGTCGATCGGGGTGACGACCGCGACGTTGGCGTCGGCGACGCTGGTGGCGTCCCACGCGCCACCCATCCCGACCTCGACGACCGCGACGTCGACCGGCGCGTCGGCGAACGCGGCGTAGCCCATCGCGACGAGCATCTCGAAGAAGCTCAGCGGGTGCGGCTGGGTCTGGTCGACCAGGTCCGCGTACACCGCGACGTCGGCGTACGCATCGACGAAGAGCTCGTCGGTCAGCGGCTCGCCGTCGACGCAGATCCGCTCGTTGATGCGCTGCAGGTGCGGGCTGGTGAAGCGGCCCGTGCGCAGGTCGAGCGCGCGCAGCAGCGCGTCGATCATCCGGCTGGTGGAGGTCTTGCCGTTCGTGCCCGTCAGCTGGATGACCGGCTGGGAGCGCTGGGGATCACCCATCAGCTCGCAGATGGCGCGGATCCGGTCGAGCGACGGCTCGAGCCGGGTCTCGGGCCAGCGCGACAGCAGGGCGAGCTCGACATCGGGGTAGGTGGGCCTCATCGGCTCCAGTATCCCAGTGCCGGCGTCATCGCATCCCCAAGCGCCGCGCGCCGTCACGCATGGGGACCGAGCGGCTACCGGGACGCATGGGGGAAAATGGTTCGAAACTCAGGGATTTCACCCATGGTCACCCTTGATCGGACGAGCGCAGACTGGACGAATGAATCGTCAGGTCGCCGGGTGGATCACCCATCGCTGGGCCAAGTGGGTCGTGCTGGCCCTCATGCTGGTCGTCCTCGCCGTGCTGGGGTCCTTCGGCTCCAAGCTCACCGAGGTGCAGAACAACGAGATCGCCGCCTGGCTGCCTGACGAGGCGGAGTCGACGCAGGTGATCACGAAGGCGGGAGCGTTCTACGACGAGGACACGGCCCCCGCGATCGTGCTGCTGTCCTCGACCGAGCCGTTGACGCAGGCCGACCTCGCCGCCGCCCAGTCGGCGGCCACGGCACTGGGCGACCTCGACGGGGTGCCGATCGGCGAGGTCGCCGGGCCCATCCCGAGCGAGGACGGGCTCGCGGCACAGCTGATCGTGCCGATGACCCTCGACGAAGAGGGCTGGGAGGACCTGCCCGATTGGATCGACGAGGTCGAGGACGTCTCCAGCGAGGCCGTCGCGGGCACCGACCTGCGCGTCGACGTGGGAGGCCCGGCTGCACTCGGCGCCGACCAGGCCGAGGCGTTCGCCGGCATCGACGGCGTCCTGCTGCTGGCGGCGGTCGGCGTCGTCATCGTGATGCTCCTGCTGACCTACCGCAGCCCGATCCTGTGGCTCATCCCGCTGTTCTGCGGCCTCATGAGCGTCTTCGCCGCCCAGGGGCTCGTGTACCTGCTGGCCAAGTACGCAGGACTGACCGTCAACGGCCAGAGCGCCGGCATCCTCAGCGTGCTCGTCCTGGGCGCCGGCATCGACTACGCCCTGCTCATCGTCGCGCGCTATCGCGAGGAGCTGCGCCGGTACGAGGACCGCCACGAGGCGATGGCCCACGCCCTGCACCGGGCGGCTCCCGCGGTGATCGCCAGCGGCGGCACCGTCGTCATCGGCCTGCTGTGCCTGCTGTTCGCCCAGATGAACTCGACGTCCGGGCTCGGACCTGTCGGTGCGGCCGGGATCACCGTGGCACTGCTGGCGATGCTGATCCTGCTCCCGGCGCTGCTGGTCATCTTCGGCCGCTGGGTGTTCTGGCCGTTCATCCCCCACTTCGGCGACCCCCAGCGCACCGACTCGGGTCTGTGGGCCCGCGTCGGCCGCTGGATCGCGCGCGGACCGCGCGTCGTCTGGGTCGTCACGACACTGGTCCTGGTCGGCCTGTCCTTCGGCATCGTGAAGCTCGACGCGACCGGCCTGACGAACGCCGAGGCGTTCACCACGACGCAGCCGTCCGTGGTCGCCGAGGAACGCATCGCCGAGCACTTCCCGGCCGGAGCGGGCGAGCCGCTGCAGGTCATCAGCAACGCCCCGCAGGCCGCCGAGGTCCGGACGGTCGTCGCCGGGCTCGACGGGATCGACGCGGCGTCCGTGACCCAGCCCCAGGTCGAGGGCGACCTGGCCTACCTCGAGGCGACCCTGGACGTCCCCGGCGACTCGGCCGAGGCGAAGACCGTCGTCGAGACGGCCCGAACGGCCCTCGACGACGTCGCGGGCGCCGACGCGCTGGTCGGCGGCAACACCGCCCTGAACCTCGACGTGCAGGAGGCCTCCTCGGCCGACAACCGGCTGATCATCCCGATCATCCTCGTCGTCGTCCTGCTGGTCCTCATGGTCCTGCTGCGCTCGGTGGCGGCACCGTTGATCCTGCTGGTGACGGTCGTGCTGTCGTTCGCCGCCGCCCTGGGCATCAGCGCGCTGGTCTTCCACTACGTGTTCGGGTTCGAGGGGGCGGACTCGTCGTTCCCGCTGTTCGCCTTCGTCTTCCTGGTGGCGCTGGGGATCGACTACAACATCTTCCTGATGACCCGGGTGCGCGAGGAGGCGCTCGTCCACGGTACGCGCCGCGGTGCGCTGATCGGCCTCGCGGCCACCGGGGGCGTGATCACGTCGGCCGGCCTGGTCCTGGCGGGCACGTTCTCAGCCCTTGCGACGCTGCCGATCGTGTTCCTGGCCGAGCTGGGCTTCGCCGTGGCGATCGGCGTCCTGCTCGACACGATCATCGTGCGGTCGGTGCTGGTGACGGCGCTGAACCTCGACATCGGCCGTCACATCTGGTGGCCCAGCCGGCTGGGACGGACCGACGGCGATCAGCCGCCGGAGCCTCGAGTGGAGGAGAAGTCCCCGGCCACGATCGCGTAGACGCCCGTGTCGGCCCAGGCGCCCTTGAACCACATGTCCTGGCGGAACCGGGCCTCCTCGCGCAGGCCGAGGCGCCGGCACAGCGCGACGGACGCCTCGTTGCGAGGATCGAGCTCGGCGACGACCCGATGCAGGCGCATCCGGTCGAACGCGACCTCGAGCAGCGCCGTGGCGGCCTCCTGCGCGTACCCCTTTCCCTGGTGGTCCGGGTGGAGCCCCCAGCCGATCTCGGCCGTGAGGTGGTCGGTGCTGCGCAGGCTCAGGTAGAGGTGCCCGACCATCGCCCCGTCCTCGCGCCGCTCGATCGGGATCTCCAGGTAGTCTCCGTCCAGCTCGAGTGCCGTGTGCTCGGACCACTCGGCCACCTTGGCGGCCATCTCCTCGCGGCCGCGTGGCTCGAACAGCATGAAGCGGGCGACGTCCTCGCGGGACTGGTACGCGTGGAAGGCGTCCACGTCATCGATGGTGATCGGTCGCAGCCGCAGCCGCTCGGTCTCGATCGGCTCGGTGAACCGGAAGGGACGGAAGCGCGACCGGACCTCGGGCACCTCCAGCATCCGGCGGGCGAGAGGAGCCAGCCGGGTCCCGAGGGCACGCGCCTCGGCACGGGTGAACCATCGAGCCTCGGCGATCTCCGCCGCCGCCGTGACCTCGCCGTCGAGGCGCAGGGCGAAGACGTCGGCCACGAGGTGGTGCCCGGGCTCGTTCGCCGCGTCGGCCTCGAAGCGTCCCCAGGTCACGAGGTCGTCGGGGTCGACGACGACGAGCAGCTCCTCGGCGAGCTCGCGGACGAGCGCCGGCACCGGCTCCTCGCCCGGCTCGGGCTTGCCGCCGGGCTGCATGAAGATCTCGGACCCGTGCTTGCGCACCATCAGGATCCGGTCCTGCGCGTCGGTCGTGAACGCCGCCACGACGTGGATCGTCGGCCGCTCGCTGTCACTCATCTGATCGCCTCCGGTCCTCATCCTGCTCGACCGGCCTTGGCGCGGTGCCGCAGCCCCGAGCGTCCACGTAGAATCGGGCCTCGTGACCACACAGAGCCGCGTTCCCGAAAAGCCCGTCCTCGAAGGCCTCGAGGAGAAGTGGGTGGGCGTATGGGCCGAGCAGGGCACCTACGCGTTCGACCGCAGCAAGACGCGCGACCAGGTCTACTCGATCGACACCCCGCCGCCGACCGTCTCCGGCTCGCTGCACGTGGGTCACGTCTTCAGCTACACCCACACCGACCTGATCGCCCGCTACAAGCGCATGCGCGGCTTCGAGGTCTTCTACCCGATGGGCTGGGACGACAACGGCCTGCCCACCGAGCGCCGCGTCCAGAACTACTACGGCGTGCGGTGCGATCCGTCGCTGCCGTACGACCCCGACTTCACGCCGCCGGCCAAGCCCGACCCGAAGAAGCAGGTCCCGATCAGCCGACGCAACTTCATCGAGCTGTGCAACGAGCTGGTCGTGCGCGACGAGCAGGTCTTCGAGAAGCTGTGGCGCACCCTGGGCCTGTCGGTCGACTGGTCGCAGACCTACACGACGATCGGGCATGACGCCCAGACCACCAGCCAGCGCGCGTTCCTGCGCAACCTGTCCCGCGGCGAGGCGTACAGCCAGGACGCCCCCACGATGTGGGACGTCACCTACCAGACCGCCGTCGCCCAGGCCGAGCTCGAGGCCCGCGACTACCCGGGCCACTACTACCGGGTCGCGTACCACCTGGCCGACGGCGAGAAGGTCTGGATCGAGACCACCCGGCCCGAGCTGACCCCCGCCGCGGTCGCGCTGATCGCGCACCCCGACGACGAGCGCTACCAGCACCTGTTCGGCACGACGGCCCGCTCGCCGATCTTCGGCGTCGAGGTGCCCGTCCTGGCCCACACGCTGGCCGACCCCGAGAAGGGCTCGGGCATCGTCCACTGCTGCACCTTCGGCGACCTGACCGATGTGCAGTGGTGGCGCGAGTTCGACCTGCCGAACCGCACCGTGATCGGCCGCGACGGGCGCATCCTGCGTGAGACCCCCGAGTGGATCGCCGGGGGCAGGGGCGACGACGTCTACACGGCGCTCGCCGGCAAGACCACCTTCAGCGCGCGCGAGGCGATGGCTGCCGCGTTGCTGGCCTCGGGCGACCTCGACGGCGAGCCGCAGGCGACCTCGCGCATGGCGAACTTCTACGAGCGCGGCGACAAGCCGCTCGAGATCGTCTCGACCCGCCAGTGGTACATCAAGAACGGTGGCCGTGACGCCGAGCTGCGCCAGCACCTCGTGGGTCTGGGCGACGACATCGACTGGCACCCCGGCTACATGCAGTCGCGGTACTCGAACTGGATCGAGGGGCTCAACGGCGACTGGCTCGTCAGCCGCCAGCGGTTCTTCGGCATCCCGTTCCCGGTCTGGTACCTGCTCGACGACCAGGGCGAGCCCGACTACGACAACCCGATCCTCGCCCCCGAGTTCGACCTGCCAGTCGACCCTGCGTCGCAGGCGCCGGCCGGCTTCGACGAGTCCCAGCGCGGCAAGCCAGGCGGCTTCATGGCCGACCCCGACGTGCTCGACACGTGGGCCACGTCGTCGTTGACGCCGCAGCTGGTCTGCGGCTGGGAGCGCGACCTGGACCTGTTCGAGCGCACGTTCCCGATGGACCTGCGTCCCCAGGGCCACGACATCATCCGCACCTGGCTGTTCTCGACCGTCGTGCGGTCGAACCAGGAGTTCGGCCAGGTGCCGTGGACGCACACGGCGCTCTCGGGCTTCGTGGTCGACCCCGACCGCAAGAAGATGAGCAAGTCCAAGGGCAATGTCGTCGTCCCCGACGAGATCCTCGACAAGTTCGGCGCCGACGCCGTCCGGTGGCGCGCCGCCGGCGCCCGACCCGGTGCCGACTCGCCGTTCGACGAGACCCAGATGAAGGTCGGCCGCCGCCTCGCGATGAAGGTGCTCAACGCGAGCAAGTTCGTCGTCGCGCCGGTCGACCAGTACGGACTCGGTGCCGATGCGTCGCTGCTCGACCCTTCGTTGGTCACGCAGCCGCTCGACCGCGCCCTGCTGACCGGCCTGCAGGAGGTCGTCGAGACCGCCACGGCCCACTTCGAGGCGTACGACTACACGTCGGCCCTCGAGGTGACCGAGAAGTTCTTCTGGGACTTCTGCGACGACTACCTCGAGCTGGTGAAGGAGCGAGCGCGCCGCGAGGACGAGACGGGACGGTCCGCCCAGGCCGCCTTCGTCCTGGCGCTCTCGGTGCAGCTGCGCCTGCTCGCGCCGTTCCTGCCGTACGTGACCGAGGAGGTCTGGTCGTGGTGGCAGGAGGGCTCGATCCATCGTGCCGCCTGGCCGACCGCCGACGATCTCGCGATCGAGACGTTCGACGCGCGCCTGCTGGCCGTGGCCGGTGAGGCGCTCGCGGGCATCCGCGGCGCCAAGTCGACCGCGAAGGTCAGCCAGCGCACCGAGGTCACGCACGTCGCCGTGACGGGCGACCGCTCGACGCTCGACCTGCTCGACGCCGCCCTGCCGGACGTCCGCGCCGCGGGTCGGATCGTGGGCGACGTCGTGACCGCCGAGGCCGAGGGCGGCCTCGCGGTCGACGCCACGCTCGCCGAGGCCTGAGCCGCGGTTGGGGACCGATCTTGTGCCACCTCGGCCCATATCTGGGCTGAGGGAGCACAAGATCGGTGGGCCGGAGGTCGAAAGATCCGTCCCCCTCCGGCGGACGTCGTAAACTCCCACGGAAAGCGACACGTTTCCACAGAGCCCTCCGGGAGGTCGGGTGTACGCCGCCGAGCGCCAGGTCCTGCTGGCCGAACGCCTCGCCCAGCACGGGCGCGTGTCCGTCAATGACGTGGCGGCCGAGCTGTCGGTCTCGACCGAGACGATCCGCCGCGACCTGGCGGTGCTGGAGCGCGCCGGCACCGCTCGACGGGTGCACGGCGGCGCGGTCCTGTCGACCGCGTACTCGCGCATCGAGGCGACCCTGGCCCAGCGCACCGGTGAGCGCCCCGAGCTCAAGGCCCGCATCGGTCAGGCCGCCCTGCGGTACCTGCCCGAGGCCGGCGGCAGCATCCTGCTCGACGGCGGCAGCACGATCGCGCACGTCGCCGACGTCCTGCCCACGGACCGGCGCCTGACCGTCCTGACGCACAGCGTGGCGATCGCCCACCAGCTGCTCGATCGCGCGGGCATCGCGCTGCACACGATCGGCGGACGAGTCCGCGAGGTCACCGGCGTCGCCGTCGGCCCGGCCACCGTCGAAGCGCTGGGCACCACCCGCGTGGACGTGGCCTTCATCGGCACCAACGGCATCGCCCCGACCCACGGGTTCAGCACCCAGGACGCGGACGAGGCGGCCGTCAAGCGCGCCCTGTTCGCGTCGGCCCGCACGGCCGTCGTCCTGGCCGACTCCACCAAGTTCGGGCCCGAGCAGGTCTTCTCGTTCGCCGACCTCGCCGACGCCGACGCGGTGGTCACCGACGACGGGATCACTCCCGAGGACCGGGCGACCCTCGAGGGAGCCGGCGTCGAGGTCGTCGTCGCCTAGCTCACTTCTCGACGCTGGTCGAGAAGTCGATCCCCGAGTTCTGCAGCCGGTTGATCAGCGCCGAGCCCATGGCGACGGCCGTCGTCGCCTGGCCCGAGACCTCGGGCAGGTCGTCGTACGCCAGGCACATCGCGGACTCGGCCAGCATCTTGGCCGTCTCGGTGTAGCCCGGGTCGCCGCCGCGCACGGTGGTGATGACCTTGGTGCCGCCACCCTCCCCCACGAGCGTCAGGGTGAACCACGAGCCGGCCCGCTGCTCCTCCGACGGACCGTCGCCGGAGGCCTTGACCTTCAGCATCAGCGACTTCAGCGGGGGGATCTGCGAGCCGACGGCCACGGCCGCGAGGACCGGCACCGCCGCGGCCATCATGCGGCGCGTGCGGAAGTGCGCGTAGTGCTCGTACGTGAAGTCGGGGCCGTAGCGCTCGAGGGCCCGCGCGGATCGCAGGACGATCTGCGGGTCGAGGGTGGGCAGGGGCACGCCGTAGCCCTTGACCGGCGGCTCCGCACGTCCCGGTGACCCGCCTCCGCGGATCCGGCGCCCGGTGGGGCGCCCCTCGCGAGCGCGTCGCTTCTTCGCCGTGGACTGCGAGCGGCGGAACTGCGAGATCTGGCCGATCGCCGAGTGGTACGTGCCGGCGGAGAACGTCGCCTTCGCGCGGATGTAGCCCTTGATCGTCAGCGGGACGCCCGCGGGCAGCTGGTCGATCGCGTACAGGACGCCCAAGTCGTAGGGGATGGAGTCGAAGCCGCACGCGTGCACGAGCCGTGCGCCGGTCGACACGGCGGTCTCGTGGTACTTGAGCCACATCTCGTCGACGAACTGCGGCTCGCCCGTCAGGTCGACGTAGTCGATGCCGGCCTCGGCGGCCGCCTTCACCGCGGGCTCGCCGTGCTCGAGGTACGGGCCGACGGTGCTGATGAGGACCCGCGTGTCGGCGGCCATCGCGGCCATCGAGGCGGCGTCGGTGCCGTCGGCGATGACGATCTCGGGGGCCGAGCGACCCGTGGCGCCGATGCGCGCCGCCACCTGCTCGAGCTTGGCGCGAGTGCGGCCGGCGATGGCCCACGTCGCGTCGGCCGGGAGGTGCACGGAGAGGTAGTCCGCGGTGAGGCCGCCGGTGAAGCCGGTGGCGCCGAACAGCGTGATGTCGACCATGGGTCGACGCTACCGTGAGGCGGCGGTGGCGCCACTCCCCCGCCCGGTGCCTAGGCTCAGCTGGCCTTCTTGTCGGCCTCGTCGCGCGTGACCACGCGGGGGCCGCCGTGACCGCGGACGGTGTCGGACGTGACGATCACCTTGGCGACGTCGTCGCGGCTGGGGATCTCGTACATGACGTCCTGCAGCGCATCCTCGACGATCGAGCGCAGGCCGCGCGCGCCGGTGTCGCGCTCGAGGGCCAGGTCGGCCATCGCCTCGCACGCGTCCTCGGTGAACTCCAGCTCGACGTCGTCGATCGCGAACAGGCGGACGTACTGCTTGGTGAGCGCGTTGCGCGGCTCGGTGAGGATCGACATGAGCGCCGGCTTGTCCAGCTTGTTGACCGCGGCGATCACGGGCAGTCGGCCGATGAACTCGGGGATCAGGCCGAACTTCAGCAGGTCCGTCGGCACGACCTTCGAGAGCTTCTCGGCGTCGCCGGCGTCCTTCTCGGCCGCGGCGATGTCGGAGTTGAAGCCGAGGGTCTTCTTGCCACTGCGCTGCTCGATGATCTGGTCGAGTCCGGCGAACGCGCCGCCCACGATGAACAGGACGTTCGTCGTGTCGATCTGGATGAACTCCTGGTGCGGGTGCTTGCGCCCGCCCTGCGGCGGCACCGAGGCGGTGGTGCCCTCGAGGATCTTCAGCAGGGCCTGCTGGACACCCTCGCCCGAGACGTCGCGCGTGATCGACGGGTTCTCGCTCTTGCGGCTGATCTTGTCGATCTCGTCGATGTAGATGATGCCCGTCTCGGCCTTCTTGACGTCGTAGTCGGCGGCCTGGATGAGCTTGAGCAGGATGTTCTCGACGTCCTCGCCGACGTAGCCGGCCTCGGTGAGCGCCGTGGCGTCGGCGATCGCGAACGGCACGTTGAGCATGCGCGCGAGCGTCTGGGCCAGGTAGGTCTTGCCGCAGCCGGTGGGACCGACCATGAGGATGTTGGACTTCGCCAGCTCGACGTTCTCGTCCTTGTTGAGCCGGCCGGAAGCCTGCGCCTGCACGCGCTTGTAGTGGTTGTAGACCGCGACGGCCAGGGACTTCTTGGCGCCGTCCTGGCCCACGACGTAGGTGTTGAGGAACTCGTAGATCTCGGCGGGCTTCGGCAGTTCGCCGAGGCTGACCTCAGCGCCCTCGGCGAGCTCCTCCTCGATGATCTCGTTGCACAGGTCGATGCACTCGTCGCAGATGTAGACGCCGGGGCCGGCGATCAGCTTCTTGACCTGCTTCTGGCTCTTGCCACAGAAGGAGCACTTCAGCAGGTCGGCGGTCTCACCAATGCGGGCCATGCGTAGTTCCTGTCGTTTCCGAACGGTCCCCCCACGATGCCACACGTGGGCGTCGTGGGGGACCCGTCAACGGTTGTTGCGTGTGAACGTGTCGCTCAGACCGGGGTCTTGAGAGTCTCGAGCACCTGGTCGATGATCCCGTACTCGACGGCGGCGGGAGCCGTCAGGATCTTGTCGCGCTCGACGTCGCGGCTGACCTCCTCGGCCGTCTTGTTCGACGCCTCGGCGATCATCTTCTCGAGCAGCTCGCGCATGCGGATGATCTCGTTGGCCTGGATCTCGAGGTCGGAGATCTGGCCGCCCGTGCCCTCGGTGTAGGGCTGGTGGATGAGGATCCGGCTGTTCGGCAGGGCGAAGCGCTTGCCCGGCGTGCCGGCAGCCAGCAGCACCGCGGCGGCCGAGGCGGCCTGGCCCAGGCAGAACGTCTGCACGTCCGGCTTGATGTAGCGCATCGTGTCGTAGATCGCCGTGAGCGCGGTGAACGAGCCACCGGGGCTGTTGATGTAGATGCTGATGTCGCGGTCGGGATCCATCGACTGCAGGCACAGCAGCTGGGCCGTGACCGCGTTGGCGACGTCGTCGCTGATCGGCGTGCCGAGGAAGATGATGCGGTCCTCGAACAGCTTCGCGTAGGGGTCGATCCGGCGGAAGCCGTAGGACGTGCGCTCTTCCCACTGCGGAAGGTAGTAACTCATCGAACGTCTCCTGCCGTCTGGACGATCTCGTCGATCAGTCCGTATTCCTTGGCCTGGACCGGGGTGAACCAGCGATCGCGGTCGGCGTCGGCCTCGATCTGCTCGACGCTCTGGCCGGTGTGCTGGGCCTGCAGCTGGTTCAGCTGGCGCTTGAGCAGGATCGACTGCTCGGCCTGGATCTTGACGTCGGATGCCGAGCCGCCGATGCCGCCCGAGGGCTGGTGCATCATGATGCGCGCGTGCGGCAGCGCGAAGCGCTTGCCGGCGGTGCCGGCCGCGAGCAGGAACTGGCCCATCGAGGCGGCCAGGCCCATGCCGACGGTGACGACGTCGTTCGAGATGTACTGCATCGTGTCGTACATCGCCATGCCCGCGTCGACGGAGCCGCCGGGGCTGTTGATGTAGAAGTAGATGTCGGCCTGGGGGTCCTCGGCGTTGAGCAGCAGCAGCTGCGCGCAGATCGCGTTGGCGTTCTGGTCGCGGACCTCGGAGCCGAGGAAGACGATGCGTTCCTTCAGCAGTCGGTTGTAGATGTGCCCGTCGAGGTCGGAGGGACCCGCCTCGACGGCCATCTGGGGGCTCATGGGTGCGTTCACGTCACCGACCCTAGACCGCGGAACGGACGCAGACACGTGGCCCGGGTGCTTGTTCGCCATCGGCGTACAGCGAGCGTCACGCCCGGGCGTGGACCTCGGCGTCGTGCCCGATCGCCGCGAGCGTGCGCTGCATCCCGGCGAGCAGCTCCTCGTCGTGGCTCTCGACGCCGCCGAGTGCGAGGGTCGCGACGACCCGGCTCACGAGGCTGCGGCGTCCACCGCCGAGGTCGCGGCGCAGGGAAAGGCGGGTGCCCGAGCCCTCCGGCTCGAGCGCGTAGCTCCATCGTGCGGCGGGACCGTAGACCCAGAACGCGAGCCGGTGCGGGCGGGCGACGTCCACGTAACGGCTCACGGTCGGCCACACGAAGCCCTTGCGCCGGTTGAGGTTCACGCTGACCTGCTGGTGCGAGAGCCGGCGCGGGAAGAAGAGCTGGACGAGCGTCTCGGGACTCCAGTGCCGCATGCGGCGCTGGTCCTTGAGCACGTTCCAGACCTGGTCGGGCGTCGCCGAGACTAACGTCGAGGCCAGCAGCGGCGGGACGCCGCTCACGCTTTTCCCGCGGTCGCCCCCTCGGCGGTGGCCTTGATCCGCTCGAGCGTCTGCTTCATGCCCTGCTCGAGCTCGACCTCGAAGTCGTCCGTGCCACCCAGGACGTACTTCGTCAGGAGGTTGGAGACCTTGGAGACGCCGTCGGGGGCGTGCCGGCTCTCGGTGACGCGCGTGCCGGTCGCCGTCGACTCGAGGTCGTACGACCAGACCGTGCCGTTCTCCGCGATCTTGAACGCGAACCGCTTGCCTGGCACGAACTCCTTGACCTTCGAGCGCGTCGGCCACAGCAGCGCGCCGCGCCGGTTGACGTTGAGCGTCGTCGTGCCGACCCCGACCGGTCCCCCGCCGCGGACGATCGACTTGCGGCACTGCGGACTCCACTCGGGCATCCGGGTCGGGTCGCTGATCAGCGCCCAGACCTGCTCGGGGGTCGCGTCGATCTCGATCGACGCCTGGATCTGCTCGCGGTTCGCCACGACGGTCCTCCTTGGTGCGGTCCTGCGGGTGAGCGTACCCATCGTGACAGCGACACTGTCACATCGGGGTGACCCGGGTCACGCGCGAGGAGGCTCCAGGCGACGGGGCTGCGGCCGCGAGTTGACCCAGGTGACCAGCCAGTCCGCCACGCGCGGGTGGTTCAGCAGCGCGAAGTGATGGGTCGAGGGCACGTACTCGAGCTGGGCGTGCTCGACGACGGGACCTCTCCGCCCGATGCCGGACGCCGACGAGAAGTGCACGAGCAGGTCGCCGAGCACGGCACTGAACGGGTGGCGCGGCGTAGCGCCGATGGTCGCGGCGATGAAGTGGTACTCGGCATGCGCGAGCGGCGCGGCGGCGATCCGGTCGAGGCCCCATCGCGCCGTCAGGTCCTGGCCCTCCCACTCGTCGGCCGTGATGTAGCCGTGCCTCAGGTCCACGATGCCGGCCGAGCGCGCGTCCAGGATCGTGCCGAAGGGCGTCGCCTGCGGCCAGATCCGCAGGATCCGCGAGCCCAGGTGGGCCGCCTTCTCGAGGTTGGCCCCGGCATGCGGGGTGCCGAGGCAGACGACGTCGCCGACGCGGTGCGGCCACTGGTGACCCGAGACGGTCGCTCGGTTCGTCGCGGCGCGCACGACCAGTCCGCCCATCGAGTAGCCGACCAGGGTGATCCGGTGCACCGCGACGGGCCACGAGGCGACGACCTGCTCGAGGAGCTCGTCGAGGTGCTGGCCGTTCTCGGAGACGTGCAGGCCGGTGTTGTAGCGCACCAGGACGGGCGTGGCCTCGGTCTCGGCCGCCAGTCGCTCGACGTACGTGGGACGCTCACGGCCCGGGGTGAGCCACGACTCCTCGTTCTCGCACAGGCCGTGGACGAACACCACGAGGTGGCCCGTCGCACCGGGGTAAGCGTGGCGCAGCTGCCACGGGGTGGCGGGGACGTCGACCCCGTCGCGACGCAGTGCCATGGTGATCGCCTGCGGGTCGCCCTGCAGGCGCAGCTCGTCGCCGATCAGCCCGTTGACCGCCGCGCGCACGCCGCGGCCAAGCCGGGTGTCGTCCACCGGCGCGCCGACGCCACGCGCCGCCAGCGAGCGGGCGGCGTTGCCCGAGATCCGCAGCGCCCCCGAGAGACCGCCGTAGACGGTGCCGGCGACGGCATCGTGCACTGACTCGGGAAGCCGGCTGCCGATCAGCCGCGTCGCGCGGAACGCACGGCGGGCGACGGCGCCGTGCACCTCGCGCACGGTGCCCACGATGAGCCGGTCGCCGTACTCGAGGGCGAGCGCTGCGACATCGGTCGTGCGCGCCGTCGAGGACATGGCTCCCATGGTGCACCACGGTCCCGCGCGGACCTGCCGTGATCTCGTCACGTGAACCGGTGGCGCGACAACGCCGAGGGTTCCAGCCATCTGATGACTGGAACCCTCGGCGTTGATGACTCAGGCGGTTCGGACCCGCCCGCAATCACTGCGAGGCGGTCTCGTCCTCGTCCTCGTCCGTGCCGATCGTGCCGTCGGCGCGCAGGTTCGCCAGGTCGATCACGTTGCCGGACTCGTCCTTGACCTTGGCCGACTCGACCAGCGACGCCAGTGCCTTGCCGCGCAGGACCTCGCTGATCATCTCGGGCACGTGGTTGTGCTCCATGATGTGCTGGATGTACGAGTTCGGGTCCTCGCCCGACTGCTGGGCGCGGCGCATGATGTGCTGGCTCAGCTCGTCGTTGTCGAGGTCGTACTCGTTCTCCTCGACCATCTGGTCCAGCACGAACTGGGCCACGATCGAGTTGCGGACGTCGTTCTCGAGCTCGGACTCGAACTCCTCGACCGTCTTGCCGTCCTCCTGGTCGCGCAGGTAGTCCTCGAGCGTCAGGCCGGCCATGGCGAGCTGCTGGTCCATCTGCTGGCGGCGGTTCGTCAGCTCGGTCTCGGCCAGGCCGTCGGGCATCGGCGCATCGACCTTCTCGACGATCTGCTCGAGCACCAGGTCACGGGCCTCGGCGGCCTGCTCCATGCGACGACCGCGGGTCAGGCGCTCGACCAGGTCGGCGCGGAACTCGTCCATCGTGTCGAAGTCGGACGCCATCTGGGCGAACTCGTCGTCGAGCTCGGGGAGATCCGTCTGACGCACGTCTTGGACGGTGACGGTGACGTCGACCTCGTCGCCGGCGAGGTCGCCGCCGAGCAGGGTCGTGGAGAACGTCTTCGACTCGCCCTTGGACAGGCCGGTCACGGCCTCGTCGAGGCCGTCGAGCATCGTGGCCTTGCCGACGACGTACGGCAGGCCGTCGGCCTGGGCGTCGTCGATCAGGGTGCCGTCCTTGTGCGCGGCCGACAGGTCGATCGTGATCGAGTCGCCGTCGGCGGCCGGGCGGTCGACGTCGGTGAACGTCGCGAAGCGCTCACGCAGCTGGTCGAACTGCTCGGAGACGTCCTCGTCGCTGATCTCGATGTCCTTGACCGTGACCTCGATGTCCGAGGCGTCGGGCAGCTCGAGCGCGGGACGGACGTCGACCTCGGCGGTGACCTCGATCGTCTCGCCGTCCTCGAACTTCGTCAGGTCGATCTCGGGCTGGCCGAGCGGCGTCGTCTTGGTCTCCTGCAGCGCCTGCGTGTACCAGCCCTGCAGTGCGGAGTTGAGCGCCTCGTCGAGCACCGCGCCGCGGCCGACACGCTGGTCGATGATGCCCGGGGGCACCTTGCCCTTGCGGAAGCCGGGGATCTGGATCTGCGCACCGATGGTCTTGTAGGCCTTGTCGAGGTTCGGCTTGAACTCCTCGAACGGCACCTCGATGGTCAGCTTGACCCGCGTCGGGCTCAGCGATTCGGTGCTGCTCTTCACGTGTTGACTCCTGCGTCGATGGGCTCGGGACAGCCCACGGAGTCCTCACGCAGGCCAGCGTTCAGTCTACGGGTCCGCCGTGGTGGCAGGTCAAACGGGCCGCCACCGGCGACGGGCGAACGGCCGTACACTGATCCGTGCCCACGGGATGTGGCGCAGCTTGGTAGCGCACCTGCTTTGGGAGCAGGGGGCCGCAGGTTCAAATCCTGTCATCCCGACCAGTGACATCGCGGCCGCCGCCCGTCGGCCACCCGACGCCGTGAGCCCCTTCGACCTAGGCTGTCTGCATGATCACCGATGCTCCGACCGGCCGCGTCGCGCACGCGGTCGTGGTCGACGAGCCGTTGGACGTGATGTCGCACCTCGACGCGGTCCGCGGGGCCGAGCACGGCGCGGTCGACATCTTCGTCGGCACGATCCGCGACCACGACCCCGAGGCGCGTGGCACCGTGGTGCGACTCGAGTACGAGGCCCACCCAGACGCCGAGGGCATGCTGCGCGCGCTCGCCGCCCGGGTCGCCCAGGCGACGGGCACCACGATCGCGGTGTCGCACCGCTATGGGACGCTGGGGATCGGGGACGTCGCCGTGGTCGTCGCGAGCGCCGCGCCCCACCGCGCCGAGGCCCTCGAGGCCACGCGTGCGCTGATCGAGCTGATCAAGACTGAGGTGGCGATCTGGAAGCGTCAGACCGACGCGGACGGCGTCACCGGATGGGTGGGTCTGTGAACGAGCGCCAGCACGTGAACCTCGGGCTCCGGGACACCGGGGCTCTCGTACCGTCCTGCGCTGCGGAGGTGTCGGCATGAGCCTCGTCGACGGCTTCGGCCGCGTCCACCGGGACCTGCGGATCTCCCTCACCGACAAGTGCTCGCTGCGGTGCACCTACTGCATGCCCGCCGAGGGGGTGCCGTGGCTCGAGCGCGACAGCATCCTGACGACCGACGAGATCGAGCGCGTCGCCCGGGTGTGCGTCGAACTGGGCGTCACCGAGATCCGGCTGACCGGCGGCGAGCCACTCGTGCGCAAGGACGCCGTCGAGGTCGTGCGCCGCCTCGCGGCCCTGGGCCCCGAGGTCTCGATGACCACGAACGGACTGCGTCTGGCCGAGCTGGCCGTGCCACTGCGCGAGGCCGGCCTGGCCCGGCTGAACGTCTCGCTGGACACGCTCGATCGCGCGCGCTTCCTCGAGCTGACCCGCCGTGACCGCCTCGACGACGTGCTGGCCGGCATCGACGCGGCCAAGGCGGCCGGCTTCACGCCCCTGAAGATCAACACGGTCGCGATGCGCGGCGTCAACGAGGACGAGATCGTGAGCCTCGTCGAGTACGCCGCAGGCATCGGCGCCGAGCTGCGCTTCATCGAGCAGATGCCCCTGGACGCGGGCCACACGTGGGACCGCGCCCAGATGGTCCCCGGCTCCGAGATCCTCGAGCGCCTGCGAAGCCGGTTCCGGCTCGAGCCCGTGGGCGACCGTGGCTCCTCCCCCGCCGACACGTGGACGCTCGACGGCGGCCCGGCCACGGTCGGTGTGATCGCCTCGGTCACGGCACCGTTCTGCTCGGCGTGCGACCGGATCCGCATCACCGCCGACGGACACGTGCGCAACTGCCTCTTCGCCCGCGAGGAGTCCGACCTGGTCCGCGTCCTGCGCACCGGCGGCAGCGACGCCGACCTCGCGGGAATCGTCACGTCGTCGATCGCCGCCAAGCGGGCGGGGCACGGCATCGACTCGCCGACCTTCATCCAACCCGATCGCCCGATGAGCGCGATCGGCGGCTGACTCAGCCCCCGGCGTAGGGCGGCAGCACGTCGACCGTGCCGCCCGGCTCGATCGCCACGGCGCGGTCGGTCGTGCGGACGCCCTCGAGCAGGATCGAGCACCGTGTCAGCACGGGGCCGAGATCCTCGAACTGCTGGGACAACGCATCGAGCAGCCCGCCGATCGTGGCGGCCTCGACCGTGGTCTCGGAGGTGCCGGCCGCCTCACGGGCGGCGGCGAACAGGCGAACGCGAACCGCTTCCATGCCGGTCAATCTACCCCGGCACGGGGTCGGCATCGAACCGTGAAGCGGGTACCGTCGACCCAATGGACCCCACGCCCGCCGAGTTCCTGGTGCCGCGCGTGCGCGAACGCGCCCCGGCGTGCGGAGCGACCAGGGTCATCGCAATCGACGGGCGCAGCGGCGCCGGCAAGACCGCCCTCGCGCTGGACCTGGCCGATCAGCTCGGTGCACCGATCCTGCACCTCGAGCGTCTCTACCCGGGTTGGCGTGGCCTCGCGCAGACCCCGGCGATGGTGCGCGCCCTGCTGGCGGACCTGGCGATCGGCGAGCGCGGCCGTGCGCGCCAGTGGGACTGGGAGGCCGATCGGCCCGGCCCATGGCTCAGCGTTCGACCCACGTCCGAGCTGATCATCGAGGGCGTCGGGGCCGGCGCGCGCGTCCTGCGACCGTTCCTGAGCCACCTCGTCTGGCTGGAGGCGCCCACCTCGGTGCGACGTGAGCGCGCGCTCGCGCGGGACGGCTCGACGTACGAGCCGTGGTGGGACGTGTGGGCCGACCAGGAGGCGGCGTACCTCGCGGCGGACGCCACCCCTCAGGCCGCCGACCTCGTGATCTCCACCGTGCGCTGAGCCGCGTCCCACCGGACCCACCCGCTGCGAATCCGCCGGCGGCCCTTCTGCTGGAGGGGTCCGGCGCCATAGGCTGCGGCACACGCACGCCGCTCGGGTCGGCTGCGCCGCCTTCCGCCGAGGGGAGCCGCGATGCCGACCCGCGCTCGCAGCGACACGCTCACCTTGGTCCTGCTCGCGCTCGTGGCGGCCGCGTACGTCGCCCTTGCGTCCTGGCACGTCTCGCTCTGGTACGACGAGGCCGCCACGCTGGCCGCCGCCCGGCGGGACCTCGCCGACCTCGCGGCCATGACTCGGAACGTGGACGCGGTCCACGGGGTCTACTACGTCCTGATGCACGCGTGGACCGAGATGGTCGGCGTCTCGCCCTTCGCCGTCCGCCTGCCGAGCGCGATCGCCATCGGGGTCGCCGCTTCCGGGACGTTCGTCCTCACCCGGCGGCTGGCCGACGGGACGACCGCCGTGATCTCCGTGGCGATCCTGCTGCTGCTGCCGCGCGTCACCTGGGCGGGGATCGAGGCCCGCTCCTCCGCGCTCACGATCGCGCTCGCGGTGTGGGCGACCCACCTGTTCGTGCGTGCCCTCGACCGGCCGGATCGATGGCCCCAATGGCTGGCGTACGCGATCCTGCTCGGGCTGGGCGGCTGGCTCAACATCTTCCTGCTCCTGCTGGTGCCCGCGCATGCGGTCTCGGCCCTGATCCTGCGTGCGGATCGCCGCGTGTGGGTCGCGTGGTCGGTGGCCGTCGTGGTCGCGGGCACGGTGACCATGCCGGTCGTGCTGGAGTCCCGTGCCCAGGCGGCGCAGCTCGGTGGGGTGCGACTGCCGGTCACCACGATGGTCCGCAGCGTGGGACTGAACCAGTGGTTCCTGGGGGCGACGCCGACCGAGGGCGCCGACGGCGGCGGCTCATCGTCGGGCCTGTCCGCCGCGGACGTCCTGACCCCCGGCTGGCTGCCGGCCGCGCTGCTGCTGGCGCTCGTCGGCTGGGGGCTCGTCGTCCTGGCGCTGCTGCCGGGCGACTCGTCGCGCCGGTGGCGCGCTGTCGCGGTGACCCTGCCGTGGCTCGTCGTCCCCACGGTCCTCGTGCTGGCGTACAGCGTGGTGGCGACCCCGGTCTACCACCAGCGCTACCTCGCGTACGGCGCTCCCGCACTCGCCGTGCTGATGGCGACGGGCCTGCGGCGCGTGCCCGGCCGGGCGGGCACCGTCGCCGTCGGGGGCGTCCTCGTGGCGACCTCGCTCGTCGTCTTCGTGTCACAGCGCGGCGAGACCGCCAAGAGCGCCTACGCGTGGTCCCGGGTCGCCGACGTCGTCGAGGCCGAGCGCGAGCCCGGTGACGCCATCTACTACGGGCCGCGGACGCCACCCTCGGGCAACGAGGTCCGGAAGTCCGCGCGGCTGCTGGCGGACGCGTACCCGGACTCGTTCCGCGGCCTGCGCGACGTCACCCTCGCGACCGAAGCGGTCGACGGCGGCCTGCTCGTCGGAACCTCGCACCCCCTCGCGGACGTGGTCGAGCGACTCGGTGACGTCGGGACGCTCTGGGTGATCCGGTGGGCCGACTATCCCGCCGAGGCCGTCTCTCGGGAGGACGGACTCCTGCGGGACGCCGGCCTGCAGCAGGACGAGCGATGGGTCGAGTCGACCACGGTCATCACGCGGTTCGTCCGCCCCTGACCGCACGCCGGCGTGACTGTGGCATCATGGACGCGGCGCTGCGGCGCCTCGCGGACGTAGCTCAATTGGCTAGAGTCTCTGCCTTCCAAGCAGAATGTTGCGGGTTCGAGTCCCGTCGTCCGCTCCCCGGATGAAGGTGCTGGACACCACCTGCCATGCTCCAACGAGCAACGCACGACCGACGCGGGTCTTCAGGGGTCAGCGGTGCCGACGAGGAGTTCGAGCGCGGCGAGGGCCTCGGCACGGTTCGTGGCTCCCAGCTTCCTGTAGGACGTGCGCAGGTGCGACTTCACGGTGCTGAGCGACACCGTGAGCTGAGTGGCGATCTGCTGACGGGAGTGACCGGCGGCCAGGTATTCGAGGACCGTCGACTCGGCCGGTGTGAGCGGTTCGCTCGTCACCGGTGCGATCTCCAGCAGGCGCAGATCGTGGAGGCGGATCAGATCGGCGAGCCGAGAGCCCTCGGCAGTGTCGGCCAGCGCCGCGGCCGTCGCCGAGCTGACGTAGCGGACGGTGCTCGGGAGGTCTCGCTCCCACACCTCTGCCAGCGTTCCGAGCAGCGCCGAGCGGGTGGCGTCTGTCGGGTTGATCGTGTGGAACGCCTGCACGCGCAAAATCCTCAGGCCGAGTTCTGCTCTCACGGCGAGCGCCTCGTCCGGAAGGCTGGGCACAGGCGCGACGACGGCCGGCAGCTGACCTTTGACGAACGCGCCGAATCGTTGGGCGAGCACGGCTTCGGTGGTCTGGGGCGCACGGATCGCGAGATCGCCGTGTGGCAGAGCGTGCAGACGACTGTCGCTCAACATGTGCGCGAGCCACCCATCGCTGCGGGGCAGCGGGAGCCCCAACGCCGCGATTGACTCGTGGAGGGACTCGGCCTGTGCGTGACGCGCCGTCAGCGCCAGATGTCGCACGTGAGTGATCAGTGCGATGCCCCAGAACTCCAGGTGATCCAGCGGCGAGGGCCGTGCGAGGCGCATCTCCTCAGCGCGGTGCAGATCGAGGCTGTCGACCGCGAGCACGTAGTCGACCAGCCACAAGGAGTCGTCGATCATCGGCTCGACCCAGGACGCGGTGCGAGGCAGGGCGCGAGCGCGGTCCGCCCAGTCCCGAGCCGCAGTCGACTTTCCGGCGAGCGCATGCGTGAGCGCCAGTTTGGCGGCCGCTTCTCGGCGGACGAAAGGGAAGCGTCTGGGGCGGTGCGATTCGGTCGCGGCGAGCAGGAGCCCCTTCGCTGAGCGCAGGTCGCCAGCCAGCAAGGCCGAGATCGCCACCTGGATCGACCAGAGGGCTGCCTTGCCCTGGGTGGTGTCCACGAGTCGTCCGCGTCGCTGGACGATCTCGCCGTTCATCCGCTCGGCGATCCGTAGCGACGCCAGCGGCTGGCCGTTCAAGCGCAGTTCTGCCATGCGTTGGGCCGCGGTCTCCACTGATGCGTCTGGATCCGCGGACGTGGACACGTACGGATCGTCACCGCGCAGGCCTGCCACGCTCAGCAGGAATCGCCCGTGGGTCAACTGCGCGGCCTCTTCGTCCGGAAGCTGCGTCAACATCACTCGCAGGTCAGACGGATCGACGGCGTACCAGATCTCGGCCCAGTCACGGTCGATGATCTCCACGACCGACGTCCAGTTCGACGCGGCGAGCGCTGGCACCAGCGCCGCCATCGCCGGCGTGTGCTCATACGGTGCGTCGAAGACGACTGCTTGCACTGCTGCTCCTCGTGTGGCCGGTTTCGGCCGCTCGTTCCGCCGAGCGTATCTGGCCTCGACAGCAGCCGAGAAGTGACCCGGATCACCGGGGGCTGCGCGCCAAGGCTGAACCCGGGGTGAGAGAGGGGGTGAAGTCCGCCCGTTCGGCTCAGTGAGGGTCGAAGTCTGGCTGAGCATGGACGGTGGTCAGGTCTCGGGACCGAACGAGGGCTCGGACGACTCCATCTCCAGAAAGCAGGCACCATGGCATCGCCGCGCCCCCAGAAATCGACGCGTGTGAGGCGTGGTCGCAACGTCGCGACACCTCTCATGTCGATCCTCGCGCTTCTCACGCTGGTGGTCTCCACCCTCACGTTGACGCCGGCTTCGGCCGCACCGAACGGCGAGATCCGCGTCGAGGTGACTGAGATCGAGACGGGCAGCGGGCCGGGCGGTCAGTTGGTCGTCGGCGACACGGCGATCGTCAGGGGGACGTGGGATGCCAGTGACGCCGATCCTCAACCCGGAGACGAGTTCACGATCGGGCTGCCGCCGGAGTTCGCGTTCGAGCAGGCGGTGCCGTTTCGATTGACGAGCCTCGACGAGGACGGCAACACGGTCGTGTGGGCCGAGTGCATGACGCAGCCCGCCACAGGTGTCGCGAACTGCGAGTTGACCGATGTGGTGGCCGATTTCCCTGAGGACGTCCGTGGTGTCTGGGAGTTCGAGATCACGGTCGAGGAGGCGACGACGGAGGACTCGGTCGTGTTCGACCTCAACGGCACGGACACGCCCGTCACGCTGCCCGGCGGTGGCGGCATCGATCCGGGTGTCGAACTGCCGGGCGAGGTCAGCAAGTCCGGCGCGATGAACCAGAACAACTGGTCGATGACGTGGAAGGTGGACATTCCCGGCGCCAACCTGGTGCACGCTGGCGGCGATGCCCGCATCACCGACACCTTCGGCAGCAACCACGTGCTGTGCGACCCGACCGGATTCAAGGTCGAGACGGTGCGGGCCGATGGCACGGTCGTCGCCGACGTCACGGACCTGGTGGCGTCCGCGCCCACGGCTGGTGCCGATGGTTTCGACATCGACCTCAGTGAGCCTGCGGCAGGCTTCGACAAGAACCTCATCTACCGCATCACGTACGTCACGTGCACGATCGACGGCGAGATCGACCCGGAAGGCACGACGTACGACAACTCGATGCAGATCCAGGGATGGGGCCAGTCCGGCCACGGGGTCGGCCAGGTCACGAACCGACCGTGGAGTCTCAACCTGTCGAAGTCCGGGACGGTGCTCGGCGGTGGTGAGCGCAACGGCAAGATCCGCTGGACGATCGTCGTCCCCGGCGACGAACTGGTCAACCAGGACAGCTTCACGTTCACCGAGTCCTTCGGGGCGGGCCATGAGTTGGCCCCCGACACGATCAGCAACATCCGGATCATCGAGCGCTACGGACCGAGCAGCGAACGCGACACCGACATCACGGGGCTGCTGACGCCGAACGTCACCTCGCAGTCGAGTACCGGCTTCGACATGACCTTCACGATCGACGACGACGACTTCGACTTCAAGGCATCGGACTGGCGCTACCTCATCACCTACGAGACGTCGGTCACCGAGACCGAGTTGCCCGCCGGCGGCACCCAGTACACGAACGAAGCCTCGATCGACGGCAACGTGACCGGTGGCAGCTCGACGGTCCCCGGGCGCAAGTCCGACAAGACCGGCTCGATCAACACCACGCCGGTGACGATCGACGGAGTCCAGCACTCCCCGCAGACCACGTTGAACTGGGCGATCACGATTCCCGGTCGCCAGCTCGAGGCCCTGAACCTGGCCGGTGCGCTCAACCTGGTCGACACGTTGTCGCCCACGCACCAGGTCTGCGAGGCGGGTGAACCATCCGGTGGACTCGCGTCCCGACTCAATCTCAAGGTCGCGGCACGGGACCAGCTGCAGAACGGTGGACTCACCACGCAGGACCTGACGGGTCAGACGACGGTCACCCGGGACGACCAGGAGGTGACGTTCACGCTGGACCAGACCGACCTTCCCCTCCCCGGCGGCGGAACCAGCGACGGCTTCAGCCGTGAGTACCAGTACGTCTTCACCTACACGACGTGCACGACCAGCGGCGGAATGGATGCGCCCGGCACCCAGTACGGCAACGAGGTCCAGGGACTCGGCAGCTCGTTCCGACCGACCGTGACGCAGAGCAACCGCGGCAGCGGCACTGGTCAGGGCACGTCACGTGGTTCGGTCGCCGTCTCCAAGGACCTCGCCGACACGGCGGGTGCCGCCTACGTGCCCGACGGCACGACCTTCACGGTTCACGTCAAGGAGATCGCGCCGGACGGCGCCACCGCGGTGGAGTACGACCTCGCCGTGCCGCTGGACGGCGATCCGGTCAGCGGCCTCAACTCACGTGGCCGGGGTTGGACCTTCGAGTTGTCCGAACCGACCATGCCGAACGTTCCCGGAGTGGCGTGGGGCTCGCCGGAGTTCACCGCCGGCGACGGGGTGACGGTCAACGCCGACGGCACGGTCGCCACGGCAACCATCACGCCGAG
Organism: Aeromicrobium sp.; assembly: GCF_032084975.1. Classification (GTDB taxonomy): domain Bacteria; phylum Actinomycetota; class Actinomycetes; order Propionibacteriales; family Nocardioidaceae; genus Aeromicrobium. The sequence goes on from NZ_DAMDLR010000014.1 coordinate 36,125, forward strand.
GTCCAACATCTCGGTGTCACTCACGAACACCGCACATCTGGGTTCGGTGGAGTTGGCCAAGGCGGTCGATGGTGGCGCCGCCGGCCAGGTCTCGGCCGATCGCGTCTACCTCGTCACGGCCGAGATCGACACCTCAGCCCTGGGAGCCGGTTTCCCGGCGCAGGCCGACCGCGAGGTCGAACTGGTCGCCGGTGAGCCGGTCGTGCTGCAGAACCTCCCGATCGGATCGACGGTCAAGTTCTCCGAGGTCGTCCCGGCCGATGACGACACCTTCACCTGGGCCGCGCCGGTGATCTCACCGGCGAGCCTCTCCGTGAGGGCCGGTCACGTCACGACACCGGCCGCGGTCACCGTGACGAACTCCGTCGAACGGACCGTCGGGACGTTCTCGCTCGTGAAGAACGTGACCGGAGCACAGGCCGACAACGGTGAGGTCCCCGCGACCGTGACGGTGAAGGCCGAGTGGGACGAGGAGGGGACCTCGGGCTCGAAGACGTTGACGGTACCCACCGATGGCACCGCAGTGGCGCTGGGAGAGGACCTGCTCATCGGCACCGAGGTGACCTTGACCGAGACGCCGCTCATGGATGGATCCAGCATCACCTGGGGCAATCCCGTGTGGTCCGGTCCGGGCGTCAGCCCCGACGGGGAGTCGGCCGTCGTGACGATCGGTCGCGACGCCAACGCCACGATCACCTTGGAGAACCATGCGGCGACCTCGATCGCTGGCATCAGCCTCATCAAGGGCATCGCAGGCGAGGCTGCAGACGAGGTGCCGACCGGTACCGAGTTCCCCGTCACCGCGACCTGGACCGATGCCGACGGCGTCGAGCAGTCCCGCGATCTGCTCATCAATGCCCAGGCCCCCACGAGCTTGGGCCTTGACCTGCCGGCCGGAACTGTCGTGACGATCACCGAGGGCGAACGTCCCGGATTCCCCACGGTCGTGTGGGACTCGATCACCATCGGCGGTGACGGCGTGACCGACACCGGTGACGGCGGTGCTGAGATCATCGTGTCCGACCAGCAGGGCGATGTCACGCTCGTCACCGTCACCAACGAGGCGACGTGGGCGCCCGGCACCTTCTCGGTCAGCAAGGCGTTCGACGGCGTGTCCGCGGAGCATGCGGACGTGCCGGACTCGTTCACCGTCACCGCGACGTGGACGAAGGACGGCGAGCCACACTCCAAGGACCTCGTCCTGCCCGCGGACGGCGAGGCGGTTCCGCTCGGCGAGAATCTGCCGCACGGCACGGCTGTCACGCTCAAGGAGGTCGCACCGGCCGACACCGCGTCCTTCACGTGGAAGACGCCACGGTGGGCGGGCGACCAGGTGACCGTGAACGGTGACGGCACCGCGCTGGTCACGATCGGTGCGGCCGCCACGGCGGCGGTCGAGGTGACCAACGTGGCTGATGACAAGCTCGGGCTGCTGAGGCTGAGCAAGGAGCTCACCGGAGCCGGCGCAGACGATGTTCCCGCTGGTACCGAGTTCGCGGTGACGCTCAACTGGACCGACCTGCTCGGCGAACCGCAGGAACGCGACATCACGGTGAAGGCCGGGCGGAACACCACGGTCCGGGACCTGCCCATCGGTGCCGAGATCGAGATGGTCGAGGACGGCCGCGACGTCGGTGACCTCGCGTGGACGGGCGCCACATGGGCGTCCGACGACGACGGAGTCGAGATCCTCGACGACGGCGCCGGCGGAGCCGTGGTGACCGTGGCGGGCGACCACGGCGCGTCGGTGGCGATCACGCTCGAGAACGGCTTCGACGCCGCCGATCTGTCCGGCGCTGGCGAGAAGGACGATTCGGCTCTGGCCGACACGGGTTCGAGTGTGTCGCCGGGTTGGCTCGCGCTGGGTCTGCTCAGTGCTCTGGCGGGTGCGGCCATCGTCGTCGCAGCTCGTCGCCGACGTGGCACCACGAAGGTCTGATCTGATCTGATCCGATCGCCGGGACGGCGCCCCATCCTCGGATGGGGCGCCGTCCTCGTCACGATGATCGACCCGCTCGCGGGCGAGCGGAGTTGCACGATGATGCACGCCATCCGCGCGTGCACACGGTGCGTGACAGGTCGTCGCGTGACTGCGCGAGCGACCATCGCACGGCAGATGGTGCGGGTTCGGGTCCCGTCGTCCGCTCCGCTCCTCCTCAGCCGCGGCGGTCCCGCACCGCGGCCAGCGCCGTCCTCACGATGACGAACACGCCGAAGGCGACGAAGACCCAGCCGAAGCGTTCGTCCGCGGCCGTGAGGACGAAGACGCCCATCAGGACGATCCCCGCGCACGTCACCAGCAACGGCCACTGGCCGGCGAGACCTCGAGGCTCCTCGTTCATCCCACGAGCCTAGGACAGACGGCCGGCCGGGTCAGTCCGCGAGGCGGTGCAGGATGAGCACGGCGCGGTCGTCCTCGCCGGGCTCGGTCTGGTCCATGATCCGTGCGGGCGCGCCCTCCATGCCCGGGGCGATCGCGAGCTTGGCCGCGCCGCGCAGCCAGTCGATCCCGACCTCGAGGTCGAGCGAACGCGTCTCGACGACGCCGTCGGTGTAGAACATGAGCGCCTCACCCGGACGCAGGACGCCCGAGGCGGGACGGAAGTCGGGCTGGTCGATGATGCCCAGCGCCAGGCCGCGCGCGCCCGAGACGACCCACTCCTGCAGGTCACGGTCCCAGTGCATCGCCGGCGGGTGGCCGGCGTTGAGCACCTCGTAGCCGCCGGTCTCGAGGTTGACCAGCACGTGCACGGCGGTCGCGAAGCCCTCGTCCCAGTGCTGGCGCAGCAGGTAGTCGTTGCCGGCCGAGAACAGGCCCAGCGGCGGCAGCGAGCCGATCAGTCCTCCGAGCGCACCGGCCAGCTGCAGCGACTGGGTGCCGGCCGCGACGCCCTTGCCGCACACGTCGACGAGCACCATCTCGAGGTGCTTCTCGTCCTTGGACAGGTTGGCCACCAGGAAGTCACCGGCGAACTTGGCCGAGCCGGCCGACTCCATGGCCGACTCGCTGAGCCAGCCATCGGGCAGCTTCGGGACGGCGCCCTGCCTCTGCAACCGGTCGCGCAGCTCCATCAGCATCGCCTCACTCAACGCCGCGGGCAGGCCCGAGCGGTAGCGCGAGGCGCTGTAGAGCAGGGCCCCGGTGGCGAGATAGATCGTGACGAGCGTCGCGGGACGCGAGCTGTTGAAGCCGCCGCTGACCGAGTTCACGAGGGCGGTCACCGTGGCGGCGAACAACGCGACCGACGACAGGGCGGCCTGGGGCCACCACTGCAGCAGCACGCTGCCGACGACGACGGGCATGATGAACGTGGCCGCGGGCATCAGGTCGTACCACGTGAGGCTCACGATGAACATCACGACGGTGAGCAGCATGAGTGCCGCGAGGACGGCCATCTGGCCGTCCTTCGAGCCGGACCGCCACTCGCGGGCGTTCGACGACAGATAGCGACCCAACGGATCCCGCTTCGCGCCTCGCGTCGTGCCCACGGGCTGACCTTACCGGCGTCGCTGGCAGCGCGGACACCAGAACAGGTTTCTGCCACCCAGGACCTCGGTGCGGACCCGGGTCCCGCAGACGTGACACGGCTGTCCGTCGCGACGGTACACGTAGACCTCGCCGCCGTGGTCGTCCTCGCGCGGCGGCCGTCCCATGGCCTCCGGCTCGTGCGCGGGGCGCACGGTGTCGATCCGCCCGATCCGCACCCCCTCCCCCATCAGGTCGACCAGGTCCGACCACAGGGTCAGGAACGTGGTCGGCCTCAGGTCGCGACCCGGGGTCTTCGGGTCGATCCGGTGGCGGAAGAGCACCTCGGCGCGGTAGACGTTGCCGACCCCCGAGATGACCCGCTGGTCCATCAGCAGGGTCGCGATCGGCGCGCGGGACAAGGCGACGATGCGTGCCGCGGCCTCGACGTCCGCCTGCGGATCGAGCGGATCCGCACCGAGGCGGGCATGGATCGCGGTCACCTCGTCGGGCGCGAGCAGCTCGCAGGCGGTCGGGCCACGCAGGTCGGCCGTGACGCTGTCGGACGACAGTCGCCAGCGCACCTGCCCCACGACCGGCGGCTCTGCGTCCTCGATGAACGAGAACGAGCCATACAGGCCCAGGTGGACGTGGACCTGCTCCTCGGTCCCGGCAAAGGCCACGAACAGGTGCTTGCCGCGGGCCGTGGCTTCCACCAGCTCGCGGCCGTCGAGGCCGGCGGCCGAGGCGAAGCGGCCCTGGGGGCTCGACGACCGGACCCGCTTGCCGCCGAACGTGCCGGTCAGGTCGAGTGCGAGCCGGTGGAGGGTGTGCCCCTCAGGCACTCTGCCGGTCCATCAGAACCTGCCCGTGTCCTCGTAGGTGGCCAGCAGGTCGATGCGGCGCTGGTGCCGGTCGGCCTGGCTCCACTGCGTCGCCAGGAAGGCCTCGACGATCTGCTCGGCCTCCTCGAGGGAGTGCATGCGCGCACCGATGCCCATGACCTGCGCGTTGTTGTGCTGGCGGGCCAGCTGGGCCGTCTCGACGCTCCACGTCAGGGCGCAGCGGATGCCGGCGACCTTGTTGGCGGCGATCTGCTCGCCGTTGCCCGAGCCGCCGATCACGATGCCGAGCGAGCCCTCGTCGTCGAGGACGGCCTGGGCCGCCGCGACACAGAACGGCGGGTAGTCGTCGTCGGCGTCGTACTCGTGCGCGCCGTGGTCGATGGGCTCGTGGCCGTGCTCGCTGAGCCAGGAGACGAGGTGGTTCTTCAGTTCGTAGCCGGCGTGGTCGGCACCAAGGTGGACGCGCATGGCGTCATCCTCTCAAACGGGCTCAGGCGCGGACCATCGGCGTGTGGGCCATCTCGTGGACCCACGCGGCGAACGCGCGGGCAGAGCCGTCGCCCTCGTACTCGCCGAGGACGTGCACCTTGAGCCGGGCGCGCCGATCGGCCAGCGGGTCGCGGTGCAGCATCTCGTCAAGCACGCCGGGCAGACCCTTGAGGGTGCGGTCGACCATGTAGCCACCGACAGCGACGGGTACTTCGACCGGGAACTCCTCGAGCCGGTGCGCCATGCTGATCATCAGGTAGGGCTTGCCCGAGGCGAGCCAGTCCGACACGACGCTCGACACGTCGGACACGAGTGCGTCGGAGCGGTTCATGCAGTCCGCCACCGACAGGCCGCGGACCGCCTCGTCGCCCCACACGTGCCGCCGCGGCGAGGCCGGATCGACGTGGTCGGCCTGCAGGATCGCATTGAGCTCGAGCAGGCGCCCCGCCCAGAACTCGTCACGCAGGAACACCGGATGCGGCCGGAAGACCACGTTGACGTCGGCGTCGACCAGCGCCCGCAGGATCTCGTCGGCCAGCTTGATCGACGAGAAGTTCGTCATCGCGCCGTTGCCGGTCCACGTCGGGGTGTAGAGCACGGTGGGGCGCGCGACCCGGGTGACCGGCGTCGCCGCGGGGACCACGTCGCCCGACTGCGGCCGGCCCAGCAGCACGAACCTCTCGCGGGGGATCTCGACACCGTGACGCGCATAGCGTTCGATCGCGGCCTCGCCGGAGGCGACCAGGACGTCGTACCTCAGGTGCCGCGTGTGGTGGCTGCCGGCCTTGTCGGAGTCGCCGTGGCCCAGCCACACGTGGCGCACCGACCGGATGCCCATGAGCTTGAGGTGGCCCGGTGCGTTGTGGACGTAGAAGAACGTCGTCATGGTCGGGACCGTCAGCACGCGCATGTCGCCCAGCACGTCCGAGCCCGCCGCGATCCACGGCATCGTCGGCCGGATCCCGGCGCGCAGCTCGGCGCAGTAGTGGGCGCGCAGCCCGACGATCACGCCCCGGTCGCCCGACGCGAGCAGGTGCGGCTCCCACATGCCGACGTGGATGGGGCCGCCGCCGTAGCCGCCGTAGCCCAGCACGAAGCGGGGCTCGTAGGCCTTCAGGGCGCGACGCAGCCGGCGGCGGGCGCGCACGAGTGCGACCTTGTCCGCCAGGACGGGAGCCGCCACCACCGCCAGCACCAGGAGGAAGACGGCAACGGACACGACGTTGCCCGCCGCGACGGCGACCGCGAGCGCGGCACCGAACCAGCGCACGGCCCGTACGAAGACGGTCCGGTCCGGTGGCTCGGGCGTCGGGCAGACCTCGGGCTCGGGCATGCCCGGCAGGCCGTGGACGTGCGGTGGCGTGGCCGGACGCAACATGGCCGCCCGGACGAGCAGTACGCCGCTCACCGCGGCAGCCACGGTGAGCGGATCGAGGTCGCCGACGGCCTCACGGACCAGCAGCGCAGCGATCGCCGTCAGCGCGAGAGCGGCCGTGGACCAGGCGAAGACCCGGGCGCGGGTGCCGAGATCGGTGCGGAAGCGGTGCTGAAGGCCGGTCCTCCAGCGGTCGTAGCGACCGCGCACGCGCTCCAGCAAAGTCGACATCGGACCCCAACCTAGCGGTTGGGGTCCGAAGCACCTCGACGACTCAGTCGAAGATCGGATCGCGCGTGCGCGTGCGCTTGAGCTCGAAGAAGCCGTCGTAGGACGCGAGGGCGCGGGCACCGTCGAACACGACGCCTGCCTGCTCGCCCTTCGGGGCGGGCGACAGCACGGGACCGAAGAAGGCGACGTCGCCGATCGCGATGACCGGCGTGCCGACCTCCTCGCCCACCCGGCCGATGCCGTCGGCGTGCGAGGCACGGACGGCCTCGTCCAGCGAGCTGTCGTCGGCGGCGTCGGCCAGTTCGAGCGGCAGTCCCGCCTCGGCGAGCGCCTCCTCGTAGAGCGCGCGGTCGAACTCGCGGCCATCGTGGTGGTGGCGCGTGCCCAGTGCGGTGTAGAGGTCGCGCAGGACCTCGTTGCCGTGCTGCTGCTCGGCGGCGATGGCGAGCCGGACCGGGCCCCAGCCGCTCTCGATCATGTCGCGGTACTCCTGGGGGACGTCCTTGCCCTCGTTCAGCGCGGACAGGCTCATGACGTGGAAGGAGGTGCGCACGGGGCGCACCTGCTCGACCTCGAGGATCCAGCGCGAGGTCATCCAGGCCCACGGGCACAGCGGGTCGAACCAGAGGTCGACGGTCTCGGTGGTGGTCATGACTGGTGCAACACCGGACGACCCGCGCGCATTTCCTCGACCAGCGCGGCGACCACGGCGTCGACCGCTCCCCCGTTGCGCGAGGCGACGGCGCGCTGGCGCTCGTACGAGGCGCCCTCGTTGATGATGTCGCGCACTCCGGCCAGCTCCTCGACGCAGTCGAGTGCCTCGGCGACGGGCTCCAACTGGACCAGCAGCCGCTCGAGGTCGTCGGTCACCAGCTCCTCACGGGCGTCGCGGTCGAGGATCAGGATCGCGTCCATCCCGTACCGCGCGGCGCGCCACTTGTTCTCCTGCGCGAACCACGCCGGGATGGATGGCAGCTCGCGTCCGGCGTCCAGCTCGCGCGAGTAGTGCTCGACGAGGCAGTGCGTCAGCGCCGCGATGCTGGCCAGCTCGGACATCGACGGGATGCCGTCGCAGATGCGCATCTCGAGGGTGCCGAACTTGGGCGAGGGACGGATGTCCCAGCGGATCTCGTCGAACACGTCGATCACGCCGGTCTCGAGCATGTCGTCGACGTACTGCTCGAGCTCGGACCAGTGGTCGAACTGGAACGGCAGGCCCGCGGTGGGCAGCTGCTGGAACATGAGCGCGCGGTTGGAGGCGTAGCCGGTGTCCTGGCCGCCCCAGAACGGGCTGGAGGCGCTGAGCGCCTGGAAGTGCCCGTAGTGCGTCAGCATCGCGCGGCTGATCGGCAGCACCTTGTCGCGGTCCTCGATGCCGATGTGGACGTGCACGCCGTAGATCAGCATCTGGCGACCCCACCACTGGGTCCGGTCGATGAGCGTCGCGTAGCGTTCCTTGTCGGTGACCTTCTGCTGGGTCCAGCGAGCGAACGGATGCGTGCCCGCGCACATCAGCTCGACCCGCAGCGGGTCGGTGATGGGCCGGATCTCGTCGATGCTGCGCTGCAGGTCGGCGGTCACCTCGCGCACGGTGCGGCACACGCCGCTGACGACCTCGACCGTGTTGAGCAGCAGCTCCTGGCGGATGTGCGGGTGCTCGCCACCGCCCGCGGGCGCGACCGCGTCGAGCACGGTCTGGGCCACCTGGCGCAGGTCGCCGGAGTCCTGGTCGACGAGCGCCAGCTCCCACTCCACGCCGATCGTCGAGCGCTCGGACGAGGCGAAGGGGATCTGCATGACCACCATCCTGCCGGACCTGCACCGATCCGTCCCGCGTGGAGCGGCCCACGTCAGACAGGTCACGCCGGGCTCGCCCTGACGGGGTGGACAGCGGGTGGAAGAGTAGGGGGCATGCCCGGAACCAACCTGACTCGTGAAGAAGCCCGTGAGCGCGCCGGCGTCGTGTCCGACGCCGCCTACGACATCGCCCTGGACCTCACCCTCGAGGGTGAGCGGTTCGGCTCGGTCACCACCCTGCGGTTCGCGGCGACGCCCGGCTCCTCGACCTTCGTCGACCTCGTCGACGCAGAGCTGTCCTCGGTCACCCTGAACGGTCGCGAGCTGGACGTGTCCGCGTACGCCGACAGCCGCATCCCGATCAACGGACTCGAGGCGCAGAACGAGCTCGTCGTCACCGGTACCTGCCTGTACTCGCACTCCGGCGAGGGCCTGCACCGCTTCGTGGACCCCGCCGACGACCGCGTCTACCTGTACACCCAGTTCGAGGTGCCCGACGCCCGGCGCGTGTTCGCGACGTTTGAGCAGCCCGACCTCAAGGCCGAGTTCACGTTCCACGTGACGGCGCCGTCGCACTGGAAGGTCGTGTCGAACTCCCCCACGCCCGAGCCGGAGTCGCTCGACGACCGCCGCTCGGCCTGGCACTTCGCACCGACCAAGAAGATGAGCACGTACATCACCGCGCTCGTCGCAGGCGACTACCACGAGGTCCGCGACACGTACTCCGGCGAGTACGGCGAGATCCCGCTCGGCGTGTTCTGCCGCCAGTCGCTCGTGCCGTACCTCGACGCCGACGACATCGTGCTCATCACCAAGCAGGGCTTCGAGTTCTTCGAGGGCGCCTTCCAGATGGGCTACCCGTTCGGCAAGTACGACCAGCTGTTCGTGCCCGAGTACAACATGGGCGCGATGGAGAACGCGGGCTGCGTGACGTTCCGCGACGAGATGATCTTCCGCAGCCGCCAGACCGTCTCGGCCTACGAGCAGCGCGCCAACACGATCCTGCACGAGATGGCGCACATGTGGTTCGGCGACCTCGTGACGATGAAGTGGTGGGACGACCTGTGGCTCAACGAGTCGTTCGCCGAGTTCGCGGCGCACCACTCGTCGGTCAAGGCCACCCGCTTCACCGACGCGTGGACCGGCTTCACCAACAACCGCAAGAACTGGGCCTACCGCCAGGACCAGCTGCCCACGACGCACCCGATCGCGGCCGACAACTACGACCTGCACGCGGTCGAGGCCAACTTCGACGGCATCACCTACGCGAAGGGCGCCTCGGCGCTCAAGCAGCTGGTGGCGTGGGTCGGCGAGGAGGACTTCTTCGCCGGGCTGCGCAGCTACTTCACGAAGTACGCGTACGGCAACACCGAGCTCGGCGACCTGCTGGCCGAGCTCTCCGCGGCCTCGGGTCGTGAACTGGACAGCTGGGCGGCCGAGTGGCTGCAGACCTCGGGCGTCAACACCCTGCGCGCCGACTTCGACGTCGACGACGCCGGCCGCTTCACGAGGTTCGAGGTCGAGCAGACGGCGACCGACGAGTATCCGACCCTGCGTCGCCACCGCATCGCGATCGGCCTGTACTCCCGCGAGGGCGACCGGCTCGTGCGTCTCGACCGGATCGAGACCGACGTGCGCGGCGAGCGCACCGAGATCTCCGAGCTGGTCGGCCGCGCGCGGCCGGACCTGATCCTGCTCAACGACGACGACCTCACCTACGCCAAGATCCGCCTCGACGACGGGTCGTTCCAGACGCTGCTGAGCAGCATCGGCTCGTTCGCCGATTCGCTGCCGCGGGCCCTGTGCTGGGGCTCGGCGTGGGACATGACGCGCGACGCAGAACTGCCGTCCTCGTCCTTCGTCGACCTCGTGCTGGCGGGCGTCGGCACCGAGACCGACCTCACCGCGGTGTCCTCGCTGCTGCGCCAGGGCAAGACCGCCGTCACCCAGTTCACGTCGGACGAGAAGCGCCCCGAGCTGGCCGAGCGCTGGGAACGCGGCGTCGCCGAGCTGTTGGCGGCCGCCGAGCCGGGCAGCGACCACCAGCTGGCTTTCGCGCGGGCGATGGCGTCCGCGGCCACCTCGCCGGAGCCCCTGCGGGACCTGCTGGGCGGGTCCGTGACCGGCCTCGAGCTCGATGCCGACCTGCGCTGGACGCTCGTCAGCGGGCTGGCGAAGCTGGGCGACGCCGACGAGGCCGAGATCGCCGCCGAGCTTGAGCGTGACGACACGAACCAGGGCCGTGAGAACGCGGCCGGGGCCCGAGCCCTGCGCCCGACCGCCGAGGCGAAGGCCGAGGCCTGGACGCCTCGACGCCGAACGAGACCCGCCGCCAGATCGCGACGGGCTTCCAGGTGGCCGGCCAGGCCGAGGTGCTCGCGCCGTACGTCGAGAAGTACCTCGACATGGCCGAGACCGTCATCGACGAGATGGGCGTGTGGATCGGCCAGAACGCGCTGATCCACCTGTTCCCGCTGCCGAACCCGACGGCCGAGACGCTCGCCCGCGTCGACGCCTGGCTGGAGCGGACGTCGGCACCCGCCGCCGCCAAGCGCTACGTGCTGGAGGGCCGCGACGACCTGCGCCGGGCCCTGGCGGCCCGCGAGATCAACTGATCGACACGCATCGGCGCCCGACCACCGTGGTGGTCGGGCGCCGATGTGCGTTCGTGGCGGCGTCTCGCGGCTAGCGCTCGGTACCGTGCTTGAAGTGGCCGGTCGCGCGGGCCAGCAGGTGCTGGACCTCACGGCGGTCGGCGGCCTCGAGGCGGTCGACCAGCTTCGCGGCCGCCGCGCCCGAGACGGTCGTGACGGTGCGGCCCTGCCAGGAGATCAGCACCTTGCCGTCCTGGGTGACGCGGTGGGCGAAGACGTCCTCAGCGAACCGGTTCCGCGCGTCCTCGACCATGGCGTCAGCCGGATCAGTGCTCGGACTTCTCCGCGGGAGCGGGCAGCGGCATGTGCTCCGTGGCCTCGATGGCCGTGCCCGAGGGCGGCCCGGGGACGACGACATGGTGGTGCACCTTCGCGTTGACCGCCGCGGCGAGTCCGGTGATCACGACGACCAGCAACAGGGTGCCGCCGACGAAGAGCCCGAGCCACTCGAGGGTGGAGAGGCTCTCGCCCTGGGGCCACGTGTCGGGGGCGGTCGTGGCCGAGGCCGGCGACGCTGCGGCGACGACGGCGAGCAGGGTGGCGGTCACGGCGGTGATCACTCGGGCGAGGCTCATGCAGCCATGATATCCACCGCGATCTGGGCGCGACCGGTCACCCGTAGGGTGGAGGGGTGGACCTCCCCTGGACGATGAACGATGCCCTCGCCTGGGTGCTGGACGTGCCCGGCAAGGTCGCGCTCATCGCGATCCTGGCCGTCTTCCTGCGCTGGCTCTCGCACCGCTTCATCAATCGACTCACGGGACGTGCCGCCAAGGGCCCGGTCCACGGCGTCCTGGCCAAGACCAAGGCCGGCGTCTTCCTGTCGGACCTGCGCGCCGGCTCGAGCGAAAGGCGCCGCCAGCGCGCCGAGACCATGGGCTCGCTGCTGCGCAGCATCGCCTCCGGAGCCATCTGGAGCATCGCTTTCGTGATGATCCTCGGCGTCCTCGGACTGCCCATCGCCCCGCTGCTGACGGGCGCCGGCGTGGCCGGCGTGGCACTCGGCTTCGGCGCCCAGACCCTCGTGAAGGACTTCCTGTCGGGGATCTTCATGATCCTCGAGGACCAGTACGGCGTCGGTGACGTCGTCGACGTGGGTGAGGCCTCGGGCACGGTCGAGGCCGTCGGCCTGCGCGTCACCCGGCTGCGCGACGTCGACGGCACCGTCTGGTACGTCCGCAACGGCGAGATCCTGCGCGTGGGCAACATGAGCCAGGAGTGGGCCCGCGCGCTGCTGGACGTGACGGTCGCCTACGACGCCGATCTCGACGAGGTCGAGCGGATCCTGCGCGAGGAGTCCGTCCGGCTTTTCACCGACTCCACGTACTCCGGCGTGATCATCGAGGAGCCGGAGGTGTGGGGCGTCGACAGCTTCGCCAAGGACGGCGCCGTCGTCCGCACCGCGTTGAAGACCGCTCCGATGCACCAGTGGGAGGTGGCCCGCGCCCTGCGCAGTCGAGTGCTCCGCCGGTTCGACGAGGCCGGCATCCGCATCCCCGTCAACATCTTCCCGCCCACCGGAGGCACCGCATGACCGAAGCACAGCCGCAGGAGACGTTCTACGAGGCGATCGGCGGCCGCGCCACGATCGAGCTGATCGTCGACGTCTTCTACCAAGGGGTGGCGCAGGACGAGGTGCTCAAGCCGATGTACCCCGAGGAGGACCTCGGCCCGGCGGCCCAGCGCCTGACGATGTTCCTCGAGCAGTACTGGGGCGGCCCGAACGACTACTCGCAGCAGCGCGGTCACCCGCGCCTGCGCATGCGGCACGCGAACTACGTCGTCAACACTGACTCACGCGACCGCTGGCTCCGGCACTTCCGGGCCGGCCTGGACGCCGCGCAGCTGGAGCCCGAGCTCGACGCGCAGTTCTGGGCCTACGTCCAGCACGCCGCGAACTTCATGATCAACTCGCAGGACTGAGGCGGCCCGGGTCAGGCGAGCTGGGCGCGCAGCGCCGCCAGCTCGTCCTCGCCGAACTTGCGCGAGGTCTGGGTCGCCGCGTCGAAGCCGACCAGGACGGCACTCGACGAGGCGCACACCTCGCTGCCGGACGACAGCTGGGTCTCGGCCGCGAAGGACCCCTGACCCACGCGCGACATCCAGGCACGAGCGACCAGCGGCTCGGTCTGCCACACGATCGGCCGGTGGTACCGGACCTCGAGCTGGGCGACCACGAAGCCGCCGGGCCGCATCCACGGCATGACGGTCGTGAAGTACGGGATGCGCGTCTCCTGGAAGAGTTCGAACGCCTGGGCGGCGCTGACCTCACCGGAGTCGTCGATGTCCGTGTGCCGCAGGCGCAGCTCCGCCCGGTGCACGTCCTGCTGCGGCTCCACCGGCGGCGCGTGGCCGCCGAACCGTGAGGTGATGGTGGCGAACTCGTGCGGCGAGCCCTGCACCGAGATCGACTGCGAGACCCCGTCACCCTCGACCGTCGACGTCACGACGACGGGCTCGGTGCCCAGCAGGATCGGCCGCTTGAACTGGATCTCCATCGAGCTGATCGGGCCCGACGGCAGCCCGTCGATCTCCGCTCGCGCGTCGGCCGCGTACCTCAGGTACACGACGTTGTTGACGTGGTTCAGCGAGTCGAGGTCGGCCCACCGCATGGGGATCTCGTGTCGGAAGTCGGTCACCCGCGCATCCTGTCACGGGGCCGGCGAGCACGATCCGCGGTGTCAGGCCCCGAGGGTGTCGTCGATCTCGACGACGGAGTCGCCCTCCTGGACGATCTGGCCCTCGCTCACCAGGATCCGCGACACGTAGCCGTGCGAGGGAGCGCTGACAGGAATTTCCATCTTCATGGTCTCGAGGATGATCAGCGGGTCGCCGGGTCCGACCTGGTCACCCTCGCGCGCGACGATCTTCCACACGTTGCCGACGATCTCGGCCTTGGCGTCGATCATCGGTGCTCCAGCAGGCGCATCGAGCGGACCAGACGGTCGCGGGTCTCCTCGGGATGGATGACGTCCTCGATGATCCCGCTCTCGGCCGCGATGTGGGGGCGGGCCACGTTCTCGCGGTACTCCGCCGCCAGCTCGTCACGCAGGGCTGCGGGATCCTCCGCGGCCGCCAGCGCACGACGGTGCAGCAGGCCGACGGCGCCGCCGGGTCCCATCACGGCGATCTCGGCGTTCGACCAGGCCCACGCCGCGTCGGCGCCGAGCGAGGTCGAGCCCATCGCGATGTACGCGCCGCCGTAGGCCTTGCGGACGACGACGGTCAGGCGCAGCGACTTCTTCGCGTTCACGTACGACTTGAGCACCTTCGCACCATGCGTGATGATGCCGCGGCCCTCCTCGACGGTGCCGGGCAGGAACCCCGGGACGTCCACGAGGGTGACGATCGGGATGCCGAAGCGGCCGCAGAACTCGACGAACCGCGCAATCTTGACCGAGGTCTTGGAGTCGAGGATGCCGCCGCGGACGGCCGGCTGGTTCGCGACGACGCCGACGGGGCGGCCCTCGATCCGGCCGAAGAGCGTCAGGGCGCTGCCGGCGTGCTCGGGCATGAGCTCGAGGCGGGCGCCGTTGTCCAGCACGCCGTCGACGACCGCATGCATGTCGAACACGACGCTGGCCTTCTCGGGCACGACGCTCGCGAGCGCCTCGGCAGAGTGCTGGTTGACCGGCACGGCGTCGGCCACCGGCAGCGGCGAGTCGACGTTCGTGGGCAGGTAGGAGAGCAGGTGCCGGGCCGACTGCAGCGCGTCCAGCTCGGTCTCGACCTCGAGGTGCGCCACGCCGCTCGTGCGGGTGTGCATGCCCGAGCCGCCGATGTCGTCGGCCGTGGCGTCCTCACCCGTCGCCGCGCGGACGATGTCCGGACCCGTCAGGAACATGTGGCCGTGACCCTTGACCATGATCGTCCAGTCGGTCAGCGCCGGCGAGTACGCGGCGGCGCCGGCGCAAGGGCCGAGGATCACCGAGATCTGCGGGATGCGCTCCTGCGCCTCCACGTTCAGCGCGAAGATCTCGCCACAGCCGTGCAGGGCCAGGATGCCGTCGGGGACGCGCGCTCCGCCGGAGTCGTTCACGTAGACGATCGGGAAGCCCTGGTCGATCGCGAACCGCTGCGCACGGCAGATCGCGTCGGCCATCACCGCACCGATCGCGCCGGAGGCGACGGCGGCGTCGTGGCTGGCGACGACGACCGGGCGCCCGTCGACCAGGCCCCAGCCCGTGACGACGCCACTGCCGGCACCCGGCTGCGCGGCGCGCAGCGGCGTCAGCTCGTGGAACGTCCCCTCGTCGAGGAGGATCTCGGCCCGCTCGCGTGCCGTGTGGACGCGCGCTCCGCGGGGCTCGACGCGGGCGTACCGGTCGCGTCGGCGCTGGTCGAGCGCCGTGCGGGACGGGGAGGCGGTGGTGGCGGCCTGGGTCAGACGGTCGTCAGAAACGTGAGGCATTCCTCAACTATAGAGCAAACATGAGGAATGCCTCATATTCGATCCGCGTGTCCGGGTGTGACCTTCCGCACCGCCCGGGCGTGCGCTACGGTGAACTAAGCAAGCGCTTAGACACCAAGGAGACCGCACGTGTCCGAATCCCGTACCGCCATCATCACCGGAGCCGCCCGTGGCATCGGCGCCGGCATCGCGAAGAAGTTCGCCGCCGACGGCTTCAAGGTCGCCGTCCTCGACCTCGACGAGGCCGCCTGCCAGACCGTCGTCGACGAGATCGTCGCGAACGGTGGCCAGGCGCTCGCCGTCGGCGCCGACGTGGCGAACGCCGAGGCCGTCGAGGCCGCGGTGGCGAAGGTCGCCGACCAGCTCGGCGCCCCGACCGTCCTGGTCAACAACGCCGGCGTGATCCGCGACAACCTGCTGTTCAAGATGACCGCCGACGACTGGGACATGGTCATGAACGTGCACCTCAAGGGCTCGTTCCTGATGACCAAGGCCGTCCAGAAGCACATGACCGAGGCCAAGTACGGCCGTGTCGTGAACCTCTCCAGCACCTCGGCGCTGGGCAACCGCGGCCAGGCCAACTACTCGGCCGCCAAGGCCGGACTGCAGGGCTTCACCAAGACGCTCGCGATCGAGCTGGGCAAGTACGGCGTGACCGCGAACGCGATCGCCCCGGGCTTCATCCAGACCGACATGACGGCCGCGACGGCGGAGCGCATCGGCGTCCCGTTCGACGACTTCATCGAGTACGCCGCCAAGGAGATCCCCGTCCAGCGCGTCGGCCAGCCCGAGGACATCGCCAACACGGCGGCGTTCCTGTGCTCCGAGGGTGCGGGCTTCGTCTCCGGCCAGGTCATCTACGTCGCCGGCGGACCGAAGGACTGACGTGACCTCTTCGGACGAGAGCGTGCAGGGGCTCGACCTCGACGCGCTGCGTGCGTGGCTCGACGCTGAGGTCCCCGGGGAGCTCCCCGGGGACCTCGGCGCGACGCTCATCACGGGCGGCAAGTCGAACCTGACGTACGCGGTCAGCAACGGCGAGCGGGATGTCATCGTCCGCCGTCCCCCGCTGGGCCACGTGCTGGCCACGGCCCACGACATGGGTCGCGAGCACCGGATCATGGCCGCACTGGCCGGCACCGCCGTGCCCGTGCCCCGGATGATCGCGTCGTGCCCCGACGACTCCGTCATCGGCGCGCCGTTCTACGTCATGGAGAAGATGTCGGGCACGGCGTTCCAGCGCGCGGCCGACCTCGAGCCGCTGGGCTCCGAGCGCATCCGCGACATCACGGAGCGCCTCGTGGACACGCTCGCCGAGCTGCACGCGGTCGACTACGAGGCCGTCGGCCTGGGCGACTTCGGTCGCCCGGACGGCTACCTCGAGCGCCAGGTCGCCCGGTGGAAGAAGCAGCTGGAGGCCTCGCACTCCAGGGAGATCGAGGGCATCGACGAGCTGGCCGCGCGCCTGTCGGCGAACGTCCCGGTCTCGAGCGAGGGCACGATCGTGCACGGCGACTACCGCCTCGACAACGTGCTGGTCGACACGCAGGACGGCGACCGCATCACGACGGTCCTGGACTGGGAGATGAGCACGCTGGGCGACCCGCTCACCGACGTGGCGATCATGCTGGCCTACCAGAACCTCGCCCTGGCGGCGGGTCCGTCCGGCAGCGCCCAGGTCACCGACGCACCGCTCGCACCGGGCTACCTCTCCCCCGACGACGTCGTCGAGCGGTACGCCATGCAGTCGGGTCGCGACGTGAGCGAACTGGGCTTCCACCTGGGTCTGGCGTACTTCAAACTCGCCGTGATTCTGGAGGGGATCCACTTCCGGTACACCCAGGGCCAGACCCTCGGAGCCGGCTTCGAAGGCATCGGCGCCATGATCGACCCGCTCGTGCGGGCCGGATTGGACGCTACTTCCAAGTAGCAAGGGGTAGGGTGACGCGCGTGACCGCCCAGATCCTCGAACCGCGCAAGCGGCCGACGCAGGAGCGCAGCAAGGTCAAGTTCGACCACCTGCTGCAGGTCTCGCGCGACGTCCTGCTCGAGCTGGGCTTCGAGTCGTTCACGTGCGAGGAGGTCGCGCGCCGCGCCGGCCTGCCGATCGGCACGCTGTACCAGTTCTTCGCGAACAAGTACGTCATCGTGTGCGAGCTGGACCGCCAGAACGCCGTGGCGATCGCGTCCGAGCTGGACAGCCTCGCCGCCGAGCTGCCCACCCTGGACTGGCTCGTCCTGCTCGACCGTCTGGTGGACCACATGTCGCGGCTGTGGATCAACGATCCCTCGCGCAGCGCCGTCTGGTACGCCGTGCAGTCCACGCCGGTGACCCGGTCGACGGCCGAGGTCACCGAGCGTGAGCTGGCGGCACGAGTCGCCCACGTGCTCGCACCGTTGACCCCGGGCACGCCGCGGGACCGCCGCAAGATCATGGCCGAGGTGCTCGTGCACATGGCCTACTCGATGCTGAACTTCTCGGTCCGCGACCTGCAGGAGCACGACGAGGCGATCGTCGAGCTCAAGCGACTCCTCGGGACATACCTGCTGGCCGCCGAGGCCGGCGCGACCTGACGGTTTCCCCGGTTAAGTAGGTTTCCTGGCACTTCACGAAGGTTACGAACCTCGAGAAGTGACAGGGAACCTCGTTAAGCCGGCTGTCGCGACGACGCAGGCTCTCGCGCCTACGACCCAGAGAGGTCGGCCACCCGCCCCGAGCCTGGAGGCGACTGAACGAGGTTCCCTGTCACTTTTCGAGGGTTACGAACCTCGTCAAGTGAAGGGAAACCTACTTAACCGGGGAAACCGTCACCGGTCGACAGGGTGACCATCGCGATGGCGCTGTCACCGTCGTGGCTGAGGCTGACGTGCACCGTGACGTCCTCGAGGTGCTTCGCAACGTCACCGTGCAGCCGGATGCGGGGCCGTCCCCACGCGTCGCGGACGACCTCGATCAGGGCGTGCACGTGCTCATCGAGCGGTGGCGGACTCCCCCACAGCGACTCGGACCACGCCTTGATGAACGCCTCCTTCGCCGCCCACCGTGCGGCGAGGGAGGCCATCTCCTGATCGGGGGTGCGACGCCCGGAGCCAGAAGGAGAGCTCCGGGCGTCGCTGCGCTCGGCGGCGGTGAAGACGCCGCCAGCGCGGGTACCCGGTCGCTGCAACTCCTGAGCGAAGCCGGGCACGTCCACGAGGTCGATCCCCGTGCCGATCACCGGCACGCGTAGACCCCGTCGTCACCGAGTCGCGCGCTGGCGTCGAGCAGCAGCGCCGCCTCCCGCTCGCGCGTGCCGGTCTCACCCAGGCGACGCCCGGCGGGGCGGCGGTAGAGCGCCTCGCCGCCGTACATCGCGTCGATGAGCCGCGTGCGGCCCTCGATCCGGCGACGCTCCGCCGCCTCGAGGTACGCGTCGCGCTGCTCGGCCGGGAGCGACTCGACGAACGCCTGCGAGTGCACGACCGCGATGAGGCCGGCCACGTGGCCGAAGCCCAGGCTGGTCACGAGACCGGCCTTGAGCGGACCCGTCCGCAGCGGCTCGCGCAGCCACACGAGGTGCTCGTGCTCGGCGAGGTCGTCCATGACGCAGTCCAGGCTGCGGTTCGGCGGCACGACGCCACCCTCGAGCACCTGGCACAGGCCGATCAGCTGGAACGCCGCCGCGCCGCCCTTCGCGTGCCCCGTCAGCGCCTTCTGGCTCATGACGTAGAGCGGGTTGCCCTCGCTGCGGCCCAGGGCCGCCGCGAGCCGCTCGTGCAGCTCGGACTCGTTGCGCTCGTTGACGCCGGTCGACGTGTCGTGCTTCGACAGCACGCCGATGTCGTCGGCACCGACGCCGAGCGCGGACAGCGAGGTCGCCAGCTGCGACTCCCGCCCGCCGCGACCGGCCGCCAGCGCACCCAGGCCGGGGGCCGGGATCGACGTGTGGACGCCATCGGCGAACGACGCCGCGTAGGCGACGACGCCCAGGACCGGCAGGCCCATCCGCGCCGCCAGGTCGCCGCGGGCCAGCAGCAGCGTGCCGCCGCCCTGCGACTCGACGAAGCCGCCGTAGCGACGGTCGTTGGCGCGGCTGAAGTACCGGTCCTCGATGCCCTTCGCGGCCATCGCGCCCGAGTCCGCCGTGGCGGACATGTCGCCGAAGCCCACGATCCCCTCGACCGAGAGGTCGTCGAACCCGCCGGCGACCACGAACTCAGCCTTGCCGAGGCGGATCTTGTCGACGCCCTCCTCGACCGAGACGGCCGTCGTGGCACACGCGGCGACCGGGTGGACCATCGCACCGTAGCTGCCGACGTAGGACTGCACGACGTGCGCCGCGATGACGTTCGGCAGGGCCTCCTGCAGGATGTCGTTCGGCTTGGCCTCGCCCAGCAGCGTGTCGATGTACAGCGAGTGCATCGACGACATGCCGCCCATGCCCGTGCCCTGCGTGTTGGCCACGAGGGTCGGGTGGGTCCAGCGCATCAGCTCGGACGGCGTGAAGCCGGACGACAGGAACGCATCCACGGTGCAGACGAGGTTCCACAGCGCGACCCGGTCGACGGCCTCGACCATCTCGGCGGGGACGCCCCAGGCCGTCGGGTCGAAGCCCGTCGGGATCTGGCCACCCACCGTGCGGGTCAGCTTCATCTTGCGGGGGACGCGGACCTGCGTGCCGGCGCGGCGCGTGACGGTCCACTCGCCCTCGGCGTCCTGCGCGATGACGGTGTGCTCGGGGTCGGCCTCGCGCATCGCTCGCGCCTCCGCCTCGCCCGAGACCGTGAACGTCAGGTCGCGGTCCAGGTACACGGATGCCAGCAGCGGAGCGCTGTTGTCGACCATGGAGCCGTCGTCGGCGTACCGGCGCACGCCGATCCGCTCGCGCACGGCGTCCTCGTACCGGTCGGCGATGTCGGCCTCGTCGACCACCTCGCCGGACTCGGTGTCGAACCAGCCGCGGTTCGTCGCGTCCCAGCTGAGCAGTCCGGTGGACCACGCCAGCTCGAGCACGCCGGCCGCGGAGAGCCGGTCCTCGACCTCCATCTCGAAGCGCGTGCGGGCCGAGCCGTACGGGCCCAGCTCGCCGGCGCCGACGATGACCACGAGGTCCTCGGGGCGGGCCGTGACCTCGGCCCACTCCGGGGTGTCCACCCGGTCGAGGCGCGACGGAGGCGCGGGCAGGGCCGCGATCGCCGTCGAGTCCGACTCGTCGCCACGGTCCCCCGACGCCGCCGCGACCGCGTCGGCGGCGAGCGCCTTCATGTCGAGGTTCGCGTCGCCGAGTCCGCCCGTGAGGTCGAGCGTGAGCGGCGCCTGGGCGGCACGCTCACGTGCCTGCGGCGTGCAGGCCTCGAGCAGCGCGGACGCCATCTCCTCGGGCGACCACGTACGGACGCCGGCGGCCTCGACGGCCTCGACGAGCGGGTCGTTTCCACCCATGAGCCCCGTGCCGCGGACCCAGCCGATGATGGCGTGGGCCAGCGTGACCTTGTCGGCCCAGCGCTTCTCCGAGCCCCACTTCGTGACGAGCGCGTCGAGCGCGGCCTTGGCCTCGCCGTAGGCGCCGTCGCCGCCGAACATGCCGCGGTTGGGCGATCCCGGCAGCACGACGTGCAGGCGGGCGGCCAGGTTCCGGTCCGTCACCGACGACGACAGGGCGCCGACCAGTCGCTCGACCGACCACAGCAGGATGCGCATCTCGATCTCGGCGCGCGGGCCCGCCTCGGTGGCGTCGCCCATGACCCGCCCGGCCGCGAACGGCACCAGCAGGGTCGGGGTCAGCGACGGCTTGCTCACGGTCGTGACACCGGCCGCGGTGCGCGACTGCTCCGCACCGATCCACTCCACCAGCGCGTCGACGTCGGAGAACGAGGCGAGGTTGGCGGGCACGACCCAGAGCACGGCCCCGGCGCGGGCGTTCTCGCGGTAGAGCTGCTTGAAGAACGCCAGCTTCTTCGGGGCCAGCGACGACGTGGTGGCCACGACGGTCGCGCCGCCGGCGAGCAGCTCGCCCACGACGGAGCCGGCGATCGAGCCGTCGGCGGCACCGGTGACCACGGCGACCTCGGACGCGAACGCGCCGGGGCTCGTGTCACGGGCATCGCGGGCGATCCGGACGAACCGCTCGTCATCCGTGCGAGCGAACCAGTGGTCGGCCTGCTTGGCGACGGTCTCGCCCGTCCCCAGGAAGCTGCCGGTCACGTCGACCCCGTGCGCGAGCCGCGCGAGGTCCTCGCGGGCGGAGGCCCACCGGTCGTCGAGGACGACGGCGTGCTCGGCGTCGAAGACTCCGGCGGTGGCCTTCAGCCAGTCCGCGCCGAGCTCCCGCTCGACCCGCTCGACCAGCGCGGCCGCATCCGTGTCCTCTTCCTCGAGCTCGGCGACGTCGACCAGGTCGAGCTGCTCCAGCACGAGGCGGGCGGCCGAGGCCAGCACGCCGTCGCGACCGGTGATGCTCGCGGTGAACTCGCCCAGGGCGGCCGCGTCGATCGTGGCGCCCTCGCCGCCACCGGAGGACGGCATCTGCACCGTGACCCCGCGGCGCGCGGCGACGGCCTGGACCGCGGCGTCGATCGCCGCGTCCACGTCACCGGCCGAGCCGATCGTGACGTCACCGAAGGCACCGCCGCGGACGCTCTGGCCCTCACGGGTCACCATGGCCAGCTCGGCCAGGACGTGAGCGGCCCAGCCGGCACCCAGCTGCCACGCACCCGTGACGCGCTCGGCGATCGCCGACTGCTTGCGACCCGTCGGGCCGAGCACCTTCTTGAGATGGTCGCCCAGCGCCTCGCCCAGCACGGGGCCGAGCGGCTTGTACGTGCGTGCCAGTGCGTCGACCTGACCACCCAGCGTCGTCAGGTCGGCCTCGGCCGCCCCGTCGATCGCACCGAGCGAGAGCTCGCCACCCAGGTCGATCAGCAGCTGGTTGCGGCGGCTGGAGGCACCGTCGGTGAGCGACTCGATCGAGTCCGCCGCGCCCAGCTGGTCCGGACGCAGCTTCGTCCACCAGGCGATGAGCACGTTGGTCGCGTCGGCCGCCGTGAACGGCAGGTCGGCCGCGGTCTGCGTGGCCGGACCACCGGAGGCGGCCGCGGGGGCCGCTGCCTCGGTACGTGCCTCGGCGGGC
>NZ_DAMDLR010000014.1:58511-59957 GCF_032084975.1 Aeromicrobium sp.
CGGGCGCCTCGGCGCTCGCCACCGGTGCGTCGTCCTCCACCGGGGCCGGGTCCTCGTCGGTCCCGAACACGACGGCGGCGTCGCGCTCGACGTTCAGCACCTCGACCGCCGGGTAGCCGGGCAGCTTCAGCGTCCCGGAGGCCAGGTTCGCCACCGTGGGAGCCGAGCCGACGCCGACCTCGACGAAGCGCTCGACGCCCAGTCCGCCCTCCTCGACGGGGGTGAACATCAGGTCCTGCGTCTCGATCCAGCGGACCGGGCTGGCGAACTGCCACGCGAGCAGCTCGATCAGCAGGTCGCGGCACAGCGCGCCCGGATCCTCCGAGCGCGGGATCGTGACGCCGACGTACTCCTCGACCTCGCGGACGAAGTCCTCGTCGAGGCTGAACGGCTTCGGCACCAGGTTCGGCACGTAGCGGCCCTCGAGGATCGACGGGTCGATCGTGGGCGGGAGCAGCTCCTGAAGCTTGTGCCGGAAGTCCGGGACGCCGCCGTGCAGGACGCGACTGTGGAACGGCACGTCGATGCCGGGCACGAGGATGAACGCGGCCTTGCCACCGAAGCGCGCACGGCGCTCGGCGACGTCCTTCTCCAGGACCTCGAGGCCGCGGACGGTGCCGGCGATCGCGTACTGCGAGCCACGCATGTTGTAGTTGACGATCTGCAGGAACTCGCCGGACGCCTCGCCGACACCCTCGACGTAGTCCTTGACCTCGTCGTCGGCCAGGCCGATCTGGGACGGCCGGATCGCGGCGAGGCGGTAGTCGCTGCGCCCCTTCTCGTCGCGGGGCACGAGCGTGTGCATGACGGAGCCGCGCTGGAACACGACCTCGACGACGGCCTCGAGGCTGATGACGCCCGAGACGGCGGCGAGCGCGTTGTACTCGCCGACCGAGTGGCCGGCCAGCACGGCGCCGTCGACGAACGCGCCGCCCTCGCGCAGCTCGGCCATCTGGGCGGCGCCCAGGACGGCCATCGCGACCTGCGTGAACTGCGTCAGGTAGAGGACGCCGTCGGGGTGGTGGTGCGTGACGCCGTCGACGGTCAGCTCGGTCGGGTTGTCGCGGACGACCGAGAGGATCGAGAAGCCCAGCGCCGAGCGCGTGTGCTTGTCCGCGCGGTCCCAGACCTCACGGGCGGCGGGGCAGCGCTGGTAGCCGGCCATGCCCATGCCGGGGCTCTGGATGCCCTGGCCCGGGAACGCGTACGCGGTCCGCGGAGCGTCGAGCAGGGCGGACGCGGCCATGACGATCTCGCCGTCGGCGCGGACGGTCACGTCCAGCACCTCGCGGCCGTGCGTCAGGCCCACGCGGTCGGCGCGGACCTCGACCTCGGCACCGGGGCGGACGGGGGCCATGAACCGGGTCGTCCAGCCGGCGATGCGCTGGCCGGTCTCGGTCGTGACGGCGTGCTGAGCGGCTGCCGACGTCCACATGCCGTGGACGA
>NZ_DAMDLR010000015.1:0-57621 GCF_032084975.1 Aeromicrobium sp.
CCAACCGCCTGGCGAACTTCGACGACGCGAACCAGCGTCGCTCAGCGCGGGCCGCCGTCGCTGCCGGCGCCCGTGCCCAGCGCGCCCTGGACATCCTCGGCGAGGACGTCCCCGACCACCTGCGCCTGGCCGGCCAGCTGCGCGTCCAGCACCGTGAGGCCAGCCTCGAGGAGCTCGGCCAGCTGCACGAGCCCGCGCTCACGAAGGACGCGATCGCCGGCCGCATCCGGCGCCTGCTGGCGATGGCGGACAAGCGGGCCCACGACCTGGGCATCGACGACACCGAGGCCGGGCTCAACCCCGACCAGCTCGCCGACGGCTGAGCCGTCTCGCCCGGCCGATACCCGGTGTCCAGCGGGGGACGGCCTCGGTAGGGTGAGGGCGTAAGCGAGTCCCACCCGGCACCTCAGGAGTTTCCCGTGACTGTTCGCGTAGGTATCAACGGTTTCGGCCGCATCGGCCGCAACTTCTTCCGTGCGGCGCGTGCCGCCGGGTCCGACATCGAGATCGTGGCCGTCAACGACCTGACGGACAACCAGACGCTCGCCACGCTGCTCAAGTACGACTCGATCCTGGGCCGCCTCGACGCCGACGTGAACTTCGACGACACGGCGATCCACGTGGGCGATCAGAAGATCACCGCCTTCGAGGAGCGCGACCCGGCGAAGCTCGACTGGGCCTCGGTCGGCGTCGACATCGTCGTCGAGTCCACCGGCTTCTTCACGGACGCCACGGCGGCCAAGGCGCACCTCGACGGCGGCGCGAAGAAGGTCATCATCTCGGCCCCGGCCAAGAACGAGGACATCACGATCGTCATGGGCGTCAACGACGACCTGTACGACCCGGCCTCGCACACGATCATCTCGAACGCCTCGTGCACCACGAACTGCCTCGCGCCCATGGCCAAGGCCCTCAACGACGGCATCGGCATCGAGCGTGGCCTGATGACCACGATCCACGCCTACACGCAGGACCAGAACCTGCAGGACGCCCCGCACAAGGACCTGCGTCGCGCCCGCGCCGCCGCCCTGAACATCGTCCCCACCTCGACGGGTGCGGCCAAGGCCGTCTCGCTCGTGCTGCCCGAGCTCAAGGGCAAGCTCGACGGCTACGCGCTGCGTGTGCCGGTTCCGACGGGCTCGGCCACCGACCTGACCTTCACGGCCAGCCGTGAGACGTCGGTCGAGGAGATCAACGAGATCGTCCGCGCCGCGGCCGAGGGCTCGCGGTTCCTGAAGTACAACACGGACCCGATCGTCTCGACCGACATCGTGACCGACCCGTCCTCCTGCATCTTCGACGCGCCGCTGACCAAGGTCATCGGCGACCAGGTCAAGGTCGTGGGCTGGTACGACAACGAGTGGGGCTACTCCAACCGCCTCGTCGACCTCTCGTCCCTCGTCGGCTCGTCCCTCTGAGGGCCTGTCCGTGAAGACGATCGACGATCTGCTGGACGAGGTGGGCGGTGACCTGAAGGGCAAGCGCGTCCTGGTCCGCAGCGACCTGAACGTGCCGCTCGACGGTGCCACCATCACCGATGACGGCCGGGTGCGCGCCAGCGTGCCGACGATCCAGAAGCTGATCGGCCTGGGCGCGCGCGTCCTGGTGGTGGCGCACCTGGGCCGGCCGAAGGGCGAGCCCGACCCGCAGTACTCGCTGGCGCCGGTTGCCGCCCGCCTGAGCGAGCTGCTCGGACAGCCGGTCCGCTTCGCGGCGGACACGGTGGACGTCGACGCCCAGCGCACGGCCGCCGAGCTCAACGACGGTGACGTCGCCCTGCTCGAGAACGTCCGCTTCAACGCGGGCGAGACCAGCAAGGACGACGCCGAGCGTGGTGCGTTCGCCGACCGGCTCGCCGAGCTCGCCGACGTCTTCGTGTCCGACGGCTTCGGCGTGGTCCACCGCAAGCAGGCCAGCGTCTACGACATCGCCTCGCGACTGCCTTCCGCGGTCGGGGGACTGGTCCAGGCCGAGGTCGAGGTCCTGCAGCGACTCACCGCGTCCCCCGAGCGGCCGTACGCGGTCGTGCTGGGCGGCTCGAAGGTGTCCGACAAGCTGGGCGTCATCGATCACCTCATGACCAAGGCCGACACCCTCGTGATCGGCGGCGGCATGGTCTTCACGTTCCTCGCGGCGCAGGGTCACGGTGTCGGCACGTCGCTGCTCGAGCAGGACCAGATCGACGTGGCCAAGGGCTACCTCGACCGCGCCGACGAGATGGGCGTATCGATCGTGCTGCCGACGGACGTCGTCGTCGCTCCCGAGTTCAAGGCCGACGCACCGGCCACCACCGTGGCGATCGACGCGATCCCCGACGACCAGATGGGCCTGGACATCGGACCCGACTCGTCGGCCGCGTTCGCCGAGGTCGTCCGCGGGGCGCGCACGGTCTTCTGGAACGGCCCCATGGGCGTGTTCGAGATGGCGGCGTTCTCGTCCGGGACGCGTGCGGTGGCCGAGGCGCTCACCCAGGTCGACGGGCTGTCGGTCGTCGGCGGCGGTGACTCCGCCGCGGCGGTGCGCCAGCTGGGCTTCGAGGACAGCCAGTTCGGCCACATCTCGACCGGCGGCGGCGCCAGCCTCGAGTACCTCGAGGGCAAGACGCTGCCGGGCCTGTCCGTCCTGGAGGAGGGGTCATGAGCGAGCGCCAGCGAGTGAACATGACATCGGGCATGCCGGCACTGCCAGACTGTGCTGTTTCCAAGGCGGTGGCGGCATGACGAGAACACCGCTGATGGCGGGCAACTGGAAGTCCAACCTGAACCACCAGGAGGCGGTGGTCCTCGTCCAGAAGCTGGCGTGGACCCTGTCGGACAAGAAGCACGACTTCGCCAAGAGCGAGGTCGTCGTGGTCCCGCCGTTCACCGACCTGCGCAGCGTCCAGACGCTCGTGGACGGTGACAAGCTGCCGATCGGCTACGGCGCCCAGGACGTGTCCGCGCACGACGGCGGCGCCTACACCGGCGAGATCTCGGCGGCGATGCTGGCCAAGCTCGGCTGCTCGTACGTCGTCGTGGGGCACTCCGAGCGCCGCGAGCACCACGGCGAGTCCGACGAGCTCGTGAACGCCAAGGCGGTCAAGACGCTCGCGGCCGGCATGACGCCGATCGTGTGCGTCGGCGAGGGCCTCGAGGTCCGCCAAGCAGGTGAGCACGTCGCGTACACGCTCGGTCAGGTCGACGGCTCGCTGGCCGGTCTCACGGCCGAGCAGGTCGCGGGCCTGGTCGTCGCGTACGAGCCCGTGTGGGCCATCGGCACCGGCGAGGTGGCGACGCCCGAGGACGCCCAGGAGGTGTGCGCGGCCATCCGCGGGCGACTCGCCGAGACCTGGGGTACCGAGGCGGCGGACCAGACCCGTATCCTTTACGGCGGATCGGTCAAGGCGGCGAACGTGGCCGCGATCATGGCCAAGCCCGACGTCGACGGAGCACTCGTCGGCGGGGCCAGCCTGGTCGCGGAGGAGTTCGCCGGGATCGCCCGATTCCACGACATGCCCGACCTCGCGGGGTCCTGACGAAGGGAGAGACGTGATCATCGCGTTCTCCGTACTGCTCGCCCTGAGCAGTGTGCTCATGATCGTCCTCGTGCTCATGCACAAGGGGCGAGGCGGCGGACTGTCCGACATGTTCGGCGGTGGCGTCTCCAGTTCGCTCAGCGGCTCCTCCGTCGCCGAGCGCAACCTCGACCGCATCACGATCGGCGTGGCGGTGGTCTGGGCGGTGTGCATCTTCGCGCTCGGGCTCCTGCTGAAGGTCAGCAACTGATGGCGGCCGGTGCCATTCGCGGCAGCCGCATCGGCTCGGGCCCCATGGGCGAGGCCGAGCGTGGCGAAGCCGCCCCGCGTCAGGCCATCACCTATTTCTGCACGAACGACCACTCGATGACGCTGAACTTCTCGGTCGAGGCCGAGGTCCCCGTCGAGTGGGACTGCCCCAAGTGCGGCATGCCCGCCAGCATGGACTCGGACAACCGGCCGGACGCGCCGAAGATCGAGCCCTACAAGACGCACCTGGCCTACGTGAAGGAGCGCCGCTCCGAGACCGAGGCCGCCGACATCCTCAAGGAAGCCCTCGACACCCTGCGCTCCAAGCGCAAGACCGGCGAGATCATCTTCTGAGTCCGTCAGCGCGAAGGCCCGCCACCGTCACGGTGGCGGGCCTTCGTCGTGCCGGGGGTCAGGACAGCTTCGACGCCGCGGCGCGGTCGAGGAACCAGACGGTCTCCTCGAGCCCGCGGGCGCCGGCGGCCGGGGCCTGCTCGATCGGGGCGCCGCCGATCGCCTTGGCGACAGCCTCGGCCTTGTCCTCGCCCGCGACGACGAACCACGTTGCCCGGGTGCGGTTGAGCGCCGGGTACGTCAGCGTGATGCGCTGCGGGGGCGGCTTGGGGGAGTCGAACACCTCCACGGCGCGCCGCTGCGTCTCGTGCACCTGCGGGTGGCCGGGGAACAGCGACGCGATGTGGGCGTCGGGGCCGACTCCCAGCAGGACGACGTCGAACGGCTCCTCGGGCAGCGTCTGCGCGTACGCATCGGCGGCCTGCGCCATCGACTCGTCGCAGCCATGGGCGGGCATCGCGTGCACGTGCTCGGCCGGGACGTCGAACCGGTCCAGGAACCCCTCGCGCGCCTGTCGGTCGTTGCGGTCCTCGTGGCCCTCGGGGACGACGCGCTCGTCGCCCCACCAGTACTCGGCGGCGCGCCAGTCGGCGTCGTGCGCGAGCTCGGCATAGATCCGCGTGGCGATGGATCCGCCGGTCAGCACGATCGTGGGCGTGCGGCCGGCACTGACGCCCTCGGTCACGCGGGTCGCGAGCCGTCGCGCGACGGCCTGGGCCAGCAGGTCGGGTGTGTCGAAGACCTCGATCGCCATGTCAGCTCACTCCGTTGTCGAGGTGTTGCAGGGTCTCGCCGTAGATCTCGTCGGCGTCCAGCCGGCGCAGGTCCTCGGCCAGCAGCTCGGCGATCTCACGGCGCCGGATCGGCACCACGCGCGGGGAGGACCCGGGCACGCTGAACTCACAGGACATCTCGTCCGTGCGGCGGATGTCGATGTCGCCCACGTCGGTGAACAGGGTGACGCGCTGGATCTGCGACCCGGAGTCGTCGTCGACGAACTCGATCGGCACGCCCAGACGGCACTCGAGCCACGCCTTGAGCAGGACCGCCACGGGGTTGATGTCGTCGGCCAGGATGCGGCCGCCGGTCGCGCTGCCCGACGTCTGGTCCAACGCCGCCGCCAGCAGTGCCCGCCACAGCGTCAGGCGGGTCCAGGCCAGGTCGGTGTCACCGGGCTCGTAGCCCGGCGCCAGCTTGTGCAGCCACTGCACCGGCGCGGGCGTGCGCTCGGCATCGGTGAGGCGGCGCCGCGCCAGCCGCCCGATGGGGTCGAGCGACGGCTCGAGCGGGCCGACGCCCGGCCACCACGCGACGACGGGGGAGTCGGGCAGCAGCAGCGGGAGCACGGCCGACTCGGCGTGCTTGACGAGGGGACCCGACATCCTCAGCAGCACGGACTCGCCGGGCGAGCCCGCCCCGACCCGGACGCGGGCATTGAGTCGCGGCTTCCCTCGGCCGTCGCCCAGGATCACCCCGAGGACGCGCGAGGGATGCTCGTGCTGCAGGACGGTGGCGGCCCGCATGGCCTCGGCGACGTTGTCGTCGTCGGTGACGATCAGCAGGGTAAGCGCCATGTCCATCGCCGGGCTGCCCGCCAGGGATCGGCCCTTCGTCAGCGCCTTGGCGACGGACGAGGCGTTCGTGTCCTCGAGGGTCAGGTCCATCAGGGTCGCCTCCAGACGCGGCCGTCGCGGGCCAGCATGTCGATCGCGGACTGCGGCCCCCACGTGCCGGCGGCGTACGTGTCGATCGAGCGCTTGCGCGACCAGTGCTCGATCACCGGGTCGAGGATCTGCCAGGACAGTTCGACCTCGCGGTGCTGGGGGAACAGTGGCGGGTCGCCCAGCAGCACGTCCAGGATCAGCCGCTCGTACGCCTCGGGGCTGCTCTCGACGAACGAGCCGCCGTAGACGAAGTCCATGTTGACGTCGCGGATCTCCATCGTCGTGCCCGGCACCTTGGCGCCGAACCGCATGGTGACGCCCTCGTCGGGCTGGATGCGCATCACGAGGGCGTTGTGGCCCAGCTCGGTGACATCGATGTTCTCGAACGGCAGGTGGGGTGCCTTCTTGAAGACGACGGCCACCTCGGTGACGCGCCGGCCCAGTCGCTTCCCGGTGCGCAGGTAGAAGGGGACCCCGGCCCAGCGGCGGGTCTCGATGTCCAGTCGCAGCGCCGCGAACGTCTCGGTGAGCGACTTGGGGTCGGTGCCCTCCTCGTCGTGGTAGCCGACGACCGGCTGGCCGCCGGCCCAGCCCTCGACGTACTGGGCCCGCGCGGTGTGGTGGTCGAGGTCGTCGGGCAGGCGGACGCTGCGCAGCACCTTCTGCTTCTCGGCGCGCAGGCTGGCGGCGTCGAAGGCGACCGGCTCCTCCATCGCGACCAGCGCCAACAACTGCAGCAGGTGGTTCTGGATGACGTCGCGCGCAGCGCCGATGCCGTCGTAGTAGCCCGCACGTGACCCGATGCCGATGTCCTCGGCCATCGTGATCTGGACGTGGTCGACGTAGTTGCCGTTCCACACGGGCTCGAACATCTGGTTCGCGAAGCGCAGGGCCAGGATGTTCTGCACCGTCTCCTTGCCCAGGTAGTGGTCGATGCGGAAGACCGACTCGGACTCGAAGACGTTGCTGATGAGCTGGTTGAGCTCCTTGGCCGACTCGAGGTCGTGCCCGAAGGGCTTCTCGATGACGACCCGGCGCCAGCCGGCCCCGGGCTTGGCCAGGCCGTGCTCG
Organism: Aeromicrobium sp.; assembly: GCF_032084975.1. GTDB lineage: Bacteria > Actinomycetota > Actinomycetes > Propionibacteriales > Nocardioidaceae > Aeromicrobium. Next base: position 6,853 of record NZ_DAMDLR010000015.1, read on the forward strand.
TCGATCTTCGACACCACGGTGGGGAACAGCCCCGGCGGGATGGAGAGGTAGAAGGCGTGGTTGCCGCCGGTGCCCTGGCGCTCGTCGAGCTTCGTCAGGGTCTTCGCCAGCTCCTCCCACGCGTCGTCGTCGTCGAACTGGCCCGGGACGAACTTGATGCCCGCGGCCAGCTGCTTCCAGACGGTCTCGCTCCACTCGGTGCGGGCACCGGCCTTGGCGGCCTTCCTGAGCAGCGACGCGAACGTGCCGTCGCCCCAGTCGCGACGCGCGAAGCCGACCAGGCCGAAGCCCGGCGGCAGCAGGCCGCGGTTGGCGAGGTCGTAGATCGCGGGGATCAGCTTCTTGCGGGCCAGGTCACCCGTGACACCGAACATGACGATCGTGCACGGTCCGGCGATGCGGGGCAGGCGGCGGTCGCGCGGGTCGCGCAGCGGGTTGGGGCTCACGCGAGGGCGTCCTTGATCGTGGCGAGCCCGGGCTCCAGGTCGCGCAGGTGCAGTCGGAGCACGGGTCGTCCCTTCTCGCGCAGCACCTGGGCGTCGCCCTGGGCCTGCGACACGATGAACTGTCCGAGAGTGAAGTCGCGGCCCGGGACGGGCAGGTCCTCGGCGGGCTCGCAGGTGACCTGCAGGAACACGCCGATCGGCGTGCCGCCCTTGTGGTACTGACCGGTGGAGTGCAGGAAGCGAGGTCCCCAGCCGAACGTGACGGGGCGTCCCAGGCGCTTGGCCAGCGTGGGCGCCAGCTTCTCGAGTCCCGAGAGCGCCCAGCGGTCGAGGTAGAACTGCAGGGCGAGGTAGCCGTCCTGTCCGACCTCGTCGAGCAGGTCGGTCAAGGCCTGCCCCACGGACTCGGCAGACGAGCCGAACAGCTCGATCGATCCGTCGACGGCGTCCGGGCCGGGCAGCTGCGAGCCGCCGCCCAGCAGCTCGCGGGCCGCAGCCTTGGCGCTCTCGACGTCGGGCTGGTCGAACGGGTTGATGTCGAGCAGGCGGCCCGCGACGGCGGTGGCCACCTCCCAGATCAGGAACTGGTCGCCCAGCGATCCGTTGAGCGAGACGGCCCACGGGTGGTCGGGCAGGTCGTCCGTGCCGAGGTGCACGACGATCTCGTCGTCGGTGAGGGGGTCGGCGGGGGAGAGGGCGACGACGGGCAGGATGCCGGTGCCCTCCTTGCCGGTGGACTCGGCCACGAGCTGCTCGGTCCAGTCGCCGACGTTGTGGTCCTGGTGGTCGACCAGGACGGCCTTGTCGACGCCGTTGCGGGCGGCGATCCCCAGAGCCGCGCCCAGGCGCAGCCCCGGGTTCTGCGGGTCGTCGACGGACAGCGGCTCGTCGATCTCGCCGGCGTCGTCGAGCAGGCGCGAGATGTCGGCACCGGCGAGGCCGCTGGGCACCAGGCCGAAGGCCGTGAGTGCCGAGTAGCGTCCGCCGACGTGCGAGTCGGCGCGGAACACCGGGTAGCCGGCCGCCGTCGCCTCTTCGTCGAGCGGGGAGCCCGGGTCGGTGACGATGACCAGGTGGTCGGCCGGGTCGAGCCCGGCGTCGGTGAACGCCTGCTCGAAGATGCGCCGGTGACTGTCGGTCTCGACGGTGCCACCGGACTTGCTGGACACGACGACGACCGTCGACTCGAGGTCGTGGATCGCCGAGCGCACCATGTCGGGCTGGGACGAGTCGAGCACGTCGAGCGGCACGCCGTCGGCCGCGCAGATGACCTCGGGCGCCAGCGACGACCCGCCCATGCCGCACAGCACGACACGCGTGATCCCGCGCCCGTGCAGCTCCTCGCGGAGCTGCTCGATGCGCGTGACCAGGGGACGCGACGACTCGGCCAGGTTCACCCACGAGAGCCGGATCGAGGCCTCGGACTCGGCCTCGGGGCCCCACAGGGTGCCGTCCTGGTCGAACAGCCGCGACGCGAACCGCTCGGTGACGAGCTGGTCCACGGCTTCGGACACCGCTCCGTCCAGCGGTGTGTGGATGCGGAGTCGGTAGGTCATGTCAGTCCCGGTGCAGTTCGGCTCGAACGGTGTCGAGCAGCTCGGCCCACGAGGCGTCGAACTTCTGCAGGCCCTCGACCTCGAGCTTCTCGACCACCTCGTCGTAGGAGATGCCCTGCGCCTCGAGGTCGTCGATCACCTGCTGGGCCTCGGCGGCGCGTCCGCTGACCGTGTCGCCCGTGACCTCGCCGTGGTCGGCGAACGCCTCGAGCGTCTTCTCGGGCATCGTGTTGACGGTGCCCTGGACGACCAGCTCGCTCACGTACATGGTGTCCGGGTACGCCGGGTCCTTCACGCCCGTCGAGGCCCACAGCGGCCGCTGGGCGTTGGCACCCTTGCCGAGCAGGTCGCGGGCCCTGTCGCTTGCGAAGACCTCCTCGAACGCGGCATAGGCGAGCCGCGCGTTCGCGAGCGCCGCCTTGCCGCGCAGCGGGCTGTCGTCGGGCAGGCGCCCGTCGACCTCGGCGTCGACGCGGCTCACGAAGAACGACGCCACCGAGTGGATCATCGACAGGTCGCGTCCCTCGGCGGCGGCCTGCTCGAGGCCGTAGAGGTAGGCGTCCATCACGCCGCGGTAGCGCTCGAGCGAGAAGATCAGCGTCACGTTGACGTTGATGCCCTTCGCGATCGAGGCGGCGATCGCCGGCAGGCCCTCGCGGGTGGCCGGGATCTTGATCATGACGTTCGGGCGGTCGATCTCGGCCCACAGGCGCTCGGCCATCGCGACCGTGCCGTCGGTGTCCTTCGCGAGTCCGGGCTCGACCTCGATCGAGACCCGGCCGTCGACGCCGTTCGTCGCGTCGTAGACCGGGCGCAGGATGTCGCAGGCCTCGCGGACGTCGTGCGTCGTGAGGGCGAACACCGCGGCGTCCAGGTCGGCACCGGAACCACGCAGCTCGGCGACCTGGTTCTCGTAGCGCTCGCCCTTCGCCAGCGCGGAGGCGAAGATCGTCGGGTTCGTCGTGACGCCCACGACGTGCCCGCTGGTGACGAGCTCCTTGAGGTTGCCGGTCTCGATCCGCTCGCGAGAGAGGTCGTCGAGCCAGATCGACACCCCTGCGTCGCTGAGCTGCTTCAGTCGTTCGGTCATGTCGATCTCCTGGTCGTCAGTGGGTGGTGTCGGGAAGGACCGGTCCGCTGGGGCGGGCGAAGACGGGCACGCCGCCCTCGTGGCGCGCGGCCTCGATGGACTCGCGCGCGGCCTCGGCGGCGGCAGCCGCGGTGATGCCGAACCGGTCGTACAGCTCGCTGAACGAGGCCGAGGCGCCGAAGTGCTCGAGCGAGACGATGCGGCCGGCGTCGCCGACGATCTCGCGCCATCCGAAGGCCACGGCGGCCTCGATGGCGACCCGCGCACGGACCTGCGGCGGGATCACGCTGTCGCGGTACGCCGCGTCCTGCTCCTCGAACCACTCGCGGCACGGCATCGAGACGACGCGCGCGGCGACGCCCTCCTCGGCGAGCTGTCGGCGCGCCTCCACCGCGAGCTGGACCTCGGACCCGGTCGCCACGAGGACGACGTCGGGGACCTCGCGGCCGAGCTCGGTGGGGGAGTCGAGCAGGACGTAGGCGCCCTTGGCGGTCTGGGACGCCGGGGCGAACTCGCCGTCGCGCGGGAAGACCGGCAGGTTCTGGCGGCTCAGCGCGAGTGCAGCCGGGCGGTGGTGGCGCTGCAGGATCGTGGTCCACGCGGCGACGGTCTCGTTGGCGTCGGCGGGGCGGACCACGTCGAGGCCGGGGATCGTGCGCAGCGCGGCGAGGTGCTCCACCGGCTGGTGCGTCGGTCCGTCCTCGCCCAGGCCGATCGAGTCGTGGGTCCACACGTAGGTGACGGGCAGCTCCTGCAGGGCGGCCAGGCGCACCGCGGGACGCATGTAGTCGCTGAAGACCAGGAAGGTTCCGCCGTACGGCCGCGTCGGGCCGTGCAGGGCGATGCCGTTCATGATCGAGCCCATCGCGTGCTCGCGGATGCCGAAGTGCAGCACGCGGCCGTAGTAGTCGCCGGAGAACTTCTTGGTGGAGTTCTGCGGCGGCAGGAAGGACGGCTGGTCCTTGGGCGTGGTGTTGTTCGAGCCGGCGAGGTCGGCCGAGCCGCCCCACAGCTCGGGCAGGTGCGGCGCGGCGGCCGACAGGAAGTCGCCCGAGGCGACGCGGGTGGCGACACCCTTCTCGTTCGGCTCGTAGACCGGCAGGTCCGCGTCCCAGCCCTGGGGCAACTCGCGGTCGAGCAGCCGGTCGAGCAGGGCCTTGCGCTCGCCGTTGGCGGCGACCCACAGGTCGAAGCGGGTCTGCCACTCCTCACGTGCCGCGGCACCGCGCTCGAGGGCGCCCCGGGAGTGCTCGAGCACCTCGTCGTCGACCGCGAAGTCGGCGTCCGGGTCGAATCCGAGCAGCTCCTTGGTGGCCTTGATCTCGTCCTCGCCCAGGGCCGAGCCGTGGGCGGCGCCCGTGTTCTGGGCGTTCGGGGCGGGCCACGCGATGATCGTGCGCAGGACGATCATGCTGGGACGGTCGGTCACGGACTTGGCCGCGGCGAACGCGTCGGCCAGGGCGTGGACGTCCTCGCGGTACTCGCCTCCGCCGTGGGTCCAGTCGACGGTCTGGACGTGCCAGCCGTACGCCTCGTACCGCAACGCGACGTCCTCGGTGAACGCCACGTCCGTGTCGTCCTCGATGGAGATCTTGTTGTCGTCGTACAGGACGGTGAGGTTGCCCAGCTCCTGCAGGCCCGCGAGCGACGAGGCCTCGGACGAGACGCCCTCCTGCAGGTCGCCGTCGGAGCAGATCGCGTAGACGTGGTGGTCGAACGGGCTCTCGCCCGGGCCGGCGAACGGATCGAGCAGGCCCCGCTCGCGACGAGCGGCCATCGCCATGCCGACGGCGTTCGCGACGCCCTGGCCGAGCGGGCCGGTCGTCACCTCGACGCCGGGGGTGTGGCCGTACTCGGGATGGCCGGGAGTCTGGCTTCCCCACGTGCGCAGGCTCTTGATGTCGTCGAGCGTCATCGGGTAGCCCGCGAGGAACAGCTGGATGTACTGGGTCAGGCTCGAGTGCCCGCACGACAGGATGAACCGGTCGCGGCCCAGCCACGAGGGATCGGCCGGGTCGTGGCGCATGAGCTTCTGGTAGATCAGGTACGCCGCGGGCGCCAGGCTCATCGCGGTACCCGGGTGGCCGTGTCCGGCCTTCTGGACGGCATCCGCGGCCAGCAGGCGGGCGGTGTCCACGGCGCGGTCGTCCACCTCCGACCAGTCGATCGTCGGTTCGGTGGATCGGGGGGCGTTGGTCACCGCGGCACTCCTGGGGTTCACGTTGGTCGCACGAGGTCTGGTCTCGAGCCTATCCGCCGAGCGATAGACTGTGCCATGTGACCGTCCTACCCCATGCGACCGAGGACGACACCCTCGTCGCTCGCCCGAGTCGTCGTGACGTGATCGCGGCCTACGTGGCGCTCACCAAGCCTCGCATCATCGAACTGCTGCTGCTGACCACCGTGCCCGTCATGTTCCTGGCGCAGAAGGGCGTGCCCGACCTGGGGCTCGTCCTGGCGACCTTCGTCGGCGGCGCGCTCTCGGCTGGCTCGGCCAACGCGCTCAACTGCGTCGTCGACGCCGACATCGACCAGAAGATGCGGCGCACGGCCCGCCGCCCGCTGCCGCGCCACCAGGTCGGCACGCGCAACGCGCTGTGGTTCGGACTCGCGCTGGGCGTCGTCTCGACGCTGTGGCTCGGCCTGGCCGTCAACTGGCTCTCGTCGGCGCTGGCGCTGGCCGCCAACGTCTTCTACGTCGTGGGCTACACGATGATCCTCAAGCGCCGCACGACCCAGAACATCGTCTGGGGCGGCGCCGCCGGCTGCTTCCCGCCGCTCATCGGCTGGACCGCCGTCACGAACGAGCTCGCGTGGACGCCGGTCCTGCTGTTCCTCGTCGTCTTCTTCTGGACGCCGCCGCACTTCTGGGCGCTCGCGATGCGGTACCGCGAGGACTATGCCGCCGCCGACGTCCCGATGCTTCCCTCGGTCGCCCCGTCGGCCGAGGTCGGCCGACAGATCGTCCGCTACACGTGGGCGACCGTCGCGACGTCCATCCTGGTGTGGCCGGTCGCCGACACGGGCTGGTTCTTCCCGTCGATGGCGATCCTGCTGGGCATCGTGTTCCTGCTCGAGGCCTACGACCTGCGCGCCCGGGCCCGCGAGACCGAGGAGCTCTCGGTCATCAAGCCGATGCGCCTGTTCCACTTCTCGAACGCGTACCTGGCGCTGCTGTTCGTCGCCGCCGCGATCGACCCGTTCATCGGGTGACGCGCAACGGCCCCGTCGGGCCGTAGGCTCGCACCATGCGCGCTCTCGTCTCCTGGCTCCTGCCGGCCGTCGCCACGTTCGCGGCGTGGTGGATCTTCCTGGGCACCGACGGCGACGGTCAGTACACCGTCGCCCAGGTGGCTGGTCTGGTCGTCGTGCTGCTCGTCGTCGGCGTCGCCTGCGGCTGGCTGGCTCGCTCGACGGACCTGCTGCCCTTCGTCGTCTCGGCGGTCATGGGCGTCGCGGCCGCCTGTTGGAGCGACTGGTCCGGCGACGACGACTCCGGCCTGTTCGTCGTCGGTTGGCTCCTCGTCACGGCTGGCACGGCGCTGGGCGCCGCGTTGGTGATCGTCGGCGCCTGGGCGATGCGCCGCCGCGTCAGCCACGACACCGGCCCCGCTGCGTGACCTTCCGCATCGAGCCGCTGGCGCCCGAAGACTGGGCGCGGTGGCGTCAGGTGCGGGTGCGCGCGCTCGGTGAGGACCCCGACGCGTTCGCCTGCTCGGCCCACGTCCTGGGCGCGCAGGCGCCCGAGCGGCAGTGGCGCGAGGCGATCTCGACCCGCCGCGTGCTGCTGGCCGTCGACGAGCACGGTCGCGACGTGGCGATGGTCGGCGTCGTGGGCGACCCGGACCCCGAGCTGATCTCGATGTGGGTGGCGCCCGAGGCGCGTCACTCCGGCCTGGGTCGCCGTCTCGTCGACGCCGTGGTGGGCGAGGCGGGGGACCGGGACGTCACCTTGCGGGTGATGGCGCAGAACGCCCCGGCGATCGCCTTCTACCGCGGCTGCGGGTTCGAGCTCGAGACCCGCACGCCGGACGCCGAGGGCACCCTCACGATGCGACGGGTCGCGCCGTCAGCCACCACCACGTGGCCAGCGCCAGCAGGGCGGCCGCGCCGATCAGGTGGGCCGCCACCAGGGCGATCGGCAGATCAGTGAAGTACTGGACGTAGCCGATGAGCCCCTGGGCCATCCCGGCGACCAGCACGAGCAGCCCCACGCGCCGTGCCTGACCACGCAGCATGACGATCGCCACGACCGTCAGGGCCACGAACACCCAGACGCTGATCGCGTGCGTACGACTCCACCACGCGGGATCGAGGTCGTTGCGCGGGGCGTCGGCGTCACCCGCGTGGGGGCCGCTGCCGGTCACGATCGTGCCCAGGTAGATCGCCGCCAGCAGGACGACGTAGGCGGCGCGCACGACCCAGGCTGCGCGAGGATCCACGGTGCCCTCCCCGCCGCGCAGGCTGACCAGGAACACCGTCGCGGCGACCACGAGCGCCATGGACAGCAGCAGGTGCAGCGAGACGACCCACGGGTTGAGGTCGGTCAGGACGGTGATGCCGCCGATGACGCCTTGGAAGGGGATCCCGATGGCGATGCCCAGCACGAGACGCAGCTGCGTCCGGGTGGCGCCGGTCCAGCGCCAGGTGGCGACGACGGCACCGATGGCCACGACGACCAGGACGTAGGTCAGCATGCGGTTGCCGAACTCGATCGCGCCGTGCCAACCGAGGGCGCCGTGGGGCACGAACGACTCGTCGGTGCAGCGGGGCCAGGTGGGACAGCCCAGGCCGGACGCGGTCAGCCGGACCAGGCCGCCGGTCAGGATGATCGCGATGTTGGCGACGAGGTTCGCCCACGCCCACTTCTCGACCGTGGCCCGCGACACCGTGCGTCGCGAGGTCGCGCTCATTCCCATCGGAACCACCTTCCGGCGGCGGCCGCGGCCACGACGGCCCACACGGCGAGCACCACCACGTTGAACGTACCGGGCGAGCCGGTCACGAAGGCCTGCCGCAGCCCTTCGCCCAGGGCCCCCGACGGCAGGGCCGAGAGCACGCCCTGCAGCGCGGCCGGGTAGCGATCCAGGGGCAGCAGGACGCCACCGCCCACGAGCAGCAGCACGTAGACCAGGTTGGCGAGGGCCAGCGTGGCCTCGGCGCGCAGGGTGCCGGCCATCAGCAGGCCGAGGCCGCCGAACGCGATCGTGGCCAGCACGGCCAGGACGACGAGCCACAGCCACGCGGTCACTCCGCCACCGGGTCGCCAGCCGAGGGCCAGCGCGAGCGCACCCAGGACGACGAACTGACCCAGCTGCAGCAGCACGACTGCCAACACTTTGCCGCCGAGCAACCCGCCGCGGGACAGGGGAGTGGCGCCGAGCCGCTTCAGGACGCCGTACCGCCGCTCGAACGCCGTGGCGATGGCCAGGGACGTGAACGAGGTCGACAGGATCGCCAGGGCGAGCACGCCAGGTGCCACGACGTCGATGGGACGATCGCCCCCGACGAGCCGGTCGGAGCGCGAGCCCGCCACCAGCAGCAGCACGGGGATCACGAACGTGAGCAGCAGCTGCTCGCCGTTGCGCAATGTCAACCGCAGCTCCATCCCCGTCTGGGTGAGCAGCCGTCGCAGGGGCGCGGCGGCGCCGGGAGCGGGGGAGAGGTCCAGGCTCATCGCAGTTCCCGTCCGGTCAGTTCGAGGAAGCGGTCCTCGAGGGTCTGCTGCTCGACCAGCACGGACTCGAGCAGGACGTCGTGGGCGGCGCACCAGCCGGTCACGCGGTGCAGGACCGCGGGATCGACGCTGGTGGACAGCACGTAGTGACCGGCGCTGGGCTCGGTCACCGCGGACTCGGGCGGCAGCTCCTTGGCGAGCGACTCGAGATCGAGTCCGGCGCGGGCACGCAGGCGGATCGTGTTGCGAGCACCGTCGGCGACCAGCTCGGCGGCAGTGCCCGAGGAGATGACGCGGCCGGCATCGACGATGTGGACGAAGTCGGACAGCTCCTGCGCCTCGTCCATGTAGTGCGTCGTCAGGACGGTCGTGACCCCTTGGTCCCGCAGCTCGGCCACGAGGTCCCACGTGGCGCGGCGCGACTGCGGGTCGAGTCCGGCGGTCGGCTCGTCGAGGAACACCAGCTCGGGACGCCCGACGATCGCCATGGCGAGCGAGAGCCGCTGCTTCTGGCCTCCGGACAGCCGGCGGTAGGGCGTGCGAGCGAACGCGGACATGCCGAGCCGCTCGACCAGCGCGTCGACCGGCAGGGGGTGGGCGTGGAGTGCCGCCATGTGTCGCAGCATCTCCTCGGCCCTGACGCCCAGCCAGGCGCCTCCGGACTGCAGCATGACGCCGACCCGCGGTCGCAGCGCGGCCGCGTCCGCGACGGGGTCCAGGCCCAGGACGCGCACGGTGCCCGACTGCGGACGGCGGAACCCCTCGCACGTCTCGATGGTCGTGGTCTTGCCGGCACCGTTCGGGCCGAGGATCGCGGTGACGGTGCCCGGCGCGACGGTGAGGCTCAGCCCGTCGACGGCCCGGACGACCGTGTCGCGGCGGCCGTAGTGCATGACGAGGTCGCGAACCTCCACCGCTGGCGTCGACGTCGTGGAGGGCACTGGAACATTCTAGGTGTGGCAGTTTGGTCCCATGGACCTGCCCGTGATGCCACCGCTGGCGCCGATGCTCGCCAAGTCCGCCAAGGCCGTTCCCCGCGGTGAAGGATGGATGTTCGAGCCGAAGTGGGACGGCTTCCGGGCGATCGTCTTCCGCGACGGGGACGAAGTCGAGATCGCCAGCCGGTCGGGCAAGCCGCTGACCCGCTACTTCCCTGACGTGGTCGAGTCCGTCCGTGCCAACACTCCGTCACGGTGCGTCCTCGACGGCGAGATCGTCATCGCCCAGGACGGCCGACTGAGCTTCGACCTGCTGTCGAACCGCATCCATCCGGCCGAGTCGAGGGTCACGATGCTCAGTCGCGAGACGCCTGCCTCGTTCGTCGCGTTCGACCTCATCGCCCTGGCGGACCGCTCGTTCCTCGACGAGCCGCTCTCGGTGCGTCGTCCCGCGCTGGTCGAGGCACTCTCGTCCGCGCAGCCGCCGGTCCACGTGACCCGGGTGACGCAGGATCCCGACGAAGCCGAGGAGTGGTTCGCGACGTTCGAGGGCGCCGGGTTGGACGGCGTCATCGCGAAGCAGGTCGACTCCGCGTACACCCCGAACGGGCGCACGATGATCAAGGTCAAGCACGCCCGCACGGCCGACGTCGTGGTGGCTGGCTATCGGCTGCACAAGAACTCGACCTCCGAGCGTCCGCTGCTGGGGTCGTTGCTGCTGGGCATCTACGCGCAGGACGGGCGTCTCCAGCACGTGGGCGTCGCGGCGTCGTTCACGCAGGAGCGTCGCGCCGAGCTGATCGACGAGCTCCAGCCGCTGAGGCTGGCCGAGGACGAGACGCATCCGTGGGACCAGTGGCAGGACGAGGCGGCGCAGGCCTCGGGCCGGCTGCCCGGCGGCCAGAGCCGCTGGACCGGGACGAAGGACCTGTCGTTCGTCCCGCTGCGTCCGGACCTCGTCGTGGAGGTCGGCTACGAGCACATGGAGGGCGACGGCGACCACGCCCGGTTCCGCCACATGGCCCGCTTCAAGCGCTGGCGGCCCGACCGCGACCCGCGCTCGTGCACGTACGCGCAGCTCGAGGAGGTCGCGCACTACGACCTGGCGGACGTCCTGCTCTAGTCCTCCCAGCGGCAGGTCGCCGTTGCGCCCGGCGTGACCGCCGTGGTCTCCACCAGGACGTCTCCTTCGGCGTCGATGATCCGGCATGTCGCCAGGTCCCGGCCGTCATTCGCAGAGGCCCACACCTCGACGGGCCCGTAGGCCGTATCGATGTCGGTGCTCCAGCCCGGGTCGGCGGAGGTCTCCTGGAACGTGTCGGTGCCGTCGGACCAGATCACGTCCACGCCCGTGCCGGACCGAGAGTCGACCTCGACCGTGTACAGGGCGGCGTCGGCCCCGCCCCAGTCGCCCAGATCGACCTCGCCGTCCGTCGCGAAGACGGACGACACGACCAGCAACAGCACGACGCCGATCGCGACCGCGACGCCGACGACCGGACCGCGGCCGATCTGGCGGGACGTGGACGGAAGGCTCGTCTGGTCGAGCCGAACATGCTGGCCGTTCAGTCGAATGTGGCCCTCGGGCACGCGCTCGCGGTTAGTGGTGCGAGGGGCGGACGCCGAAGGGCGCCGGGCGGCACCGCCCTGCTGGACGCGATCTGTCCAGGTGCTGCCGTTCCAGTACCGGCGACCACCACTGCCGGCGGGGTCGTCGTACCAGCCGGCGGGAGCGGAGTCCTGGGTCACGGCACTGAGGATACGGGTGGGCCGGGCTGACTGGAGGGGCAAGAGAAACTGATGGTGGTCATGTGACGCCCGTCACCCCTACGGTGTGACCACCGTTCCTCTGCTCACGACAGGACCAGCTCTCATGCCCCGATCACTCTCGCTGCGCAGGAAGGCGGTGGCCCTCGCCCTGGCGTTGACGGCCCCAGGCCTCATCGCTGCCGGCACCCTCCCCAGCGCCACGGCGTCCTCGCCGACCCCATCCACCTCCGATGTCACCCTCGAGCGGCTGCCCGACGAGGTTCCCTCCGTCGTTGAGATCACGGTCCCCGACACCGCCGAGCTGGATCGCCTCGTCGAGACGGGCGTCGACCTCGACCACGGCGTCGAACGTCGGCCCGACGGCCTTGAGGTCCAGGCCATCGTCACCCCGAACGAGCTCGCGGCGCTGCGCAAGGCCGGCTTCGACACCGGCGAGACGCTCTACACACCCGAGGACACCGATGAGGCCCTCGCCGAGCGCGACGCGACGGTTCGGGAGGCCGCCGCGGCGAACGAGGCCTTCGAGGACGAGGCGACCCATCCGGACGTCTCCGACGTCAGGATCACGCGCGCCCAGTACTTCACGTCATTCGGCGTCCCCGTGCTGTCGGTCGAGGCCAAGTGGGCCAACGGCCAGGACGCGTCGGACGCGCTGACGGTCGAGCGGGACAGCGGACCCGGCACCGAGTTCGGAACCGGCGGCACCCAGAGCATCACGCGCTTCGTCGATGCGGGCGTGTACCTCTACCACCGCGGCGCGAGCCCCACGACGGGCGAGCAGGTCGTGACGACCCGTCCGGACCGCGTGAGGATCACGAGCCCGACCGGGGACGTCGCCATCGCGAAGGTGACGGACTGGCTGCCCACCGGTGACGAGGAGGATCCGTTCAAGGGCGAGGGGTACCAGCAGGACTTCGTCGGCTCCTACCTCGACCCGACCCAGCTGTACGAGCGCATCCAGCAGCTCGCCGAGGACTACCCGGCGCTGGCCGAGATCGTCGAGCTGCCGAACAGGACGAACGGCTACCGGCGTGCTGCCCAGGCCGTGATCGGCGCGAACGACTCGAACCGGGTCGCGATCGACTCGAAGTCCTACGGCTCCGAGGGCGGCAACGGCATCACGGTCGACGTCGTGCATCCGGCGACCCCGGACGCGTCGCTCGACGTCACGGTCGAGGAGCGCGCGATCACGGTGACCGCGGCCACCGATGCCGAGGGCACCGCGACCAGCACCGCGGCCGACGTGGCCGCCGCCATCAACGCCGACTCCGAGGCCGCCGAGCTCGTCTCGGCCTCCACCTACCGGGGCAACGAGGGCGTCGGCGTCGTTCCGGCGACGGCGGACACCACCCTGACCGACGGCCTCACGGCACCGGACTACGTCTCGCGCGACCCGCACCCGGTGTCCGCGATCAAGATCGGCAAGGTGCGCGACGGCTCCAAGCCGGGCGTCTTCTTCTACGCGCAGGAGCATGCCCGTGAGTGGGTGCCGCCGCTCGTGACGATCGAGACGGCCGAACGCCTGCTGCGCAACTACGAGACGCACGCGCCCACGCGTGAGCTCGTGGACAACCTCGAGATCTGGGTTCTCCCGTCGGTCAACCCCGACGGTGGTCACTACTCGTTCTACGACTTCAACTCGCAGCGCAAGAACATGACGAACCACTGCGAGGCTGGTGGCAACACCGACGCCAACGCTCGCAACTCGTGGGGTGTCGACGTGAACCGCAACTACGACGAGTACAGCCTCTTCGACGGCTACTCGGGTGCTTCGGCCAACTGCACCAGCGGAACCTACGCGGGTCCGTCCGAGCTGAGTGAGCCCGAGTCGGAGAACGTCGACTGGGTCGCGGCGCGTCCCAACATGAAGTGGTCGATGAACGTGCACAGCTCGGGCAACTACTTCATGTGGTCACCCGCCGCCTACCGCGTGCCGGGCCGGATCACCGCGCCCGAGCCGACCCTGGAGGAGGAGTCGCTCTTCCAGGGCGCGTCCTCGCGCATCCTGACGGCGATCAAGCGCCACCGTGGCCTGTCGGTGACCCCGGCGCGCACGGGTCGCGTCGTCGACACCCTGTACTCCGCGGCTGGCAACTCCGGCGACATGCTCTGGTACAAGTACGGGATCTACGCGTGGGACTTCGAGGTCGGCACGACCTTCCAGCCGCCGTTCGAAGCCGCGACCCCGACCGGTGCCGGCGCGCACCAGGAGGCGATGGAGTTCTCCAACGGCCTGATCGAGATGCTGCGCATCGCTCGCGACCACGACACGGACGACGTGTCGCCGACGAGCGAGGTGACGGTCAGCTCGAGCACCGTCGAGGGCAAGGTCAACGTCGCGTTCTCGACCAACGAGCCGGCGAGCGTGTTCTACACGACCGACGGCACCGTGCCCAACCTGAACTCGACGATGTACGCCGCGGCCGGCCTGCGTGAGGGCGGCGAGCGGTTGCCCGTCGCCGAGGGAGCCGAGATCCGCTGGATCGCGGTCGACAGCCGGGGCAACGTCGAGCGCGGTTTCGTCCCCGGACGTGAGGGGAACTACCGCACGTGGGTGGCCGAAGTGGGCTACGAGGAGCCGCTCCCGGCGTCCGCGACCGAGCTGTCGCTCGACCGCGACACGATCGGTGCGGGGAAGACGGGCGTCACGGCATCGATCGAGGTGACGGCGACCGGTGCCGGCGACCAGCCGGATCCCGAGGGCGTCGTCACGGTGTACGTCGACGACGAGGCGGTCGCCTCGGCCGACATCGACGCGACGGGACGGGCCGAGGTCGCCCTGCCGGCCATCGCCGAAGCAGGTCGTCACCTGGTGACGGCACGTTTCGGGGGCAGTGCCGAGCTGGCGGCCAGCACGTCCCTGCCGGTCGCGCTGAAGGTCGAGGCAGCCCCGGGCGTCCCGAGCGCCTCGGTCGACCTCGACGTCTCGCCGACGAGGGTCGAAGCGGGTCGCGCGGGCGCCAGGGCCAGGGTCGAGGTCGAGGTCGACCGCGACGGCGACGTGTCGGCCGGGACAGGTCGCGTCGACATCATGGTCGACGGTGTCCGCCACCGGACGGTCACGCTGGACCGGGCCGGCGCCGCTTCTGTCGCCATGGGGGCCTTCCCCCGGGTGGGCGCCAAGGTGATCACGGCGACGTACCGGGGTGTCGGTGACGTGGCTGCGAGCTCGTCGATGCCGGTGATCCTGCGGGTGACCAAGGCGACGGCGAGGGTCGCCGTCAAGGTCACGCCGAAGAAGGTCACGACGCGCGACCGGGCGCGGATCGTGGTTCGTGTGACAGCACCGCGGGTCTCGACCCGCGGCAAGGCCGTCATCCGGATCGGCTCGCGGTCCTGGGTCGTGCGGGTGAACGCCGACGGCCGGGCGACGGTGCGACTGCCGAGACTCGCCGCCGGAACGAAGTGGGTGACGGTGTCCTACCTGGGCAACGCCGACGTGAAGTCGGCGAAGAAGGCGATGCGGATCACGGTCCGCGGCCGCTGACCGCTCGAGCGAGCCGCCCCACCGACTCCTCGGCGGGGCGGCTCGCCGCTTTCGTGACACGATGACGACAGCCCTGCCGTGCCGTGTGGAGAGGACATCATGGAGCGCCGAATCGAGCAGTTGCTCGTCGAGATGGCCGAAGAGGTCCACCAGGAGCCGACCCGCGCGATCGAGCGGATCGCGGAGTATGCGCGGTCGGCCGTGAACGGCGAGGACTCGGGCATCCTGCTGCTGCGCTCCAAGGGACGCATCGAGACACCGGTGGGCACGTCCGAGCAGGTGACCGAGGCACACGCGCTGCAAGGCGAGCTGGACGAGGGTCCGTGCCTGGACGCGCTCCGCACGGAGACCGGCTCGTTCCTCGTTTCCGACACCGCCACGGACGGCCGGTGGCTGCGGTGGGGTCAGCGGACCGCCGCGCTGGGCTACCACTCCGTCATCAGCGCTCGCCTGGAGACCTCGCAGCGCCGCCTCGGCTCGCTCAACGTCTACGACACCCGGCGGGACGCGTTCACCCGGGCGGACCTCGACGTCCTCGAGCTGCTCGCCCTGCACGCCTCCGTGGCGTACGCCAACGCGCAGTCGAAGGTCAGCCTGCAGGCGGCCCTGGACAGCCGCACCGTGATCGGTCAGGCACAGGGTGTCCTGATGCAGGCGTACGACCTCGACCCTGAGGTCGCCTTCGCCTTCTTGCGCCGGCGCTCGCAGGACGAGAACATCCGCCTCGTCGACATCGCACACGAGATCGTGCGGACCCGTTCCAGCCTCGGGCGCACGGACAGTCCCGCCGGGGCCTGACCGCCATGGCCGTCAGGCGTCGTGGCGGGCCTTGCTGGGCTGCACGCGGCGCGGCTCGCCCGGCATCTTCGGGTAGTCCGGCGGGTACGGCATCTCGCCCAGGCCCTCGGTCTCGTCGCGGTCGTACCAGTCGAGCAGCGTCTGCAGCGAGTGCTGGACGTCGTCGATCTGCGACCACGGGTCGGCGCGCTGTGCCAGCAGGTCCGGCACGGTCGTGAGGTTGAACGCGCGCGGGTCGTCGACGTCGAACAGCTCGTCCCAGGTCAGGGGAGTGGACACGGGGGCGCCGGGCTTGGGGCGCAGGCTGTAGGCGCTGGCGATCGTGCGGTCGCGCGCGTTCTGGTTGAAGTCGACGAAGATGGTCTCGCCGCGCTCCTCCTTCCACCACGCGGTGGTGACGCCGTCGTCGCGGCGCTCGAGCTCGCGGCCGAAGGCCAGCGCCGCGTGGCGGACGTCGGTGAAGGTCCAGCGCGGCTCGATCCGCACGAAGATGTGGACGCCCCGGTTGCCGCTGGTCTTGACGAATCCGCGGATCCCGATCTCCTCGAGCAGCTCCTTGGCGACCTTCGCCACCCGCTGCGCGTCGCGGAAGTCCGTGCCCGGCTGCGGGTCGAGGTCGATCCGCAGCTCGTCGGGACGGTCGACGTCCGCGCGCCGGACGGGCCACGGATGGAAGGTCAGCGTTCCCATGTGCGCGGCCCACGCGGCGACGGCGATCTCGGTCGGGCAGATCTCGTCCGCGCGGCGCCCCGAGGGGAAGTGGATGCGGACCGTCTCCAGGTACGGCGGAGCGCCCTTGGGCACGCGCTTCTGGTAGAACGCGTCGCCGTGGCCGTCGGCGCGCGTCGCCATCACCATGTCCTCGCGGTAGCCCTTGGGCCAGCGCTCCAGGGTAGTGGGGCGTTCGCGCAGCGCCCGCATCAGTCCGTCCTCGACGGAGACGAAGTACTCCACGACCTCGAGCTTGGAGATCGCGGGCGTGCGGTCGGTGGCCTCGTAGATGACGCGGTCCGGGCTGGAGACGCGTACGGTCCGCCCCCCGGCCTCGATCTCGACAGCGGGTGTCGCCATGAGCCGACCCTACGCGTCAGCAGGCGAATCCGTCGGGTGTCCCGGCGTCACCGACGATGAGCCACGTCCCGTCGACGTTCCGCAGCCGGTGGCTCTCGGCGTACCAGCCCGCGGGCTCGATCTCGACGATCTCGGCATCGGCCCGGGCACCCCACTCGTCCTCGTTGACGCACACCGACGCGACCGCGGTGTCCCCGGTGACGACGGCGGAGTGATCGCGCAGCTCGGGCTTCCCGACACGCCGGAAGTTGCCGGTCGCCAGCTGGCGGTAGCGCTCCAGGGTCGGCTCGGCGGCTTCGTCCGTCATGATGGAGCCGTAGTCGGCCGAGGCGAAGTCGCCGGAGGTCTCGACCCGGATGCGCTCGTCCCAGTACGCCTCCAGGACCGCCAGGACACGCGCTTCGTCGTCGCGCGTGGACGTGGGACCGGGGGCACTGCTGGGCGCGCCGGTGGAGGCACTGGAACCAGATCCGGCAGCGGGCGACGGCTCGGACGAGTCGTCGTCGCCGCAGGCGCCGAGCAGCAGGACGGCGGACAGGACGAGTGCGGACGTCGCGATTCGGTTCCCCCCGGAGTGCATGATCACCAGCGTAGGGCGGTGAGGCGCGCCTCACTGAGGGGAGCCTTCGTTGAACGGGGGGAATCATTAACGTCACAATGGCGTTGTGAAATACATGCGCGTGAATCATGAGGTGTCGTCCGTCGACGACCTCAGCACGCGCGAACGCGTCGCCGAGAGCATCCTGGGCAACGGTCCCAGCACCGCGTCGGCCCTGGCCGAGCGCCTGGGCCTGACCCCGGCCGCCGTGCGACGCCACCTCGAGTCGCTGCTCGAGCACGGCCTCGTCGAGTCGCGCGAGGAGCGCATCCACGGCGAGCGTCGCCGCGGCCGCCCCGCCCGGGTCTTCGCGCTGACCGATGCGGGACGCGACACGTTCGACCACGCCTACGACGACCTCGCCGCCCAGGCGCTGCGCTACCTGCACGAGACGGGCGGGGACGACGCGGTCGTCGCGTTCGCCCGTCACCGGTTCGCCGACTTCCGCGAGCGGTACGAGCGCCTCCTGGTCGACGTTCCGGTCGAGGACCAGCCCGCCGTCCTGGCCCGGGCGCTCACGGCCGACGGCTTCGCCGCCTCGACCATCTCCACCCCGCTCGGCGAGCAGATCTGCCAGCACCACTGCCCGGTGGCCCACGTCGCCGAGGAGTTCCCGCAGCTGTGCGAGGCCGAGACCGAGATCTTCGGCGAGCTGCTGGGCTCTCACGTCCAGCGTCTGGCCACGATCGCCCACGGCGACGGCGTGTGCACGACGTACCTGCCGCGGGCCACCCCGACCACCCACGCTCTGTCATCCAATGCTGTGTCATCAACCGAAGGGGAGTCTTCATGACGACCACCAACGACACGACCTCGATCGAGGACCTCAACCCGGGTCTGAAGGACGTCGGCAACTACGAGTTCGGCTGGCACGATGCCAACGACGCCGGCGCCGACGCCAAGCGCGGTCTGAGTGAGGCCGTCGTGCGCGACATCTCGGCCAAGAAGAACGAGCCCCAGTGGATGCTGGACCTGCGCCTGAAGGGCCTCAAGCTCTTCGACCGCAAGCCCATGCCCACGTGGGGTGCCGAGCTCGACGAGATCGACTTCGACAACATCAAGTACTTCGTCCGGTCGACCGAGAAGCAGGCGACCACGTGGGACGACCTGCCCGACGACATCAAGAACACGTACGACCGCCTGGGCATCCCGGAGGCCGAGAAGCAGCGCCTCGTGTCCGGCGTCGCGGCCCAGTACGAGTCCGAGGTCGTCTACCACCAGATCCGTGAGGACCTGGAGCAGCAGGGCGTCATCTTCCTCGACACCGACACGGCGCTCAAGGAGCACCCCGAGCTGTTCGAGGAGTACTTCGGCACCGTGATCCCGGTCGGTGACAACAAGTTCGCCGCGCTGAACACGTCCGTGTGGTCCGGCGGCTCGTTCATCTACGTGCCCAAGGGCGTCCACGTCGACATCCCGCTGCAGGCCTACTTCCGGATCAACACCGAGAACATGGGCCAGTTCGAGCGCACGCTGATCATCGCCGACGAGGATTCCTACATCCACTACGTCGAGGGCTGCACTGCGCCGATCTACAAGACCGACTCGCTGCACTCCGCGGTCGTCGAGATCATCGTGAAGAAGGGCGCCCGCGTCCGCTACACGACGATCCAGAACTGGTCGAACAACGTGTACAACCTCGTGACCAAGCGCGCCACGTGCGAGGCCGGCGCCACGATGGAGTGGGTTGACGGCAACATCGGCTCCAAGGTCACGATGAAGTACCCCGCGGTCTACCTCATGGGTGAGCACGCGCGCGGCGAGACGCTGTCGATCGCCTTCGCCGGCGAGGGCCAGTACCAGGACACCGGCGCCAAGATGGTGCACGTCGCCCCGAACACCTCCAGCTCGATCCTGAGCAAGTCGGTCGCCCGTGGCGGTGGCCGTACGTCCTACCGCGGCCTTCTGCAGGTCAACGAGGGCGCCGAGGGCTCGGCCAGCACGGTCAAGTGCGATGCGCTCCTCGTCGACCAGATCAGCCGCTCGGACACGTACCCGTACGTCGACGTCCGCGAGGACGACGTGACGCTGGGCCACGAGGCGACCGTCTCCAAGGTCAGCGACGACCAGCTCTTCTACTTCATGCAGCGCGGCATGGAGGAGGACGAGGCCATGGCGATGATCGTCCGCGGCTTCGTCGAGCCCATCGCCCGTGAGCTGCCGATGGAGTACGCGCTGGAGTTGAACCGACTGATCGAGCTGCAGATGGAGGGTGCTGTCGGATGACGACCTTGACTCCCGCTGGTGCTGACCAGCACATGGCTGACTCGATGGCTGCGGCGCTGGAACTGGACCACGTCCAGTCCCACCTGCATCCCGAGCCGTCCTTCGACGTGGCCGATCACCCCAAGCCCACGGGCCTGGAGGAGATCTGGCGGTTCACGCCGCTCAAGCGCCTGCGCGGCCTGCTCGACGGTGCGCCGTCGGACGCGTGCCTGGACTGGAAGGAAGAGCTTCCCGCCGGCGCCACGCTGACGACGATCACGACCGACGAGGCCAAGGCCATCGGCGGCATCGCGCCGCTCGACCGCCTGGCCGCGCTGGCCGTCCAGAACGCCGGCGGTGCCACGCTGCTGTCGATCGACGGTGAGTTGGACGCCCCCGCGCGCATCACGCTGACCGGCTCGTCCGTCGACCAGACCGTCTGGGGCCACATCGTCGTCAAGGTCGCGCCCTTCTCGAAGGCCACGATCACGTTCGACCACCTCGGCTCGGCCACCTACGCCACGAACGTCACGTACGTCGTGGGCGACGGTGCGCAGCTCGACGTCGTCAACCTGGTCGACTGGGAGGACGACGCGGTCCACGCGGTCCAGAACGGCATCAGCGTCGGCCGCGACGCCGCCGTGCGCTTCTTCGAGTTCACGCTCGGTGGCGACCTCGTCCGCTCGTCGACCAACGTCGACTACCGCGGCACGGGCGGCAGCGTCGACCTGCTCGGCATCTACTTCGCCGACGCGGGCCAGCACCTCGAGCACCGCCAGTTCGTCGACCACACGGCACCGCGCACTCGCAGCAACGTCGAGTACAAGGGCGCGCTGCAGGGCCAGGACGCGCACACCGTCTGGATCGGCAACGTCCTGATCCGCAAGGTCGCCGAGGGCATCGACACGTTCGAGCAGAACGACAACCTCGTGCTCACCGACGGCGCGCGCGCCGACTCGGTGCCCAACCTCGAGATCGAGACGGGCGACATCGCCGGCGCGGGTCACGCGTCGACGACCGGCCGCTTCGACGACGAGCACCTGTTCTACCTGCAGAGCCGGGGCATCGACCCGACCGAGGCCAAGCGCCTCGTCGTCCACGGCTTCTTCAACGACATCATCCGCCGGATCGGTGTCGAGGACCTCCAGGACCGCCTGCTGGCGGCCATCGAGGAGGAGCTGGCCGCGGTCGTCGGCAACCCCGCGGCGGTGGGCGCATGACGTTCCAGCAGGTCGCCAAGCTCGCCGACGTCCCCGAGGGCGCGGCCCTCGGCATCGAGTTCGAGGGCCACGACCTGGCCCTCGTGCGCGACGGCGACACCGTCTACTGCATCAAGGACTGGTGCTCGCACGCCGAGATCCCGCTGTCCGACGGCGACGTCGAGGGCTGCGAGATCGAGTGCTTCCTGCACGGGTCGCGCTTCGACCTGCGCAGCGGCAAGGCCCTCACGCCGCCGGCGACCGAGCCCGTCCCCGTCTACCAGACCAAGATCGAGGGAGAGACCGTGTGGGTCGACCTCCCCAACCAAGGAGAAAACGCATGAGCACCCTGGAGATCAAGAACCTCCACGTCTCCGTCGAGACCGAGGACGGCCCCAAGGAGATCCTCCGCGGCGTCGACCTGACCATCAACTCCGGCGAGGTCCACGCCATCATGGGCCCGAACGGCTCGGGCAAGTCCACGCTGGCCTACTCGATCGCCGGTCACCCCAAGTACAAGGTGACGCAGGGCGAGGTGCTGCTCGATGGTGAGAACATCCTCGAGATGAGCGTCGACGAGCGCGCCCGCGCCGGCCTGTTCCTCGCGATGCAGTACCCGGTCGAGATCCCCGGCGTGTCCGTCGCGAACTTCCTGCGCACGGCCAAGACGGCCATCGACGGCGAGGCGCCCAAGCTGCGCACGTGGGTCAAGGACGTCAACGCCGCGCTCGAGCGGATGACGCTCGACCCGTCGTTCTCGCAGCGCTCGGTCAACGAGGGCTTCTCCGGTGGCGAGAAGAAGCGTCACGAGATCGCCCAGCTCGAGCTGCTGAACCCGAAGTTCGCGGTCCTCGACGAGACGGACTCCGGCCTGGACATCGACGCCCTGCGCGTCGTCTCCGACGGCGTCAACCGCTACTCGGACCAGGGTGACCGCGGCGTGCTGCTGATCACGCACTACACGCGCATCCTGAACTACATCAAGCCCGACTACGTGCACGTCTTCGTCGCCGGCCGCCTGGCCCAGACCGGTGGGCGCGAGCTCGCTGAGCTGCTCGAGGCCGAGGGCTACGACAAGTTCACCAAGGCGGCCGTCTGATCATGACCGGCTACGACGTCGAGGCGGTTCGCAAGGATTTCCCGATCCTCGCCAGGACACTGGCGGGCGATCGTCCGCTCGTGTACCTGGACAGCGCCAACACGTCGCAGAAGCCGCGTCAGGTGGTCGAGGCGATCGAGCGCCACTACCTCGAGCACAACGCGAACGTGGCGCGGGCCATGCACCAGCTCGGTGCTGAGGCCAGCGCGGCGTTCGAGCTCGGGCGCGACAAGGTGGCCGAGTTCATCGGCGCGCCGAGTCGCGACGAGGTGATCTTCACCAAGAACGCCTCCGAGGCGCTCAACCTGGTGGCGCGCGTGCTGGGCGACTCCGGTCGCATCGGCGCCGGTGACGAGGTCGTGGTGACGCAGATGGAGCACCACTCCAACCTCGTGCCGTGGCAGATGCTGTCGCAGCGCGTCGGCGCTGACCTGCGCTGGTACGGCGTCACGCCCGAGGGTCGCCTCGACCTCGACTCGCACACGCTGACCGAGCGCACCAAGGTCGTCGCGGTCACGTGGGTCTCGAACATGCTCGGCACGATCAACCCGGTCGCCGAGATCGTCCGACGGGCTCGCGAGGTCGGGGCGCTCGTCGTCATCGACGCCTCGCAGGCCGTGCCGCAGCTGCCGGTCGACGTCGCCGAGCTGGGTGCCGACTTCGTGGCCTTCACCGGTCACAAGATGGTCGGTCCCACGGGCATCGGCGTGCTGTGGGGTCGCTACGACCTGCTGGCCGAGCTGCCGCCGTTCCTGGGTGGCGGCGAGATGATCGAGACGGTGTCGATGGAGGCCACGACGTTCGCGGCGCCGCCGCACCGCTTCGAGGCCGGCACGCCGCCGATCGCGCAGTCGGTCGGGCTCGGCGCCGCCGTGGACTACCTGACCGCGCTCGGCATGGAGAACGTCGCCGCGCACGAGCAGCAGATCACGGCGTACGCGCTCGAGGCCATGAACGAGCTGTCCGGCGTGACGATCGTCGGACCCAAGGACCCGGTCGACCGCGGCGGAGCGATCAGCTTCACCGTCGACGGCGTCCACCCGCACGACGTGTCGCAGCTGCTCGACTCGCAGGGCGTCGCCGTGCGCGCCGGTCACCACTGCGCCAAGCCGCTGCACCAGCACTTCGGCGTCCAGTCCACGACCCGGGCGTCGTTCTACCTGTACACGACCGAGGCCGAGATCGACGCGCTCGTCGCGGGGATCCGCCACACCCAGTCGTACTTCGGAGCCTGACATGGACGCTTCCAATGTCGATGCGATGTACCAGGAGATCATCCTGGACCACTACAAGCACCCCCACGGTGCCGGCCTGCGCGAGCCGTTCGAGGCGCAGGTCCACCACGTCAACCCGACCTGCGGTGACGAGATCACCCTGCGGGTCCACGTGGCCGGCAACCTCGTCGAGGACATCTCGTACGACGCCGAGGGCTGTTCCATCAGCCAGGCCTCGGCGTCGGTCCTGAACGAACTCGTCGTCGGCAAGTCGGTCCAGGACGGCCTGGCCACCCTGGACGTGTTCCAGGAGCTCATGCAGGGCCGCGGCCAGGTCGAGCCGAATGAAGACGTACTCGAGGACGGCATCGCCTTCGCCGGTGTCGCCCAGTTCCCCGCGCGCGTGAAGTGCGCCCTGTTGGCCTGGATGGCCTGGAAGGACGCCGTCGCGCAAGCCGCGGCCAAGGAGGATTCCCATGACCACTGACCACAGCGACCTGCCGGACGTCACCGTCCAGCCCGGAGCCACCAGCGACGATGACGTCTGGGAGGCGATGAAGGACGTCGTCGACCCCGAGCTGGGCATCAACGTCGTCGACCTGGGCCTGGTGTACGGCGTTCACACCGACGAGCACAGCAACCTCGTCCTGCAGATGACGCTGACGTCCGCGGCCTGCCCGCTGACCGACGTCATCGAGGACCAGACCCGCGCGGCCCTCGACGGCCTCGTCAACGACTTCCGGATCGAGTGGGTCTGGATGCCGCCGTGGGGCCCGGACAAGATCACCGACGACGGCCGCGAGATGCTGCGCGCCCTCGGCTTCAACATCGGCTGACTGCCGCCCGCCCTCTCCACTTTTGGACGCGGATCCACGCCACTCGAGCGCACGAGCGTGGATGCGCGTCCAAATGTGGTTTGGGGCGCCGGGATTTCGTGTCCCGCGGCACCGCCGCTTAGACTGACTCGGTGGACATGATCCGGCTGGAGTGACGCCCGAGCACCTGCTCGACCCCGCGTCCTCGCCACGTCCAACCCTCACGAAGGCTCTTCCATGATCACCGCTTCCAACGTGGAGCTGCGCTTCGGCGCGCGCGTCCTGATGTCCGACGTCTCCTTCCAGGTCGCCAAGGGCGACAAGATCGGGCTCGTCGGCCGCAACGGCGCGGGCAAGACCACCCTGACGAAGATGCTGGCCGGTGCCGGCGGCGAGCCTGCCGAGGGCACCATCTCGCGCACGGGCACGGTGGGCTACCTGCCGCAGGACCCGCGCGTCGGTGACCCTTCGGTCACGGCCCGCGACCGCATCCTCGCCGCCCGCGGCCTCGACGAGGCGCTGCGCCGGATGCGCCAGGCCGAGAAGGAGATGGCGTCGGAGGACTCGGCGATCGCCGAGGACGCGATGCGCCGCTACTCCCGCGCGGACGCCGAGTTCGGCGCGGGCGGCGGCTACGCGGCCGAGTCCGAGGCGGCGACGATCGCGATGGCGCTCGGCCTGCCCGAGCGTGTCCTGGACCAGCCGCTGAGCACCTTGTCCGGTGGTCAGCGCCGTCGCATCGAGTTGGCGCGGATCCTGTTCTCGGACGCCGACATCCTGCTGCTCGACGAGCCGACCAACCACCTGGACGCCGACTCCATCGTGTGGCTGCGCGGCTTCCTGAAGAACTTCTCGGGTGGACTGGTGATCATCAGCCACGACGTCGACCTGGTGGAGGAGACCGTCAACAAGGTCTTCTACCTCGACGCGAACCGTGGCGTCATCGACATCTACAACATGGGCTGGCGTCCCTACCTCAAGCAGCGCGAGGCCGACGAGGCCCGCCGCAAGCGCGAGCGCGCCAACGCCGTGAAGCAGGCCGAGCGCCTCATCGACCAGGGCAACCGGATGCGCGCGAAGGCGTCCAAGGCCACCGCGGCCCAGCAGATGCTCAAGCGGGCCGAGAAGATGATGGCCGGCCTCGAGGAGGTCCGTGCCGTCGACAAGGTCGCCAAGATCGCGTTCCCCAAGCCGGCCGCGTGCGGGAAGACGCCGCTCATGGCCGAGGGACTGTCCAAGTCCTACGGCTCGCTCGAGATCTTCACCGATGTCGACCTGGCGATCGACCGGGGGAGTCGCGTCGTCGTGCTCGGCCTCAACGGCGCCGGCAAGACGACCCTGCTGCGCCTGCTGGCTGGCGTCGACAAGAGCGACACCGGTGAGATCATCCCGGGGCACGGCCTGCGCATCGGCTACTACGCCCAGGAGCACGAGACCCTCGACACCTCCCGGTCGGTCCTGGAGAACATGCAGCGGGCGGCTCCGCACCTGACCGACACCGAGGCGCGCAGCGTCCTGGGCTCGTTCCTGTTCACCGGCGACGACACGGCGAAACCGGCGGGGGTGCTGTCCGGCGGTGAGAAGACCCGTCTCGCCCTGGCCAGCCTGATCGTGTCGTCGGCGAACGTCCTGCTGCTGGACGAGCCCACCAACAACCTGGACCCCGCCTCGCGCGAGGAGGTGCTGGCGGCGATCCGCTCCTACGAGGGCGCGATCATCCTGGTCACCCACGACGAGGGCGCCGTGCACGCGCTGGAGCCCGACCGTGTGCTGCTCCTGCCCGACGGCGACGAGGACCTCTGGTCCGACACGTACGCCGACCTGGTCAGCCTCGCTTGAGCCGTCAGGCCGTCGTGACCGCGGCGGCCTGGCGTCGCTCGCGCACCTCGGTGCGGGCGAACCAGAAGTAGCCGAAGAGCGCCAGTCCGGCGAAGAAGTACCACTGGATCGAGTAGAAGAAGCTGGGGCCCGAGCTCAGGTCGGGCTTCTTCGCCATCTCGAGGCCGTCCTGCTCGGGGGCCGTCATGGCGATGAATCCCGGCATCGGCTCGGCGCCCAGGAGGTCGTCCCAGCTCTCGCTGTCGATGGCGCGTACCTCGCCGTCACGCGGGGTCGTGGCGTCGCCGTCGGCCGTGCTGTCGGGCTGCAGCCAGCCGCTGACGGTCACCTGGCCGGCCGGTGGCGGGATGATCTCCTCGGAGGCGCCACCGGAGTTGTCGGCTTTTGACCAGCCGCGCTGGACCAGGACCGTCTCGCCGGTGTCCAGGCGCAGCGGAGTGACGACCTCGACGCCCGTGCGGCTGTCGCGGTGGGCGAACCGGACCGTGACCTCGTGCTGGGGGTCGAACGTGCCCGTCGCCGTCACGGTGCGCCACGCGAGGTCGGACGACCACCCGTCGGCGAGCGCGTCCTCGACGGGGATCGGCTGGGCCGTGTAGTTCCCGCGCGTGACCTCATTGGCGTCCTGGCGCTCGTGGTAGCGGTCGTACTGCCACTGGCCGAGCCGGAAGCACGTCACGAACATGACCACGACGAAGATCGCGAGCCCGATCCAACGCGGGCTCAGGAGGAACCGGTACACCTAGCTGTCCAGCTGCTTCCGGTCGGCGTCGAAGGGCGACGGGCCGTCTCCGGCGTTGCGGATCGCGGAGTTGCCGATCACGACGGCGACGTACGGCAGCAGGACGGCGCCGACGAGCAGCAGCCAGCGGCTCCAGTGGTCGACGGCGACGAAGCCCAGGAAGCAGGCGACGCGGATGGCCATCGAGATCAGGTAGTTGCGCTCGCGGTGGTCGACCTGCGCGCTGTGAGGGGCGCTCGCACTCGTGATCGAGTGGACCTCTTCGGATTCGCGGCGCGCCATGACTCAACTCTACGCCGTGCTCCACGCGTGGGACGATGACGGCATGAGCAACCGCACCTATCGCGTCACGGAGATCGTCGGCACGTCGCCCCAGGGCGTCAGCGAGGCCATCGACAGCGGCATCGCCCGCGCGTCGCAGACCCTGCGTCACCTCGACTGGTTCGAGGTCGTCGGCATCCGCGGCCAGATCGTGGACGACGAGGTCGAGCACTACCAGGTCACGCTGAAGATCGGCTTCCGCCTCGAGGACGACGAGTGATCCTGGCCCGCTGAGGGTCAGCTGCGATCGGCGGCGTCGGCCGCCTCGACCTCTTCGCGGGTGATCCCCATGAGGTACACGATCGCGTCGAGGTACGGCACGTTCACCGACGTCTGCGCCTGGTCGCGCACGAGCGGCTTGGCGTTGAACGCGATGCCCAGTCCCGCCGCCGCGAGCATGTCGAGGTCGTTGGCGCCGTCGCCGATCGCCACGGTGTTGCGCACATTGATGCCCGCCTGCTCCGCGAAGTCGCGCAGCGACTCGGCCTTGCCCGCCCGGTCGACGACCCGGCCAAGCACCTTGCCGGAGAGCCGGCCGTCGACGACCTCGAGCTCGTTGGCCGCGAAGTAGTCGATGCCCAGGTCGGCGGCGAGCCGCTCGATGATCTGGGTGAAGCCGCCGCTGACCAGCGCGAAGCGATAGCCCAGGCGCTTGAGCGTGCGGATCATCGTGCGGGCGCCCGGGGTGAAGCACAGGTTCTCGTAGACCTCGTCCAATGCGGAGGCCGGCACCCCGGCCAGCTGGGCGACGCGCTCGTGCAGGGAGGCGGCGAAGTCGAGCTCGCCGCGCATCGCGCGGTCGGTGACCTCCGCCACGGCGTCCTGGCACCCGGCGTGAGCGGCGAGCATCTCGATGACCTCACCCTGGATGAGGGTGGAGTCGACGTCCATCACGACGAGGCGCTGGGCGTGCCGCAGGATGCCGTGCTCCTGCACGGCGACGTCGGTGCCGTGCTCGTGGCCTATCGACGCCAGCTCGGACTGCAGCGCGTCGGGATCGGCGCCCGAGACCTCCATGCGGATCGCGGTGACGGGGTAGCGCGCCATCCGCACGATGCGGTCGATGTTGCCGCCGAGTCGGTTGATGCCGCGGGTGAGGGCCGCCATCGCCCCGGGCATCAGCGGGGCGCCGAGCACGACGACCTGGGAGCGGCCGACCCGGCGTGGACGGTTGTCGCCGCTGCCGCGCACGGACTCGACCTCGAGGCCCAGCTCGGAGCCGGCCGTGGCCAGATCGGCCTCGAACGCGGCGGAGTCCGGCGGCTCGGTGACCAGCACGCTCAGGACCAGTCGTCCACGAACGACGAGCTGCTCGACGTCGATCACCTCGACCTCGTGCTCGGCCAGGACGGAGAAGACTCGGCTGGACACGCCCGTGCGGTCGGGGCCGCTGAACGTCACCAGCACCGTGGGGGCGGTCAGTTGCAGCGTGGGGACGTGTCCCGGGACTGGCGTGCTCATCGTGTCGAGGGTATCGGCACGCGATTGTCCCGTACCGATAGGTTGGTCATGTGACCGCCGTTCTCGAATTGACCGACGTCACCATCATGCGCTCGGGCAAGAATCTGCTGGACCAGGTGTCGTGGCGTGTCCTGCCCGGCGACCACTGGGTGATCGTCGGCCCGAACGGCGCGGGGAAGACCACGCTGCTGCAGGTCGCCTCCGCGAACATGCACCCCACCTCCGGCACCGCCGAGATCCTGGGCGAGCGACTGGGCGCCGTCGACGTCTTCGAGCTCCGGCCCCGCATCGGCCACACGAGTGCGTCGATCGCCGAGCTGGTCCCGCCCGGCGAGTCGGTCCGCAACCTCATCCTCTCGGCCGCCTACGCCGTCCTCGGGCGCTGGAACGAGGAGTACGACGAGCAGGACCACCAGCGCGCGATGGCGATGCTGGCCGAGCTCGGCATCGCCGCCCTGGCCGACCGCACGTTCGGCACCTTGTCCGAGGGCGAGAAGAAGCGTGTCCTGATCGCGCGCGCCCTGATGACCGACCCCGAGGTCGTCCTGCTCGACGAGCCGGCCGCGGGCCTGGACGTCGGCGCCCGCGAGGACCTCATCGCCAGCCTCGAGGCGCTCGCCTCGGACAATCGCGGTCCGTCCCTCGTCATGGTGTCGCACCATCTCGAGGAGATCGCCCCGGGCTTCACGCACGCCCTGCTGCTGTCGGGCGGACGCGTCGTCTCGGCCGGGCCGATCGTCGACACGTTGACCTCGCAGAACCTCTCCGAGGCCTTCGGCCAGCGGCTCGAGGTCACACACGATGCAGGCCGATTCACGGCGCGGCGCGCCCCGGTGCGACGCCGGGCGAACTAGGGGAGTGGGACATGGACTGGTTCGGTGACGACATCTGGGTGACCTGGGCGGCGCTGGGCGTCCTCATGTGCCTGATCGAGCTGGCCAGCGGCGAGCTGATCTTCCTGATGTTCGGCATCGCTGCCTTCTCCGCCGCGCTGGCGGCCGGCTTCGGTGCCCCGCTCGCCATCCCGCTGGCGCTGTTCGGCGTGATCTCGGTCGCGCTGCTGGCGCTCGTCCGGCCACGCATCGCGGCGCGCGTCCACGACGGCCCGTCGCTGCCCGTCGGCCAACAGGGGTTGGTCGGCCAGCTGGCGATCGTCGAGGAGCGCGTCAACCGCCACGCCGGCCGCGTCCTGATCGGCGACGTCCACTGGACCGCCCGCCCGGTCGACCCCGAGGCGATCTACGAACCCGGCGACGAGCTGCTCGTCGCCGCCATCGACGGTGCGATCGCCCGCGTCGTCCGGAAGGAGAGCTGAATGTTCGCCAATGCCCTGCTGATCTTCTTCATCCTGCTGGTGGTCCTGCTGATCGTGACCGCGGCGATGAGCCTGAAGATCATCCCGCAGAACTTCGCGGGTGTCGTCGAGCGACTGGGGAAGTACCGCACGACCCTGACGCCCGGGCCGCACCTGATCGTGCCGTTCCTCGACCGCGTGAAGTACCGGGTCGACCAGCGCGAGCAGGTCGTCTCCTTCCCGCCGCAGGGCGTCATCACCGAGGACAACCTGACGGTCGAGATCGACACCGTCATCCTCTACACGGTCAACAACCCGGTCTCGGCGACGTACGAGATCGTCAACTACATCGAGGGCATCCACCAGCTCACGACCACCACGCTGCGCAACATCATCGGCGGTATGACGCTCGAGCACGCGCTCACCAGCCGTGACCAGATCAACCGCACGCTGAGTGCCGAGCTCGACGCCGCGACGGGTCGCTGGGGCATCAAGGTCAGCCGGGTCGAGCTCAAGAGCATCGACCCGCCGCCGACCATCATCGACGCGATGGAGAAGCAGATGCGGGCCGAGCGCGACAAGCGCGCGGCGATCCTCACGGCCGAGGGCGAGCGCCAGTCGGCGATCCTGTCCGCCGAGGGCCAGAAGCAGGCGGCCATCCTGCGTGCCGAGGGCGACAAGCAGTCGGCGATCCTGACCGCCGAGGGTGAGAAGACCGCGGCGATCCTGACCGCGCAGGGTGAGGGCCGCGCCATCGAGACCGTCTTCCAGGCGATCCACGACGGCAACCCCGACCAGAAGCTGCTCTCGTACCAGTACCTGCAGACGCTTCCGAAGATCGCGCAGGGCCACAACGCCTCCACGTGGATCATCCCGGCCGAGGTCACCGCGGCGCTGAGCCAGATCGGCAACGTCGTCGGCTCGATCCCGACCGACGGAGGCGGCTCGCGCAAGCGGGTCGACCTCGACGAGCCCGTCGTGACCGACTCGTCCAGCCCCGAGACGACCAGCAGCGCCGTCGAGGAGGCCATCCGCGCGGCGAAGCAGGCCGAGTCCCCGGTCTCGACCAAGGACGAGCCCCCGACGGACCAGCCGCCCACGGCGTGACGGCCCGGATCTGGCTCCTGGGGGCCGCCGTGCTGGCCACGGCGGCGATCGTCGTCGCGTGGTTGCTCGTCGACCGCACGGAGGACGATCCGCTCAGCGGACCGCCGGCGCAGCAGGCCGAGGAGGTCCCGTTGGCCGACGGCTCGACGACCGAGCCCGACGAGGCGTGGGTGACCGAGACCGCCGCCAGCCGGCAGATCCCGGTGCGGGCGATGCAGGCGTACGCCCGCACCGAGATCAGCCAGCGCGAGGCGCAGCCGAAGTGCAACCTGCGCTGGAACACGCTCGCGGGGGTCGGCTCGGTCGAGTCGGCCCACGGGACACTGGGCGGGGCAGGCCTCGACGCGGCCGGCGTGCCCAGCAAGCGGATCATCGGCCCGCCGCTCAACGGGGAGAACGGCACGCGGGCGATCAAGGCGACGAAGGAGTCGACGGCGCTGCACGGGGACGAGGAGTGGGACCGCGCCGTCGGCCCGTTCCAGTTCCTCACGTCCTCGTGGGAGCAGTACGGCGCCGACGCGGACAGTGACGGCGACGCCGACCCACACGACATCGACGACGCCGCGCTCGGCGCCGCCAACCACCTGTGCGACCGCGAGCGCGACCTCTCGGGCGACGGCTGGGTCAAGGCGGTGTACGCCTACAACAACTCGATGGCGTACGTCGGCAAGGTGCGCGGCATCGCCAACAGCTACGCCAGATAGGCGAGAGTGGCTTAGGGTCGGGCCATGTACCCGGGGAGACTGTCCGTTTCGTTGCTCTTTACCGCGCTCGTCGTGGCCGTCCTGCCGGCGCTCGGCGCCGGAACAGCGCACGCCGCCCCTGAACGACGACTCGAGAAGAAGACGGCCGTCCTGACGAGGTCCCTGCCGGGCTATCCCGTCAGTGGGACTCCAGCGAACCGTCAGCTCCAGCGCGCGAACGTCTACGTCCACTACGACGAGGACGGTGACATCATCCTCGAGACGGACGCATGGGTGAAAGGCGACCCGTCGTCCAATCCGGACACAGCGGTTCGCGCGCACCTGGGCGTCGTGGCAGGGAACTCATGCGAGTTGACCGGGCACTATGACGACGGGGTCGTCCCGAACGGCAGGAAGTACTGGGTCTGGGAGCGTGACCTCCCCAGCCCGCGCAACTGGGACTGCGCGGTCGTGATGACCATCGATCGTGCTTCGGGCGCCACGGTCGACGCGATGGGCGGCTCGCTCACCAACCAGTACGCGCAACCGCGCCTGACCGTCGCGCAGCCGCGTCTGCTGGACAAGGCGCAGAAACAGGTCCGCCTGGTCCGCCGAGTCGCGCAGGACCACACGTTCGTCGTGAAGAACACGGGCGAGTACCGCGCGCGCAACGTCGTCGTCACGGCGCGTGGGAAGGGGATGAAGACCGTCCGCCGCAACGCCGGCACGCTGGCGCCGGGGGCGGAGGCATCCGTCAAGGTGCCGCTGCGCCTGATGTCGCGGAAGAAGCGGGCCACAGTGCGGATCACCGCGAGCGGCTCGGGTGTGAGCACCAGTCGGATCGTCCGCGTTCGCGCCGTGAAGGCGCCGGCGAAGCCGCGTGCGGGCGCGTGGCGCAGCACGGACAAGACCTTCACCTTCAAGGTCAGGAAGGGCCGCATCACCGGCTTCCGCGGCATCAACATGCGGATGCAGTGCGGCGGCTACGGCACGTTCCCGACCTACCGGAACGTCTCGCTGACGTTCCCCACGGTGAAGGTCCCGCGCCACGGATACGTCGACGCGATCAAGAAGTACCGGAAGGGCAACGTCTGGTACACCGCCACGCTGCGCGGCCGGGTCGTCGGAAAGAAGATGACGCAGGCGCGCTACACCTATTCCACGGCCGGCGGCTGCCGGGTCAGTGAGGGATTCACCGCCCGGCGCCGCTGACCGCCCGCGCTCAGTGCTGCCAGGTGCCGTGGATGATCGCGCGGCCCAGCGTCTTGAACGCGAGGTTGAAGCCGACGACGGCGGGGGAGGCCGACGCGTCGACGCCCAGGGTCTCCTCGCCGACGGCGTGCACGACGAAGTAGTAACGGTGCGGCTGGTCGCCCTCCGGGGGAGCGGCACCCATGAAGTTGAGGCCGCCGCCGTCGTTGCGCACGTGGAACGCGCCCCCGGGCAGTGTCTCGTCGCTCGCGCCGGCGCCGGTGGCCAGCTCGGTCACGTCGGCGGGGATGTCGACGGCGACCCAGTGCCAGAATCCGGACACGATCGGCGCGTCGGGATCGAAGCAGGTCACGACGAACGACTTGGTGCCCTCGGGAGCGCCGCTCCACGCGAGGTGGGGAGAGGTGTCTCCGTGGGCGTTGACCTGATCGGGCTTGAGCGACTGGCCGTCGGTGACGTCGTCGCTGACGACGTTGAACGTGGCGGCCGCGGGCAGCAGCGGGTACGGGTCGGGAGTCACGGGTCGGTCGAGGCTCATGCCCCCTAACCTAGTGCGGTGGCCGACCTCATCGCACTCGACGACCCGCGCGACGAACGGCTCCGCGACTACGTGGACCTGCGTGACGTGCAGCTGCGTCAGAGCGTCGAGCACGAGCGCGGCATCTACATCGCCGAGGGTGCCAAGGTGATCGAGCGGGCCGTCGCCGCGGGCCACACGCCCAAGTCGTTGCTGCTCGCCCCGCGCTGGACCGAGACGCTCGCGCCCGTGCTCGATTCGACCGACGCGCCGGCCTTCCTGCTCGACGAGAAGACGATCGAGCGGGTCACCGGCTTCCACGTGCACCGTGGCGCCCTCGCGGCGATGCACCGCCCGCCCGAGCGTGCCGTCAGCGAGGTCCTCGCCCGGGCGACGCGCGTCCTGGTGGCCGAGGATCTCGTCGACCACACCAACATCGGCGCGATCATGCGCAACGTGGCGGCGCTGGGCTTCGACGCCGTGCTGCTGTCGCCGCGGTGCGCCGACCCGCTGTACCGGCGGTCGATCAAGGTCGCGATGGGTGCGGTCTTCTCGCTCCCGTGGGCGCGCATCGACGACTGGTACGGGCTGCCGGCGCTACTGCGTGAGCACGGGTTCACGACGTACGCGATGACCCTGGCCGACGATGCCGTCCCGATCGATGCGGTGCGGCCGGCCGAGCGCTCGGCGGTGATCGTCGGGTCGGAGGGGCCGGGACTGAGCGATCACTGGCAGCGCGAGTCCGACCACCGGGTGATCATCCCGATGGCGGTCGGCATCGACTCGCTCAACGTCGCGGCCTCGACGGCGATCGCCTGCTGGCACTTCAGCCGCGCCTGACGGCCCTGTGGAGGACGCGTTCAGTGTCCGAGAGCTCTGGCACCGTGGGCCTCGACGATGACACGATGGGTGAGTGATCGAGTTGACCGAGCCGCAGGTGTGGACCCTCATCGGGGTCTTCGGGTCTGCCATCTTCGCGATGAACGCGATGATGTCCGGATGGTTCGTCCGGGTGCTGCGAGCCGAGATCGGCGGGCTGCGCGCGGAGATCGGCGGTCTCCGCGGCGAGATGAACGCCCGGTTCGAGCGGGTGGACGCGCAGTTCGAACGCGTCGACGTGAAGCTGACCCATCTGGACCGCGATGTCCAGGCGCTGGCGCGTGAGGTGTTCCCCAAGCGCGAGCGGTGAGCGTCAGTCCTCGTCGGGCTCCTCGCCGACGGGCCAGTCATCGGGGTACTCGTCGGCCAGCTGCTTGTGCTGCTTGTACAGCCTCTTGCGCGCCTTCTCGGGGACGCGGTCGCCGAAGACCGTGCCGAAGAGGTGGTCGGTCTCGTGCTGCAGGCAGCGGGCGAGCAGACCGGTCCCCTCGAACTGGACGGGCTCGCCGTGCTCGTCGAAGCCCGTCACCCAGGCGTGATCCGGGCGCGCACACTCGGTGAACGCGCCGGGCAGCGAGAGGCAGCCCTCGTCGTGGACGTCGAGCTTGCGGTCGGCGCCGTCGGGCAGGCGCAGGACCGGGTTGCACACGACGCCGGTGATCCGCTGCTGTGCGTCGTCGGGGCAGTCGAAGACGAAGACCTTGACGTCCTCACCGACCTGGTTGGCGGCCAGGCCCACGCCCTCGGCGGCGTACATCGTGGCGACCATGTCGGCCACGAGCGTGCGCAGCTCGTCGTCGAACTCGGTGACGTCGCGCAGCTCGTGATGCATGACGGGCGTTCCCCAGCGCGTGATAGGACGGACGGAGCCGCCGTCGGGAAGGGGGCGGGACTGCTCTGCGGAGGGCGTTTCAGGCACGCTTCAGGGTATCGAAGGACGCGACACGCGAAATCACTGGCGGCGTTGGGAGCGGTCAGATACTCTCGGTATGTGAAACTGTAAACGACAGTTTCCCAAACGTACCGAGGGAGTGAACGTGGCGGGCACCGACCCCATGGCCTACGGGCTTCGCGTCCTGAACAAGCTGGCCGCCTCCGAGACGCTCGACAAGCTGGGGCTGCGCAAGGTGGCCGAGCGGGCGGTCCACGGCGGCACCCGCAGCGGATTCCAGGCGATCGGCGCGGCTCAGCGCACCTTCAAGAAGGTGGCGGGCAGCGCCCAGGGCGACCGCCCGGCCTCCACCAGCGTCGCGGGTGTCTTCGACCTGACGCCCACCGAGGACCAGCAGATGATCGTCGAGGTCATCTCCGACTTCGCGGCCGAGGTGCTGCGCCCGGGCGCCGAGGCGGCCGAGACGGCCGACGACACCCCCAAGGAGGTGCTCGCCCAGACCGGCGAGTTCGGCCTCTCGCTGATCAACATCCCCGAGTCCCTCGGCGGGCTGGCCGAGGAGCGGTCCGCCGTCACCGGTGTGCTGGTCGCCGAGGCCCTCGCGCACGGCGACATGGGCCAGGCCGTCGCGTGCATGGCGCCCTCGGCGGTCGCCACCGCGATCTCGCTGTGGGGCACCGAGGGCCAGCAGCAGACCTATCTGCCGTCGTTCACCGAGGGCGACGTGCCCGTCGCGGCCCTCGTGGTGACCGAGCCGCAGCCGTTGTTCGACCCGTTCGCCCTCACCACCGTGGCCAAGCGCGAGGGGGGTGGCTACGTCCTCAACGGCATCAAGTCCGGGGCCGTGCGTGGCGCCGAGGCCGAGCTGTTCGTCATTGCCGCCGACGTCGAGGGCCAGGGCCCGTCGATGGTCATCGTCGAGGCGAACACGGACGGCCTGACCGTCGCCGCCGACCCCGGCATGGGCCTGCGGGCCGCCGGGCTGACGCGCCTGCAGCTGAACGACGTGCACGTCCCCGCGGACGCCATCCTCGGGACGGCCGACGACTACCGCTCGATGATCCGCCTCTCGCGGCTCGCGTGGGCGGGACTCGCGCTCGGCGCGGGCAAGTCCGTGCTCGAGTACGTCAAGGAGTACGTCGTCACCCGCGAGGCGTTCGGCGAGCCGATCGCGTACCGCCAGGCCGTCGCGTTCACCGTCGCCGACATGGCCATCGAGCTCGAGGGGATGCGCCTCGTCACCCTCAAGGCGGCGTCGCGTGCCGAGCAGGGGGTCGAGTTCGCCCGCGAGGCGGCGCTCGCCCGTCGCCTCTCGAGCGAGTACGGCATGAAGATCGGCACCGACGGCGTGCAGCTGCTCGGCGGTCACGGCTTCGTGAAGGAACACCCGGTGGAACGGTGGTACCGCGACCTGCGTGCCGTCGGCGTGATGGAAGGAGCAGTCCTCGTCTGAGGACCGAACGACTCATGATCTACCTCGACACCCCGAAGAAGTTCCGCGGATTCGTCCAGCAGGCGCACGACGTCGCCAACGAGTTCCTGCGTGCCAACTCCCGCAAGTACGACCTCGCCGAGCACAGCTACCCCAAGGAGCTCGATCTCCTCGCGTCGCTCATCGACGGCATGAACGAGTCCGGGACGGGCACCGGTGCCGGCGCGGCCGGCGTGCGCGTCAAGGAGTCCGCCAAGGACAAGGGCAAGGTTCGCAACGGCTCCAACATGTCCTCGGTCCTCTCGGTCATCGAGATGTGCTGGGGCGACGTCGGCCTGCTGCTGTCGATGCCGCGTCAGGGCCTGGGCAACTCGGCCATCGCGTCGGTCGCCACCGACGAGCAGCTCGAGCGCTTCAAGGGCACGTGGGCGTCGATGGCGATCACCGAGCCCAGCTTCGGCTCGGACTCGGCCGCCATCAGGACCACGGCCATCAAGGACGGTGACCACTACATCCTCAACGGAGAGAAGATCTTCGTGACGTCGGGGGACCGGTCCGACTCGGTCGTCGTGTGGGCCACCTTGGACAAGGAGCTCGGCCGCGCCGCGGTGAAGTCGTTCGTCGTGCCCAAGTCGTTGCCCGGCATCCGGGTCGAGCGGCTCGAGCACAAGCTCGGCATCCGCGCCTCGGACACTGCCGTGATCGTCCTGGACAACTGCCGCGTCCCGGCCGAGAACCTGCTCGGCAGCCCCGAGATCGACACCAAGCAGGGTTTCGCCGGTGCGATGGCCACGTTCGACAACACGCGCCCGCTTGTCGCCGGCATGGCCGTCGGTTGCGCCCGAGCGTCGCTGGAGGTCATGCGCGAGCTCATCGAGCAGGCGGGCATGGTGATCGACTACGACCGCACGCCCGCCACCCAGCCGCACGCCGTGGCCGAGTTCCTGCGGATGGAGGCCGACTGGGAGGCCGCGCTCCTGCTCACGCTGGAGGCGGCCTGGATGGCCGACAACCGTCAGGCGAACTCGTTGCAGGCGTCGATGGCCAAGGCCAAGTCCGGCCGCTCCGGCAACGAGATCACGCTCAAGTGCGTCGAGCTGGCCGGATCGATCGGCTACAGCGAGACCGAGTTCCTCGAGAAGTGGGCGCGTGACTCCAAGATCCTCGACATCTTCGAGGGCACGCAGCAGATCCAGCAGCTCATCGTCGCGCGACGTCTGCTGGGCCTGAACAGCTCGCAGCTCAGGTGAGCGGCCGGGCCGCGATCAGGGGCGCAGCAGCGCCTTGATCGCGGTCCGCTCGTCCATCGCCCTGTACGCGTCGGCGACCTGGTCCAGCGCGAACGTCCGGTCGAAGACCGCCCCGGGCTGCAGGCTGCCGTCCAGCACCTCGGGCAACAGCTCGTCGAGGTAGTTGCGCACCGGCGCGACGCCGCCGGCCAACGCCTGGTTGCGACCGAACATCGCGGGGACGTTGAGCTCGACCCCGTGCGGGACTCCGACGTAGCCGACCGTTCCGCCCGGGCGCAGGGACAGGAACGCCTGCTTCATCGACTCGGCCGTGCCGACGCACTCCAGCACGGCATCGGCGCCGATGCCGCCGAGGATCTCACGGACCTCGGCGGCGCCGTCCTTGCCGCGGCTCGACACGATGTGGTCGGCGCCGAAGCGGGTCGCGATCTCCTGGCGGTCCGCGTGGCGCGACATCGCGATGACGGTGGAGGCACCGAGCCGCTTGGCGGCCAGGACGGCGGACAGGCCGACGGCACCGTCGCCGACCACGGTGACGGTCGAGCCGTGCGTGACGCCGGCGCTGACGGCCGCGTGGTGGCCGGTCGGGAAGACGTCGCTCAGGGCGAGCAGGTGCGGCAGCATCGCATCGTCCACGTCGCCGGGGACCGTCACGAGCGTGCCGGCGGCCTGCGGGATCCGCACGAGCTCGGCCTGGCAGCCGGCATAGCCACCACCGTTCACGCACGAGGTCTGGACGCCGTTGCGGCAGTGCACGCACGTGTTGTCGCTGTACATGAATGGTGCGATGACGAAGTCGCCCACGGCGAGGTTGGAGACGTCGCTGCCGACGCTCTCGACGATGCCGACCAGTTCGTGGCCGATCTGGCTCGGCTCGGTCTGGGGCTTGTTCAGTCCCCGGTAGGGCCACAGGTCGCTGCCACACACGCAGGCGGCCACGGTGCGGACGATGGCGTCCGTGTCGGCTTCGAGGACGGGGTCCTCGATCGTGTCGAGTCGGATGTCGCCGGGGGAGTGAAGGACGGTAGCGCGCATGCGTGCAAGGATGGCAGACATGAGTGAAAAGCCCGAAGTCGATTTCACCCCCGGCCCCGCCCCGACCGACCTCGTGATCGAGGACGTCACCGTCGGTGAGGGTGCCGAGGCAGTCAACGGCGGTGTGGTCGACGTCCACTACGTGGGTGTCGACTTCGAGACCGGCGAGCAGTTCGACTCGTCCTGGGACCGCGGCCAGTCCGCACGCTTCCCGCTGCCGCAGCTCATCGGAGCCTGGCAGCAGGGCATCCCCGGCATGAAGGTCGGCGGCCGTCGCAAGCTGATCGCCCCGCCCGAGCTGGCCTACGGCCCCGCCGGTGGTGGGCACCGCCTCTCCGGCAAGACCCTGGTCTTCGTCATCGACCTGATCGGCGTCGGCTGAGCTAGACCTGTCGGCCCAGCTCGTCCAGCGCCTTGCTGACGCGCTGGGCCGATATCGGTCCCACCGCCCGGAGCTCCTGGGCGAACACGCTGACGCGCAGCTCCTCGAGCATCCACCGCACCCGCTGGACGGGTGCCGAGAGCCGCTGCCAGGGACGCAGGTCCTTGGTCAGGTCGTGGAACCGCGCCTCCAGCTCCCAGACCGCGCTGGGGTCCTTCGTCGACGTGAGTCGCTTGGCGGCCGCGCCCAAGTAGGTCGCAAGACGGCCCACCTGATCGGCTCCCATCTCGCGGACGAACGTGGGATGGATCAGCCACGAGAGTTGCACGCGCACGTCCTCGCCGGCCTCGTCGTTGCCGGGGGTGACCCGGCCCAGGGCCTGCAGGGCGGCGATCACCTGGCGCACGATGCGCTCGGCCAGCGGCACCGCGTCCGCGCGCGCCTTCTCGCGCAGGGCCCGGTAGGCCTCCTCGTCCCACACGGGTCCACCGTGCTGGACCACCAAGTGGTCCAGGGCCGCCAGCCACGATTCCTCGATCACCGCGGCGGCATCGCCCTGCGGTGAGGTGGCCAGCAACAGCTTGTCCTGCAGGGACAGCGCGCGGCCGATGGTGATGACGGGCGAGGCCGTCGACAGTGCGATCAGGCGCGCCTGGCCACGGATGGAGGCCGCGCGCTGCTCGTCGGCCGTGCGCAGGACCTGCAGGGCGACGCTCGTGCCCTCGTCGACGACCGCCGGGAAGCCGGTGACCTGACCAGCGGTGAGCGTGCGGTCGAGGTCGCCGAAGTCCCAGTCCTTGATGCCGGTGCGCTCCTTGCGCTGGGCGCGCTGGCGCAGGTCGCGTCGCAGGCGCGGCTCCAGCTCGGCGCGCAGGGCGTCGAGATCCTTGCCCTGGGCCAGCTGCTTCTCGCCGTCGACGACGCGGAAGGTGGGCCGCAGGTGCGACGGCAGGCCGGCCGGGTCGATCAGCCCGGGATCGACCTCGAGCGCGCGGCCGAGCTCGGCGCGCAGCTCGCGGGTCGGATCGAGCTGTGGCAGTACGCGCTCGGCCGTCTGGGCCGCCGGCGCGAAGCGTCGACGCTCCGACTTGGGGAGTCCCCGGATGAGCTCGGTGACCAGCTCGAGCCGCCGGCCGGGGATGCCCCAGGCGAACTCGTTCTCGTCGACGTTCAGCAGGTCGTCGACAGGCACGGTGATCGTGATGCCGTCGTCACCGGCCTGCGGGTCGAAGCGGTAGGTGACGTCGAAGGCGTCGAAGTCGGTGCTCTGCGACGTCCACGAGGTGGGGAAGGCGTCCGCGTCGACCTGGTGGGCGAACAGGTCGTCGGTGAAGTCGAGGATCGACTTGTCGGGCTGCTTCTTCCACCACGAGTCGAAGTGCCGGACCGAGACGACATCCGCCGGCACGCGGGCGTCGTAGAAGTCGACGAGCGTCTCGTCGTCGACCCGGATGCCCCGGGTGCGGACGCGCTCCTCCAGCTCCTCGACATGTGCGAGCCGGTCCTGGTTCCGCTTCCAGAACCTGTGGTGGGTACGCCACTCGCCGCCGACGAGCGCATGGCGGATGAACAGCTCACGGGCGAGGTGGGCGTCGTGCTGCGCGAGCATGACGGTGCGGTCGACGACGACGGGAATGCCGTAGAGCGTCGAGCGCTGCGTCGCGACGGCCGCGCCGCGTCGGGCGGACCAGCGCGGCTCGGCGTACTGGTGCTTCAACAGGTGGCCGCCGGCCTTCTCGACCCACTCGGGGTCGATCCGAGCGCTGTCACGGGCCCACAGGCGCGACGTCTCGACGAGCTCGCCCGCCATGATCCAGCGCGGCGGCTTCTTGGCCAGCCCAGATCCCGGGAAGACGGCGAACCGCGCGCCGCGGGCGCCGAGGTACTCGCGGCCCTCGGAGTCGCGCAGGCCGACGTGCGAGAGCAGTCCGTGCAGGAGCGCCTGGTGGATCGCGTCGGCATCGGGCTCCTGGCGGACCTTGCCGGGCTTGAGCCCCATCTCGCGGGCGGTCCGGCGCAGCTGGGCGTTGACGTCGGCCCACTCGCGGACGCGCAGGTAGTGCAGGAACTCGTCGTGGCACATCCGGCGGAACTTGCTGTGCGAGAGCTCGTCGCGCTTCTCCTGGAGGTACTGCCACAGGGTCAACAGCGTGAGGAAGTCCGAGTCGGGTTGGGTGAACCGCTTGTGCTGCAGGTCGGCGGCCTGCTGCTTGTCCAGCGGACGCTCGCGGACGTCCTGGATCGAGAGGCCGGCGACGATGATCAGCACCTCGGGCAGGACGCCCAGGCGGTCGGCGGCCAGCACCATGCGCGCGTGGCGTGGGTCGAGCGGCAGACGCGACATGGTGCGCCCGAGTCGGGTGATCCGGTCGGATCCGTCGCGCCGCGGAGCGAACGCGTCGAGCTCGCGCAGGAGCGCCAGTCCGTCGGCGACCGCGCGGTGGTCGGGCGCGTCGAGGAACCCGAACTCACGGATGTCGCCCAGGTCGAGTGACGCCATCTGGAGCATGACGCTGGCCAGGTTGGTGCGCAGGATCTCGGGGTCGGTGAACTCGGGGCGGGACTCGAAGTCCTCCTCGTCGTAGAGCCGGATGCAGATGCCGTCGGCGACACGGCCGCAGCGACCGGCGCGCTGGGAGGCGCTGGCCTGCGAGATCCGCTCGATCGGCAGTCGCTGGACCTTGAGGCGTGCGCTGAAGCGCGAGATGCGCGCCAGGCCGGGGTCGACGACGTAGCGGATGCCCGGCACGGTGATCGAGGTCTCGGCGACGTTGGTGGCCAGCACGATGCGGCGTCGCGGGCCCGTCTGGAAGACCTTCTGCTGCTCGTGCGCGGCGAGGCGGCCGTAGAGGGGGACGACGTCGCCCAGTCCCTTGCCCTCGAGCACCTCGGCGGTGTCGCGGATGTCGCGCTCGCCCGGCAGGAAGACGAGCACGTCGCCGTCGCGCGGCAGCTCGCGGACGGCGCGGACGATGCCGTCGACGAGGTCGTCCTCCTGGTCGAGCGGACGGTAGCGGACCTCGACGGGGTACGTGCGGCCGCTGACCTCGATGATCGGGACGCGCTGCTGCGGGGTGGTGAACAGCTCCGCGAAGCGCTCGACGTCGATCGTGGCCGAGGTGACGATGACCTTGAGGTCGGGGCGGCGGGGGAGCAGCTCGCGCAGGTAGCCCAGCAGGAAGTCGATCGCCAGGGAGCGCTCGTGCGCCTCGTCGATGATGATCGTGTCGTATCGCTCGAGGCGCCGGTCGTGCTGCAGCTCGCTCAGCAACAGGCCGTCGGTGACCAGCTTGACGACGGTGTCCGCGCCGGACTTGTCGTCGAAGCGCACGGCGTAGCCGACCTCGGCACCGAGCTCGACGTCGCACTCCTGCGCGATGCGGGCGGCCACGGACCGTGCCGCGATGCGGCGCGGCTGGGTGTGCGCGATCTTGGTGCGGCCGAGCTCGGCAGCGATCTTGGGCAGCTGCGTGGTCTTGCCGGAGCCGGTCTCGCCCGCGATCACGACGACCTGGTGGTCGCGGATCGCGTCGCGGATCTCGTCGTGGCGTGCCGCGATCGGCAGCGCCGGGTCGAACTCGAGTCTCATCGTTCCCATCTTCAACGCAGTCCGACGACGTCGGCGAACAGGGCGTACCCGACGAACGCGACCACATCGAGGATCGTATGCGCGACCACCAACGGCATGACGCGCCCGGTCCGGTGGAACCACCACGCGAACACGACGCCCATCAGGGCGTTGCCGACGAACTGGCCGAAGCCCTGGTAGAGGTGATAGGCGCCGCGCAGCAGTGCCGAAGCGGCGATGACGGCCGGCAGTCCCCACTCGAGCTGGCGCAGGCGAGTCATCAGGTAGCCGACGACGATGACCTCCTCCAGCAGCGCGTTCTGCAGCGCCGCGAGGATCAGCACGGGGACCGTCCACCAGTGCAGCAGGTCGGGAGCGGTGACGATCTCGGCCGTCACGCCGAGCGCGCGACCGGCGAAGTAGACCCCGAGGCCCGGGATGCCGATGACGGCGGCCAGTCCCGCGCCGATCGCCAGGTCGCGCCACGGCTGACGGCGGTCGAGTCCGAGCCGCGCGAAGACCGGGGGAGCGTCGCGGTCGAGGTTCAGCAGGTAGAGCGCGAGCGCGACGGGCACCAGCGCGAATCCGATGCCGGCGACCTGGTAGGTCAGGTCGAGCCACGGGACCACGTCGCGGGACTGGTTGAGGCCCGCCGTGGAGTCGCGCAGCCGGCCCTCGCTGAGCTTGCGGACGAGGCTCAGGAGGGCGTAGACGGCCGACTGGCCGAGGGACAGGCCGAGGACGATCCAGACCTCGACGCTCAGGCGCCGGGTCACGCGATCACAGGTCGTTCGTGGCGAAGGTGTCGCACTGGTTGATGGTGCCGGACTCGTAGCCCCTGATGAACCAGCTCTGGCGCGACTCGCTCGAGCCGTGCGTCCACGAGTCCTGGTTGACGCGACCGCCGCCGAGCGTCTCCTGGATGTGGTCGTCGCCGACGGCCGCGGCGGCTGAGAGCGCCGAGTCGATGTCGGCCCGCGTCAGCGGCTGGATGAGCGTGTTGCCCTGCTCGTCCTGGGTCTGGGCGGCGTGGTTGGCCCACACGCCGGCGAGGCAGTCGGCCATGAGCTCGACGCGGACCCCGTTGCTCTGCGGCCCCGAACGGCCGTCCTGGGCCTTCTCGAGGATGCCGAGGATGTGCTGGACGTGGTGGCCGTACTCGTGCGCCACGACGTACATCTGGGCGAGGTTGCCGCCGTCGGCGCCGAAGCGGCTGCTGAGCTCGTCGAAGAAGGAGGCGTCCATGTAGACGCGCTCGTCGGCGGGGCAGTAGAACGGGCCGGTGGCGCCCGACGCCGTTCCGCACGCCGACTGGGTGGTGCCGGAGTAGATGACGGTCTTCGCCTCGCGGTACTGGCGGTTGAGGTCGGCCGGAAGGGCGTCGGTCCAGTAGTCCTGCGTGCTGTTGACCGTGCCGACGATGCGGCAGACGTCCGACCGGTTGGCGTCGGCGCCGGTCTGGCACTCGCTGACGTCGACGGACCCGGACTGGGAGCCGCCGGTGAGGACCTGGTTGACGTCGAATCCCGAAGCGGACCCGCCGCCGAGCGGATTGCCGCCGAGGAACGCGATGAGCAGCATCAGGACCAGGCCGCCGATGCCTCCGCCGATCACTCCGCCAGCCTTGCCGCCGGTGACTTGGCTGGTGTCGAGGCGCGCGCCCTCGTTGAAGGTCATGCGCCAGATTCTAGGCGGAGTGCGCCGACTGTCGCGCGACGGAAGCCGGCTCCGGACCCCGTGTCCGGACTCGTCGAGTCAGGACGATCCGTGCACGCCGGGAACCGGTGTCAGCCCTTGCCACCGCCGAGCAGGCCGCCGAGCAGATCGCCCAGTCCTCCGCCGGACTTGCCGGACCGGCCACCCAGGAGGCCGCCCACGAGGTCGTCGAGCCCGCCACCGGACGACCCGGAGGACGTGCCTGCGATGAGACCGCCGAGCACGTCCTGGATGCCTCCGCCGCCCTTCTTCGCGCCGCCGGAGAACTGCTGCGCGAGGTAGGCCATGACGATCGGCGCGAGGAGCGGCAGCAGCTTCTTGACCAGGCCGGCGTCCTGCGCACCGTCGGCGGATCCGAGTGCCACCGCGACGTCGTCGGTCTTGTCGCCGAAGACGTTCTTGACGATCATCTCGCCGTCCTGCGTGTCGATCGAGTCGACGTCCACGCCGTTGTCGATGAGGGTGGGGCTCTTGGCCGCGACCGCCTTCTCGAGCGACTCCGCCTTCGCCGGATCCTTGGCGTTCGCACCGAGTCCGCCCAGGAGTCCGGGGAGCGCCGCATCGATGCCCTGCTGGGCGACGGCGGGCTCGACGCCGAGCTTCTTCGCGATGTCGTCGACGGGGATCATCGAGCGCAGTTCGTCGAGGCCGGCCATGGGGTGCTCCTTCGTCCGTGCGGTCGCTGGT
Organism: Aeromicrobium sp.; assembly: GCF_032084975.1. Classification (GTDB taxonomy): domain Bacteria; phylum Actinomycetota; class Actinomycetes; order Propionibacteriales; family Nocardioidaceae; genus Aeromicrobium. The sequence goes on from NZ_DAMDLR010000015.1 coordinate 51,833, forward strand.
GGGCCGCCACGGCGAGCGTAGCCCGTCCTTTTCCCTACTGTTGCCTCATGACCGCCGAGATGACTCCACTGCTGCCGCTCTCGGGTGACGACGAGGCCCGACGGGAGGGGCTTCGGCGCATGCGCGTGTTGGCGACGTCGCTGCTGGTCGTCGCCGCGGTCGTGTTCGCGCTCACGCACGGTCAGGACGGCGTCCTCGGGTACGTGAACGCGGCGTCGGAGGCGGCGATGGTCGGCGCCATCGCCGACTGGTTCGCGGTGACGGCGCTCTTCCGACACCCGTTGCGCCTGCCGATCCCGCACACCGCACTGATCCCGAAGAAGAAGGACCAACTGGCGGCCAGCCTGCAGGACTTCGTCGCGGAGAACTTCCTGCGCGAGGACGTCATCCGCGACCGCATCGCCACGGCCGAGCCCGCTGAGCGCGTCGGTCGCTGGATCATGACGCCGGGGCGGGCGCACCGCCTGGTGGACGAGGCGTCGCGCGTCACGTCCGACCTGCTCGGACGGGTCAAGGAGGAGGACGTCAGCGCCGTCATCACCGAGATGATCATCCCGCGCCTGACCGAGGAGCCGCTCAGTCCGGCGATCGGCCAGCTGCTGGCGGAGGTGCTGGACGAAGGTGCCCACACCGGACTCGTGGACCTGGGTCTGGACGAGATGACGGCGTGGCTCCACCAGCACCCCGAGCGGATCACCGACCTGATCAAGCAGCGGGCGCCCAGCTGGTCGCCGACCTGGGCGACCAACCTGATCGCCGAGCGGCTGTTCCGCGAAGCCATGGAGTGGATCGAGGACATCCGCCTCGACCCGCACCATGACGCACGGCAGGCGCTGGACCATTGGCTCATCGAGCTGGCCGACGACCTGCAGCACGATCCGGACACCATGGCGCGTGCCGAGCGCCTGAAGCAGCGGCTTCTCGCGCAGCCGAAGGCGGCGACCACGGCGGTTCGGCTGTGGGAGTCGTTGCGGCGAGGCTTGGTGGAGGCGCTCCGGGCGGAGGACGGCCTGCTGCGCCGCCGGTTCGTCGAGGAGATCGCACGGCTGGGGGAGCGGCTGCAGTCCGACCCGGCCCTGGCCGAGCGCGTCGACCGCGCCGCCGGAGACGCTGCCGCCTACGTCGTCAACCACTACGGCGGCGAGATCGCGACCGTCATCTCCTCGACGGTCGAGCGCTGGGACGGCGACGAGACCGCGGAGCGCATCGAGCTGTTCGTCGGCCGTGACCTGCAGTTCATCCGCATCAACGGCACCGTCGTGGGCGGACTGGCAGGGCTGGTGATCCACGCGCTCGCCCAGTTGCTCTGAGCCCCGTGCACACCCCTGCCGGAGGGGTTTGCTAGAGTTCAGTGCTGCAGGAAAACGCACCTGTCCGGGTGGCGGAATTGGTAGACGCGCTAGCTTGAGGTGCTAGTGCCCGGTTACGGGCATGGGGGTTCAAGTCCCCCCTCGGACACAACAGGACCCTCTCACTCTCGCCGGTGAGGGGGTCTTGTCTTTCCCTCGTCGTGTGGTTCGAGATGATGTGTCGCTCAGGCCCATATATGGGCCCAGATGCCTCATCATCGGGCCACCGGCCGGGTCGCGCACCTGCCATGAAGATCCGCTGGCGCCACCGGGATACGTGGCGGGTGCAAGCACCGACGTCCGGAACAGGCCGACTCTTCGTGGCCGGAACGACGTCGGACGCACGCAAGAGCCTGGCGACCAGCGCCCTGTGCTGCGTTCGCCCGCCGCGGCGTGAAGATGGCGCTGTACAAGGCGCAGAACATGTCCCATGTCGGCGGACGCATGAAAGGGATCAGAATCAGGAGCCCGCTTTCGCGCACGCGCGCTGCGACGGCTCCGGCGCATACGGCGTCACACCCCTCGGGGGCACTTCGGACTGGGTTTTCGCGTTTCAGGTCGATCATGGGTGTGTCGCAGTGTGCACACGCAGGGGACTCCGGGTCGCTCTGGTCGCCACGTCGCTCACGGAATGACCTCAGGTGCCATCGGGTTTCGCCGTCCGCGTTGCGTCACGTCCTGCCCACGCACCAGCGCGATGAGCATCCGTCTGGACGTGGACCGCGTCGCCGCACAGTTCCTCGGGTGCCAAGATCACTCGTACCGACAGGGGCCATCGAGAGGACTTGACCATGGCCAGCAGCACGAGCACGGCCATTGCCGTCACCGGCTCCACGGGAGCCCTCGGCGGGTACGTCGCCCGCGACCTGGCTGATCGCGGCGTCGCCCAGCGACTCCTCGTACGCACTCCTGCGAGAGCGCCGAGGCTGCCGGACAGCACCGTGCACCAGTTCAGCTACTCGGACCGGGAAGCCTCCACTGCCGCACTCGACGGTGTGGCCGTGCTCTTCATGGTCTCGGCCTCCGAGAGCGTCGATCGTCTCGACCAGCACCGCTCGTTCGTCGATGCAGCCGAGGCGGCGGGGGTCGAGCACGTTGTGTACACGTCGTTCGCGGCCGCAGCGCCCGATGCGACCTTCACGCTGGCCCGCGACCACCATGCCACCGAGGAGCACATCAAGTCCTCCTCGATGAAGTGGACCTTCCTGCGTGACAGCTTCTACATCGACTTCCTGGAAGCCCTCGTCGGCGATGACGATGTCATCCGTGGGCCCGCTGGCGATGGCCGTGCGTCCTTCGTCGCCCGCTCCGACGTGGCGCGCACCGCTGCGACGATCCTCGTCGACCCATCCACGCACGCAGGGCGCACGTATGACCTCACCGGTCCCGAAGCACTCACCCTCGCAGAGGTTGCCGCCACACTCGCGCGGGAGCGCGACCGCGCCATCACCTTCCACGACGAGAGCATCGAGGAGGCGTACCGCTCGCGCGCCGCTTTCGGAGCACCCGACTGGCAGCTCGACGCCTGGGTCAGCACCTACACCGCGATCGCCAGCAACGTCATGGCCGGAGTGAGCAGTGACGTCGAGACCATCACCGGCACACCTCCCATTGACCTCGAGACCTACCTCCGCCGTCACCATCGCTAGGGATCGCGAAGCACCGTTCGCAACGATGTGTCGCTCAGGCCCATATATGGGCGCTGGTGCCTCATCATCGGCGCACGGCCGGCCGGCTCGCGCACCTGCCATGGGGGCCGGGCGACGCCACCGGGATACTTGACGGGTGCACGCACCGACGTCCGGAACAGGCCGACTCCTCGTGGCCGGGACGACGTCGGACGCGGGCAAGAGCCTGGTGACCACCGCCCTGTGCCGCGCGTTCGCTCGCCGCGGCATCCGGGTGGCGCCGTACAAGGCGCAGAACATGTCCAACAACTCGATGGTGTGCGCGGACGGCGCCGAGATCGGCCGGGCCCAGTGGGTGCAGGCGCTCGCCGCCGGTGCTGATCCCGAGGCGGCGATGAATCCGGTGCTGCTCAAGCCCGGGGGCGACCGACGCAGCCACGTCGTCGTGATGGGCGAGCCGGCGGGTGAGATCAGCAGCCGAGAGTTCATCGGCGGCCGCACGCACCTGGCGCAGGCCGCGCACGCCGCCTATGACGATCTCGCGTCCCGCTACGACCTCGTCGTGGCCGAGGGCGCGGGCAGCCCGGCCGAGATCAACCTGCGCGCCGGCGACTACGTCAACATGGGGCTGGCCCGGCACGCGGACATCCCCACGGTCGTCGTGGGGGACATCGACCGCGGCGGCGTGTTCGCGGCGTTCTACGGGACCGTGGCGCTGCTCGAGCCGGCCGACCAGGCGCTCGTCGCGGGATTCGTGGTCAACAAGTTCCGCGGGGACGAGTCCCTGCTCGCGCCGGGACTGCGTCAGCTCGAGGACGCCACCGGTCGCCGCGTGTTCGGCACGCTGCCGTGGAGCCCGGACGTGTGGCTGGACTCTGAGGACGCGCTTGACCTCGAAGGTCGCCGGACGAGCACCGACCGGGCCCTGCGGGTCGTCGTGATCCGGCTGCCGCGCATCAGCAACTTCACCGACGTCGATGCGCTCGGCCTCGAGCCGGACGTGGACGTCGTCTTCACCGCCGACCCGCGCGATCTCGCCGACGCGGACCTGGTCGTCCTGCCGGGGACACGGGCGACGGTCTCGGACCTGGCGTGGCTGCGCTCGCGTGGACTCGACCGGGCTGTCGTCCGCCACGCCGAGTCGGGTCGTGCGGTCCTGGGCATCTGCGGCGGATTCCAGATGCTCGGCCGGCACGTCCACGACCCCGACGGTGTCGAGTCGGGTGCGCCGACGACCGTCCCGGGACTGAGCCTGCTGCCTGTCGAGACGACCTTCGCCGCGGACAAGACGTTGCGCCTCCCGCACGGGCAGGCGCTCGGCGCCGACGCGACGGGCTACGAGATCCACCACGGGCGCATCGCCCGCGACGCCGGGGCGGAGGAGTTCCTCGGCGGCGCGCGGGTCGGCGGCGTGCTCGGCACGATGTGGCACGGCAGCCTGGAGTCCGATGCCCTGCGGACCGCTGTGCTGGACCTGTCGGCGCGAGCGCGCGGCGCATCGTTCGAGGCGTCGGGCGTCAGCTTCGCGGCCGCACGAGAGGCACGCCTGGACCTGCTCGGCGACCTCGCCGAACGCCACCTCGACGTCGGCGCCCTGCTCGAGTTGGCCCAGGACGGCCCGCCGACGCTGCCGACGGTCGGACCGGCCGCATGAGGGTCCTGATCCTGGGCGGGACCCGCGAAGCACGGGCGCTGGCCGAGCTGCTCGTCCACGACGGCGACGAGGTCGTGACGTCCCTCGCGGGTCGTGTCGCGCGTCCCCGGCTGCCGGTGGGGGAGGTCCGGATCGGTGGCTTCGGCGGCATCGACGGACTCGCGGACCACGTGCGCGGGAACGCCGTGGATGCGGTCGTGGACGCGACTCACCCGTTCGCCGAGCAGATCAGCGCGAACGCCGCGGCCGCGAGCGAGCAGGCCGGGGTGCCGCTCCTGCGGCTCGAACGGCCGGGCTGGTCCGAGCGCGACGACGCGGCCATGTGGCACTGGGTCGACGACCACGACGAGGCAGCGCGGGTCGCGGCGGCCCTGGGGAAGCGGCCGTTCCTGACCGTGGGGCGTCAGTCCCTGCACCGCTTCGTCGAGCCGCTGCGCAGTCACGCGTGCGTGGTCCGTGTCGTCGATCCGCCCGAGATCGCCCTTCCGAGCGCGTGGACGCTGGTGCAGAGTCGTGGCCCGTACACCCTCGAGCACGAGCGCGAGGCGATGAGCGACACCGACGTGCTCGTGACGAAGGACTCCGGCGGCAGCCACACCGAGGCGAAGCTCGATGTCGCCGGTGAGCGCGGGATCCCCGTCGTGGTCGTCCGCCGGGCCAGTGGGCAGGCAGGGGTCAGCGTCGTGCGCGACGCTGCCGACGCGCGCGCCTGGGTGCGAGCGCGATCAGGACGCTGAGCGCGGCAGCTGCCCACGCGACTGCCGTGGCGAGCCGCGTCGTCCGGGACAGGTCGCCGACCTCCGGAGCGGGACCTTCGCCCATGCGGGCCCGGTCCTCGATGCGGCCGGCATAGTCGTTGACCCCGCCCAGGGTCACGCCGAGAGCACCGGCGAATGCGGCCTCGACGGGTCCGGCGTTCGGGCTGGGGTGCCGCCGTGCGTCCCGCGCCCAGGCCCGTAGCGCGTCGGCGGGCCGGCCTCCGACTGTGGGGGCGAGGACCGCTGCGAGGGCGGCGGACACCCGGGACGGGACGAGGTTCGCGACGTCGTCGATCCGGGCGCTGGCCCACCCGAAGCGCTCGTAGCGGGCGCTGCGGTGGCCGACCATCGCGTCGAGCGTGTTGATCGCCCGGTAGCCGACGAGGCCGGGCACGCCGAG
>NZ_DAMDLR010000016.1:0-56439 GCF_032084975.1 Aeromicrobium sp.
GGTCCACGACCGTCTTGGGCGCCGCGTTCGGCAGGCCCGTCGCGAGCAGCTCCTCGCGGTGACCGGCCAGCGAGCGCTGCACCCGTGCGGCCTGCGCCACGGCGCGGCGCCAGTCCTCGGCCGTCGGGACGCGTTGGTCGCCGAGGGTCTGGCCGTGGTCACGGGTGAGCATCCAGCCCTCGTCGGGCTCGATCGCCAGCGGCGCCTGGACGGAGCCGGGCGCGAGACGGGCCAACGCCTCCTGCAGCGCGGCCTCGAACGCCATCGACGGGCAGGGCGCCTTGAACCACACGAGACCGTGGTCGGTCGGCACGGTGATCTGCGTCGACCAGGGCCGGATGCGCAGCTGGTCGGCCTTCCCCGTGACCGTGATGCCGTTTCCCGCCAGCGCCTCGCCGATCCAGGCCTCGGCCCGCGCGCGCCACTGCGACCCGGCCACGCGCGTGGAGAAGGGCTCTTGCGCCATGGGCACACAGTAGGGGCGCCGACCGGTCGGCGCGCGTTCCTGCTCGACGCGCGAGTTCGCCCGTGCTTCCTATGCTTGCGCCATGGGAATGAAGGACCGCATCGCCAGGGAGGCCGGGACGCGCGCCGTCCCCGCCGTCGCATCCGGGTACGTCCGCACGGTCCTCGACAAGGCGATCGACGGCGTCGGTCCGCTCAAGCCCGTCATCGAGACGGCCGGTGCGAAGCTGGCGGCGCACGGCGGTGACGTCGAGAAGGCCGTGGCCGCGCTGGTGCGCAGCCACACCAGCCTGGCCGGCCTGCAGGGCTTCGTCACCAACCTCGGCGGGATCGCGCTGGCACCGGCCACCGTGCCGGCCAACGTCGTGGGCGTCACGATCGTCCAGTGCCACCTGGTCGCGAGCATCGCGCACCTGCGCGGCTACGACCTCGAGGACCCGCGCGTGCGCAACGCGGTCCTGGCGGTGATGCTCGGCGAGGACACCGTGACCGAGATGGTCAGGAAGAAGCGCCTGCCGTCCTCGCCGATGGCACTCGCGACCTCGCCGGTCCACGACCCCGTGCTCGACGACACGATCGCGAAAGAGGTAACGGGCGAGCTCGTGGGCCGCACGATCGGTCGCCGGGCGCTCATGCTGGCCGGCAAGAAGATCCCGCTGCTGGGCGGTGCCGTCGGCGCCGGCGCCGACGGCTTCGGCACCTGGCAGGTCGGGCGCTACGCGCAGTCCGAGCTTCGCGACCGTCGCCTGCGGACTCGCTGAGTCGGCCCGCCCGCCTGTTCGACTCAGCCCAGCGCCCGGACGACGGCCGAGGGACTCTCGCGACCGAGGATTCCCGCCATCCAGCGGCTCGTGCTCACCAGCGCCTCCAGGTCGACGCCGTGCTCGATGCCGAGCCCGGTCAGCATCCAGACCAGGTCCTCGGTGGCCAGGTTCCCGGTCGCGCTCTCGGCGTAGGGGCAGCCTCCGAGTCCGCCCGCGGAGGCGTCGAAGGTCGTGATCCCGCACCGCAGCGCCGCCAGCGCGTTGGCGAGCGCCTGTCCGTACGTGTCGTGGAAGTGCATCGCCAGCCGGTCGACCGGGACTCCGGCGCCGGCGAACCCCTGGACGAGCCGGGCGACGTGGGCCGCGGTCCCGACGCCGATCGTGTCGCCGATCGACAGCTGGGTCGCCCCCATCTCGAGCAGGCGGCTTCCGACCCGGACGACCTGGGTGGGGTCGACCGCACCCTCCCACGGATCGCCGAAGCACATCGAGACGTACGCGCGCACGTCCATCCCCGCGGCGAGCGCCCGCTCGACGACGGGGGCGAACATCGTGAACTGGTCCTCGACCGTGCTGTTGAGGTTCTTGGCCGCGAACGTCTCGGTGGCGCTGGCGAAGATCGCGATGTGCCGCACCCCGGACTCGAGGGCCCGGTCGAGTCCGCGCTCGTTCGGCACCAGCACCGGCAGGGGCGTCGGACCGTCGATCGGCAGCCGGGCCACCACCTCGGCGGCGTCGGCCAGCTGGGGCACCCACTTCGGGTGGACGAAGCTGGTGGCCTCGACGATCGGCAGTCCCGCCGAGACGAGCCGGCCGATGAACTCGACCTTGGCGTCGACCGGGACGAGGCCGGCCTCGTTCTGCAGGCCGTCGCGGGGGCCGACCTCGAAGATCGTGACCCGCTCGGGCAGGCTCGGGTCGCGCTCGACCATCGGCAGCACGCTCATCAGTCCTCCGGGGCCTCGACGTGGAACAGCAGCTCACCCATCTTGACCTGCGCTCCCGCGCTGGCCGCGACCTGCGTGACGACACCGTCGTGCGGGGCCACCAGGGCGAGCTCCATCTTCATGGCCTCGACGGCGCCGAGCCGATCGCCCGCGACGACCTGCTGGCCCTCGGTGACCTCGACGGCGATGACGGTGCCCGGCATGGGGGCCGTGACCTCGGCGTCGCCCGCGTGCAGGACGCGCGGCCGCCTGGTGCCGTCGGGCCGCTCGAAGACCCACGGCTGACCCTCGACGGCGACCCATGCACGGACGCCGTCCGTCGTCCCGGGACCGGGTGGGAACGCGGTGGAGCCGGCCACCTCGTGCCTTTCGCCCGCCTCGTCGACGACGGGCAGGACCACGGGGGCCGCGTCGCCGGCGAGACGCCAGCCGTCGCCGGCTTCGGGCCACAGCATCGTGGCGGCGTACTCGACGGCGGCCCGCGGGACGGGCGGCGCGGCGAGCAGGTCGTCGGGGTGCGCGTCGAGGTAGCCGGTGTCGACCCGGCCCTCGCGGAAGTCGGCGGAGTCGACGAGCCGGCGCAGGAAGCCCGTGTTGGTCGTCAGGCCGAACAGCGCGGTCTCGTCGAGCGCCTCCGTCATGGCGGCGATCGCGGCGTCCCGGTCCTCACCCGTGGCGACGACCTTGGCCAGCATCGGGTCGAAGGAGGACGTGACCCGCGTGCCGTCCTCGACCACGGTCTCGACGCGGGCATCGGGCCACCAGGCCTCGCGCACGACGCCCGCCTGCGGGAGGAATCCCGCGTACGGGTCCTCGGCGTAGACCCGGACCTCGATTGCGTGGCCCGTGCACGTGACTTCGTCCTGGGCCAGCGGCAACGGCTCTCCGGCGGCGACGGCCAGCTGCCAGTGCACCAGGTCGGTCGCGGTGACCTCCTCGGTCACGGGGTGCTCGACCTGCAGGCGCGTGTTCATCTCGAGGAAGTACGCGTCGCGTCCCTTGACGAGGTACTCGACCGTCCCGGCGCCGACGTAGCCGACCTCGCGGCACAGGTCGACCGCGGCGGCCAGGATGCGGTCGCGCACCTCGGGATCGAGTCCCGGCGCCGGTGCTTCCTCGACGACCTTCTGGTGACGGCGCTGTGCCGAGCAGTCCCGCTCGAAGAGGTGGACGACGTGGCCGTGACGGTCGCCGAAGACCTGGACCTCGACGTGGCGACCGCCCTCGACGTAGCTCTCGACCAGCAGGGTGTCGTCGCCGAAGGACGAGCGCGCCTCGCGCGCCGCCGTGGCCAGCGCGGACTCGAGGTCCTCGGCGCGGCGCACGACGTGCATGCCCTTGCCGCCGCCACCGGCGGCGGCCTTGACCAGCATGGGGTAGGCATCGGCCGGCACGCTCTCGGGATCGAAGCGCGGGGTCACCGGGACGCCGGCGCGCTCGGCGACCTCGCGAGCCCGGTCCTTGCGCCCCATCAGCTCGATGACGTCGGCGTCGGGCCCGACGAACACGAGACCCGCGTCGGCCACCGCGCGGGCGAACGGCGCGTTCTCGGACAGGAAGCCGTAGCCGGGGTGGATCGCGGCCGCGCCCGTGGCCTGGGCGGCGGCGACGATCGCCGCGCCGTCGAGATGGGACGGGATCTCGATGACGTCGTCCGCATGGGACAGGTGGGCGGTGTCGCCGGCCACGTGGACGGCGATGCCGCGGATCCCGAGCTCGCGGCAGGCTCGCAGGACGCGGGCGGCGATCTCGCCACGGTTGGCGACGAGGACGGATTCGAGGGCCATGTCAGTCACATCCGGAAGATGCCGAAGCTCGGCGTGGGAACGGGGGCGTGGGAGGCGGCCGAGAGGCCGAGCGCCAGCACGCGGCGGGTGTCGACCGGATCGATGATCCCGTCGTCCCACAGGCGAGCGGTGGAGTAGTAGGCCGAGCCCTGGGTCTCGTACTGGTCGCGGATCGGGGCCTTGAAGTCCTCCTCGGCCTCGGGCGACTCGAAGTCGCCGCGGACGGTCGCCAGGACCGAGGCGGCCTGCTCGCCGCCCATCACCGAGATCTTGGCGTTGGGCCACATCCACAGGAAGCGCGGGTCGTACGCGCGGCCGCACATGCCGTAGTTCCCCGCACCGAACGAGCCGCCGATGACGACCGTGAACTTGGGCACGACGCTCGAGGCGACCGCGGTCACGAGCTTGGCGCCGTCCTTGGCGATGCCGCCGTTCTCGTACTCCTTGCCGACCATGAAGCCGGTGATGTTCTGCAGGAACACGAGGGGGATCCCGCGCTGGTTGGCCAGCTCGAGGAAGTGCGCGCCCTTGAGTGCGGACTCGCTGAACAGGATGCCGTTGTTCGCGATGATCGCGACGGGCCAGCCGTCGATGTGCGCGAACCCGCACACCAGCGTCTCGCCGTAGAGCGGCTTGAACTCGTGCAGCCGCGAGTCGTCGACGATCCGGCCGATCACCTCGCGGACGTCGTACGGCGTGCGCGAGTCGACGGGCACGACGTCGTACAGCTCGTCGGGATCCTCGCGCGGCGGCAGCGCCGGGCGGCGCGTGATCGAGGGCTGGGTGGGGCGGGCGAACGTGCCGACGATCGACCGCACCAACTGCAGCGCGTGGTCGTCGTCCTCGGCCAGGTGGTCGACGACGCCCGAGACCTTGGCGTGGACCTCGCCGCCGCCGAGCTCCTCGGCGGTGACGACCTCGCCGGTGGCGGCCTTCACCAGCGGGGGACCACCCAGGAAGATCGTGCCCTGGTCCCGCACGATGACCGTCTCGTCGCTCATCGCGGGGACGTACGCGCCACCCGCGGTGCACGAGCCCATGACGGCCGCGACCTGCGGGATGCCCCGCGCGGACATCTGCGCCTGGTGGAAGAAGATCCGGCCGAAGTGGTCGCGGTCGGGGAAGACCTCGTCCTGCATCGGCAGGAACGCGCCGCCGGAGTCGACCAGGTAGAGGCACGGCAGGTGGTTGTCCGCGGCGATCGTCTGGGCGCGCAGGTGCTTCTTGACCGTGAGCGGGTAGTAGGTGCCGCCCTTGACGGTGGCATCGTTGGCGACGATCACGCACTCGCGGCCCGACACCCGGCCGATGCCGGCGATCATGCCCGCGCTGGGAACGGCGTACGGGTCGGGGCCGTACATGTCGTACGCGGCGAGCGCGCCGATCTCCAGGAAGGGCGATCCCGGGTCCAGCAGGCGGTCGACCCGGTCGCGCGGCAGCAGCTTGCCGCGAGCGACGTGCCGGTCGCGGGCCTTCTGGGACCCACCCTGTCGCGCGGTCGCCGTACGCTCTCGCAGCTCGGCGACGAGCTCTCGCATGTTCACGGCTCGTAGGTTAACACTCATTAACCTACCCTGCTATGCTCTCGCCGTGAGCCGCCGTGACCAGATCCTCCAGACGGCCGCCGGTCTCTTCGCCGAGCGCGGCTTCCACGGGGTCTCGGTCAACGACATCGGCGAGGCCTGCGGCATCTCGGGTCCCGCGCTCTACAAGCACTTCGCCGGCAAGGACGACCTGCTGGCCCAGTCCCTGACCTCGATCAGCGAGCGACTCCTGTCCGAGGGACGACGGCGGCGCTCGGAGGCCGGCGACGACGACACGGCCCTCGACGCGCTGGTCGCGTGGCACGTCGAGTTCGCGCTGACCCACCCGGCGCTGATCGTGATCCAGGACCGCGAGTGGTCCAACCTGTCGGAGTCGGCGCAGCAGGCCGTCCGCGAGCTGCAGCTGGCCTACGTCGACGAGTGGGTGTCGGCCCTGCAGGCCCTGCGCCCGGGGCTCGACCGGGCCACCGCGCGGGCCGCCGCCCAGGCCGTCTTCGGCCTCATCAACTCGACGCCGCACTCGGCCCGCATCAGCGCGGACGCGATGGCGCACCTCCTCAGGGCGATGGCGCGATCGGCACTGGAGTCCGCCGGCGCGTGACGGTCGCGATCGCGACCCCGGCCATCATGACGATGCCGCCGACCCACTCCAACGGGGCCGGGACCTCGCCGAGGGCGAGCCACGAGGCCAGCACCCCCACCGGGGGCACGAGCAGGATGTAGGGGACGACACTGGCGGCCGGGTGGCGCGCCATCAGGCCGTTGAAGATCGTGTAGCCCACCAGTGAGGACAGCACGACCGTGTAGAGCGTGCTGACCCAGGCCTGCCAGCCGAAGGCGTCGAGTGCCGCGCCGATCTCGGCGGGACCCTCCACCGCGACCGACAGGGCCAGGCACGGCACCGGCACGACGACGGCGGACCAGACCACGAGGGAGAGCCCGGACGAGACCTTCGCCGCGCGGGCGACCACGTTGCCGATCCCCCACGAGAGCGCGGCGGCGACGGTCACCAGCAGCGGGACGATCGGCGCGTCGAGCCCGAAGCCCCACGCCACGATCGCGAGCCCGGCGGTCCCGATGCCGGCACCCCACCACTGTCGCGCGGACGCGTGCTCGCGCAGGACGAGCCGCGCGAGCACGATCGTGAAGATCACCTGCGCCTGGAGCACGAGAGCCGCCAGCCCGGCGGGCATCCCGATGTCCATCGCGAGGTAGAGGAACGCGAACTGGCCCAGGCTCATGAACGCGCCGACCGCGACGACCGCCTGCCAGGATGCCTGCGGCCGCGGCACGAAGAGCACGAGCGGGAACGCCACGAGGGTGAACCGAATCGCGAGGAACAGGAACGGCGGCACGTCCTGCAGGCCGGCGTGGATCGCCACGAAGTTGCAGCCCCAGAGCACGGCCACGAGGACGGCCAGCAGACTGTCGCGACGGGTCACCGCCTCATCCTGCCAGCGTCCGGGGACCCTCGGGTCCCAGCCGACCGCCAACCTTCGCCGAGATCCCGCCGGTGGTGCGGGAGGGCGGTGACTCAGCGTCCGTTTCGCGCCGGGAACGGACGCCTGCTCACCGCTCCCCGCCCGCCACCGGTCACAGCGGCAACGAGATGACGGGCGGGACGGTGGCGCCGGCCTGCAGGAGGCGCAGCAGGTCGAGCTCGTGCGGGACCACCGGGTCGGGCAGGGCGTCGAGGGCGAACCAGCGCATCGCCGTCGCCTTGTCGGCCTCGCGCAGCGACGGCTCGTCGGACCACTGCGTGGCCTCGAAGAAGAAGTCGACGCGCTGCTCGACGGCGGGCCCGCCGCGCTCGAACCGGTGCAGCGTCGTCAGTGGCCGCAGGGCGGCGGGGTCGATCGTGACGCCGGCCTCCTCGTGGGCCTCGCGGACCGCGGCCTCGTGCGCCGACTCGCCGGGGTCGACGTGGCCGGCCAGCACCGCCCAGTACCCGTCGCGGTAGCCCGTGCCGGCACGCTGCTGCAGCAGCACCTCGTCCCCTCGCCGCAGCACGACGTAGGCGGCGGCGATCAGCGAGGTGCGCTCGCCAAGGTGGTCCTCGGGTGAGTAGCGATCGGTCACGCGGCCAGTCTGGCAGCCGCCCTCAGAGCCGGCAGCGCTCGGCGTAGAAGTCCTCGAGGGAGGCGCGTACGTCCTCGTCCAGGTCGAGTGTGAAGTAGGCGTGCTCGATCCCGGCGGTGCGCACGCGCGCACCGAAGCGGGTGCCGACCTTGTCCTCGGCGACGACGTGCGGGTCGCACCGGCCCATCGTCACGTCGAGCAGGAGCCGCTGGGGGCGCGACAGGTCCAGCTCGACCTCCGTCGGGGTGCGCGACCCGAAGTCGAACCGCATCGTGGGCGCGAGGCCGAGCAGCACGACGTCCGACCGATCGCCCGTCGGAGTCAACCGGACCTCGGCCGTCCAGCGGTTCCGCGTGATCGTCGGCGGGCCGATCGACAGGTCCACGGCCTCGTCGAAGGCGCGTTGGCCGCAGTCGCCGTCGACCAGGTCGCGCAGCACCCCATGGGGGTCCGTCACGGGAACGGTCGAGCGCCGCTCCTCACCGTCGTACTCGTACGTGAAGTCGGCGTCGATCGTGAGGTCCGCCCCGTCGGGGCACCCGCCCGTGGGCGGGTCGACGTCGATCCCGGTGCCGAAGCCCGCCCCCACGTCCTCGGTCCCGGACCACCGGACGGGCTCGGACCAGCGGTTCGACATCAGGCGCATCCGCGTCAGCGACACCTCGCGATCGGTGCCGTTCGTGATCGCGACGGCGATGTCACGCGTGAGTCGCTTCCCGCGGTACTGCATGACGTTCGCGGTCAGGCCGTCCGGCGGCGGGGTCCGCTCGGGCGCACCCGAGCATCCCGCCACCACGAGCAGGAGGACCAGGAGCGCGATCCGGCCACGCATGGCCCGAGTCTAGGAGCCTCAGGCGTGGCGCAGGGCGCGTCGCGACACCCACGCGGCCGCGAGAGCGATGAAGATCGCCGCCCCCGCCGTGAACTGGACCCCGAGGTCGAAGGCCGACGTGGCGGAGGCATGGATCCAGCCCTCGACCGGGGCCGAGAACCGCTGGGCGAACTCCATCGTGCTGCCGAGGGTCTCGAACGCGTTCTCCTGCTCGCCGAACCGCGCCACGGACGGCACGGTCAGGTGCGACCGGAACGTCGCCGTGAGCACGCTGCCGAGCACGGCAGTGCCGAGGACGGCGCCGATCTCGTAGGCGGTCTCGGAGATGGCCGACGCCGCGCCCGCCTTCTGCGGCGGCACACTCGACAGGATGAGGTCGTTGGTGATGGTCTCGGCGAACCCGATGCCGATCCCCAGAATCGTGAAGGCCACCGCGACCGACACGACCGTCGGGTGCCCGGTGAACGCCGCGATGGCGTAGCCGCTGGCCGACAGCATGAAGCTCAGCGGCACGAGGGTGCGGGGCGGGACGCGGTCGACGATGCGGACCGCGGCGAAGCCGGCCACCATCGTGGCGACCGAGCCCGGCACCAGCACGAGCGCGGACTCCAGCGGCGAGAGGCCCAGCACGAGCTGCAGCAGCTGCGCGCCGAAGTAGAGGAAGCCGGCGAGCGCCATGAGGCTCAGGGCGTTCGCGACCAGGGCGCCACTGAAGACGGGGTTGCGGAACAGGGTCAGGTCGAGCATGGGCGAGGCGCTGCGCTGCTGGCGGCGGATGAACAGCCATCCCGCACCGACGCCCAGGCCGAGCGCCGCGAGGGTCGTCTCGTCCAGACCCGACGTGGCGCCGTGCTTGATCGCGAAGACCAGCGGCACCATCGCGAGCAGGGACAGCACGATCGACACCGGGTCGAACGGGCCCGGCTGGGGATCGCGCGACTCCGGCACCACGGCGAGGGCGGCCGGGACGAAGACGACGATGATCGGGACGTTGATGAGGAAGACCGAGCCCCACCAGAAGTGCTCGAGCAGGTAGCCGCCCATGACGGGACCCAGGACGGCACCGCCGGAGAACATCGCGGCCCACGCCGCGATCGCCGTCCGGCGGTCGCGGGCGTCCTCGAAGATGTTGCGGATCAGCGAGAGCGTCGACGGCATCAGGGCGGCGCCGAAGAAGCCGAGCAGCGCGCGACCTGCGATGAGCATCTCGGGAGTCGTGCTGAACGCGGCCAGCGCGGAGGCCACCCCGAAGCCGACCGATCCCCACACCAGCATCCGGCGACGGCCCACCCGATCGCCGAGGCTGCCCATCGCGATCAGCAGGCCCGCCAGCATGAGGGCGTACAGGTCGACGATCCACATGAGCTGGCTGCCCGTCGGCCTCAGCTCGCGGCTGATCTCGGGCAGCGCGAACGACAGGACGGTGTTGTCGACCGAGACCAGCAGCACGGGCAGCATGAGCACCGCGAGGGCGGTCCATTCGCGTCGGCCGGCGCGCTGGGTCGAGGGGGTGTAGATGGCCATTTCACCAACTGTACCGACCAGACGGTACAGTTCCAAAACGCGCTCGTATGACAGTGGTCACGGCGGGTCGCGGGTCCGGCCAGGGTGACATCCGCCGACCTGGCTCTCCATTCACTAGGCTGGCCACCATGTCCGAGGAGCGCAGCACCCGCGACCGGCTGCTCGACGCCTTCGAGCTCATCATCGTCGGGGCCGGCAGCCGCGCCGCGACCCTCGACGCCGTCGCCGCCGAAGCCGGCGTCTCCAAGGGCGGACTGCTGTACCACTTCCACAGCAAGGAGGCGCTCGTCGACGCGATGATCGAGCGCCTGCGCCGCCAGGCCGACGAGGACGTCGAGCGGATGCGCGAGGCGCCCGAGGGTCCCGTCGACTTCTACCTCGAGACCTCGGTCGACTCCGGCAGCGACTTCGACCGCGCCTTGATCGCCGGGGCCCGCATCGCCCAGGACCAGGACCCGGGCGCCCGGGCGGCGATGGCCGACATCCGCGCCGCGTGGTTCGGTGCGCTGAACGACCACCTCGGAGACGCCGCCCTCGCTCGCACGATCATGCTGATCGGCGAGGGCCTGTACTTCCACGACTCGGCGGGCATCGGCGACGCAGCCTCGATGGACCAGGTCCGCGAGGTCCTGTCCCGACTGCTGTGACTCAGCCGTCGCGCCAGATCGGCTCGAGGACCTCGAAGGACAGGCGGTCGAGGACGTCGACGTCGGTCACCGCCACGGTCCAGGTGACCCGATCCGCCTCGTACGCCACGTCGACGACGTCGGTGTCGCGACGCAGCCGTCCCTCCATCGAGCCGACCTCGGCGATCGGCGCGACGACCCGTGCGCGCTGCCACAGGACGCGCGGTCTCGTCCCTGCGGCGTCGAGCGCGGCGCCGGTCGCGTCGGCGTAGGCGCGCGCCAGGCCCCCGGTCCCGAGCAGGACGCCCCCGAACCAGCGCGTGACGACCACGACCACGTCGCTGAGATCGCGGCCGGTCAGCACCTCGAGCATGGGACGCCCGGCGGTGCCCGAGGGCTCGCCGTCGTCGTTGCTGCGGCGCAGGGACCCGTCGGGCCCGATCACGAACGCCGTGCAGTGGTGCCGCGCGTCATGGTCGGCCGATCGCACGTCCGCCACGAATGCTCGCGCCGCCGCCTCGTCCTCGACGCGGCAGGCCCGAGCGAGGAAGCGTGACCTCGACACGACGATCTCGGCCTCGGCGGTGCCGCCGAGCGGGCGATCGATCGTGCGGTAGGTCGCCACCTCAGTTCTTGCGCAGTTCCAAGAAGATCGAGGGACCGAAGTCGCTCTTGGCGAGCGGCTTCTGCAGGACGCGCTCGACACCCACCAGCAGGGGCGAGGGCACGAAGCGCTTGAGCGTCTGGCTGCGCAGGTTCGAGACCGAGAGCTTCTGCTTCAGGGTGAGTCCCGCAGCGGCGAGCTGGCCGACGACCGTGTCGATGTTGTGGTTCACGAAGGCGATGGCGTCGGGCTGGTCCGCCGCGACGGTGCGGATGCTGACGGGCTCCTTCGGGAGCGCCTTGCCGGCCTTCTTGAACGCGCGACGGTTCTTGAAGTGGCCGTAGTTGGCGACCTCGATGATGGCCGTGCCGCCCGGCGCCAGGACGCGGGCGATCTCGGCGAACTCGTCGGTGGGCTCGGGGATGTGGTGCATGACCCGCACCATCGTGATCAGGTCGAGCTCGCCGTCGGCGAACTGCAGCGCGTCGGCCTGCTGGCGCTGCTTGATGATGTCGGTGCCCGCCAGGAACGTCTCGGCGGCGTCGAGCTGGGTCTGGCTGGGCTCGGCGAGCGTCACGCGGTCGGCGTACTCGCGCAGCAGCAGCGCGAGCCGGCCGAAACCGCCGCCGACGTCGGCCGCCTTCGCGAACCGGCGGCCCTTCAGCAGACGACGGATCGCCACCTGCTCGGCGGCGTTCTCGTAGTCGCGGTTGTTCCAGTACTGGGTGTAGTCGTATCCCCGGTCGTACTGGTCGGCGACCTTCTTGCTGGGCTTGTCCTCGTTCACCGGGCAACCCTAACAATCACGCGGGAACGGAACGAACCTCCGCGCCGTGCTCAGCGTCCGAAGGTGCGCGGACCGAACTCGGGCTCGCTCCTGGACATGCCGGCCTCGCGTGCGATCGCCGTGTTGGGCGACTTGAACATCGCCTTCTGCAGCTTGCGCTCGAGGGCGAAGGCACGTCGCGGACGGGCGCCGCGCGTCTCGTTCAGCAGCCGCTTCGAGGCAGCCACGGAGTCGGGCGAGCGAGCGATGATCTGGTCGATCAGCTCCAGCGCCGGCTTCGTCGGGTCCTCGGCCACGCCGGAGGCGATCCCGTACTCGACGGCCCGCTCTCCGGAGAACATCTCACCGGTCATCGTGAGGCGCTTCGCGAGGTCGGCGCCGACCAGCTCGGCCAGGGCGACCGTGCCGCTCATGTCGGGCACGAGGCCCCACTTCGCCTCGAGGATCGACCACTGGCAGTCGGGCGACGTGAACCGGAAGTCGGCTGCGAGGGCGAGCTGGATGCCGCCGCCGAACACGTGGCCGCGGGTCACCGCGATGACGGGGACCGACAGCTCGCGCCACGCCCACAGCGGCTGCTGGAAGCGGTTGGTGCCCTTGCGCGGGTTGGGCATGAAATAGCGGGCGACGCGCTTCTTGTCCGTCATCACCGACGCGAAGTCCAGGCCGGCGCAGAACGACGGTCCGCGACCCTCGAGCAGGACGGCCCGCACGTTCGGGTCCGCCTCGATGCGGTCGGCCGCATCCAGGAGGCCGTCGAGCACGTCGAACGTGATGCCGTTCAACTTGTCGGGGCGGTTGAGCCAGACGTGGGCGACGGGCCCCTCGATCTCGGTGACGACATGCGGTTCGGACATGGGCATCAGGGTAGTTCGTCGCCGAGCGCCTCTCGCACCTGCTCCACGGCCTGACGCAACGAGTGGGAGGTGACGACCTCGGTGGGCCATCCGCTGCCGCCCAGCAGCAGCCGCGTCCGCTCGCCGAGCTGGCGCAGGCGCTCGAGCTGATCGGCCTCGGGAGAGATGACGGACGACCAGAGGAACACGACCGCCGGGTCGGTGCTCTCGACGAACGCCTCGAGCGAGTCCAGCGGCAGGCGCGAGCCGAGCTCGGTGACCGGGTGACCGTGGCTGGCCAGGGCGGCCCCGAGGGCCACGATGGGCAGCTTGTGCTGGTCGTCCTCGGCGCTGGCGAGCACCACGCGCGGCGAGCCGGTCACGGAGAAGTCGTGGGCGATCGAGCGCAGTGCCGAGAGCAGGCGCGAGCTGACCAGGTGCTCGGCGGCGACGCCGAGTCGCCCGTCCTCCCAGTGCAGGCCGACCTCGATCAGGGCGGGCGCGATCGTCGAGTCCCACGCGTCCTCGATGCCGAACTGGGCCAGGGCGTGCTCGGCCGCCTCCTGGACCGCGGGCCCGTCGAACTCGCGGGCGCCCGAGAGGATCCCGGTCATCGCGTAGTCGTGAGCCGATGCCCGCAGTCCCTCGATGCCGGCCCCCACGGCCGACGCGACCTCGTGGGGCGACATGCGCTTGACCCGCTCGGCGGCCTCGCTCGGGGCCACGCCGCTCTCGATCAGTCGGGCCATGAGCGCGACGCGGTCGGCGTCGACGATCGTGTACCGCCGGTGTCCTCCCGCCGTGCGGAACGTGGGGCCCACGCCGTAACGGCGCTCCCACGTGCGCAGCGTGGGCGCAGCTATCCCCAACATGGTGGAGAGGGCGCCCACCGTCCATCGGCGATGCATGAACAGAGCGTAAACTTATTCAGGGTGGTTGACCAATGAATAGTTTGACTAGTACGGTCGGACTACTTACCGGGTTGAGCACCCCAGCCCGTGTCAGTCCTCACCCTTGGGGAAGGGGCAGGAAAATGGTCAACATCAAGCGACTCCCGTCGCCGATCATCGAGTCATACGAATGGCAGTGGGACGGTGCATGCATGGGCGCCGACTCATCGGTTTTCTTCTCACCTGAAGCCGAACGCGGCATGAAGCGTCACCGCCGTGAAGAGGCAGCCAAGGCCGTCTGCGCCACATGCCCGGTCATCGATCGCTGCCGCGAACACGCGCTGGCGGTCCATGAGCCGTACGGCGTGTGGGGTGGATTGACCGAGTCCGAGCGAGCCGAGATCCTCACGCGGCGTCAGACCGCCGCTGCGGTCTGATGGCGCGCCAGAAGGCCGGCAGCAGCACGTCGGCCAAGATCCTCTACAAGCCCGTCGGGTTGCTCTCGTCGATCGTGGCAGGCCTCATCGCCACGGCCGTGTTCAAGCAGGTGTGGAAGCGCGCCAGCCCGAACAGCGAGGGTGACGTGCCCGGGCCGACCCAGTCGGAGTTCCCGTTCAAGGAGATCCTGCTCGCAGCGGTCATCCAGGGCGCGATCTTCTCCGGCATCCGAGCCATCGTCGAGCGCCAGGGGGCCAAGGCCTTCGCCAAGGCGACCGGTGAATGGCCGGGCGACTAGACACGGCCTCTCAGAACGGGCCGGTTCGTCACTTCGGTGATGGGCCGGCCCGTTCTGGCTTCAGTGGAGCTCGATCAGCTTCGTCGGTGCCCACCGCGGCCACGTTGCGGGACCGATCGGCGTCGCTCCTTCGAATTCCGCGATCGCCGCGAACGGGCGGTCGGCACGCGAGTTGTCGTAGAAGGTCGTCCGGGTGGAGAACGGCATGGCCTCCAGGACGAGGGACCACAGACGCCCATGGCGGTCCCGGATCTTCACCTCAGGGACATCGTGGCCACCATCGCCCACGCGTTCCGCGACACGTGCGACCGAGAGCTCGACCGGGACCACCACGACGTGGAGGTGGACCAGGTATCCGCGTCGCCGTGCCTCACGCACCAGATCGACCTTGCTGTCGTGACTGAAGACCGTCTCGGTGGCGAACGACGTGTGCGTGTCGAGCAACTCGGTGCGCCGCGCCGCTGCCATCGCGGAGGCCTCGTACGCGTGCTCGAGTTCGGCGCCGGGCCACTCGCGCCGCGCGATCACGTCCGCGTCCACGAACTCCAGATGCGTGACCGGCCCGATGACACGGTCGAACAGGGTCGACTTCCCTGCGCCGTTCGGTCCCGCCAACAGGTGCAGGACCGGGTCGGCGCCCTCGGAAGGTTCGCTCGCAGTCAGGACTCGCCCCGCACGACGAGGTTGCCGTCATCGTCGACCTCGGTCCACGTGCGGCCTGTCGCCGTGAACTCCGCAGCGAGGTCGAGGTCTGCACGGATTTCTGCCATGCGCTCGCCCCACCCGGCGCGGACCAGGGC
This sequence comes from Aeromicrobium sp., assembly GCF_032084975.1. GTDB lineage: Bacteria > Actinomycetota > Actinomycetes > Propionibacteriales > Nocardioidaceae > Aeromicrobium. Next base: position 15,222 of record NZ_DAMDLR010000016.1, read on the forward strand.
TTGTGAACGGGCGTCCAGTTCGTCGTAGCGTCGAACACCGGCCAGGACGTCGGAGACACCGCGGTGGCTCATACTCGGCGACAGCTCGAGTTCGCGACCGATGCGCGCCCAGTGGTTGACCTGCTGCGCTGTGCTGCGGCTCATCTTCGGGGCCGCGACCTTGGCCGCCTCGACGACGTCGGGCTCCAGGCGCGTGGGTGACGTCTTCACCGAACCACCTCCGTCCTGCGAGCGTAGCACTCTGCTACACGATCAGCACGCGTTCGAACGGGCCCGGCTCTCGACTCATCCAACGAGAAAACTCCCGGATCCTGAGGATCCGGGAGCTTCTCGTCGTGTGCGCGAGGGGGGATTTGAACCCCCACGCCCTTGCGGACACTGGCACCTGAAGCCAGCGCGTCTACCATTCCGCCACTCGCGCATGATCCGGCGAACCGGACCGACGTCAGATTCTAACAGGACATCCTCGGGTCATGAACCGGGTGGGTCACCGGCCGCGAGCGGGAGCCTTCGCGGCGGCTCGCACCCGTGTGCGGCGCCGATGTGGTCGCGTGTCGATACGATCAACGGGACGACCCCGTCGACGATGCCCGCATGCCTGAGGAGGTGACCACCCGTGGCCGGAGTGCTGCAACGCTTCGAGAAGCGCCTCGAGGGTGCCGTCACCGGCGCCTTCGCGCGCGCCTTCCGCAGCGCCGTCCAGCCGGTCGAGATCGCCGCGGCGCTCCAGCGCGAGGTCGACAACAGCGCCACGATCCTCAGCCGCGAGCGGACGCTCGTCCCCAACGACTTCACCGTCGAGCTGTCGCCCGCCGACCACGACCGGCTCGCCCCGTACGGCGCGACCCTGTCCACCGAGCTGGCCACGCTGCTCAAGGAGCACATCGCCGAGCAGCACTACACCGCCGCCGGCCCGATCCACATCGAGTTCGCGCTCGACGAGGACCTGCACACCGGCCGGTTCACGATCGTCAGCCGCTCCAACGCGTCCGTCACCCCGGTGCGCGGTGAGCCCATCACGGACACGGCCGTCCGCCGGGCCAAGGTCGTCCTGGACATCGGCGGCCTGCGCCACCCGGTCAACCCGCCCGGCATCACGATCGGCCGCGGCTCGTCGGTCGACCTCAAGATCGACGACCCCGGCATCAGCCGCAACCACGCCGAGATCTCCTTCCTGGGCAATGGCGTCGAGGTCCGCGACCTCGGCTCGACCAACGGCGTCATCGTCGACGGCCGCCGTGTCGACGCTGCCTTCCTGCGCAACGGCTCGACCATCCGACTCGGGAACACCACGATCGCGGTGCACCTGAGCGAGGAGGCCGTATGAGCCGGACCGAGGCGGTGGCGCGATGAGCGAGCGCCAGCGAGTGAACGATTCAGATCGACGAATCGCGCCATCGACCTACGATCCTGCACTTGAGGCGGTGGCGCGATGAGCGAGCGCCAGCGAGTGAACGATTCAGATCGACGAATCGCGCCATCGACCTACGTTCCTGCTCTTGAGGCGGTGGCGCGATGAGCGAGCTGACCCTGACCCTGATCAAGCTGGGCTTCCTGGCGGTCCTGTGGCTGTTCGTGCTCTCGGCCGTCTCGGTCATCCGCACTGACATCTTCGGCACCAAGGTCTCCACGCCCAAGCCACCGAAGGGCCAGAAGCAGGCGAAGCCGCAGAAGGCCAAGCGCACCAAGCGGGTCCGCGGCGCGCCACGCACCCTGCAGATCGTCGACGGCCCCAACGCCGGCCAGAGCGTCCCGCTCGGGACCGAGCCGATCCTGCTCGGTCGCGGCACGGACGCGGCCATCCGCCTCGACGATGACTACGTCTCCACCCGCCACGCACGCTTCGCCACCAACGGCGAGCAGTGGTTCGTCGAGGACCTCGGCTCGACCAACGGGACCTACATCGGCAGTCAGCGCATCACCTCGCCCGAGCCCGTCGCGATCGGCACCTCGGTGCGACTGGGCAAGACGATCGTGGAGTTGCGCAAGTAGATGGCGCCGCTGACCTATCGCTACGTGGCGCTCACCGACGTCGGTCTGCGCCGCTCCAACAACCAGGATTCCGGTTACGCGAGCTCGCGCCTGCTCGTGATCGCCGACGGCATGGGTGGTGCCGCGGCCGGCGACCTGGCCTCATCGGCCACGATGGCCGAGATCCGTGAGCTCGATCGCGACCTCGATGCCGACGCCGATGGTGACGCGCTCGACGCGATGCGCGACGCGGTCGCCCGGGCCAACCACCGCCTGGCCGAGCTGATCGCCGACGACCCGGCCGTCGAGGGCATGGGCACCACGCTCGAGGCGATGCTGTGGGACGGCGAGAAGCTGGCCGTCGCCCACATCGGCGACTCCCGCGCCTACCGGCTGCGCGGAGGCCGCCTCAGCCAGCTCAGCACCGACCACACGTTCGTCCAGAGCCTCGTCGACGAGGGACGGATCACGCCCGAGGAGGCGCGCGTCCACCCGCACCGCTCGCTGCTGCTGAAGGCGATCCTCGGCCGGGACGACTTCGAGCCCGACTTCACGTGGCTCCAGCCCGCGCCCGGCGACCGCTACCTGCTGTGCAGCGACGGCCTCAGCGACATGGTCGACGACCAGACGATCGAGCGGGTGATGAAGTCCGAGACGATCGACGTCGCCGCCACCGAGCTGATCCGCCTAGCACTCGAGGCCGGCGGCTACGACAACGTCTCGGTCGTCATCGCCGAGTTCGTGTCCTCCGACGAGCCGCTCGACGAGGACCTCTCGTGCGCCGACGGCCGTCCCCAGATCACCGGTGCCGCCACGTCCCAGCCCCGTCCCCGCACGGGCAGCGGCTCGGCGGCCTCCGCCCGCGGGACGATCGGCGCCACGGGCATGAACGAGCCCGAGCCCGATCCCGAGGAGCTCCGCTACGCGCCGCGGCCCGTTCCCCGGCGACGGTGGGTGCGCTGGCTGCTGGCCAGCCTGGTGATCCTGGGCCTCGTGGGCGGCGCCTGCGCGTACGCCTACGACTGGTCCCAGCGCCAGTACTTCGTCGCCCCCTCGGGCGACCTGGTCGCGATCCATCGCGGGGTCGACGTCTCGGTCGGTGGGTTCTCGCTCTCCGAGGTGGACGAGGTCACCGGCGTGCGCATCGACAGCCTGCCCGCGTACCAGCGCGATCGCGTCGCCGCCGGCATCGCCGCGTCCGACCGCGACGAGGCGAAGCGCATCGTCACGAACCTCAGCATCCAGGTGACCGAGCCGACACCGACACCGACGCCCACGCCCACGCCCCGCCGCACTCGGCCCACCCCCGTGCCCACGGAGACGCCATGAGCGCTCGGTCCTCCAGCCCCACGTGGATCCCGCGCAAGCGCCGAACCGCGGAACTGGGCCTGCTGCTCGTGGCGATCGCGATCGGGATCGGCTCGTACGCCGCCGTCGGCCTGGGCCTCGACGGTCAGGTCCCGGCGGGCATCTACACCGTCGGAGCGGTCTACGCCGTGGTCGCTCTCGGCGCCCACGTCGCGGTACGACGCTTCGCCGGGTACGCCGATCCGGTCCTGCTGCCGCTCGTCGTCGCCCTCAACGGCATCGGCCTGGTCACGATCTACCGGATCGACCTGGGCCTGGAGCGCGTCGGCTCGCCCTACGGCCCGTTCGCGCAGGGCCAGCTGCGCTGGACGGTGCTGGGCATCATCATGTTCGTCGCCGTGCTGGCGCTGATCCGCGACCACCGCCGCCTCCAGCAGTACACGTACACGTTCGGCCTCGGCGCGATCGTGCTGCTGGTCCTGCCGATCCTGCCGGTCATCGGCAACGCCAAGCGCGGCGCCCAGATCTGGATCCAGCTCGGCCCCTTCAGCTTCCAGCCGGCCGAGGCCGCCAAGATCGCGCTGGCGATCTTCTTCGCGGGCTACCTCGTCGCCAAGCGCGACGCGCTGGCGCTCGCCGGGCGGCGCATCCTGGGCATCGACCTGCCGCGCGGTCGCGACCTCGGACCCATCCTGATCGGCTGGCTCATCAGCATCGGCATCCTGGTCTTCCAGCGCGACCTGGGCTCCTCGCTGCTGTTCTTCGGCCTGTTCGTGGTGATGCTGTTCGTCGCCACCGAGCGCCCCGGCTGGCTCGTCGTGGGCGGCGTCCTGTTCGCCGGCGGCGCGTACTTCGGCTACGTGGCGTTCGGTCACGTCCGTGACCGGTTCGACGCCTGGATCGACCCGTGGGCCGATCCGGACAAGAACTACCAGATCATCACGGCCCTCTACGGGCTCGGACACGGTGGCCTGCTCGGGCGGGGTTGGGGACAGGGCAGCCCCGAGCTGACCCCGTTCGGCTTCTCCGACTTCATCCTCAGCTCGATCGGCGAGGAGCTGGGCCTGGCCGGACTCATGGCCGTCCTGCTCATCTACGGCCTCTTCGTCGAGCGCGGCCTGCGCATCGCGCTGACCTGCCGTGACGCCTTCGGCAAGCTGCTCGCCGTGGGCCTGTCGGTCTCGTTCGCCCTGCAGGTCTTCGTCGTCGCCGGCGGCGTCATGCGCCTCATCCCGCTGACCGGACTCACCGCGCCGTTCCTGGCTGCGGGCGGCTCGTCGATCATCATGAACTGGATCATCGTGGCGCTGCTGCTGCGCATCAGCGACCAAACGCGCCGACCGGCGCCCGACTCCACCCCGCTCACCGGCGACGAGGACACCCAGGTGGTGAGGCTCTCGTGAACAAGCCGATCCGCGCCATGGCCGTCGCGTGCCTCGTGATGTTCCTGGCCCTCTTGCTCAACGCCAACGTCGTGCAGTTCGTGCAGGCCGACGACCTCAACGCCAAGGAGGGCAACCGCCGCGTCATCGACGAGGAGTTCAGCCGCGAGCGCGGTGCGATCATCGTCGACGGCGAGCCGATCGCCGAGTCCGTGCCGGTCGACGACAAGTGGCAGTTCCAGCGTCGGTACACCGACCCCAAGCTCTACGCCCCGGTCACCGGCTACTTCTCCTACGTCTACGGGCAGGCCGGCATCGAGAGGAGCTACAACAGCATCCTCTCCGGCAGTGACGACCGCCTGTTCGTCAACCGGGTCATCGACGTCATCTCCAACGACCAGCCGCAGGGGGGCAGCGTCGAGCTCACGCTCGATCCCGCCGCGCAGAAGGCCGCCTTCGACGGACTCGCCGACCTCGGCGAGGAGACGCGCGGAGCCGTCGTCGCGCTCGATCCCCAGACCGGCGACGTGCTGGCGATGGTCAGCCAGCCCACCTACAACCCGAACAGCCTCGCCAGCCACGACCTGAGCAAGGTCACCGCGGCCATGGAGCGCCTCAGCACCGACGACTCCGAGCCGATGACCAACCGAGGTGCCCAGACCACGCTGCCGCCCGGGTCGACCTTCAAGGTCGTCACGGCCGCGGCCGGCATCACCGAGCTGGGCCTCGACGCCGACAGCGACGTCCGCGGCGGCGCCACGCTCGGCTTCCCCGGCATCGACTACAAGCTGCCCAACCAGGGCGGCAGCACGTGCGGCGGCAACCCGATCAGCCTGCAACGCGCGCTCGAGGTCTCGTGCAACGTCTCGTTCGGCTGGCTGGCGGGCAAGGTCGGCCAGGACGACCTCGCCGCGCAGGCCGAGAGGTTCGGGTTCGGCGAGCGTCCCATCGACGACGTCGCCAGCAACGCCAGCCGGTTCACCTCCGACCCCGACGTCGAGCTCGAGGCACCCCAGCTGGCCCAGTCGGGCATCGGCCAGTACGAGGTCGCCGCCACCCCGCTGCAGATGGCGATGGTGGCCGGCGCGGTGGCCAACGACGGCGTGCTGATGAAGCCGCGACTCGTGCGCACCGTCCGCGCTCCCAACCTGTCGATCCTGGAGCAGCCCGAACCGGTCGAGCTCGAGCAGGCGATGCCCACGGGTGACGCCCGCGAGCTGCGCTCGATGATGGTCTCGGTCGTCGACAACGGCACGGGCTCCCCGGCCGCGATCCCCGGCGTCGACGTCGGCGGCAAGACCGGCACGGCGGAGTCCGCGCCCGACCGACCGCCCTACGCCTGGTTCATCGGCTTCGCCCCCGCGAGCGACCCCGAGGTCGCCGTGGCGGTGCTGGTCGAATCCGCACAGAACACCAACGACATCGCTGGTGGCCGACTCGGTGGGCCGATCGCCCGTGCCGTGATGGAGGCCGTCCTGCGATGAGGAACCCCACCCACCCTTTGGGAGACTGGACACCATGACCGAGAGTGACGCGAACATGAGGCCGCTGGGCGACCGCTACGAAGTCGGCGATCTCGTCGGCCGAGGCGGGATGGCCGACGTCCGTGCCGGGCGCGACACGCGGCTCGGCCGTCCGGTCGCCATCAAGATGCTGCGCTCGGACCTCGCCGCCGACGAGACGTTCCAGGAGCGGTTCCGCCGCGAGGCCCAGTCCGCGGCCTCGCTGAACCACCCCTCGATCGTCGCGGTCTACGACACGGGCGAGGCGCCCGACGACAAGGGCGACGTCGTCCCGTACATCGTCATGGAGCTCGTCGAGGGCCGGACGTTGCGCGACGTCCTGCGCGACGGCCGCAAGATCCTGCCCGAGCGTGCCCTGTCGATCACCGCCGACATCCTCGCGGCGCTCGACTACAGCCACCGCGCCGGCATCATCCACCGTGACATCAAGCCGGCCAACGTCATGCTGACGCCTGAGGGCAAGGTCAAGGTGATGGACTTCGGCATCGCCCGCGCCATCGCCGACACCTCCAGCGCCATGACCCAGACGGCCGCCGTCATCGGCACCGCGCAGTACCTCTCGCCCGAGCAGGCGCGTGGCGAGACCGTCGATGCGCGCAGCGACATCTACTCGACCGGCTGCGTCCTCTACGAGCTCCTCACCGGCCGGCCGCCGTTCGTCGGTGACAGCCCGGTCTCGGTCGCGTACCAGCACGTGCGCGAGGAGGCTCGTCCTCCGTCGCAGCTGAACCCCGACGTGTCGGTCGCGGTCGACCACGTCGTCGCCAAGGCGCTCGCGAAGCGGGTCGACGACCGGTACTCCAGCGCCGGCGACATGCGCAAGGACATCGAGCGCGTGCTGGCCGGCGGCTCGGTGGACGCCCCCACCCAGGCTGTCCCCGTCGTGGCGGGCGCCACCGCGGTCGCGCCGGCCGTCGCCGCACCCGTCCTGCCGCCGCCGGTGGCGGACGAGGAGGAGAAGAAGGGCTCCGGCAAGTGGTGGGCACTCGCTCTCGTGCTGCTGGCCATCGCGGCAGCCGTCGGCGTGGCCCTGATGCTCACCAACGGCGACGATGACGTCAAGACCCCCCAGGTCGACGTGCCTCGTGTCGCCGGTCTCGACGTCCCGACCGCCACGAACCGCCTCGAGTCCAAGAACCTGGTGGTGGGCGACACGTCCGAGCGCACGAGCGCCGACATCCCCGAGGGCCAGGTCATGGAGACCGACCCGCCGGCCGGCACCACCATCGACGAGGGCACCCCCGTCGACCTCGTGATCAGTGCCGGTCCCGAGCTCGTCGAGATCCCCGACCTGACCAGCTACTCGTTCGAGGAGGCCAAGAAGCTGCTCGAGGGCGACAGTTACGGTCTCAAGGTCGAGCGGCAGAACACCGACAGCGACCAGCCCAAGGGACGCGTGCTGAACAGCAACCCGCCGGTCAGGACCGAGGTCGAGCGCGGCAGCACGATCACCCTGATCGTGTCGCGTGGCCAGGTCGAGGTGCCGAACGTGGTCGACCAGAACATCAACGCGGCACGGTCGGCGCTCGAGGACCTCGGACTCAAGGTGACGGTGCAGAACGACACGTCCGGCACCGCTCCCGAGGGGACGGTCACGGCGCAGTCGCGCGAGGCCGGTTCGATGGTGCCGCCCGGAACGACGATCACGTTGACGGTCTCGCGTCCGGCGCCCACCACGGCGCCTCCCACGGACCTGCCGACCGACGACGTCCCGACGATCGACCCGCCGACCCCCTGATCGCGGGGAGTCAGTCCGCGAGCGGTGTGGCGTGCCGCAACGAGACGCTCCCGACATACGCGGGAGCCTCGACGTTGTCGACGTCGCGCTGATCGAGCCCCAGTCCGTAGCGATCGGCGTACTGGGCGTAGGTCGTCACCTCGGGTGAGGCCTCCAGAGCGGCGTGCAGCCTGCCTTGGTTGCCGATCGCCTCGATGACGTAGGGCGGTGCGTACGGCACGCCGTCGAGCACGACGGTGTTGCCGACGCACTTGATCCCGGTCGTCGAGATCAGTCGCTGGCCCTGCAGGGTGACCGCTTCGGCGCCACCGGCCCACAGGGCGTTCACGAACGCCTGGAGATCCTGTTGGTGGACGACCAGCAGGTTGGGATCGAGACCGGGCACCTCGACCGAGCGCGGTGCGTCCTCGAGGGAGATCCGCATCCCCGGTCCCTCGACCGCGGTCAGGCCGGCCGGCTCGCTGAGGCGCTCGACCCGGCGGACCAGCCGACGCAACGCTGCGCTGTCGACCGCACCGGTGAGGCTGTCCACCTCCTGCTGCAGGTCGACGAGCTGCTGACGGCGGGCCTCGGCCTCGCGCGCCCGGTCGCTGACGACGGAGTTCAGGTCGCCGCCGGCGGGCCTCAAATCCGAGCCGTTGGAGGTGACGGCGGCGGCCACGAAGACGAATCCGCACACGCACGCCACGACCAGGCCGAGCAGGCTCCACCTGCTGGCGGAGTGTTTCTTCCCCTCGTCGAGCGGCGTTTCCGGCACGGCGACTACGCTAGCGGAGTCCGACACACTGTGGCCGAGCCCGGCCGCCCAAGCGGGAGACGATCGTGTTCAACAGGTTCAAGCGCAAGTCCGTCGAGAACACCGGACCGAAGCCGGTCAGGATCGGCAACCGATGGGCGGCTCCCATGATGATCGCGTGTGCGGTCATCGGCCTGGCCTGGATCGTGGTGTTCTACACGATCAGCAACACCGACCACACGATCCCGTGGTACTCCGACCTCGGTGGCTGGAACCTGATGATCGGCATGGGCTTCATCCTGGCGGCCTTCGGGTTCGCCATGAAGTGGGAGTGAATCACACCGGTGTGATTACCCACATGTGTGCACACACCTGTGGAAAACTCTGTCGATTCCCGGCGGCGCGGACGGTCAGCCGGAAACGGCGAGCAGCGACTCGAGGTCGGCCGTCCGCCACACGACCGCGGCGATGAACAGCGCCCAGAGCAGCACGAATGCGCCCACGTGCGCGACCGTGCGTCGATCGCGGGGAGCGTAGGCGAACACGAGTCCCAGAAGGACTCCCGTGACGAACCCGCCCAGGTGGCCCTGCCAGCTGATGCCAGCACCCAGGCTGATGAATCCGTTGATCGCCAGCAACACGAGCATGCCCGTGATGTTCTGTCGCGTGCGGATGAGAAAGATCAGCGCCAGGCCGAACAGACCGAACACGGCACCGGACGCGCCCACGGTGGGGACTCGGTGGTCGGTCAGCAGATACACCCACACGGACGAGCCGAACGCGAGCGTGATGTAGGTGGCGATGTAGCGCCAGCGTCCCAACGTCTGCTCGACGAACGGGCCGAACAGGTAGAGCGCGTACATGTTGAACGCGAGGTGCAGCAGGCCGCCGTGGAGGAAGGCCGCGGTGATCAGCCGCCACCACTCTCCGTCGGCGACGCCGTGGAGCTCGCCTTCGTAGAACGCCAGGCCGAGCATCGCACCGTCGTCGAAGAACCGGCTGCCGCCCGTCCCGCCCGTGAGGATGACCAGCAGGTGGACTGCCACGTTGATGCCGATGATGACGAGGGTCACGATCCCGACGTTGGTCGAGATCGCGCCTCCCGCGATCGTGCGCGGCTGGCGAACAGCCGCCTGCCCGAGCGCCACGCAATCGGGGCACTGGAAGCCGACGCTGGCCTCGCGCATGTCCTCAGGACAGATGAAGCGCTCGCACCGCTGGCACTGGATGTAGGCCGGCCGCTGGGGATGCCGGTAACAGAACTGCTGGCCAGCGGCCGGGTGGGTCACTTCGCGATGGTGACCGACTCGATCACGACCGGCTCGGCCGGACGATCGAAGCGATCGGTCTGCGTCGCGCCGATGGCGTCGATGACACCGCGGCTCTTCGCGTCCTTGACCTCGCCGAAGATCGAGTGCTTGCGGTTCAACCAGTCCGTCGGCACGAGCGTGATGAAGAACTGCGAGCCGTTGGTGCCGGCGCCGTTGGGCTTGGTGCCCGCGTTGGCCATGGCGAGCAGGTACGGGCGGTCGAACTGGAGCTCGGGGTGGAACTCGTCGTCGAACTCGTAACCGGGTCCGCCGCGGCCGTCACCGAGCGGATCGCCGCCCTGGATCATGAAGTTGGAGATCACCCGGTGGAACGTCAGGCCGTCGTAGAACGGCTTCGTGGAGACCTGGCCGGTGGCCGGGTCGAGCCACTCCTTCGTGCCCTCGGCGAGGCCGACGAAGTTCGCCACCGTCTTGGGAGCCTGGTGGTCGAAGAGTTCGATGACGATGTCTCCGCGGTTGGTGTGGAGAGTCGCGGTGGTGGGCACTTCACGTCCTTTCAGGGGTTGTCTCCATCCTCGCACGTCCACCCCGAGAGCGACCGTTAGCGTGGGGGCATGTCGAGACCGGTGTTGCTCCTGATCGCGGCCGCGGCCGCCGTCGTCCTCATCCGCAAGGCCACTGCCGAGAGCAGCGGCTCCTACGATCCGAGCCTCGACCGGTGAGCGTCGACCTCGCAACGGAGGGCGGCGTCACGACGCTGACCTTCTCGGCCGGCCCCGTGAACCTGTACTCGCTCGAGCTGCACGACGAGTTCGACGCCGCGCTCGACCGGGTCGAGGCCGACCTGCCGCGCGTCCTGGTGGTACGCGCCGAGGGCAAGATCGTGTCCGGCGGTGTCGATGTCGCCCAGTTCCACGCGCGCAAGTCCAAGGCCGACACGCGCGCTCTGTACGACCGGATGCTCGAGCTGCCCGAGCGCTTCGCGGCACTGCCCGTGCCGACGGTGTTCGTCGCGCACGGGCTCACGCTCACGTGGGCCTTCGAGGTCGCCTTGGCGTGCGACGTCCTGCTGGCCTCGCAAAAGGCGAAGTTCGGCCTCGTCGAGCGCGTCATCGGCCTGACGCCGACGATGGGCGGCACCCAGCGCCTAGCCGCTCGTGCCGGTGTGGCGCGCGCGAAGGAGTTCGTCTTCACTGGCGGCACCTTCGACGCCGCGACGCTCGAGCGCTGGAACGTCGTCAACCGCGTGTTCTCGCCCGAGTCCCTCGACGACGAGGTCGCGGCGTTCGCCGCCGGACTGGCGTCGGGCCCGACCCAGGCGTTCGGTGCCGCCAAGGACATCCTGCGCGAGTACGAGGCCGGCGGCGTCCCCCGCGCGATCGCCCGCACCACCGAGATCGCCGCCGAGCTCTTCGACACCGAGGACCTCCAGCACGGCATGGAGTCCTTCCTGCGCGACGGGCCCGGCAACGCAACGTTCGTGGGGCGCTGACGGTTTCCCCGGTTAAGTAGGTTTCCTGTCACTTCACGAGGGTTGCGATCCTCGAGAGGTGACAGGGAACCTCGTTCAGTCAGACGAGGACCGTGCGCGGAACGTTTCCGTAGAGCCGACGGGACTGTTCCATCGCTGCCCGGATTCGCCGACACGTGGCCACGGGTGAGTGGAGATCGGCCCAGACCCAACGGCTCATCCCCAGCCCGAGCCGGCGCAGCCCGTCCTCGCGGCGCTTCTCGTCCACGACGACCTGACCAAGATCCGCGCCGCTGTAGGGGTTGAGTCGGCCGTACTTCGACAGACCGTCGAACTCGCCGAGGTGCCAGTAGTCCTCCCAGGCGAAGTCCACGCGCCCCAGCGAGCAACCGTCCGCGTCGAAGTACTCGACCTGAAACCGCGGCACCGGCAGCCCGCCCATCCGGAACATGTAGAGCGAGCGGGCCTCACCGACGCTCTCGCACTCGGGCGAAGCCCACAGGACCGACAGCCTCACCTTCGTCGCCCCGGGCCACCGCCCCATCCGGCCGAGTCGTTCGTGCAGCTCGTCGGCACTCACGCCGTTGCGCAGGACGAAGGACGTCTGGACCAGGCCCGCCTCGGTCCCCGCGACGGCGGCCGTCTCCAACGCCGCGCGCGCCGGCACGACCATGAGGTGGCCGTCGACCTCCACGATGTCCTCGTCAGGCAGCACTCCACCGTGATGGACCACCTTCGCCTCGTTGCGTGCGGTCATCCCACCGCGGCGAGTCACGTGGACGGTACCGAGATCCAGCCCGTGTGAGACGCCGGTGTGGATCACGGCTGCGGTCTGATGACTGAGGACGATGCCGGACGGCAGCTTGTCCTGGACCGCGAAGGCCAGCAGCCGGTGCTGGTCCTCGGGTTTCAGGTCGCGATGCCCGCGCGGGGCGTACGTGCCGGGGCGAAGACGCACGATGAGCTTCTGCCGGATGGCGTCGCGGATCTGGCGGTCGTCCACGCCGAGGTCGAGCAGGTCGGGCCGCAGGATGTAGCCGCCGCGATGCCCGGCGACGGTCTCGAAGAAGTCCTCCACCCACAGGAGGCTCGTCGATCGGCGGGGCCTTGAACAGGTGTCGTTGCGTCGTTGTGGATATCCCTCAATCGGCTGGGGACCGAGGGCGGGACTGAACGAGGTTCCCTGTCACTTCTCGAGGATCGCAACCCTCGTGAAGTGCGAGGAAACCTACTTAACCGGGGAAACCGTCAGACGGCCGAAGCGGCGGGGAGGGGGTCGGCGGCGACGCGGCGGGAGGTGCGGCGCTCGGACCAGAAAGAGACGACCGGGATGCAGGCCAGCACGATGATGCTGAGCATGAAGCCCCAGGACCACTTCTGGCGCAGGCCGAGCCGGGCGATGATGACGATCAGGACCATGAACAGGAAGCCGTGCAGCTGGTCGATGACCAGGAACGTGTCCTGGTTGCGCTGCCACCACGAGCCCGGGTCGTCGGTCGTCGCGAGCTTGCCGATGAAGCCCGCCATCACGATCAGGAGGTTCAGTCCCACGATCGTCGCCATCACTTGGTAGGCACGCAGCAATCCGTCGTTCACGGCTTCAAACCTAGCGCTTGTCGCCAAGCACGATCTCGCGGGCCATGCGCCACCACATGAACAGGGCGAAGGCCGCGAAGACCCACCATTGCAGGCCGTATCCGAGGTTGCGTCCACCGGCCGTCCACGACACGTCCGACTCGGGCACCTCGGCCAGCGCGAGGCCCTGGGCCACCGTCGCATCGGTCGAGATGGCGTACCCAGACCACAGGTTGTCGTAGCCGAGCTCGTTGAGCAGCGTCGGGATCCGCACCGATCCGATCGTGCGCGCCTGGGCGTCCCACCCGGCCGCCGCGGCGTCACCGGGCTGCAGGACCGCCTGGAAGGAGACCTCTCCGGCCGGCACGTCGATCGCGGCGGGCGGGGACACCTCGGGTGCCCATCCACGAACGACCAGCAGCTGGGCGTCGTCGACCGTCACCGGGGCGACGAGCCAGGCACCCGCGTCGCCGCCCTGGCTGCGGTCGGTGACCCAGAGCTGCTCGCTCGCGGGACGGAAGGTGCCCGTCACCGTGACGGGCAGTTGGTCCTGGTCCTTGGTGAAGACGTCGTCGGACGCCCACACCTGCGTGAGCGGGACCGCCGCCGCACCGGGCTCGGCCTCGCTCTCGTCAGCCTGCCGCTGGTCGTACACGCCCAGCTGCCACGTCCCCATGAAGAGGCAGAACCCGATCGCCACGATCGCGAACAGGTGCAGGCCGATGACACGAGGACCGAACCACGCCCCGAGCCCCGGCCTGTCGTTCACGACGTGAACGGCTTGATGCCGGGGTAGAGCGGGAAGCGCTCGGCGAGCACGGCCGTGCGCTTGCGCAGTCCGTCGATGTCGACGTCGCCGGGCTGCAGTGCCGCGGCGATGATGTCGGCGACCTCGCGGAACTCGTCGGCCCCGAAGCCACGCGTCGCGAGCGCCGGCGTGCCGATGCGCAGGCCGGACGTGACCATCGGGGGACGCGGGTCGTTGGGGACCGCGTTGCGGTTGACCGTGATGCCCACCTGGTCGAGGCGGTCCTCGGCCTGCTGGCCGTCGAGCTCGGAGTTGCGCAGGTCGACCAGCACGAGGTGCACGTCGGTGCCCCCGCTGAGGACCTGGACGCCCGCCGAGACCGCGTCTTCGGCGAGCAGGCGCTCGGCCAGGATGCGGGCGCCCTCGATCGTGCGCTGCTGACGCTCGGCGAACTCGGGCTGGAGCGCCATCTTGAACGCCACCGCCTTGGCAGCGATCACGTGCTCGAGCGGACCGCCCTGCTGGCCGGGGAACACGGCCGAGCGCATCTTCTTGGCGATCGCCTCGTCGTTGGTCAGGATCGCGCCGCCACGCGGGCCGCCGAGCGTCTTGTGCGTCGTGGTCGTGACGATGTGCGCGTGGGGCAACGGGCTGGGGTGCAGGCCCGCGGCGACGAGACCGGCGAAGTGCGCCATGTCGACCCACAAGATCGCGTCGACCTCGTCGGCGATCGCGCGGAACGCGGCGAAGTCGAGCTGGCGCGGGTACGCCGACCACCCGGCGATGATGACGCGGGGGCGGTGCTCGATCGCGAGCGCGCGCACCTCGTCCATGTCGACCAGTCCCGTCTCGGGCACGACGTGGTACGCGATCGGGTTGTACAGCCGGCCCGAGAAGTTGAGCTTCATGCCGTGGGTCAGGTGGCCGCCGTTGGCCAGGTCCAGGCCCAGGATCGTGTCGCCGGCCGTGGCGATCGCGTGCAGCGCGGCGGCGTTGGCCGAGGCGCCCGAGTGGGGCTGCACGTTGGCGTACTCGGCGTCGAAGAGCTGCTTGAGCCGGTCGATCGCGATCTGCTCGACCTGGTCGACGAACTCGCAGCCGCCGTAGTAGCGCTTGCCGGGGTAGCCCTCGGCGTACTTGTTGGTCAGCACGCTGCCCTGCGCCTCGAGCGCCGCGACGGGCGCGAAGTTCTCGGAGGCGATCATCTCGAGCGTCGTCTGCTGGCGACCCAGCTCGGCGTCGAGGAGCGCGGCGATGTCCGGATCGAAGTCGACGAGGTGCTGGTCGTGGCTCATGACCCCACGATATCGCCCGGCCACGACAGCCGGATCCGCGCTCCACGACCCGGGTTAACCGAAACGCAACCTGTCCGCCCATGGCACCGGCGGTCCAGCCGGAGTAGCGTGCGGGTCGACTGTCCAGATGGTGGACAAGGATGCGAGGAACAGATGAATTCGATGCGGCGACGCGGCACCGTCCTGGTGACCGCCGCTCTGGCCGGCTCGGTCCTGGCCGCGTGCGGCGCGGGACAGAGTGACGACAGCGACGACGCGGCCCTGATCGTGGGCACCACCGACAAGGTGGTCTCGATCGACCCGGCCGGCTCCTACGACAACGGCTCGATGGCCGTCCAGACGCAGGTGTACCAGTACCTGCTCAACTTCCCGGCCGGCAGCACGGAGCTCACGCCCGACGCGGCACAGGAGTGCGAGTTCGACGCGAAGGACCAGACGCTCTACGTCTGCACGATGAAGGACGGCCTGAAATTCGCCAACGGCAACGAGCTGACCGCGTCCGACGTGGCCTTCTCGTTCAACCGCATCCTCACGATCAACAACCCCAACGGCCCGTCGGCGCTGCTCGGCGCGATGAAGAAGGTCGAGGCGCGTGACGACTCGACCGTCGTCTTCACCCTCGCGGCGCCCGGCGACCAGACGTTCGCCCAGGTCCTGGTGACGTCCGCTGGCCCGATCGTCGACGAGGAGACGTACCCCGCCGACTCGCTGCTCGACGACACCGCCGCCGTCGAGGCCAACGGCTTCTCCGGTCCGTACACGATCGGCGAGTACAAGAAGAACGAGCTGGCCGAGTTCACGGTCAACGAGGACTATGACGGCACCTACGGGGAGCCGAAGTCGGACGTCACGATGCGCTACTACGCCGACTCGAACAACCTCAAGCTGGACGTCGAGAAGGGCGACATCGACGTCGCGTACCGCTCGCTGACGCCGACCGACATCGACAGCCTCGAGAAGTCCGACGACGTCACGGTCCACACGGGCCCCGGCGGCGAGCTGCGCTACATCGTCTTCAACCTCAAGACCATGCCGGGCGAGGACGAGGCGCAGAAGCAGGCGGTCCGCCAGGCGGCCGCGTACCTGGTGAACCGCGACGAGATCTCGTCCGAGGTCTACAAGGGCACCTACACGCCCGCCTACTCGGCCGTGCCGGACGGACAGGTCGGCGCCACCGAGGCGTTCAAGGACAAGTACGGCGACAAGCCCGACAAGGCCGCCGCGACGAAGGTCCTCGAGGACGCGGGCGTCTCGACGCCGGTCACCCTCAACCTGCAGTGGAACCCCGACCACTACGGCAGCAGCTCCGACCAGGAGTACCAGGCGGTCAAGCGCCAGCTCGAGGACAGCGGCCTGTTCACGGTCAACCTGCAGTCGACCGAGTGGAACACGTACTCCGAGGAGCGCGTGAAGGACGCCTACCCGGCGTTCCAGCTGGGCTGGTTCCCGGACTTCCCGGACGCCGACAACTACCTGACGCCGTTCTTCGCGCCGGGCAACTTCCTCGAGTCGCACTACGAGGACCCCGCCATGACGAAGCTGCTCGATGCGCAGCGCGTCGATGCTGACCAGGCATCGCGTGAGGCCACGCTGGGCCAGGCGCAGGAGATGGTGGCCGAGCAGGTCCCGATCCTGCCGCTGCTGACCGGTGCGCAGGTCGCCGTGGCCGGCAAGGACGTCAAGGGCGTGAGCGACACGCTCGACCCGTCGTTCAAGTTCCGGTTCGCGTCGCTGTCGAAGTAACCCACACCCGGGGTCGGGGTCCCGGCGCACTCAGGTGCGCCGGGGCCCCGCTTCCACGCTGGTAGGAGTCTCCCGTGACCACTGATGTCCTCGTCGCCGCCGACGCCCCGTCGGCCGAACCACCCTCACGTCGCGGAGGGCTGAGTCCGTTGACGCGCTACCTGCTCGTCCGGCTGGCGCTCGTCGTGCCCATGCTGTGGGTGCTGGTCACTCTCGTCTTCTTCCTCATGCGAGTGATCGGCGACCCGATCACCGCGGCCCAGGGCGGACGGCTCAGCTCGGCGCAGATCGACGAGCTCAAGGCCGAGGCCGGCCTGGACGCCCCACTGATCAACCAGTACCTCGAGTACCTGGGCAACATCGTCCGCGGCGACTTCGGCACGACCCTCACCGACAACCGCGAGGTCACCGACATCCTGCTGGTCAACGGCGCCGCCACGCTCGAGCTGTCGTTCTGGGCCCTCATCGTGGCCTTCTCCGTCGGCATCCCCCTCGGCCGGATCGCGGCGCGCCACCGCGACCGGTGGCAGGACGTGCTGCTGCGCCTGTTCGCGATCGTCGCCTATGCCGCGCCCGTCTTCTTCGTCGGCCTGCTGCTCAAGCTCGCGGTCGCGCCCTTCGGGTGGCCGACCTCGGGCCGCGCCTCGACCGCCACCGAGCTGACGCTCGCCAAGGTCGAGCCGCAGACCAACATCATGATCATCGACGCGATCCTGTGGGGGGAGCCCGAGTACATCTGGGACGTCCTGCAGCACGCCGTCCTGCCCGCCGTCGCCCTGGGCCTGCTGACCGGCGGCATCTTCCTGCGACTCGTGCGGGTCAACCTGCTCCAGACGATGCGTGCCGACTACGTGACGGCCGCACGAGCCCGGGGCGTCTCCGAGCGCCAGGTCGAGCGCAAGCACGCGTTCCGCAACGCGCTGGTCCCCGTCGTGACGGTCATGGGCATGCAGATCGCGATCCTGCTGGCCGGTGCCGTGCTCACCGAGACGACGTTCGAGTGGAAGGGGATCGGCTACGAGCTGGCCCAGTACCTGATCCGCCGCGACTTCCTCGCCGTGCAGGGCATCGTCACCGCGATCGCGTTCGTCGTGTGCATCGCCAGCTTCCTGATCGACGCCATCGTGGCGCTCGTCGACCCCCGAGTGAGGTTCTGATGCGTATCCCGGGACGCGGCGTCATCGCCCAGTCGCACGGCCTCCAGCGGTTCATGCTGCTGCTCGGCGTGTGCCTGATCGCCTTCTTCCTGCTGCTCGCGATCCTCGCCCCGTGGATCGCCCCGTACGACTTCAACCAGGTGCGGGGGGACGACGGCGTCCTGTTCGGCACCCAGCAGCCGCCCAGCGCCGACCACTGGTTCGGCACGACCGTGGGTGGCACCGACGTGCTGTCGCGTGTCGTCTATGGCGCGCGCACGGCCGTCGAGGTCATCATCTTGGCCGTCGTGGTCTCGGGCGTCGTCGGTGTTCCGCTCGGTCTCGTGTCCGGCTACCTCGGCGGCTGGCTCGACCGGGTGCTCGTGCTCGTGATGGACGCGCTCTATTCGTTCCCGTCGCTGCTGCTGGCGATCGTGGTGTCGATCGTCGTGTCCGGCGGCTCCAGTGGAGCCCTGGGCGGCATCGCGTCGGCCGCGATCTCGATCACCGTCATCTTCATCCCGCAGTACTTCCGCGTGATCCGCAACGCCACGCTCTCGGTCAAGAGCGAGCCCTACGTGGACTCGGCGAAGGTCGTCGGCGTGCGCACGCCGCGCATCCTGTTCCGTCACATCCTGGCGAACGTGGCGCAGACCCTCCCGGTCATCGCGACGCTCAACGCGTCCGAGGCGATCCTGACCCTGGCCGCTTTGGGCTTCCTGGGCTTCGGCATCGAGCCCTCGGCGGCCGCCGAGTGGGGCTACGACCTCAACAAGGCCATGCCCGACGCCACGAACGACATCTGGTGGACGGGCCTGTTCCCGGGCCTGGCGATCGTGCTGGTCGTGCTCGGGGTGACGCTGCTCGGCGAGAGCCTCAACGACATCACCAACCCGCTCCTGCGCACGCGTGCCGGCGACCAGGGCCCGAGCGAGCTCGAGATCGAGCTGGCCGAGGACCTGACGCCCGCCGACGAGCTCACGGGCACCGCCACGACCCCCTCATCGGACGCCTCCGATGGGACGAGGGAGAGGACGACCGTGCTGTCACTGTCCGACCTACGGGTGAGCTTCGGGACGGACGCCGGCCGGGTCGTGGCGGTGGACGGCGTGGGCTTCGACGTCGCACCCGGCGAGGTCGTCGCGGTGGTCGGCGAGTCCGGCTCGGGCAAGTCGGTCACGTCGCGTGCCGTCATGGGCCTGCTGCCGAACACGGCCCGGGTCAGCGGCTCCGCCATGCTGCACACCGAGGACGAGCGGGAGCGCGAGCTGATCGGCATGAGCCCGGCTCAGCTGCGGCCCATCCGCGGTGACGAGATCTCGATGATCTTCCAGGAGCCCGGCACGGCGCTCGACCCCGTCCGCACGGTCGGCTGGCAGCTGGTCGAGGCGATCCGCGCCCACCGCGACGTCGGCAAGTCCGAGGCCCGTCAGCGCGCGATCGAGCTGCTCGAGTCCGTCGGCCTGCCCGACCCCGAGCAGCGCGTCGACTACTACCCGCACCAGCTCTCGGGCGGGCAGAAGCAGCGCGTCGTCATCGCGATCGCGATCGCGTGCGAGCCCGACGTCATCGTCGCGGACGAGCCGACGACGGCCCTCGACGTGACCGTGCAGGCGGCGATCCTCGAGCTGCTGCTGGACCTGCGTGACCGGCTGGGCACGGCGATCGTCCTGATCACCCACAACATGGGGGTCGTCGCCGACATCGCCGACCGCGTCGTGGTCATGTACCGCGGCAACATCGTGGAGCAGGCCCCGGTCGACCAGCTCTTCGCGGCACCGGCGCACCCATACACGCGGGCGCTGCTCGGCGCGGTGCCCCACCTGGGCCGCGCATCGGACCGGAGCGAGGGTCCCGCGCCGCTCGAGGACGCACCCGTCGTGCTCGACCTGGACGACATCGTGGTCGAGTTCCCGGGTGGCTGGGGCGAACCGTCGTTCCGCGCCGTCGACCACGTCAGCCTGCAGGTCCATCGCGGCGAGGTGCTCGGCCTGGTCGGCGAGTCGGGATCGGGCAAGTCGACGCTCGGCCGCACGGCCGTCGGGCTGCAGCAGCCCACCTCGGGCGCGGTCCGCGTCGGTGGTGAGCTCGTCTCGGGCCTGAACGACGCCGACCTGCGTCCGTTCCGGCGCCACTTCGGCTTCGTCTTCCAGGACCCGGCCTCGTCGCTCAACCCGCGCCTGTCGATCCTCGACTGCATCGCGGAGCCGTTGCGCGTCCACACCGACCTGGAGGACGCGCAGGTGGGCGAGAAGGTCCGATCCCTGCTGGACTCGGTCGAGCTGCCGCGTGACTTCGCCGAGCGCTACCCGCACGAGCTGTCCGGTGGACAGCGCCAGCGGATCAGCCTGGCGCGCGCACTGGCGCTCGACCCCGACCTGCTGATCGCCGACGAGCCGACCTCCGCGCTCGACGTGTCGGTCCAGGACCGCGTGCTCGACCTCTTCCTCGAGCTGCAGCAGCGCCTGCAGTTCGCCTGCCTGTTCATCACGCACGACCTGGCGGTGGTCGACACGCTCGCGAACCGCGTCGCCGTGATGCAACGCGGCAGGCTGGTCGAGCTGGGACCGCGCGAGCAGGTGCTGCGCCAGCCGTCGCAGGACTACACGCGCAGCCTCATCGCCGCGGTTCCGGTGCCGGATCCGGCCGAGCAGCGGCGGCGCCGCGCGGCCCGCGGGGACCTGCTGACGGGGGCGTGAGCCTCAGTCACGACCCCAGGCGGGGACCTGGGCGCGACGTTCGAGTCCGAGCTTCGCGAGGACCGTCGAGACGTAGTTCTTGACGGTCTTCTCGGAGAGGAAGAGCGTGTCGGCTATCTCGCGGTTCGACCTGCCCAGTCGCAGCTCCTCGAAGACCTTGCGCTCCTGGGCGGTGAGGTCGGCCAAGGGGTCCGGCTGCGCCTGGCGACGCAGCCGCTGCAGCACCGAGTGGGTGACGGCAGGGTCGAGCAGTGACTGGCCGGCCGCCACGCGCTGGACCGCGTCGACGAGGTCGTTGCCGCGCACCTGCTTGAGCAGGAACCCGGAGGCGCCGGACATGATCGCCTCGAAGAGCGCCTCGTCGTCCTCGTACGAGGTCAGGATCAGCACGGCCGTGCGCTCGGTCTGCAGGCGGATGCTGCGGCACAGGTCGATGCCCGATCCGTCGGGCAGCCGCGCGTCCAGGACCGCCACGTCGGGCTTGGTCCGGGCGATGCCGGCGGCGGCCTCGTGGACCGTGCCGGCCTGACCGACGACCTCGATCGTCCCGGAGTCCTCGAGCAGGTCGGCGACGCCGCGCCGCACGACCTCGTGGTCGTCGAGCAGGAACACGCGGATCGTCTCGGTCACGGGGCCACCCTACGGACCGTCGGTGCCGTTGTGGCCGGATCGCGCAGCGGCGCCGTCCAGACCAGGCGGGTTCCCCGGCCTTCAGGTCCGGACCGGATCGTCAGCTCGCCGCCGAGCCGAGCCGCGCGATCGTGCAGGTTGGCCAGCCCGCTGGTCGGCACCTTGTCGCCCATCCCGACGCCGTCGTCGAGGATCTCGACCACGACGCGATCGCCGCCGACGTCCACCCTGAGCCGCACCTGCGTGGCGCGGGCGTGGCGCACGACGTTGGCCAGCGCCTCGTTCATGACGGCGTGCAGGTCGCTGCGCACACCGACGTCCATCCGGCTGAGGTCGCCCGAGATCTCGATCTCGGGCGGGAAGCCCAACGGCGCGGCGGCCGCCTTGAGCAGGCGGGTGAGCCGAGCGGCGTCGGTCGTGGCATCGGAGCCCAGCGCGAAGATCGCGCCACGCAGGTCGGCGATCGCGCGGTCGACGTGGTCGACGGCCTCGGCGGCGCGGCCCGCCCACGGCTCGTCGACCTTCTGCGCGATGCGATCGACCGACAGGCCGACCGCGAACAGGCGGCCGATCACGAGGTCGTGGAGGTCGCGCGCGATCCGGTTGCGGTCCTCGACCACCGCCATCCGCGCGAGCTCGGCCCGCGTCTGCTCGAGCTCGTCGAACAGGCGCGCGTTCGCGATGGCGGACCCGGCGACGGCGGCCAGGCCGGTGACGATCTGCTCGTCGTCGTCGGTGAACCCGCCCTCCTTCTCGGTCAGGTAGAGGTCACCGAAGACGCGTCCGTTGACCCGCAGCGGCACGCCGAGGAACGCGCCCATCGGGGGATGGTTCGGCGGGAAGCCGACCGACGCCGGGTGGGACGCGACGTCGTCGAGCCGTACGGGCGCCGACCCCTCGCCGAGGACGACGCCCAGCACTCCACGACCCCGCGGGAGCTCGCCGATCATCGCCGCCGTGT
Source organism: Aeromicrobium sp. (assembly GCF_032084975.1). Lineage (GTDB taxonomy): Bacteria > Actinomycetota > Actinomycetes > Propionibacteriales > Nocardioidaceae > Aeromicrobium. The sequence goes on from NZ_DAMDLR010000016.1 coordinate 37,409, forward strand.
GCTCGTCGATGCCCTCGGTGAGGAACTCGACGAGCCCGTCCTCGGGCCGGGATCCCAGGACCCCGAGAGCGGCGTACCGGGCACCGGTGAGCTCGCGGGCCTGGCTCGTGATCCGCCGCAGGAGGCTCTCGAGATCGAGTTCCGACGTCACGGCCACCGCGGCCTCGACGACCTTCGCCCAGCGTCCGTCCTGGTTGTCCACGGCCCCACCGTATCGCCGGGGGCCGTGCCCTGTGTCCCTGCGAAGTCGGGACGTTCGGCCCTGCTCCGGTGACGCCTCACCGACGACAATGGAGGTGTCGGAAAGGACAAGCTGATGAGCACCAACACCATCGTCGTCGGAGTCGACGAGACTCCCGCCGGAGCCGCCGCCCTGTCGTGGGCCGCGCGCGAGGCCGAGCTCCGAGGAGCCGCCCTGAAGATCGTCCACGTGTGGCAGATCGACGCGGCCGTCGCCATGGCCGGAGCCGAGGTGCCGTGGATGGCCTATGAGACCGACGCCCGGACGAACGCCGGACGGTGGGTCGCCGAGACGATCGGCGCCGAGGACGCCTCCGGCGCGCCCCGCCGCATCGACGTCATCCAGGGCGCACCCGGACCGACCCTCGTCGAGGCGTCCCGCGATGCCGCGATGCTCGTGGTCGGCACCCGCGTGCACACCGGCATCAGTCGCGTCCTGTTCGGGTCGGTGAGCCACTACTGCCTGACCCATGCGCAGTGCGTCGTCGTCGCGGTCCCCTCCGTGGCCGCCGACGACTCCGCCGATCGGGACGGGGCGGACGCGCTGGCCGACGCCTGATCCCGGCCGTGGCTCGCGCGATCCCCACGTGCCGAGCCACCCGCAGCGGGACCTCGTTCCCCCCGTTCCCCCCGAGGTTTCCGCTCCCTTGGTCCCGATGGCACTCATGCCATCGGGACTAGGTTGGTTCGCATGATCGAACGAGTCCGCGAGCGTGCCTCGGAGGCGATCTTCGCGCGGGTCGCCGGACCCGAAGGTGCCGGGCGGCGCGACCGCATCCACGGCACCGCCGGCGTCCGCCGGTTCTCACCGTCCGACCCGATCTGGCGCGTCCACGCCGATCCGTCGATGTTCGTGGGCGGGATCCGCGCGCTGCTGCTGCAGTCACTGCACCCGCTCGCCATGGCGGGAGTCGACCAGCACTCCGGCTTTCGCGGCGATCCGTGGGGACGCCTCCAGCGCACGAGCGGCTTCATCGCCGAGACGACGTTCGCGACGACCACGCATGCCGACCGCGCGATCTCGGCGGTCCGCCGCATCCACGAGCGCGTCGCGGGGGAGGCGCCCGACGGACGCGCGTACGCGGCGTCGGACCCGCACCTGCTGCGCTGGGTCCACCTGGCCGAGATCGACTCCTTCCTGCGGGCCCACGACCGCTACGGATCCTCGCCGCTGTCGCCGGCCGAGCGTGACCTCTACGTCGCCCAGACCGCGGTGACCGCCCGGCTGCTCGGCGCCGAGGAAGTACCCGAGACCGTGTCCGAGCTGGACGCCGCCCTCGAGGCGCACCGGGCCGAGTTGCGGAGCACTCCGGCCGCGCGCGCCGCCGCGCGGTTCATGCTGCTCAACCCACCGGTGCCGCTCGCGATCCGCGCTCCGTACGGGATGCTCGCGGCCGCGGCCGTCGGCCTGTTGCCGCGGTGGGCACGAAGGCCGCTGCGCCTGCCGTGGCTGCCGCTGACCGAGGCCACGGCGGTGCGCGCAGGCGGCGTGGTCGTGACCCGCGCGATCGGCTGGGCCATGGCCCCGCCGGCTCGCTCGGCATGAGGAACCGGCCGAACCGCGCCACAATGAAGAACGACCCACCACACCCCTAGGAGTGACCTGTCGTGAACAAGCTCACCTTGTTGGCCGCCGTCGGCGTCGGATACGTCCTCGGAACCCGCGCAGGACGCGGCCGGTACGAGCAGATCAAGCAGCAGGCCGAGAAGGTCTGGAGCAACGACGCCGTGCAGTCCACCGTGGACAAGGCCCAGGACAGTGCCAAGCACACGGCGTCCGATGTCGGCCACCGGGTCGCCGAGACGGCCAAGGACGTGTCCGGCGTCGTGACCGAGAAGGTCAAGACCGCCGCCGACCACACGAAGGACAAGGTCTCGCACCGCTCCGACAGCGGCACGGACACCGACACCCACATCGGCGCGCCCGACTCCAGCGCGACGCCGATGAACCCCACGGACCCGCCCGGTGCCGAGGCTCCCGGGTACAGCAGTCCCGAGGGCCTGCGCGCCGGAGCTGCCGCGGCCGACGCCGGCAGCTCGTTCGACATCGACGAGGCCGGCTCGGACGACTTGGCCAGCGCTCCCAACCCGATCGCGGACGACCGTCCCGGGGACGCGCGCTCCTGATGCGCCTGCGGATCTTCACCGAGCCGCAGCAGGGCGCGTCGTACGACGACCTGCTCGCCGTCGCCACCGTGGCCGAGCAGGCGGGATTCGACGCGTTCTTCCGGTCGGACCACTACCTGGCGATGGGCGGGGACGGCCTTCCGGGGCCGAGTGATGCCTGGATCACCCTGGCCGGACTCGCCCGCGACACCTCGACGATCCGTCTCGGCACGCTGGTCACGAGCGCGACGTTCCGGCACCCCGGACCGCTCGCGATCAGCGTGGCGGGGGTCGACCAGATGAGCGGCGGGCGGGTCGAGCTGGGCCTGGGCGCCGGCTGGTTCGATGCCGAGCACCGCGCGTACGGCATCCCGTTCGTCGACACGCCCGAGCGGTTCGACCGCCTCGAGGAGCAGCTCGAGATCGTGACCGGGCTGTGGAGCGACGCCAGCGGATCCTTCTCGTTCCACGGCAAGCACTACGAGCTGCAGGACTCCCCGGCACTCCCCAAGCCGGCACAGGAGCGGCTGCCGGTGATCATCGGTGGCAAGGGCAAGCGCCGTACCCCGGCCCTGGCCGCCCGGTTCGCCGACGAGTTCAACATCCCGTTCGAGTCGGTCGACTTCACCCGGACGCAGTTCGGACGGGTCCGCACAGCGTGCGAGGCGGCCGACCGCGATCCCGACTCGCTGACCTACTCGAACGCCCTCGTGCTGTGCGCGGGTGCGGACGAGGCCGAGGTCGCCAGGCGTGCCGCGGCGATCGGTCGCGAGGTCGACGAGCTGCGCGAGAACGGCTTGGCCGGCACTCCTGCCGAGATCGTCGACAAGATCGGCACGTACGCGGAGACGGGCGCCGAACGGCTCTACCTGCAGGTGCTGGACCTGTCCGACCTGGACCACCTGCGCCTGGTGGCCGAGGAGGTCATGCCGCACGTCTGAGGGCCGAATGACAACGATGTCATTTACCCACAGGCTTGCCCACAGCTGGGGAGAACCGGCGAGAATTCGTCCACACGTTCGGATCTCAGGGCCGGCCCAGGTCGAGCGTGCCCCGCTCCATCTCCTGGGTGAGCGACCGGAGGAACTCGACGAGTGCGGGTCGCGCCTCGTCGGGGACCGCCGCGGCGATCTCCTTCATCCGCTGGTGCATGTCGGCGAGGTGCTCGGCCATCTCGCGCCGGGCCCGCTCGGTCGGGACGAGCAGGACCGAACGGCGGTCACGCGGATGGGGCCGGCGCTCGAGGTGGTCACTGGCGACCAGCCGGTCGACCAGGACCGTGACGGCCGCCGTGCTGATCCCCAGGTGGTCGGCCAGCCGGCGCGGGGTGACCCCCGGTGAGTCCGAGGGCGACTCACCCCGCTCGACCTCCTCGACGACGCGGATGACGTGCCGCAGGGAGCGCAGGTCGGTGGGGTTGACCCTCATCGCCCCGCTGAGGCGGGTGCGCATGTCGCGGTCGGCGCGGACCAGGTGGCGAACGGCGCGCAGCAGGTCGCGCTCGTCCGGGGTGTAGTCGGGCGCCACCGGGGTACGTGGATCTCGAGGCGACGGCACTCCAGCAGTATAGACACTGTCTAGACGAGTTGATTACTAGATCGTTTAGCAATACTGTTCGAGGGTCACCAGGAGGATCCATGGAGCACGCGCTCGATCACTCCCGCGCCCCCGACGGCGCGGGATCCTCGCGCGCCCGCACGCCGGACCTGCCGGATCGCCTCCCGCACGGTCACCCCGACGACCTCGTGGTGCTGCTCGACGAGGAGCGCCGCCCGGTGGGCTCGGCCCCCCGCGAATCGGTGCACGACCAGGACACGCCCCTGCACCTGGCGTTCTCGTGCTACCTCGTCGATGAGCAGGACAGGATCCTGCTGACCCGTCGCGGACTGGGGAAGCGATCCTGGCCCGGTGTGTGGACCAACTCCTTCTGCGGCCATCCTCGTCCCGGCGAGGACCCGGTCGACGCCGTCCGGCGCCACGGGCGGGGCGAGCTCGGAGTCCACACCCACTCCGTCGAGCCCGTCCTGCCGGACTTCGCCTACCGCGCGGTCGACGCGTCCGGAGTCGTCGAGAACGAGGTGTGCCCCGTCTTCGTCGCCCGCACCGACGACCCCGTGCGCCCCCACCCCGACGAGGTCGCCGAGACACGGTGGGTCCCGCTCAGCGAGCTGCGCGCGACGATTCGCCTCGCGCCGTGGGCCCTGAGCCCGTGGCTCGTCGAGCAGGCGGCGGCACTCGACGCCGCCGATGCGTGGCATCTGCTGCGTCAGGACGAGGAGATGGCCTCATGAGCCTGCAGACCGAGCTCGACTCGTTGCTCCACTCCGGCAGCGTGCCCGGCCTGGACCGCGACCACCGCGCCCTGTTGTCCGCGCTCGAGCTGGGGAGCTCGGGTGGCAAGCGATTCCGCCCGTGGCTCGTCACGACCGTTCACGCGGCCCTTGGCGGCGCCCAGCCCGACGAGGTCGTGGACGCGGTCGCCGCCGCCACCGAGCTGCTTCACACCGCCTTCGTGATCCACGACGACGTCATCGACCACGACGACACCCGGCGCGGCCGCCCGAGCGTGCCTGGCTGGTTCCGCGCCGACGCCGTCGAGCTGGGCGTCGATCCGGCTGGTCACGACACGTACTCCCGCGCCGGCGCGATCCTCGCGGGTGACCTCGCCCTGACGGCGGCCGTGCGCGCCGTCGCCACCTGCGGAGTCGATCAACGAACGACGAACCGGCTGCTCAACCTGCTCGACGCCACCTTGCATGCCTCGGCCGCCGGCGAGCTGGCCGACGTGCGCCTGGCCCTCGCGGCCGACATGCCCGCGGCTGAGGAGGCGCTGGCGGTGTCGGAACAGAAGACCGCCGTCTACTCCTTCGTGCTTCCCCTGCAGGCGGGCGCCGTGCTGGCCGGTGCCGACGATGCCCTGGTGCACGCGCTGGGCCAGGTCGGTCGCGCCCTCGGCATCGCCTTCCAGCTGTGTGACGACCTGAACGGCGTCTTCGGCGACCCCGCCACGACCGGCAAGGACCACCTCGGCGACCTCCGCGAGGGCAAGCGCACTCCGCTCATGGTGCATGCCGCCGGCACGTCCGCGTGGTCCCGGATCGCCCCGCACCTGGGCGACCCGGACCTGACCGACGACCACGCCGCCTCGGTGCGCGAGGCGCTCGAGTCCTGCGGCTCCCGCGGCTTCGTCGAGGACCTCGCCGCCCGCCACCTGACGGCGGCGGGCGATCAGGCAGCGGCGCTCGGCCTGCGCCGGAGCCTGTTGGATCCGCTGCTGGAGTTCGCGTGGGGAATCGACCCCGCCACACGGGCCGGTGCCGCATGACCACCGAGCCGCACGAGCTGTACGACTCCGTGGCGGAGGGTGCGGCCGCGCTGGTGATCAAGCGGTACTCCACCTCGTTCTCGCTGGCGTCGCGACTGCTGGCCGAGCCCGTCCGCACCCGTGTCTGCAACATCTACGCGCTGGTGCGCGTGGCCGACGAGATCGTCGACGCACCGCGTCCGCACGGCGACCACGACCAGCAGGTCAGCCTGCTCGACTCCCTGCAGGCCGAGGTGCACGCTTCACTCGAGACGGGTCACAGCGCGAACCTCGTCGTGCACGCCTTCGCGCGCACGGCTCGCGCGTGCGGCATCGGCCGCGATCTGATCGACCCGTTCTTCGCCTCGATGCGCACCGACCTGTTCCGCACCGAGCACGACCGCGCCAGCTTCGACGAGTACGTCCACGGCTCGGCCGAGGTCGTCGGATTGATGTGCCTGCGGGCGTTCCTGGTCGACGAGCCAATGCCGGACCGTCGCTACGAGCAGCTGTCCGAGGGTGCCAGCCGCCTCGGCGCCGCGTTCCAGAAGGTCAACTTCCTGCGCGACCTCGGCGACGACAACGGCGACCTCGGCCGCAGCTACCTGCCGGGGCTGCACCCCGACCGCTTCGACGAGTCGGTCCGCGACGAGCTGCTCGACGACATCGAGGCCGACCTGGCCGCCGCGGCGGCCGTGATCCCGCGGCTGCCCGCCAGCAGCCGACGTGCGGTGGCCGCGGCGCACGCGCTGTTCGCCGAGCTGGCACGCCGCCTGCGGTCGACGCCCGCCGCTCGCATCCGCACGGAACGGGTCCGCGTCCCCGGCCCGACGAAGGCGCGCGTCATCGCCCGCGCCGTGGCGGTGGGCGTCTCGTGAAGCGCGTGACGGTGATCGGCGGGGGCATCTCGGGACTCGCCACCGCGGCCCTGTTGGCCGAGGACGGGTGGTCGGTCGACCTGCTCGAGCAGCGCGACGACCTGGGCGGCCGCGCCGGCAGTTGGAGCAGCGACGGGTTCCGGTTCGACACCGGGCCCTCCTGGTACCTCATGCCCGAGGTCTTCGAGCACTTCTTCCGCCTGCTCGGCACCACCGCGCAGGAGCAGCTGGACCTCGTGCGCCTCGATCCGGGCTACCGCGTCTTCTTCGAGGGCGTGGCGCAGCCCGTCGACGTCCAGGCCGGTCGGGCCCAGAACGTCGCCCTGTTCGAGTCCATCGAAGCGGGCGCCGGGCAGCGCCTGGAGCAGTACCTCGACTCCGCGGCCGACACCGCGACGATGGCCATCGACCACTTCCTCTACACGAGCTTCGACCGGCCGGCCAACCTGCTCGCCACCGACATCCTGCGGCGGGCGCCTCGGCTCGCCGGCCTGCTGGGACGGTCGCTGGAGGCGCACGTCGCGGCCCGGTTCAGCGATCCGCGCCTGCGCCAGATCCTCGGGTACCCCGCGGTCTTCCTGGGCTCGTCGCCGTCGAGGACGCCCAGCATGTACCACCTGATGAGCTCCATGGACCTCGAGGACGGCGTGCTGTACCCGCAGGGCGGGTTCTCGACGCTCATCGACGCCATCGCCGACCTGGCCCGGGCCCGGGGCGTCCGCATCCGGACGGGCGCGACCGCGATCGGGATCGACACGGCCCGTCTCGACGGTGGTCGTCCCTCGTCGCGGCGCGCGCGGGTCACGGGCGTGACCTTCCGGACCGACGCGGGTGTCGAGCAGGTCGCCGCTGACGTGGTGGTCGGCGCCTCCGACCTGCACCACCTCGAGACGCGGCTCCTGCCGTCGCACCTGCAAACCTATCCCGCCTCGTGGTGGAAGCGACGCGATCCCGGCCCCGGTGCCGTGCTCGCGTACCTGGGCGTCCGCGGACGGCTGCCCGAGCTGGCGCACCACACGATGTTCTTCACGAACGACTGGGAGCGGAACTTCGACGACGTCCTCGGCCGTCCCGGACGGATCCCGGACCCGGCGTCGTCCTACGTCTGCCGCCCGTCCGCCACCGATCCATCGGTCGCACCCGAGGGGGACGAGAACCTCTTCGTCCTCGTGCCCGTGCCGGCCGACGTCGGCCTGGGACGAGGGGGGATCGACGGTGCCGGCGATCCCGTGATCGAGCAGGCCGCCGATGCCGCGATCGCCCAGGTCTCGCAGTGGGCCGGCGTGCCCGACCTGGCCGAGCGGATCACGGTGCGGCGCACGGTCGGGCCCGGTGACTTCGCTGCCGACCTCAACGCGTGGTCGGGCGGAGCGCTGGGTCCCGCGCACGTCCTGCGCCAGAGCGCGTTCCTGCGCGGTCGGAACGCGTCGAAGCGGGTCGAGGGCCTGCTGTACGCCGGGTCCAGCACCCTTCCCGGGATCGGGCTGCCGATGTGCCTGATCAGCGCCGAGCTCGTGCTGAAGCGCCTGCGTGGCGATCGGTCGGCCGGTCCGACCGTGGAACCCGCGACCACTACGGTGATCGCGTGAGCTGGGTGTACCTGCTGAGCGTCCTCGTCTCGGGGTTCTGCATGGGGCTGGTCGACCGTCGTTGGCGGCTGTTCCTCTTCCGCAGGCCCGCGCACGCCGTCGTCGCCCTCTCGGTCGGCTTCGTGTTCTTCCTGGCCTGGGACTTCGTGGCGATCGCGCTCGAGGTCTACGTGCGCGGCGACTCACCGGCGATGACCGGGATCGAGGTCGCACCCGAGCTGCCGCTCGAGGAGCTGTTCTTCATCGCCTTCCTCTGTTACGTGACCGGTGTGCTCTACGGCCTGTTCACCCACCTGCTGCATCCCCGGGAGGGCCTGCGATGAGCTACCTCGCACTGGCGCTGGTCTTCGTCGCGGTGACGATCCCGGTGATGGCCATCGCGATCGTCACGCGCCGGCCCAGCGGGCGCTGGTGGCTCGCCGTGGGCCTCACCGCCCTGTCGCTCATCGTCCTGACGGCGATCTTCGACAGCATCATGATCGCGGCCGACCTCTTCCGGTTCGACGAGTCGTCCCTGGTGGGTGCGCACGTCGGGCTGGCGCCCGTCGAGGACTTCGCCTGGCCCCTCGCGGCCACCATCTTGATCCCCTCGACGCTGTTGCTGCTGACGAACCGCCGCCGTGTCCACGGTGCCGAGCCCGCCCAGGACCGCGAGTGAGCACAGCGGGTCAGGTCCTGGCCTCGTCGCGCCCTCTCTCGTGGATCAACACCGCCTTTCCGTTCGGCGCCGCGTACTTGTTGGCCGGAGGCGGCCCGGACCTCGCGTTCTGGGTCGGCTGCCTGTGGTTCCTGATCCCGTACAACCTGCTGATGTACGGGATCAACGACGTCTTCGACTACGAGTCCGACCTGCGCAACCCGCGCAAGGGCGGCGTCGAGGGGATCGTGCTCGACCGTCGGGTCCACCGGGTCACGATCGTGGCGGCGGTGGCCTCGAACGTCCCCTTCGTCGTGGTGCTGGCCGCGATGGGCTCGGCGGCCTCGAACCTCGTGCTGGCGATCAGCGTCTTCGCGGTCGCGGCGTACTCGGTCCCCGTGCTGCGCTTCAAGGAGCGTCCCTTCCTGGACTCGATCACGTCCAGCACGCACTTCGTCAGCCCGGCCGTGTTCGGTCTGGCGCTGGCCGACGCACGCGGTGCCGGTGTCGAGGTCGACCTCACCGTGGTGGCCGCCCTGGCCGGGTTCTTCGCCTGGGGCATCGGGTCGCACGCCTTCGGGGCTGTCCAGGACGTCACGGCGGACCGGGCGGCCGGCATCGGCTCGATCGGCACGGCACTGGGCGCGCGCAACACGACGTGGTTCGCCCTGACCGCCTACCTGGTCGGTGGCGTGTTCCTGCTGGCGCTTCCGTGGCCGGCCATGCTGTCGGCGCTGCTGGTGCTGCCCTACGTGGTGAACATCGCGCCGTACCTGTCGATCACCGACGAGACGTGTGAGGCCGCGAACGTCGCGTGGCGCCGGTTCCTGTGGTTGAACTTCGCGTCAGGGTTCCTCGTGACGCAGCTGCTGATCTGGATCGCGTTGCGCTGATCAGCGGCGTAGGCGGACCTGCCAGCGCTCCCACGGAGGGCTCACGGCCCAGTTCAGCCGCAACGTCAGGATGGCGCGCTGCATCCGGCGCCTCAACTGCGTGGCGCCCTGCACGGACCGGCCCGAGACGCCCACCCGCAGGCGGTTGTCGTAGCGGATCACCGACTGCGGCCCCAGGGCGAACGCCAGGTCCATGTCGTCGTGCACGTCCTCGTGGCGGTGGACCCGGTGGCGGACCAGCTCCCAGCTGGTGCGGCGCATCGCCATGCTCGATCCCCACAGCGGCGTGTGGCCCAGGGCCAGGTGCGTGAGCACGTAGTACGCACCGAGGTAGGCCAGCAGCGCCAGTTGGCGCAGGACCGGCGGGAGGTCGTGGAAGTGCCCCGGCCCTGTCACCGCGTCGACACGCGGGTCCGCCATGGCCCGCGCGACCTGAGCGATCCAGTCCGGTCCCGGGCGCGAGTCGGCGTCGAGCCGGGCGATGACGTCGCCGCGTGCCGCGTCGTAGCCGGTGGCCGCCGCGGGTGGGATGCCCAGCACGGGCTCGGCCACCACCCGGGCGCCGTGCTTCTCGGCCACGGCCGCCGAGTCGTCCGAGCAGGCGTTGTCGACCACGACCACCTCGTACGGCGCGAGCGTCTGCACCGCCAGCAGCTCGAGGCACGCCCGCAGCTGGTCCGCGTCGTCGTGCACGGGGATCACGACCGAGATCGTCGGGGTGCTCACGGGCGCGGCTCCGCGGCGGAGGTGCGGCTGACGAGCATCGCCGCGACCACGGCACCGACCGCACCCGCCGCCAGATCACCGAGGGTGTCGTCATAGCCGACCTGGATGCGGTCGTCGATCCACGTGTGGCCGATCCACTCGAGGAACTCCCACACGACGGCGAGCGAGACCGCCGCGCCACTGGTGACGACGAACGTGCCCAGCCGCGGACGCTGGAGACGGACGTCGTCGTGGTGCGGCAGGGCCCCCACCCGCACGAGCACCTGCCACGTGACGGCACCGATCAGCCCGGTCGCCGCACCGTGGACCACGAGGTCAAGTCCCGGGACGGCCAGGTACCAGTCGAGCTGGGCCGCCCAACCCGCCACCAACAAGGTCGCGCAGTAGGTGGCGTCGAGCCACAGCGACGTGCCGAGCGCACGCGGGATGAACAGGGCGCCCAGGACGAGGAAGAACAGCGCGAACCCGACCCAGCCGCCGATGATCGTGGCGGCGACGACGCTGAGGATGCCGGCTCCGCGCAACGCGTCGGCGGGCAGCAGCGGCATTCGGTCATCCTACTGAGCGGCCTCTGGGGTGGACGTGGTCCTCGAGCTCGGCCTCGTCGTCCGCCATCGTGAACGGCACGAGCGCGCGGCTCACCACGCCGGTCGCCAGGACGACCGCGAACGACACCGTGAAGGCGATTCCGCACAGGAATCCCAGCGCGAGCGCGATCATGACCGACCCTGGTCACTGGTCATCGTGATCACCTCCGGCGTGGCCGCCTCGTCCGTGATCCTGGAGAGCAGCAGCCCTCCGGATCCGGACGTCGGCGCACGACGGACACCGGAATCACATCGGTGTCATTTGTCCCCAGGTCTACCCACAGCTGGGGATGAACGACCCCAGCTGTGGGTGGGACAGGGTCAGATGCGACGCGATCCCGGCTCGTCCTCCGGCGGGACCGGCCGGCCCTCGTCACCGACGTCACCGTGGACGTCACGATCCGAGACGGGCCCGCCGTGCTTGTACGCCGTCCGGTCCTGCGAGGTCGCCTCCTGCGTGCGGGACGCCACGTCGTCGCGATGGCCGTCCCGGACGTCGGGGTCGATCTCGTCGGCCTTGGCCAAGCGGTGGTCGGCGTGCTGCTTGACCTCGCTGGCCTCATTCTTCAGTTCCTCGGCCCGGCGCTCGAGGCGCTCGGCCTCGAGGCGGGCCTGCTCGGCGTCTGCGCCGGCGGCGGCGGCGGTGGCCTCGGTCTGACGGGCGCTCACGGTGGCCTGGCGGCCCTCGTCGCGCAGGCGCGTGGCCTCCTCGCGGTGCTTGCGCTCCTGCTCGAGGCGGCGCCTCTCCTTGTCCTTCTTGCCCTTGGTGAGCGCGTAGGCGAGTGCGGCCAGCAGCAACAGCGCCACGACGGCGATCAGGATCCAGACCCAGGGGTCGACGTTGTCCATGACTCAGCTCTCCTCGCAGGCCGCGGCTGCGTCGGTCGACGCTGGAGCGCCGGGCCCTCGTCCTCCTTGGTACCGCGATTCGCAGGTGGCCGCAGGTCGAGGACGCAGGAAAGCGAGAAGCCGCAGGGCGAACCTGCGGCGATCTGGTGGAGCCTAGGGGACTCGAACCCCTAACCCCCTGCTTGCAAAGCAGGTGCGCTACCAATTGCGCCAAGGCCCCGTGAGGGAGGTGTCAGACGGAGTCGCTGTGCGCGGCCCACGGATCGGACTGGGCGGCGTTGCGGCGACGGGAGAACCAGATCGCACCGGCGATCGTGGCCGCGAGGGCGAGGATCTTCTTCATCGTCGATTCCTCCTTCGGTGGGCCTAGATGGACTTGAACCATCGACCTCTTCCTTATCAGGGAAGCGCTCTAACCGAGCTGAGCTATAGGCCCGTGCAGCAATAGACGAGATTACCGTAAGCCCCCGCAGAACTCACAATCGGGTCCCCGCAGGCGGCACGAGAACGCCCGCCATCCCATGGATGACGGGCGAAACTCGTACTTGCGGAGCGTGGCGCCTACTTGCGCTCGCCGAAGGTCAGCTCGACGCCGCCGAGGATGCCGGCGGCCAGGTTGTACAGGTGCGCGGCGATCGTGGCCAGGGCCGTCATGAAGATCACGTTGAGGCTGGAGATCAGCAACGTCACGCCGACGACCCGGCCGAAGCCGAGGTAGTCGGTGATGTCGAACGCGGCGGCGTCATCGGCCAGCACGTTCGAGACGCTGTCGTTCAGCGCACCCCACACGCCGGTGATCTGCAGGACGACCCAGAACACAGTCACGGCGACGACGCTCACGACCATGAGGGCGACCGCGACGACGAATGCCATCTTCGTGACGCTCCACGGCTCGATGTGGCTCAGCTTGAGCCGGGCCGAGCGACTCGAGGCGGACTCGGCCGCGGGCGCCGTCTTCGTCTCCTGGGCCGGCGCCTTCGCCGTGGCGGTCTTGGGCTCGGGCCGCTTGAGCAGCGGCTTCTTCTGCTCGGGCTTCGGCTCCGCCTTCTTCTGCTCAGGCGCGGGCGTGGCCGGCGCCGGAGCAGCAGGTGCCGGCGCCGAGGGCGTGGCGGCCGCAGCAGCAGCACCGGCGACGCCACCGGCCGCAGCGACTCCGGCCACCGGAGCGGCGGGATCCTGCTGGGCCGTCGGGGCCTTCTTCGCCGCCTGCTTGGCCGGCTTCTTGGGCTCCGGCTTCTTCTGCTCGGGCTTCTTCTGCTCGGGCTGCGGAGCCTTGGGAGCGGTCGGCGGCGCGTCCGTCACGGCCTGGAACGTCTGCGTGGGACGGTCGTCGACCTCGGGCCGCGGTTTCTTCGGCGCCGGAGCCGGTTGGTCGTCTCGGACGGCCGGGATCACCGAGGTGGCGTCCGGTGAGGACTTCGTGGTGCGGGCGTACTCGTCCTTGCTGATCGGACGGCGCGCCGTGACCGTGGGTGTGGTGCCGTTCGCCTTGGCGTTGGCAGCCGGCGTGCCGGACTGCTGGCCGGACTCGTTCGGCTTGTTGTCACTCACTGGTGTCCCCATCTGCACTCGACGTGTCGGTCGTCTCGTCCGTGGAGTCCTCGACGGTCAGATCGGTGTTGCGCGCGATGGTCACGACCCGGTCATTGCCCTTGAACTTCACGAAACTCACTCCCATGGTGCCACGGCCCTTGACAGGAACCCCGGACACGAGGCTGCGAGTGATCTGTCCTGACTCCGTCACGCTGATGACATCGTCGTCGTCTCGCAGCACCATGCCCCCCACCAGCTCGCCTCGCGACTCGGTGATCTGCATGGCCTTGATGCCCAGGCCGCCACGCCCCTGGAGGCGGTACTCGCCGATACGCGTCTTCTTCGCGAAGCCACCGTCGGTGACCGTGAAGACGTACAGCTTGCGGCTGTCGGACTCGTCGCCCTCGCCCTCCTCGTCGGCGCCGGCAAGGATGACCGACATCGACAGCAGCGAGTCGTCGTCGCGGAACTTCATGCCCGTGACGCCCGAGGTGGCGCGGCCCATGGGACGCAGCTGCTCGTCGTCCGCCCGGAAGCGGATCGACTGCGCCTTGCGGCTGATCAGCAGGATGTCGTCCTCGGGCGAGACCAGCTCGGCGCCGACCAGCTCGTCGTCGTCGTCGCGGAAGTTGATCGCGATGACGCCGGCCTGGCGGGGGCTGTTGTAGTCCGTGAGGCGCGTCTTCTTGACCAGTCCCCTCCTCGTGGCCAGCACGAGGTAGGGCGCCTGCTCGTAGTCGCGGATCGCCAGGACCTGCGCGATCTCCTCGTCCGGCTGGAAGGCCAGCAGGCCGGCGACGTGGCCGCCGCGAGCGTCGCGGCCGCCCTCGGGCAGGTGGTACGCCTTGGCGCGGTACACCCGGCCGGCGGTCGTGAAGAACAGGATCCAGTGGTGCGCCGTCGTGGAGAAGACGTGCTCGACGACGTCCTCGCCGCGCAGCGATGCGCCACGGACGCCCTTGCCGCCGCGGTTCTGCACGCGGTAGAGGTCGGACTTGGTGCGCTTGGCGTAGCCGCCCTTGGTGATCGTGACGACGAGCTCCTCGTCGGGGATCAGGTCCTCGTCGGACAGGTCGCCGTCCGCCGCGATGATCTTGGTGCGGCGGTCGTCGCCGTACTTGGCGACGATCTCGGCCAGCTCCTCGCCGACGATCTCGCGCTGACGCGCCTCGCTGGCCAGGATCAGCTTGTACGCGGCGATCTCGGCCTCGATCTGGGCGAGGTCGTCGATGATCTTCTGGCGCTCGAGCGCGGCCAGGCGGCGCAGCTGCATGTCGAGGATCGCCGTGGCCTGGAGCTCGTCGATGTCGAGCAGGTCCATCAGGCCGTGGCGGGCCTCGTCGACCGTGGGGCTGCGGCGGATCAGCGCGATCACGTCGTCGAGCAGGTCGAGCGCCTTGACCAGGCCGCGCAGGATGTGGGCGCGCTCCTCGGCCTTGCGCAGGCGGTACTCGGTGCGACGACGGATGACGCTGACCTGGTGGTGGATCCAGTGCGAGATGAACCCGTCGAGCGTCAGCGTGCGGGGGACCTCGTCGACGATCGCCAGCATGTTGGCACTGAAGTTCGTCTGCAGGTCGGTGTGCTTGTACAGGTTGTTCAGCACGACGCGGGCCACGGCGTCACGACGGATCTCGATGACGATGCGGCGTCCGGCACGATCGCTGGACTCGTCGCGCAGGTCGCTGATGCCCTGGACGCGGCCGGTCTGGGCCAGGTCCGCGATCTTGCGCATCAGGCCGTCGGGGTTCACCTGGTACGGCAGCTCGGTGACGACGAGCTGCATGCGTCCCTTGGTGTCCTCCTCGATGTTCACCACGGCGCGCATCGGGACCGAGCCGCGACCCGTGCGGTACATGTCCTCGATGCCGCTGCTGCCGACGATGAGGCCGTCGGTGGGGAAGTCAGGGCCCTTGATGCGCGCCAGGAGCGCCTCGAGGAGCTCCTCACGCGAGGCGTCGGGGTGCTCGAGCGCCCACTGGACGCCCTCGGCGACCTCGCGCAGGTTGTGCGGCGGGATGTTGGTGGCCATGCCCACCGCGATGCCGGCGGAGCCGTTGACCAGCAGGTTCGGGATGCGCGCCGGGAGGACGGACGGCTCCTGCGAGCGACCGTCGTAGTTGGGCTTGAAGTCGACGGTCTCCTCGTCGATGTCACGCACCATCTCCATGGCGATGGGCGCGAGCTTGCACTCGGTGTACCGCATCGCGGCCGCGGGGTCGTCGCCCGGCGATCCGAAGTTGCCCTGGCCGCTGATCATCGGCGCGCGCATCACCCACGGCTGCGCGAGGCGCACGAGGGTGTCGTAGATCGCCGAGTCGCCGTGCGGGTGGTACTGACCCATGACGTCACCGACGATGCGGCTGCACTTGTTGAAGCCGCGGTCGGGACGGTACCCGCCGTCGTACATCGCATACAGCACCCGGCGGTGCACCGGCTTGAGCCCGTCGCGCACATCGGGCAGCGCACGAGCGACGATGACGCTCATGGCGTAGTCGATGTACGAGCGCTGCATCTCGTCCTGCAGCTCGACCGGCTCGGTGCGGTCGCCTTCGATCGGGGTGTCGGTCACTTCTGTGTCCTTCGTTCCGTGGTCTGGCCTCGCCGGCTCGCTTCGCTCACCGTGCTGCTCGACCACCGGTGGATCATGGGGTGGGGGTCAGGTCAGATGTCGAGGAAGCGGACGTCTTTGGCGTTCCGCTGGATGAACGAGCGTCGCTGGTCGACGTCCTCGCCCATGAGGATCGTGAAGATCTCGTCGGCCACGGCCGCATCGGCCAGGGTCACCTGGCGCAGCAGTCGGCCGTCGGGATCCATCGTGGTCTCCCACAGCTCGCTGGCGTTCATCTCGCCCAGACCCTTGTAGCGCTGGACCGGGGCCTCCTTCGGCAGGCGGTAGCCCGACTCGAGGCCGGCGGCCATGATGGCGTCCCGCTCGGCGTCGGAGTAGGCCAGCTCGTGCCCGTGGTTGGTCCACTTGATCTTGTACAGCGGCGGCTGGGCCAGGTACACGTGGCCCGCGTCGATGAGCGGCTTCATGAACCGGAACAGCAGCGTCAGCAGCAGCGTGGTGATGTGCTGGCCGTCGACGTCGGCATCGGCCATCAGCACGATCTTGTGATAGCGCAGCTTGGCGATGTCGAAGTCCTCGTGGACGCCGGTGCCCAGGGCGCTGATGATCGCCTGGACCTCGGTGTTCTGCATGATCTTGTCGATCCGCGCCTTCTCGACGTTGAGGATCTTGCCGCGCAGCGGGAGGATCGCCTGGGTCGCGGGGTTGCGGCCGTTGCGGGCGGAGCCGCCGGCCGAGTTGCCCTCGACCACGAAGATCTCGCACTCCTCGGGGTTACGGCTGGAGCAGTCGATCAGCTTGCCCGGCAGGCCGCCACCGGAGCCGAAGCCCTTGCGGTTGCGGGCCAGGTCGCGCGCCTTGCGGGCCGCGACGCGAGCCGCGGCGGCGTCGATCGACTTGCGGATGATCGTCTTGCCCTCGGACGGGTTGCGCTCGAGCCAGGCGCCCAGCTCGTCGTTGAGCACCTGCTGGACGAAACCCTTCGCCTCGGTGTTGCCGAGCTTCGTCTTGGTCTGGCCCTCGAACTGCGGCTCCTCGAGCTTGATCGAGATGATCGCCGTGAGGCCCTCGCGGATGTCGTCGCCCGTGAGGCGGTCTTCCTTCTTCTTGATGAGGTTGTTGGCCTCGGCGAAGCGGTTGACCGTGGTGGTCAGCGCCGCGCGGAAGCCCTCCTCGTGGGTGCCGCCCTCGTGCGTGTTGATCGTGTTGGCGAACGTGTGCACCGACTCGCTGAAGCTGTCGTTCCACTGCATCGCGAGCTCGAGGGACAGGCCGTTCTCGGCGTCCTCGCGCTCGAGGCTGATGATCTCGCGGTGGATGGGCGCCTTGCTGCCGACGTTGATGTGGTTGACGTAGTCGACCAGGCCGTTGTCGTAGCGGAAGGTGACCTCGCGCTCGACGTCGTCGACGACGCCCTCGCTGGGGTCGGTGTCGTCGGCGTGGCGCTCGTCGCGCAGCGTGAGCTCGAGTCCCTTGTTGAGGAACGCCATCTCGCGGAAGCGCGTCTTGAGCGTCTCGTAGTCGTAGGTCGTCGTCTCGAAGATCGTGTCCGAGGCGTAGAACGTGGTGGTCGTGCCGGTCTCGTCGGTCTCCTCCTCGCGCACGAGGGGGGCGTCCGGGACGCCGTACGTGAACGACTGGGTCCAGCGGTAGCCGTCGCGCTTGACCTCGACGTACAGCTTGGTCGACAGCGCGTTCACGACCGAGACGCCGACGCCGTGCAGGCCACCCGAGACCTTGTAGCCGCCGCCGCCGAACTTGCCGCCGGCGTGCAGGGACGTGAGCACCAGCGTGACGGCGGGGATCTTCTCCTCGGGGTGCTCGTCGACCGGGATGCCGCGACCGTCGTCGATGACCCTCACGCCGCCGTCGGCCTGCAGCACCACCTGGATGTTGGTGGCGTAGCCGGCGAGGGCCTCGTCGACGGAGTTGTCGACGACCTCGTAGACGAGGTGGTGCAGACCACGCTCGCCCGTCGAGCCGATGTACATGCCGGGACGCTTGCGAACCGCCTCGAGGCCCTCCAGGACCTGGATGTTGCTCGCGTCGTACGTCGTGGGAGTCTCGGGCGCTTGGGTCACCCCTCCAGTATACGGGCCCATTCTGTGCGTCCCAGCGCACGACACCTCCTGTGGACCGCTGGATCTTTGTCCACAGTTGCCGCTGAACGGCTCCAGAAGGCGGCTGGGAGTCCCGCTCAGGGGGCCGACCAAGGTTCCCATCGTCCGCGGGGCCCTGCGACGGTCTCGTCGGCCGCTGCGCCTCGCGGCCCCCGCTCAGACCGGCACGTTGAACCCGAGCAGCGCCGCCGACCGGCCGTCGTCGGACAGCTCCAGCGTCGTGACCGCGACGTTGCGGACCTTCGGCATGACGTGGCGGTACCGGTTGGGATCGATGCCCACGAGCGTGCACAGGACGAGGCGCAGCAGGGTCGAGTGCATCACCACGAGCGCCGGGACGGGGGACTGCGTCGCGAGGGCGCGCAGCTCCGGCAGGGCTCGCTCGACGGCGGCGTGACCGGCCTCGCCGCCCGGCAGCGGTGACTCGGCGGGACGGTCCAGGAACCGCGCGAGGTCCTCGGGGAAGCGCTCGGCCATCTCGGCCCGGGTGAGTCCCTCTCCCCGGCCGAAGTCGACCTCGCGCAGCAGCGGGTGCACGTCCAGCTCGAGTCCCAGGGCCCGCGCCGCCGGGGTCGCCGTCACGATCGCGCGCGTCAGGTCCGAGCTGTGCACCGTGAGCGGTCCGTGGGCCGCCGCCCAGTCGCCGAGAGCGCGGGCCTGCTCCAGCCCGCGCTCCGTCAGTCCGACGTCGGAGGACCCGGCGTACCGGTTCTCCGCGTGCCACACGGTCTCGCCGTGCCGGGCCAGGTGGATCACCGAGGTCATGCGAGCCATCCTCGGGCACGCCACGCATCGGCCAGCCGGCCGTGCACCTCGAGCAGCCGTTGCGACGACTCCGCGCGCGGCTCGACGACGGACGCGACGCCCGACATCGCCCGCACGAGCGCGGTCCAGTCCGCCTCGGTCCGGGCGTCGACGATCGCGGACGCGCCGAGGATCGCGGCGCCGACGGCGGGCTCGGCCGACCGGGGGATCGTCACGGGACGCTCGAGCATGT
>NZ_DAMDLR010000017.1:0-55826 GCF_032084975.1 Aeromicrobium sp.
GAACCGCGCCGCGCGCACGTCCGGCCGGACGCGCCTGCTGGCCGGTGCCGCCGCCCTGCTCGTGGCCGCCGTCGGCTCCGTCAGCCTCACGTCGCCGGGCCTGCTGGCCGGTGCGGACGCGGCGCTGGCCAACAGCTACGTGGGTGCGAACGCCACCAACGCGGTCGACGTCTCGCGCAACTACGACCGCGAGCTCGCGATTCAGAAGCCCATGCAGGCCCAGCAGACGATCAAGGCGCTGGCCGAACTGAAGGCCTCGGTCAACAAGAAGAACGCGTCCCGCGCAGCGGAGATCGCCCGTAACCAGTGGGTCATCCCGGTGGTCGGCTACCGCATCACCGCCCGCTTCGGCCAGGGCGGCGGCTACTGGAGCAGCGGCCGCCACACCGGCCTGGACTTCGCCGGGCCCTCGGGCTCGACCCTGGTCTCCGTCGCCGCCGGCACGGTCACCTCGACCGGCTACGAGGGTGCCTACGGCAACCGCACGATCATCACGCTCGCTGACGGCACCGAGATCTGGTACTGCCACCAGAGCTCGGTCCAGGTCTCGGTGGGTGACCAGGTGGCTCCCGGTGACGTCATCGGCGCGACCGGCTCGACCGGCAACGTGACCGGCCCGCACCTGCACCTCGAGGTGCACGCGCCCGGCGGCGGTGCGGTGGATCCGTACGCGATGCTGCAGGCGCACGGCGTCAACCCCTGATCGGGTCGCCGTCGTGAGGTCCTCGTGATCTCGGAACCACGTCTCGCAAGCTCGCCGTCACTCGATCACCGGGTGGCGGCGTTGCTGACGCGGGTCCCGCGTCAGAGCTTCTCGAGCGGGGCGTAGCGCAGCAGCAGCCGCTTGACCCCCGCCGAGCCGAAGTCGACGCTGGCGACCGACTTGTCGCCCGATCCCTCGAGCGTGACGACGGTGCCCAGCCCGAAGCTGTCGTGGGTGACGCGGTCGCCGGGGGACAGGGACACGATCTCGGCCGTGCTGCGCTTCTTCGACCGCGCGGCGACGGTCGAGGACTTGAAGGAGGCCGCCGGGGTCCGCGGTGCCCACTGCGTGGGAGCGCTGGCCTCGCGGCGCCAGTCGACCAGGGTCGCCGGGATCTCGTCGAGGAAGCGCGACGCGGGGTTGTACGACGGGGCGCCCCACGCCGAGCGCACCGTGGCGCGGGTCAGGTAGAGCCGCTCGCGCGCGCGGGTGATGCCGACGTAGGCCAGCCGGCGCTCCTCCTGCAGCTCGGCCGGATCACCCAGCGAGCGCAGGTGCGGGAAGACCCCGTCCTCGAGCCCGGTCAGGAACACGACCGGGAACTCCAGGCCCTTGGCGGTGTGCAACGTCATCAGCGTGACGACCCCGTCCTCCGAGTCCGGCAGCGAGTCGGCATCGGCGACGAGGGCCACCTGCTCGAGGAACGCGTCGAGCGAGCCGGCGGCCACGGGGACCTCGTCGAGGGGGTCGGTCGCGTCCTCGGGGTCGTCGGCCTCGTCGAGCGTGGACGCCGACGCGACGAACTCGCGCGCGACGGCGACGAGCTCGGCCAGGTTCTCGACCCGGGTCTCGTCCTGAGGGTCGGTGCTGTTCTCCAGGACCGTCAGGTACCCCGACTTCGTCAGGGCGGCCTCGAGCACCGCGTCCGCCGGTGCGCCCGAGCGGGCCAGCTCCATGAGCTCGGCCATCGTGGTGGCGAAGGTGCGGATGGCGGTGCGCGAGCGGGTGGCCAGCTCGTCGATCTCGTCGACGCGGGTCATCGCCTCCCAGAAGCTGATGCCATGGCGGGCGGCGAAGCGTTCGAGCGCGCCCTCGGCCCGGTCGCCGATGCCGCGCTTGGGCTCGTTGAGCACGCGCCGGATGGAGACGGCGTCGCGCGGGTTGACCAGCACGCGCACGTAGGCCAGGGCGTCCTTGACCTCCTTGCGCTCGTAGAAGCGCACCCCGCCGACGACCTTGTAGGGCAGCCCGACGCGGATGAAGACCTCTTCGAACACACGGCTCTGCGCGTTGGTCCGGTAGAACACCGCCACGTCGCGAGGAGAGGCGATCCCCTCGTCGGAGAGGCGATCGATCTCGTCGGCGATGAACTGGGCCTCGTCGCGCTCGTCGTCGCCCACGTACCCGACGAGCTGCTCGCCGTCGCCCTCGGCCGACCAGAGCTTCTTGTCCTGGCGGCCCGGGTTGCGCGCGATCACCCCGTTGGCCGCGGCGAGGATGTTCTGGGTCGAGCGGTAGTTCTGCTCGAGCAGAACGGTGTCGGCGTCGGGGAAGTCGTTCTCGAACTCGAGGATGTTGCGGATCGTGGCGCCGCGGAAGGCGTAGATCGACTGGTCGGAGTCGCCGACGACCATGAGATCGGACTCCTCGTCGCACAGCTCCTTGATGAGCGAGTACTGGGCGTGGTTGGTGTCCTGGTACTCGTCGACCAGCACGTGCCGGAACCGGCGGCGGTACGTCTCGCGCACCTCGGGCCAGCCCTGGAACAGGTGCACGGTGTTCATGATCAGGTCGTCGAAGTCCATCGCGTTGGCCGCGCGCAGCCGGCGCTGGTACTCGGCGTAGCACTGCGCGTACGTCTCGTCGGTGGCGTTGGCCGCCTTGCGGCCGGCGTCCTCGTGGTCGACCAGCTCGTTCTTCTGGTTCGAGACCCAGTTGAGCACCGCGCGCGGGTTGACCTTCTTGGGGTCGTGACCCAGGTCCTTGCACACGAGGGTCATGAGCCGGCGGGTGTCGGCCGCGTCGTAGATGCTGAAGGACGAGGTGAAGCTGAGCTTGTCGGCCTCGCGGCGCAGGATCCGCACGCACGCCGAGTGGAAGGTGGAGACCCACATCATCCGGGCGCGTCCACCGACCAGCTCGGCCACGCGCTCGCGCATCTCGGCGGCGGCCTTGTTGGTGAAGGTGATCGCCAGGATCGCCCCGGGGTGGGCGCCGCGGGCGGCGATGAGCCACGCGATCCGCCGCGTCAGCACGCGCGTCTTGCCCGAGCCGGCACCCGCGACGACCAGCAGTGGCCCGCCGGTGTGCGAGACCGCCGTGCGCTGGGAGTCGTTGAGCCCCTCGAGCAGCTCGTCCGACCGCGCGGTGCGGCGCTTCGCCGGGGTCGCGTCGGGACCGTCCGGAGCAGGGCGGGACGGGCGGGCGGAGGGCACGGGGAAAGGCAGGGTCATCGCGGGATCCAGCCTAGTCGCGCGGTCCGACAGGCAGGTGGCGCCGGTGCGGGGGGGTGGCCCGCCCGGCGCGTCGGCACGAGTGTGCGCGGCTACGGTGAGGCCATGCTGCGTGTGCGGGGAGTCGGCCTGACCGCGCTCGGCTTCGTGGTCGCGATGCTGTTGACCGTGGTGCTGGTGCGCGTCGACCCCGCGTCGGAGATCCCCGGTCTCACCCAGGCGGCCCCGCGTGAGATCCCCGTGGCGGTCGTCGGCCCCATGCCCGACGCCGAGACGATGCGCGACGCGCTGAACGGCCCGGCGGACCACCCGCTCGCGGCCAGGATCAGCGCGTCGCAGGAAGTCGCCGAAGACAGCCTGCGTGACCGCAGGACCTCCGCCGTGCTGCTGATGGGGGACGACAGCCGGCACACCCTGTGGGTGGCCAGCGCGGCGGGCCGGGCCGAGGCCGAGAAGGTCACCGAGGTCGTGTCCGACCTGCTCGCGGCCAGCGGGCAGAGCGTCGCGGTGGTCGACCGCATCGCGATGGGCGAGCGAGATCCGCACGGCGTCGGCCCGTTCCGGCTCGGGGTCGCGTGGGCGCTGCTCGGCGTCGTCTTCGCGGCGCTGCTCAGCTACGTCTTCGGGGCCAGGTCCGCCGGGCGTCGCCTGGTGGTCCTGCGCTTCGCCGGGTTGGCCGGGGGCGCCGCGGTGGCCGGGGTCGGCGGAGCCGTCATCAGCGAGACCGTGGTCGACCGGTTCGACGCGCCGTTCTGGTCGCTGGCCGCTCTCGGCACCCTCGTCGTGGTCGGCGTCGGGGCCGTGACACTGGCGCTGATCGCCTGGTTCGGCCGCCTGGGCCTGGCGCTCGCCCTCGCCGGGTCGGCACTCGGGGTGCCGGGAGCGATCGGGGCGTGGCCGTTGACGCCGTTGCCGGTGGTGTGGCCGACGCTGCTGGCGTGGCTGCCTCCCGGTGCGGCCACGTGGGCGATCCGCGGACTGGCCTACTTCGAGGGCGCGGGCACCGAACGGGTCGTGCTGATGATGACGGCATGGACGGTCCTCGGACTCGTGGCGACCCTGGCGGCCGCGACCGCGGTCGAGTCGCGGCCGACCCTGCGCTCGTACCATCCGGCGCTGCGGCGGCGGCCGGTCCTGGCGACCTTCGTGGCGGTCGGTGCGGTGGGTGCGCTCGTCGTGGCGCCGGCGGTCCCGGCGTTCACCACGACGAACCTCGATCCCGCGCTCGAGGTGACGTGCCAGCCGTTCCGCCAGCCGCGCGACGTCGGCGAGCTCAACCGCCAGATCGAGACCGTCAGCGACGTCTCGGGCTTCGTCGGCGGCGACGTGGGTGCCAGCACCCGCCTGGTCGACGAGCGCGTGCTGATGGTGTTCGGCGACACCCTGCGCCGGCCCGACTACGCCCAGCGGGCGATGGTGCGCAACTCGATGCTGGTCTTCAGCGAGGGCTGTGCCGGCGTCCTGCAGCGTCGCGACCGGGCCGCGGTGATCCCCGATCGCGCCGACGGGGTGGGGTACTGGCCGATGTCGATCGCCGCCGTCCGTCTGCACGACACCGACCTCGTCGGCGTCATGGTGCAACGGGTCGAGCAGTTCGAGGACGAGGAGCCGCTCGGCTTCCGCAACCTCGGACCTGCGATCGCCGTGTTCCGCGTCGACCCCGGCCAGCCGCCCGTGCTGCAGCGTGTCGTCGACCTCGGCCCGGACGATCCCGACGTCTCGCGGCCGACGTGGGGCGCGGCCGCGACCGTCGTCGGCGACCACGTCTACCTGTACGGCACCAGCCGCTCCACCCCCGGGTTCGGCTGGGGCGTCTCGGTGGCGCGGGTGAAGCTGACCGACGCCACGGACCTGCGCGCGTTCCGCTACTGGGACGGCGAACGGTGGCAGCGTGACCCCGAGCGCGCCGCCACGCTGATCGACCAGGACGAGGGCGTCTCGCAGACCTTCTCGGTCTTCCGTGACGGCGACACCTGGTACGCCCTGAGCAAGCGCGACGACTTCGCCGGGACCGATCTCGTGCTGTGGACCGCACCCGGACCGACCGGACCGTTCACGGCGGGGGAGCCGCTCGCCGAGATCCCCTCGACGGGCTCGCTCCTGCGGTACATGCCGCTGGCGCACCCCGAGCTGCTGCCCGAGCCGGGCACGATGGTCGTCTCGGTGAGCAGGAACACCACCGAGACCGGACGGATCCAGGACGACCCCAGTCTTTACCGGCCGGAGTTCCTGCGGATCGACCTGCCTTGATCAGCGCGCTGGGCCGCTCGTCGCGAACGACGGCGTAGGCTCGAGCATCGGGACCTCTCAGGTCCCCCATCAAGGGATTCCCCATGGCCGACCCGGCCGACACCACCTCGCCGCGAGAAGCGGCTCCGCTCTCCATCGGCGTCCTGGCCCGTTCGCGCAAGGAGAACGAGCACCGCCTGCCGATCCACCCGCGACACCTCGCGGCCATCGACGCGCACCTGCGCCCGTACCTGCACCTCGAGCAGGGCTACGGCGAGCGTTTCGGCATCTCGGACGACGAGCTCCGGCCCCACGTCGGACGGATCGCGTCTCGCGAGGAGCTGATCGCCGACTGTGACGTCATCCTGCTGCCGAAGGTGCAGGCGGAGGACCTCGCGCAGATGCGCGTGGGACAGATCGTGTGGGGCTGGCCGCACTGCGTCCAGGACACGGCGCTGACGCAGGTGGCGATCGAGCGGCGCCTCACCCTGATCGCGTTCGAGGCGATGAACCTGTGGGCCGAGGACGGCCGGTTCGCCCTGCACGTCTTCCACAAGAACAACGAGCTGGCCGGGTACTGCTCGGTGCTGCAGGCGCTTCAGCTCGCCGGCCGCACCGGGGCCTACGGCCGTCGGATGAAGGCGACCGTCATCGGCTTCGGGGCCACCGCTCGCGGAGCCGTGACCGCGCTCAACGCCCACGGCATCTCCGACGTCCGGGTGCTGACCAACCGCGAGGTCGCCGCGGTCGGCTCACCGATCCACGGGACTGACATCGTCCAGCTCGAGCGTGGCGCCGACGACCCCGCGAGCCTGTGGTGCCTGACGTCGGACGGGCTCGTGCCGGTGGCCGAGTTCCTCGCGGACGACGACGTCCTCGTCAACTGCGTGCTGCAGGACCCGGACGCGCCGCTGACGTTCCTGGACGAGGAGGGCCTGGCGGCGATGGCGCCGGGCAGCATCATCGTCGACGTGTCGTGCGACGAGGGGATGGGCTTCAGCTGGGCCCGGCCCACGACGTTCGACGAGCCGACGTTCCTCGTGGGCGACCACGTCCTCTACTACGCGGTGGACCACAGTCCGTCGCTGCTGTGGGACTCGGCGACGTGGGAGATCAGCTCTGCCCTGATTCCCCACCTCGGGTCGGTGATGGCGGGACCGGCGGGCTGGGACGGCGTGCCGGTCGTGTCCCGAGCGATCGAGATCCGCGACGGCGTCGTCGTGAACCCGGCGATCCTGTCGTTCCAGGACCGCGCCGAGACGTACCCGCACCCGGCGCTCGCGCACGATTGACCGCCCCTCGTCCCACTTTCGGTCGCAGGTCCACCTCGAACGAGCCGAACGAGGTGAATCTGCGTCCAGAAGTGGAGACGGTGCGGCGGGGGCAACGCGGCGGGTCAGATCAGCCGGCGGTCGTTGGCCCAGCGGGTCAGCTCGTGGCGGCTCGACAGCTGCAGCTTCCTCAGGACGCTGGACACGTGCGTCTCGACGGTCTTGACCGAGATGAACAGCTCCTTGGCCACCTCCTTGTAGGCGTAGCCGCGGGCGATCAGGCGCATCACCTCGCGTTCGCGCTCGGTGAGCCGGTCGAGGTCCTCGTCGACCTGGGCGACCTCGATGGTGCCGGCGAACGCGTCCAGCACGAAGCCCGCGAGGCGAGGGCTGAAGACCGCGTCGCCGCCCGCGACCCGGTCGATCGCGTCCAACAGCTCGGTCGCCGAGATGTTCTTCGTGACGTAGCCGCGAGCGCCGGTCCGGATGACGCCGATGACGTCCTCGGCCGCATCGCTGACGGACAGCGCGAGGAACGTGGTCGTGCCCGCGTGCGTCCGCCGGATCACCTCGGGACCGCCGCCACCGGGCAGGTGCACGTCGAGCAGGACGACCTCGGGTCGCAGCCGGGCGATGGCCTCGACGGCCGAGTCGACGTCCTCGGCCTCGCCGACGACCTCGACCCGACCGGTGCCGAGCCGCTCCAGCTCGGCTCGCACGCCGGTGCGGAACATCGCATGGTCGTCGACCACGAGGACGGACAGGATGCTCATGAGCTCTCCCTCGGTGGGGTTCTGACAGGCATGGTCAGGGCGACCTCGGTGCCGTCCTCGTCGCTGCGGACGCGGGCGGTGCCACCGTGGCGCTCGGCGCGGCCGATGATCGAGTTCCGCACGCCGAGGCGGTCGGCCGGGATGGCGTCGGGGTCGAAGCCGGTGCCGCGGTCGCGGACGAACACCTCGATGCGGTCGTCGTCTCCGGCGCCGAGTCGCTCGGCGAACACGTCGACCCGGTCGGCGCCGGAGTGCTTGGCGGCGTTGACGATCGCCTCGACGGTGGCCGCCAGCAGCGCGCGCAGGGCCTCGTCGACGGGTGCGTCGCCCACGGTGACGACCTCGACCGGCACACGGTGGTTCGACTCGACCTCGGCGGCGAGGTCGCGGACACCGGTGGCGAACGTGGCGGTCTGGTCCTGCCGACCGTAGAGCCAGTCGCGCAGCTCGCGCTCCTGCCTGCGGGCCAGGGTGGCGACGGTGGCCGGGTCGTCCGCGTTCTTCTGCAGCAGGGCCAGGGTCTGCAGCACGGAGTCGTGCAGGTGGGCGGCGACGTCGGCGCGCTCCTGCGAGCGGATGCGCTCACGGCGCTCCTCGCCCAGGTCGGTCCACAGGCCGAGGATCCAGGGCCCCAGGATCAGGCCCACGCCCGCGACGGCGATCGCGAGGGCCGCGCCGAAGTCCAGAGCCGCGGACCAGCCGCGGTTGACCGTCAGGACGTAGACCGCGCCGAGGCCGATGAGGCTCACGCCCACCAGCAGCCGCACCAGAGACGCAGGGCCCTCGGTCTGGCGCAGCCATGAGTTCCACGTGGCGTCGTCGAACAGTCGCCAGACCACGGCGACCCCCGTGACGACCAGCAGCAGCGGCAGCATCCAGCCCTGGAGCCACCCGTTGCCCAACGACATCAGTCCGAGGACGCCCAGGCCGATCGCGGCGATCGCGGCGCTCTGGACGATCTCGAGCGGCGCGGGCCCGCGCGAGCCCGAGCGCAGGCCCCGCCGACGGGCGGACGCGAGGCCCGGGGAGTCGACCGGCGCCTGCAGCGGCAGGAACCACCACAACAGCAGGTACGCGAGCAGGCCGGCGCCGTGGACGAACGTGCCGACCACGAAGCCGACGCGCACCCACAGGACGGGGAGTCCGAGGTGCTCCGCCAGCCCGGCGCTGACGCCCGCGACGATGCGCTCGTCGGCGGGACGGAAGGCGCAGCGGGTGCTGCCGCCGTCGCGGCCCGCACCGGGCGCGTCAGGAGCGGCGGTCGTCATGACCCCACCCTCACACGCAGGCGCGCGCGTGCGCCATCAGGTGCGACCCCGGCGCGACCTCGAGGAGCCTCGGGGGACGGTCAGGGGTTCACCTGATGGTGCGTGGTCCCCGGGCGCGACAGGCTGGTGCCATGACCAGTCCCACTCCCGGCTCGCAGCTCGATGCCCTGCGCCGCTCAACCGACGAGAAGATGATCGCCGGCGTCGCGGGCGGCATCGCGCGGGCGCTCAACATCGATCCCGTCATCGTGCGGGTCGGCTTCGTCGTGCTGACGCTCGTCGGCTTCGCCGGTCCGCTGCTCTACGTCGCCTGCTGGTTGCTCGTGCCCGTCGAGGGTGCTCAGCGCAGCGTGCTCGGCGACGTCTTCGACCTTCGCTCCGACTCGCAGCTGCGGACGATCGGCCTCATCGTGGCCGCCGTCGTCGCCGTCCTGGCGGTGCTGGGCGACTCCGCGTGGGGTGCGGGCGACTGGTTCTGGTGGCAGCTGTGGATCTTCGCCTGGATCGCGGTACCGGTCGGCGCCGTCTACTGGTTCGTGGTCGTGCGCCCACGCCGCCGTCACCAGCCGCCGCAGTATGCGCCGCCGCCCCCGTACGAGCCGTCCCCGACGGACGGCACCCCCGCCACCCACGCCACGGCCTCCGACGAGCCCGTCGCCCCGACCTCGACAGGAGACACCGAGATGACAGAACCCGTTCCGCCGGGGGAGGCGACCGCCGTCCTCGACGCCCCGGCCCCGCCGACCGGCCGGCCGCCGGGCACTCCCTTCGGCCCGCCGCCCGGCACGCCGACCTCGGTCGTGCCCCCGCGCCCCCCGCGGGAGAAGTGGTCGCCGGCCCTGCTGCTGCTCACCCTGTCCGCGATCGTCACCGCGATGGGAGCGCTGGCCCTGTGGTCCGTCATCGACGAGCCCGTCGACGCCGCGGTGTACCCGGGGGTCGCGCTGGCGATCGTCGCCGGCGGACTGCTGGTGGGGACCCGCGTCGGGCACCCGGGCGCGCTGATCCCGGTGGGGCTGCTCCTGGTCCCCGTCCTGGCCGCGGTGTCCTTCCTGCCGAACCTGGACGCGGGGCAGGTGCGGCGTGAGCCGACCGTCGCCGCCGCCGTCCCGGTCGCGATCGAGCAAGGTGCCGGAGAGGTCGTCGTCGACCTCACGTCGGTCACGGATCAGCAGAACCTCGCCGGCCGTACGCTGGAGATCCGCAACGGGTTGGGATCCACGACCGTCTACGTGCCCGACGGCCTTGACGTCGCGGTCGACACGTCGCTGCGGCTCGGCGGCCGGATCCAGGTCTTCGACCGCGTCACCGACGGCCAGGGTCCCCAACTCGAGAAGTCCTCCGACGCCCCGGGAGCCTTCGAGATCGAGATCCACGGAACAGCGGGCGAGATCGTGGTGATGAACCGGTGAACACGCATCCGATGCGCTGGGACGCGCTCGTCTTCGGAGTCCTGTTCGCCCTCGTCGTGGCCGCCTGGGCCGCGCTGGAGTGGGAGCTGGTCTCCGCCGGCGCCCTGGTCGTCGCCGGCCCGGTCGCCCTCATCCTCGTCGGCATCGCCGGCATCGCCCTGACCCTCAGGAGGAAGTCATGACCAACCCCGTCCCCGGACCGAAGAAGCTGACCCGCAGCACGACCGACAAGTGGCTCGGCGGTGTGTGCGGCGGCCTGGCCGAGTACACCGGCGTCGACGCGACGCTCATCCGGATCATCACCGTGGTGCTGGTCGTGGTGGGAGTCGGGACGACCCTGCTGGTCTACCTCGCGGCGTGGCTGCTCATGCCCGAGGCGACTCCGCAGGACCCGTGGACCCCGCCGACGACAGATGGGCCGCCCGCGCCGCCACCGCCGTCCGTGTGAAGTCCGAGAACACCCCGTCGACCCCGGCAGCGAAGAAGGCCAGCAGCTCGGCCGTCGCGTCGCCGGGGTCGGCCTTGTCCTCGCCGACCCGCATCTGCTTCGGCAGGAAGTTGTTCTCGTCGCGCATCGTCCAGATGTGCACCAGCAGTCCGGCCTCGTGCGCATCGTGCACGAGGCCGGACTCGTCGAGCAGGGTGTGGTCGGGCGCGCGGGCGATCACCAGGCTCTTGTTCGGGCCGATGCCCTGCGCGTACTCGGCGATCCGGGCCAGCTCGGCCGGCGCCGTGAGCGCGGGGTAGTCGCGCGGATCGTAGGTCGCCGCCAGATCGTAGGGGGCGCCCTTGCGCTCCATGAGCTGGACGAGCGGCAACGGCGTGCGGTCGCGCAGCGCCCGCAGGTTGGCCGTCTCCATCGACTGGATGAACACCTTGGCACCCGCGTGGTTGAGGCCCCGCCGCTCCAGCACCTCGATCAGCAGGTCGTTCAGGTCGTGGCCGATCGAGCGGAAGTAGGTCGGGTGCTTGGTCTCGACGTAGAGGCCGAGCGGCTCGGCGCCCGGGCCCCGGCGGGCGTTCTCGGCCTCGGCGATGTCGATCACCTCGTCGAGGGTCAGGATCGGCTCGGTGCCGCCGAGCGGCAGGTTCTGGGGTCGCAGCTGGGGCAGCCGCTCGAGGGTGCGCAGGGTCTTCAGCTCGGCCAGCGTGAAGTCCTCGGTGAACCAGCCGTTCAGGGCGACGCCGTCGATGAACTTCGTGGTGTGCAGGTGGGCGAACTCGGGGTGCCCCGCGACGTCCGTGGTGCCGCCGATCTCGTTCTCGTGGCGCACCACCAGGACGCCGTCGCGGGTGGCGACGACGTCCGGCTCGATGTAGTCGGCACCCTCGGCGATCCCCAGCATGTACGAGGGCCGCGTGTGCTCGAGTCGCGAGCCCGGGACGCCCCGGTGGGCGATGACGATGGGCACGGAGGTCACGTCGCCAGCGTAGGTCAGCCGATCAGCCGGACTGCGCCGTCGCGCCGCGGGTCGGCCGCCGCCACGAGGCGCCCGTCGCCCGTCAGGAGTGTCCCCGCGACGCCACCGAAGTACATCGTCAGCTCGTCGGGGTCCTCGACCTTGATCTCCTCGGTCGGCATCCCGGCGCGGTGCACGTGGACCCGCGGGTGGTCGATCGCCTCCTGCAGGCTCAGGCCGTCCTCGACCAGTCCCGTCAGCGTCTGGAAGATCGCCGTCGTGATCCGGTCGGCGCCGGGCGATCCGATCGCCAGCACGCCGCCGTCGGCGTGGCGGCCGACCGTCGGGGCCATGTTGGACAGCAGTCGCGAGCCGAACGGCAGACCGTGCAGGCCACGCGGGTTGAGCTCCTGCTCGCCGAGGCAGTTGTTCAGCCACACGCCGGTCCCGCGGGCGACCATCCCCGAGCCGTAGCCGGACGAGACCGTCACGGCGCACGCGGTGCCGTCGGAGTCGGTGGTCGAGACGTGGGCCGTGGACCCCGACTCCAGCGCCGCCAGGCCGTCGCGGTCCACGAGGTCGAGGAACGCGGCGGCATCACGCTCGAGGTCGTCGGTGTGGTCGAAGACGCGCAGGCGCTCGCCGAGCACGCGACGCTGCACCCGCACGAGCAGCTCGCGGTCCGTCAGTCCGTGACCAGCCATGAGGCGCAGCATCGCCGCGACGCACACGCCGCCGACGGCCGGCGGCGGGTTGGTCCCCAGGGTCCAGTCCTCCATCCGCGCGGTGAGCGCAGGACGGACGACGGGGGCGTAGGCGGCGAGGTCGTCGGGTCCCATCAGCCCGCCGCGCTCGAGGACGTCCGCGGCGATCGCGCGACCGACGTCGCCGGTGTAGAACTCCTGCGGCCCCAGCCGGGCGATGCGCTCGAACGTGTCCGCGAGGTCGCCGGCGACGAGGTCGTGGTCGGCGAGGCGGCCGTCGGGTCCGTGCAGTGCCTCCCGGCTGGCGTCGTCCCAGCCGAAGACCGACTCGTGCACGTACTCGAGGTAATAGCGCGAGGCGGCGCTGAGCCGGAATCCCTTGCGCGCCACGTCGATCGCCGGGCGGAGCAGCTCGGCCCAGGGCAGGTGCCCCCACCGGCGATGGGCCTCGCCGAAGGCCGCGATGGCACCGTGCGTCGCCACCGAGCCGGGCCCGATCGTCATGACGACGCCGCCGCCGTAGATGCTGTCGACGTCCCACGTGGCGCGGCCCAGCCGCTCGGGGACGTCGCGGCCCGGCATGTCCATCCAGCCGTCGATCGTCACGGGGGCGGAGCCGTCGGGCGGCTGGATCGTCAGGAAGCCACCCGCGCTCGGCGAGACGAGGCCGACCTCGTTGACCATCGTGACGAAGGCGGCGGCGAGCGCGGCGTCGATGGCGTTGCCGCCCGCGCGGACGATCTGCTCACCCGCGTCGGCGGCTGCAGTGTTGGGGGCGGCGATCGCGACGCTGGTCACGCGCTCAGCGTACGGGCACGATCACCGGCTCACCCGGTACGTGAGATGGGCGAACTGCCCACGGTGGGAGACGTCGACGAGGCGGAGGCGGTCCGAGCCGATGCGACGCGGCAGCAAGGGCGGCCCGCCGCCGAGGGTGACCGGCGCGATCGACACCTGGATCTCGTCGAGCGCGCCGGCGTCGTCGAACTGCCCGACCAGGTCGCCGCCGCCCATCACCCACACGTCCGACTCGCCCGCCCGCGCACGGATCTGGTCGAGGTGGTCCGAGACCGGGCCGGAGACGACGGTGAGGTCGGCGTCGGCGGGGACGGGCAGGTCGCGCGAGGTGAACAGGAACGCCGGCTTGCCCGACATCGCGTCGGTGAACGCACCGGGCTCGTCGAGCGCGTTCGTCTCGCGCAGCAGCCACTCGTACGTGGACGAGCCGAGCACCGTGACGCCGATCGACGCCAGGAAGGCCGTGAAGGGGTCGGCGTGCTCGGCTGAGTCGGGCGTGCCGCCCTCGACCTCGAAGAGCCAGGCCAGCGAGTGGTCGGGATCGGCGAGGTGGCCGTCGAGCGTGGCCGCCGTGTTGAAGACGAAGCGCGTCATGCCCTGATCCTCGACCGTGCGCGGGGCCCGCGGCAAGAAGTGAGCAGGAACGCACGGGCCGCCGGGAATCGACGGGCACCCCGTGGCCTTGAATCCTCATGTGACCACGACCCGCATCGAGACCCGGCCCGGCACGCGCCACGTCGGGCTGGCCCTGCTGGCGCTGTCGCTGGGCGGCTTCGCGATCGGGACGACCGAGTTCGTGACGATGGGCCTGCTGCCCGACGTGGCCGAGAGCATCGACCGGGACATCCCGACGACGGGCCACGTCATCTCGGCCTACGCGTTCGGCGTCGTCATCGGCGCACCGCTCATCGTGTCCCTGGGCGCACGGATGCCGAAGCGTGCCCTGCTGCTGTGGTTGCTCGCCGCGATCGCCCTGGGGAACGTGCTGACCGCGGTCGCGAGCGGCTACGTGCCCGTCATGCTGGCCCGCGTCGTCGCTGGCCTCCCGCACGGGGCCTACTTCGGCGTCGCGTCCCTCGTGGCCGCGTCGCTGGTGCCCCCGGGCCGCCGCGGGCGCGCCATCAGCATGGTGATGATGGGCCTCTCGGCCGCCACCGTCGCGGGCGTCCCCGCCAGCACGTGGCTCGGCCAGCTGTGGTCGTGGCGCGCCGCCTACGCCGCGGTCGTCGTGATCGCCGTCGTCGCGGCCGTCCTCGTCGTCGCCTTCGTCCCGGCGCTTCCGGGCGACCCGTCCGCCAGCGTCAGGAGCGAGCTCGGTGCGCTGCGGCGACCGGCGGTGATCGCCGCCTTCCTCACCGGCGTCGTCGGCTTCGGCGGGCTGTTCGCGATGTACAGCTACATCGCGCCGATCGTGACCGACGTGGTCGAGCTGCCGGAGCGGGCCATCCCGATGTTCCTGCTGGTCTTCGGCGTCGGGTCGGTCACCGGCACGTGGCTCGCCGGCCGACTGGCCGACTGGGACAACGTGCGCCAGGTCATCGGCGGACTCGTCGCCACGGTGCTCGTGCTGCTCGCGTTCCACACGTTCGTCGAGGTCGCGGCGGCGGCGCTCGTGGGCGTCTTCCTGATCGGCGCGCTCGGCAGCGTCATCGCGATCGGCCTGCAGATCCGCCTCATGACCGCGGCGGGCGACGCCGAGATGCTCGGTGCCGCCCTGAACCACGCGAGCCTCAACATCGCCAACGGACTGGGCGCGTGGCTCGGTGGCCTCGTCATCGCCGCCGGGGCCGGCTACGCCGCACCCGCGCTGGTCGGCGTCGGCCTGTCCACGGCGGGCCTGCTGGTCTTCCTCGCGGGCCTGCGCTGGGCTCCGGTGCGCGCAGACTGACGCCGGGTCAGGCCCCGCGGCTGATGGCCTGGGCGCCTGCGGTGGGCCGCAGCCAGACGTCGTCGCCGTGCTGCAACCCCAGGGCGCCGGCCTCGGCGCGGGTCACCGTGACCAGCACCGGCGCCTGGCGGCCCGCGACGGGGGTGACCTCGAGGCGCACCTCGAAGCCGATGCGGGTCCAGCGCGTGATGCGGCCGTGGACGGCGTCCGGTCGCGGGTCCACCGAGACCTCGATGTCGTGGGGCCGGATGTGCAGGTCGCCCAGGTGCGTGACGGGACCGAGGAAGCTCAGCACGAACTCGTTGGCGGGCGCGTCGTAGAGCTCGTCGGGCGAGCCCACCTGCTCGATACGGCCGTCGTTGATGACGACGATCGAGTCGGCGACCTCGAGCGCCTCCTCCTGGTCGTGGGTCACGAAGACCGTGGTGACGTTGACCTCGTCGTGCAGCCGTCGCAGCCAGTCGCGCAGCTCCTTGCGGACCTTGGCGTCGAGGGCGCCGAACGGCTCGTCGAGCAGCAGAACGGTCGGCTCGATCGCGAGGGCGCGTGCGAGTGCCATGCGCTGGCGCTGGCCACCGGACAGCTGCGACGGCAGCCGGTCGCGGAACTGGCTCAGGTGGACCAGCTCGAGCATCTCGTCGACCTTCGACGCGATCTCGGCCTTCGGGCGCTTGCGGATCTCCAGGCCGAACGCCACGTTCTTCGCGACGCTCATGTGCTTGAAGGCGGCGTAGTGCTGGAAGACGAAGCCCACGTTGCGCTTCTGGGCCGGCAGTCCCGTGGCATCGACACCCTCGATGACGACGCGGCCGGAGTCGGCGTCCTCGAGCCCGGCGATGATGCGCAGCAGGGTGGACTTGCCGCCGCCGCTGGGCCCCAGCAGGGCGGTCAGCTGGCCGGTCGGGACGGACAGGTTGATGTCCTCGAGGGCGACGAAGTCGCCGAAGAACTTGTTGACCTGCGAGATCTCGATGCTCATGACGGTTCCTTGGTTCTCAGTGCCGGTCGGCGCGCGAGCGCAGGACGGACACGACGATGATGCACAGGACGGAGACGCTGGCCAGCAGGAACGCGATCGCGTAGGCCGACTCCTGCTCCCAGTTGAGGTACTTCTCCTCGACGGCGAGGGTCGCGGTGCGGGTCTCGCCCAGGACGTTGCCCGAGACGACCTTGACCGCACCGAACTCGCCCAGCGAGCGAGCGAGCGTCAGCACGACGCCGTAGATCACGGCCCACTTGATGCCGGGCAGCGTGACCCGCCAGAAGGACTGCCACGCGTTGGCGCCCAGCGATCGGGCGGCCTGCTCCTGCTCCAGCCCGATCTCCTCGAGCACGGGGACGACCTCACGGATGACCAGCGGCAGCGCGACGAAGGCGGTCGCCATGACGATGCCGGGGGTGGCGAAGATGATCTGGATCCCGGCGCTCTCGAGCGTGGGACCGAACCAGCCGCCGCGGCCGCCGTAGACGAGGACCAACGACAGGCCGACGACGATGGGCGAGATCGCCAGCGGCAGGTCGACGAGCGAGCTCAGCAACCGCTTGCCGCGGAACTCCGAGCGCACGAGCAGCAGGGACATCGCCACCCCGAACACGGTGTTCACCGCCGTTGCCACCACCGCGGCGACCACGGTCAGGCGCAGCGCGGCCACGGTGTCCGCGTCGGCGAACACCGCGCGCATGGCGTCGAAGCCGTTCTCGAACGTGTTGGTCACGACGAGCGAGACCGGCCACGCGACGAGCAGGATGAGATAGGTGATGACGAAGATCCGCAGGGCGTAGGTGACCGGGGACCTGTGGTGACGGATGCGTCGGGTGTCAGCCACGGCGTGCCACCCGTCGCTGGATGAAGTCCAGGAGCAGGATCACGACGAGCGCCACGATCAGCAGCAGCGTCGCGACGGAGGCCGCGGCCGCGGGGTTGTCGTTCTCGATCGCGCTCAGGATGCGCACCGACGCGACCTCGGACTCGAACGGCAGGTTGCCCGACAGCAGCACGAGCGACCCGTACTCGCCGACGCCGCGGGCGAACGACAGGGTCGCGCCGGCCGCGATCGCGGGGGTCAGCGTCGGCAGGATGATCCGGGTGAACGTGGTGAAGCGGCTGGCGCCCAGGGACGCCGCCGCCTCCTCGATCTCGACGTCGAGCTCCTCCAGGACCGGCTGGACGGTGCGGACGACGAACGGCAGGGTCACGAACAGGAACGCGAGGTAGACCGAGAGGCTGCTGTTGGCGACGTCGATGCCCAGCGGGCTGTCCTGGCCGTAGAGCGACAGCAGCACGAGGCCCGCGACGATCGTGGGCAGCGCGAACGGGATGTCGATCAGCACCTCGAGGACCGCCTTGCCGGGGAACCGGTCGCGGACCAGGACCCACGCGATCGCCGTGCCGGCGAAGACGTTGGTGACCGTCACCGCCAGCGCCGAGACGACGGTGAGCCGGATGGCGTGCGCCGTCTGCTCGTTCGAGACCGCGCGCCAGAACGCCTCGACGCCACCCTCGGTCGCGGTGGCGATGACCGCTGCGAGGGGAATCAGCACGAGCAGGCTGAACCACGTCATGGTGACGCCCAGGCCGATGCCGGACGTGCGGTTCAGCGCGCCGACCGGCCGGGAGGTCCCCGGCCGGTCGGCGCGCACGCCCAGGTCCGCTGAGGTCACGAGGCAGCCTTGCCCGACTTCGCGATCGCCTCGGTCACGATGCCGACGGGGGCACCGTCCTTGCCGTCGCCGAACAGCTTGTCCTTGACCTGGCCCCAGCCGGGCCCGCCGAAGTTCTTCTCGAGGGTCAGCAGGTTCGTGACCGCGGGGTAAGGGTCGGAGGAGTCGGGTGCGCCCTTGATGTCCTCGGGCTTCAGGCCCAGGGCCGCCAGGTCGGCCGTGCCGGGGTTCGCCGGGTTGAGCGGGCGGAAGCCGGTCAGTGCGAACTGGCGCTGGCCCTCCTCTCCGAGCACGAACTCCAGCCAGTCGGCCGAGGCCGCGCTGGAGTCCTTCAGGATCGCGCCGGGGTTCTCGATGAGCAGGGTGGTGTCGGGGATGACGTACTCGAAGCCGTTGTCGTTCTGGGCGGCCAGGATCGCCTCGTTCTCGTACGCGAGCAGGACGTCGCCGGTGCCGCCGAGGAAGCTCTGCGTGGCGTCGCGACCGCTGTTGGTCAGCGAGACGACGTTCGCGAACAGCTGGTTGACGAAGTCGGTCGCCTCGGCCTCGGTGCCGCCGTTCTCGGTCACGTGACCCCACGCGGCGAGGGCGTTCCAGCGGGCGGCGCCCGACGACGCGGGGTTCGCCGTCACGATCTCGACGCCCGGCTTCACCAGGTCGTCCCAGCCCCGGATGTCCTTGGGGTTGCCGTCACGGACGCCCAGCACGACGACCGAGGTGGAGACGATGCCCTTGTTGGGGCCGTCGTCCCAGGTCGCGTCGACGAGGTCGGCGTCGACGAGGCGGTCGACGTCCGTGGCCACCGAGAGGTGCACGTAGTCGGCGGGCAGGCCGTCGACGACCGCACGGCTCTGGTCGCCGGACGCGCCGTACGAGGTCTTGAAGCCGACGTCCTTGCCGGCGTCGGTCTTCTCGAACTCGGCGGCGATGGCCTTGTTCGCCGCCTCGGGCACCGCGAAGCCGACGATCGAGATCTGCTCGCCCGTGTCGTCGGATCCGGAGGCGCTGCAGGCCGCGAGCGTGCAGGAGGCGGCCAGCAGCAGGGCAGTCACCGCGGCGGGGCGCAGGCGAAGCGTCATGGGGGATTTCCTCTCGGTCGGTCCCGGCGGGGCGCCGTGACTCGGTGAGCAATGTACGAAGATGCGTCCGCTTCCGGACCTAAGTCCAGATAGTGGACTATACAACTCGACAAACGCAACATTGAACGCCGCCGGTGTGTCGACGGGCGACGGGGGCGATGTCCCACGCACCCGGTAGTTTGGGTGGCGTGACGGACTCGACGATCATCTACACGCACACCGACGAGGCTCCTGCCCTCGCGACCTACTCCTTCCTGCCGATCATCGAGGCGTACGCCTCGAAGGCCGGCGTCGAGGTCGAGACCCGGGACATCTCGCTGGCCGGCCGCATCATCGCCGCCTTCAGCGACCTGCTGCCCGAGGACCAGCGAGTGGCCGACGCCCTCGCCGAGCTCGGCGACCTGGCCAAGCGGCCGGAGGCCAACATCATCAAGCTGCCGAACATCTCGGCCTCGATCCCGCAGCTCAAGGCCGCGATCACCGAGCTGCAGTCGCAGGGCTACGACCTGCCCGACTACCCGGACAACCCCACGACGGACGAGCAGCGCGACGCCCGCGCGCGCTACGACAAGGTGAAGGGCAGCGCCGTCAACCCGGTCCTGCGCGAGGGCAACTCCGATCGCCGTGCGCCCGCCTCGGTCAAGAGCTACGCCCGCAAGAACCCGCACTCGATGGGCGCGTGGAGCAGCGACTCCAAGACGCAGGTCGCCACGATGGGTCACGACGACTTCCGCACCAACGAGCAGTCGGTCGTCCTGCCCGCCGACGACACCCTGTCGATCGAGCTCGAGGCCGCCGACGGCACCGTCACGGTCCTCAAGGAGGGCCTCAAGGTCCTCGAAGGAGAGGTCGTCGACGGCACCTTCCTGGACGCCGCCCAGCTCGACGCCTTCCTGGCCGACGCGATCGGGCGCGCCAAGGCCGAGGGCGTGCTGTTCTCGGTGCACCTCAAGGCCACGATGATGAAGGTCTCCGACCCGATCATCTTCGGCCACGTCGTCCGCGTGTTCTTCAAGGACGTGTTCGACCAGTACGGCGACGACCTCAAGGCCGCCGGCCTCAGCCCCAACGACGGCCTCGGCGGCATCCTGGCCGGGCTCGACGCGCTGGCCAACGGCGCCGAGATCAAGGCCGCCTTCGAGCGCGCGCTGGCCGACGGCCCGCGCCTGGCGATGGTCGACTCCGACAAGGGCATCACCAACCTGCACGTCCCCAGCGACGTCATCGTCGACGCCTCCATGCCGGCGATGATCCGCACGTCGGGCCACATGTGGGGACCCGACGGCGAGGAGGACGACACCCTCGCGGTGATCCCCGACAGCAGCTACGCGGGCGTCTACCAGGCCGTCGTCGAGGACCACAAGGCCAACGGCGCGCTCGACCCGTCGACGATCGGCACGGTGCCGAACGTGGGCCTCATGGCGCAGGCGGCCGAGGAGTACGGCAGCCACGACAAGACGTTCGAGATCCCCGTCGACGGCACGGTCCGCGTCAAGAACTCCGCGGGCGAGACCCTCATGGAGCACGCGGTCACCGCCGGCTCGATCTGGCGTGCCTGCCAGACCAAGGACGTCCCGATCCGCGACTGGGTCAAGCTGGCCGTCACGCGCGCTCGAGCCTCGCAGACGCCGGCGATCTTCTGGCTCGACGAGACGCGCGCGCACGACGCCAACCTCATCGCGAAGGTCAACGCGTACCTTCCCGAGCACGACACCGACGGCCTCGACATCCGCATCATGGCTCCGGCCGAGGCGACCACGTTCAGCCTCGAGCGCCTGCGCCGCGGCGAGGACACGATCAGCGTCACGGGCAACGTCCTGCGTGACTACAACACGGACCTGTTCCCGATCCTCGAGCTCGGTACGTCGGCCAAGATGCTGTCGGTCGTCCCGCTGATCAACGGCGGCGGCCTGTTCGAGACCGGCGCGGGCGGCTCCGCCCCCAAGCACGTCCAGCAGCTCGTCAAGGAGAACTACCTGCGCTGGGACAGCCTGGGCGAGTTCTTCGCGCTGGTCCCCAGCCTCGAGCAGTACGCCAAGGTCACCGGCACCGAGCAGGCCCAGGTGCTGGCCGACGCGCTCGACCGCGCGACGGGCACGTTCCTCGACGAGAACCGCTCGCCGGGCCGCAAGCTCGGCACGATCGACAACCGTGGCTCGCACTTCTACCTGGCGCTCTACTGGGCCCAGGAGCTGGCGGCGCAGAGCGACGACGCCGAGCTGGCGGCCGCGTTCGCACCGCTGGCCGAGAAGCTGGCGTCGCAGGAGCAGGCCATCGTCGACGAGCTGCTCGCGGCCCAGGGGTCGCCCGCCGACCTCGGCGGGTACTTCCAGCCCGACCCGCAGAAGGCGGCGGCGATCATGCGCCCGAGCACGACCTTCAACGAGACGCTCGCCTCGTTCTGAGTCGACGACGGCGGCGGCCGGGACCCTCGGGCCCCGGCCGCCGTCGTCATGTCCGCGAGCTCCGGGACGTGGAAGGCTCCGCGTGGGCGGGACGCGCGAAGAACTGCACCACCAGCAGGCCCACGGCGAACGCGACGGCGGGCACCACGATCGACTCGGCCATCGCGTCCGAGAACGGTCCGGCGAACTCGGCCGGCAGGCCCTGCCCCGAGACGGCCTCGGCGCCCGCATCGCCGGCACCGGGCACGTGCACGGCGAGACGGGCGGTGATCGCAGCGGCGATCGCGGCCGAGCCCAGGACGGCTCCGACCTGACGCGTCGCGTTGTAGACGCCTGAGCCGGCGCCCGCGGACGACATCGGCAGGTTGCGCGTGGCCGTGGACGCCAGCGGCGACCACAGGAACGCGTTGCCGAAGCCGAGCAGGGCGTTGAGGACGAGCAGCTGCCACAGGGGCGTGTCCGGCGCGATGACCAGGGCCGTCCCCAGCAGCGCGAGCGCGGAGACGGCGAACCCGACCGACGCGAGGCGGCGCGGCGGGAGGCGGTCGGCCATGCGGCCGACGATGGGCGCCATCACCGCGGTCACGACGGCCATGGGCACGAACAGCAGGCCGGACTGGGTGGCGTCGTATCCCAGGACGGTCTGGGTCCAGAGCATGAACGGGAACGCCATTGCCGTGACCGAGAACGAGACGGTCGAGATGGCGACCGAGGCCACCGAGAAGTTGCGGTCGCGGAAGAGGCTCAGCGGCACCAACGGCTCGCGTCGGTTGCGTGCCTGCCACCACACGAAGACGGCCAGCACGAGCAGTCCGACACCGATCAGCAGCGGCACCGAGAGCCATCCGTTGATGGTGCCCCAGTCGTACTCCTCGCCCTCCTGGATGCCGAAGACGATGAGGAACATCGCCAGCGCGCTGAGCCCCACCCCGACCCAGTCGAAGCTGTGGGAGTGCGTCTCGAGAGCCGGCACGAGCCGCCACGCCAGGACGAAGCCGATGATGCCGACCGGCACGTTGATGAAGAAGATCCACTCCCACCCGGCGGTGTCGACGAGGACGCCGCCGAGCACGGGTCCGACCAGCGTGGCGACGCCCGCGGTGGCACCCCACAGCGCCATGGCGCGTCCGCGGCTGTCGGCCGGGAACGTGCGCGTGATGACCGACATGGTCTGCGGCGTCATCATCGAGGCGCCGAAGCCCTGGAGGACCCGCGCGATGATGAGCCACTCGATCGACCCGGTCAGGCCGCACCACAGCGAGGACGCCGTGAAGATCGTGAGTCCCGTGAGGTAGACGCGCTTGGGTCCGAGGCGGTCGCCGAGCCGGCCCGTGATGAGCAGCGGCACGGCGTAGGCCAGCAGGTAGGCGCTGGTGACCCAGATGACCGCGTTGTAGTCCGCGGCCAGGTCGTCACGGATCGCGGGCGTCGCGACCGAGACGATCGTCGAGTCGACCAGGATCATGAAGAACCCGATCACCATCGCCCACAGGGCAGGCCACGGGCTGGCGGGCAGGGTCGTGGTGTCCGTCGATTGACTCACTCGGGGAATCTACGCCCGGCCACCGACATCGGCGCGTCGGGTGCCGATCGCGTCAGCGCAGCAGCTCGTGCAGGTGATGGTCGACGCGGGTGCCGTCGGCGAGCAGCGCCGTGCCGTTCTCGGTGCCGTAGCGGTGGAAGCCCAGCGTCTCGGCGATCCGCAGGCTGGCGGTGTTGCCCTCGGCCGCGATGAGCGTGACGCGGCGGAGGTCCAGCCCATCGGGATCGAACGCGTGCTTGACGACGGCACGGACGGCCTCGGTCATGATGCCGCGGCCGCGCGCGTCGGGGTGCGTCCAGTACCCGACCTCGCCGTGGCCGCCCGCAGGATCGTTGAGGTCCATGACGCCGATCGAGCCGACGAGTCGGTCGTCGCCGTCCACGATGGCCCACGTCTCGCGGTTGCCGACCGCGGCCTGCCACCACGAGTCGTGGACGTACGCCAGGCCCTCGGTCGTCCCGTACGGATGGGGCAGCTCGGACAGGAAGTGGCGGGTGCTCGGATCGCTGCACGCCTCGACGATGCGCGGGACGTCGTTGGTGGAGAGCGGCCGAAGGCGGGCTCCGGGGATGTCGAGCGTCGACTCGCGCCACGTCGTGCGGGGGACGCGGGCGTCGCCGAAGTGGATCGTCCCGATCCACGCGTCGTGGATGCGGCCCCGCTCGAGCAGCGCGTCGGGCTGGGTCCCGGTCAGGCGGAATCCGCACGCGTGCGCGACGCGCAGGCTGGGCAGGTTGCCGATCTGCGACCGCCATACGACGGCCTCCTTGCCGGCCTCGACGAACGCGTGGTCGATCGCGAGCTGCGCCGCCGCCGTGGCCAGCGACTGGCCCCGGCAGTCCGGGTGCAGCGCGAAGCCGATGTCCGTCAGGACCCCCTTGCCGCGGATGTCGACGTTGCCCGCGTACCGGCCCTCGAACTCGATGGCCCAGCACATGACCGTCCCGCTGTCCCACCCGTGCGGGATGATCTCGAACGCGAACTTCTCGCTGGCGCTGCGCGAGTGCGGCGTCGGGACGGCGGTCCAGCGGATCATCTCGGGGTCGTTCGCCATCGCGTTCATCCGGTCGACGTCCGCGGGCGTGTGGGCGCGCAACGTGACCAGCCCGTCGCTCAGGACGGGGACGCACAGCGGCCAGGTCGCGTCGGTCACCGCGACTCGGCCCGGAACGGGTCGGCCGGGTACACGCCCAGGACCTTGATCTCGGTCGTGAAGAACCGCAGCTCCTCGAGCGCGCGTGCGAGTCCCGGCTCGTCGGGGTGCCCGTCGACCTCGGCGAGGAACATCGTGGCGGCGAACTCGCCGCCGACCATGTAGCTCTCGAGCTTGGTCATGTTGATGCCGTTGGTCGCGAAGCCCCCGAGTGCCTTGTAGAGCGCGGAGGGCAGGTTGCGCACGTTGAAGATGAAGCTCGTGACGACCGGACCGTTGCCGGCCGGGGCCCGCCGGTCCTCGCGCGACAGCAGCACGAAGCGGGTGGTGTTGTGGGCCTCGTCCTCGATGTCCTCGGCGAGCACCTCGAGGCCGTAGATCCCGGCTGCGAGCGGGGGCGCGATCGCGGCCTGCGTCACCTGGTTCGCTTCGGAGATCTCGCGGGCGGCGCCGGCGGTGTCGCCCGAGATGAGCGGCGTCCAGCCGTGCTGGCGGATGATGCGCCGGCACTGGCCGAGGGCGTGCACGTGGCTGTGGACCGTCTTGATCGACTCGAGCGTCGTGCCCGGCGTCCCCATCAGCGCGAACCGGATGGGGAAGAAGTGCTCACCTACGATGTGCAGCCCACTGGTGGGCAGGAAGTGGTGGATGTCGGCCACTCGTCCGGCCAGCGAGTTGTCGATCGGGATCATCGCCAGGTCGCACTGTCCCGAGGTCACGGCGGCGAAGGCGTCCTCGAACGAGGCACAGGCCACCGCCTCCGCCTCGCGATGGTGCAGGTCGATGACCATGTGGGAGTTCGAGCCGGGTTCTCCCTGGTAGGCGATTCGCGTCACCGGCCCAGCGTAGGCCCGCCCGCTTCCGCGGCTGACCGGGTGGGGACGGATCTTTCGTCCTTCGGCCCGCGGGTGGGACCGATCTTGGGCCGGTTCGGCCCATATACGGGTCGAACCGGTACAACTTCGGTCGGGGGCAGGCCCGCGGCACGTCGAAGTTGGTCGATCACGACCGCGCGTTCGTGCCGGATGGCGAACGACGAGAACGCGAGGGTCCGACGGCCGTCGATCACGATCTCGTTGGACCGGTGCAGGTCGCCGGTCCACGACTCGACCGACAAGTGCGGGATGCCATGGATCTCGATCGCGAGGTTGTGCTGCGGCAGACACACGTCGAGGTAGTACCGCCCTTCAGGCCCTTTCATCGGAGCCTGCCGTTCGGGCTGGGGGAGTCCGGCGAGGACGCGGATCTCGTCGAAATCGCGCTCGGGCAGGGATTGGATCCCGCCGTTCGCGTCGAGGATCGACTGGATGATGACGGCCCGGTGGCGGCACGGACCTCGGCGGCTGAGCGCGTCCCGCATGCGTCGCACGCTGGTCAGCCTCTGTTGGAATGCGGCCAGCACGAGGACGCGGGCGCGCGCCTTCGACTCGGACCAGGCGGCGGCGTCAA
This sequence comes from Aeromicrobium sp., assembly GCF_032084975.1. GTDB lineage: Bacteria > Actinomycetota > Actinomycetes > Propionibacteriales > Nocardioidaceae > Aeromicrobium. The sequence continues at coordinate 25,190 of NZ_DAMDLR010000017.1, forward strand.
CGATGCTGCGTTCGAGCGTCGTCATCCGTGGATGACGGTTGACGAGCACATCGCGCGCGTCGAGCATCGTGCTCCAGTGGAAGACGGCGTCGAGGTCAGGCGCCTTCGCCCCCGCCGGCAGCACGATGTGGATCCGGTCGTCGGCGAAGCCTTGGAAGCCGAGCCGCCTGGCAGCAGTCAGTCCGCCGAGCGCTGAACCGGTGGGGGATGCCGCCAGTGCGACTCGCTCGTGTTGGTCCTGGGTCAGCGGGCCGTTGTGCGTGACGATGACACCCCGCGTGGGGCGATGCCAGGTCCCTGATCTCAGATGGCGTCGGACCGTGGCGCGACCGTACTGCTCGTTCGCCTGGCCGGTGGTGAGTACGTCGTCCATGCGCTGACGCTCGCCGCTTGGCGCGGAGCCGACCAGAGCCGAGCAGCGGGTTGTGGACGGCCGAGTCGCGCCTCGCGCCGTTGTGGACGACGGATCTTGAGTCGGCACGGCCCATATATGGGCCAATGAGCCGCAGGATCCGGCCCCACCACGCCGGCGAAAGGTAGAAAGATCCGTCCCCCGTCAGGCGAGGCGGGCGGCACCGGGGGAGGGGCGGACGGTGAAGACCTCCGGGTCGGGCCAGGAGCGAGCCGCGTGGGCGGCCTCGAGGCGGGCCCGGAGGGCGTCGACCTTGTCCGGGGCGATGAGGGCGATGGCGCTGCCGCCGAAGCCGGCGCCGGTCATGCGCGCGCCGAGGGCCCCGGAGGCCAGCGCGGCATCGACCGCGACGTCCAACTCCTCGCACGAGACGGCGAAGTCGTCGCGCAGCGACTCGTGGGACGAGGTCAGCATCGCGCCGAACTGGGCCCAGTCGCGCCGGCGCAGGGAGGTGACGGCGCCACGGACGCGCGTGGTCTCGGTCAGGACGTGCCGGGCTCGCGCCTTGAGGGTCTCGTCCTGCAGGGACAGCAGCCCGTCCAGGCCGATGGAGGCCAGCGACTCGAGTCCCAGCGCGGTCGCGACCTCGGCGCACTCGCGACGTCGCTCGGCGTACTCGCCGGCAGCCAGTTGGTGGTGGGCCCCGGTGTCGATCACGGCCAGCACGAGACCGGCGTCGGCCCAGTCGACGGGGACGTGCTCGACCGAGGGCTCGGGTGCGCTGAAGTCGACGCGCACCGCGTGACCCTCCTGGGCGAGGAGCACGGCGTACTGGTCCATCAGCCCGGTCGGCGTGCCGACGAAGTCGTTCTCGGCGGCCTGCGCGATCCGGGCGGTCTCCTCGCGGGGCCGGTCGATCCCGGCGAGGTCGTCGAGCGCGAGAACCACGCCGCAGGTCAGTGCCGCCGAGGACGACAGGCCCGCGCCGACGGGAAGGTCGGACTCGAGCACGAGGTCGGCGCCCGTCACGTCGCCGCCCGCGGCGCGCAGCGCCCAGACGGCGCCGGCGACGTACGCGGACCAGTCGGTCACGTCGTCGGGGGAGACGTCGACGGGGAAGGACGCGCGCTCCCCGCGGCTCCAGACATTGACGATGCCATCGGTCCGCCCACGGGCCTTCACCAGCAGGCTGCGGTCGATCGCGATCGGCAGGACGGCGCCCCCGTTGTGGTCGAGGTGCTCCCCGATCAGGTTGACCCGGCCGGGAACCCGCCAGCGGCGAACGTCGTCCACGCCGATCACCCTACTCACCGGCGCGGCTGGCACAATCGACCCCATGTCCCGCCTTCCCCGAGCGTTGTCCGGCGCCCAGCCGACGGCCGATTCTTACCACCTCGGCAACTACATCGGCGCGTTCATGAACTGGGTCGCGCTGCAGGACGACTTCGAGGCCTTCTACTTCATCCCGGACCTGCACGCGATCACGGTCGACTACGACCCGTCGAAGCTCGCCCAGCGCACGTACGTCGCCGCCGCGCAGATGCTCGCGGCGGGCGTCGACCCGGCGCGCAGCGCCCTGTTCGTGCAGAGTCACGTGCCCGAGCACGCGCAGCTGTCCTGGGTCCTCAACGGCGTCACGGGCTTCGGCGAGGCCAGCCGGATGACCCAGTTCAAGGACAAGAGCGCCAAGGCCGGCACCGACTTCGCGAGCGTCGGGCTGTTCACCTACCCGATCCTGATGGCCGCCGACATCCTCATCTACCAGGCCGACAAGGTCCCGGTCGGGGAGGACCAGCGCCAGCACGTCGAGCTCGCCCGCAACCTGGCCCAGCGGTTCAACCACCGCTTCGGCGAGACCTTCACCGTCCCCGAGGCGTACATCGTCAAGGAGACGGCGAAGATCTACGACCTGCAGGAGCCGACGAGCAAGATGAGCGGGTCGAACCCGGTGCACACCGGCGTCATCGACCTGACGGACACGGCCAAGCAGGCGGCGAAGAAGGTCAAGTCGGCCGTCACCGACTCCGAGACCGAGATCCGCTTCGACCCGCAGGCCAAGCCGGGCGTGTCGAACCTGCTCACCATCTACTCGGTGCTGACCGGCCGGACGATCGACGACATCGTCAAGGAGTACGAGGGCAGGCAGTACGGGCACCTCAAGGTCGACCTGGCCGAGATCGTCGGCGACCTCGTCGAGTCGTTCGGGTCGCGCACGCGTGAGCTGCTCGACGACCGTGGCGAGCTCGATCGCGTCCTGGCCGACGGCGCGGCCCGTGCCCGCGAGGTCGCCACGCCCACGCTCGAGCTCGTCTACGAGCGCTCCGGTTTCGTGAAGCCCGGGGCCGGATCGGCGTGACCATCACCGTCGGCGTCTCCATCGCCATCCCCGAGCCTCACGGTGAGGCGTTGCGCGACAAGCGTCGTTCGTACGGCGACGAGCTCGCGGACCGCATCCCCAGCCACATCACGCTGGCGCCGCCACTGCTGATCGACGAGGCCGGCATCGACGAGCTCGGAGAGGACCTGCGCGAGCTGACCGACGTCTTCGAGCCCTTCACCGTGAGCCTGTTGGGCACCGGCACGTTCCGGCCCATCTCGCCGGTCGTGTTCATCGCGGTCAGCGAGGGCATCGCCCAGATCGAGACGCTGGCCGAGGGGGTGCGCAAGGCGATCGGCGCGCCCGATCCGGAGTTCCCGTTCCACCCGCACGTGACGGTCGCGCACAACCTCGAGGACGCGTCGCTCGACCGCGCCCTGGCCGACCTTCGGGACTTCCGCGCCTCCTTCGTCGTCGACGCGATCCACCTCTACGTCGACGACGCCGAGCGCGGCTGGGTGCCGACCCACCGCTTCGGACTGGGCTGACTCACCGCGCGAGCGTCTCGACCAGCAGCTCGCGGAACGAGCGCGCGGCCAGAGGCAGGGTGTCGAGCGGCCCGTGGGCGACTGCGATGCTGCGCGACAGCGGCGGGTTCTCCAGCCGGGTGCGGCGCAGGCCGGCGCGGGTGCCCATGACGATGTCCGGCACGACCGCGTGCCCCAGGCCCGACTCGACGAAGCGCAGGACCGAGCCCATCTCGCCGCCCTCGACCGACAGGCGCGGCTCGAACCCGGCGGTGTGGCAGGCGCGCAGCGTGACGTCGCGCAGGTCGTAGCCCTCGCGGAACATCACCAGGGGCAGGCCGGCGAGGTCGGCGACGTCCATCGACTCGGGCATGTCGGCGTCGGCGGGGCTGGCCAGCACCAGCCGCTCGGTGTAGACGACCGACGTCTCCAGGCCGGGGATCTGCGCGGCCAGTGGCACGATCAGCAGCGCGAGGTCGATGCGCCCGGTGGAGAGCTCGCTGGTGAGGTCGCGCGAGCCGGCCTCGTGCACCTCGAGGTCGATCGCCGGGTGCTCGGCCCGGAATCGGGTGAGGACGGGCGCCAGCAGGCCCTCGACCATGGATGGTGTCGCACCCATCCGGACGCGTCCGCGCCGCAGTGACGCGACCTCGTGCACCGAGCGCGTCGCGTTCTCGGCCTCGATGAGGATGCGGTGGGCGTGGGGGAGCAGCGCCTCGCCGGCGCTCGTCAGCTCGATCCCCGCGCGGTCGCGCACGAGCAGCCGGGTGCCCAGCGAGTTCTCCAGAGCGCGGATCTGCTTGGACAGCGTGGGCTGCGAGACACCCAGCAGATCGGCGGCGCGGGTGAAGCTGTGCTCGTCCGCGACCGCCACGAAGTAGGCGAGGTGTCTCAACTGCACCGAGCCACCATAGCCGATGTCTATGAAAGTCCGCCTTACTTCGACTTAGCGTGAATCATCGAACGCGCCTAACCTGTGGCCGTGGCCACTTCCCAGATGACGCGCGTGCCCGCTCAGCGGTCCACGGTCGCGCTGAAGTTCCTGATGGCGGTGACCGGCCTGATCATGGTCGGCTACCTGCTGCTGCACATGTACGGCAACCTCAAGGTCTTCTCGGGCCAGGAGGCGTTCGACGACTACTCGCACCACCTGCGCGTGCTGGGCAAGCCCTACCTCCCGCACGAGGGCGCGCTGTGGATCATCCGCGTCCTGCTGCTCGCCTCGATCATCGGGCACGCGTACGCGGCCGTGGTGCTGTGGCGTCGCAACCGCAAGGCGGCCGGTTTCGTGGGCGGCAAGCGCTACCACTCCCCGCGCGGCAGCCGGGGCATCCAGCGCAGCTACGCGTCCTTCACCCTGCGGTGGGGCGGCGTCGTGATCCTGCTGTTCGTGATCTACCACCTGCTGCACCTGACCGGGAACCAGATCCACCCCGGCGGCGCCAGCGACAGCCCGTACGAGCGCGTCGTCAACGGCTTCGAGATCTGGTGGGTCGTGCTGTCCTACACGGTCGCGATGCTGGCCGTCGGCCTGCACCTGTGGCACGGCGTGTGGAGCGCCCTGACCACGCTCGGCGCCAACGGCAGCGGCACCCGCGTCGGCTCGCGCCTGACGCCCCTGTCGTGGATCGTCGCGGCGATCATCACCATCGGCTTCCTGATTCCGCCCTGGGCGATCCTGCTCGGGATCGTCGACTGAGAGAGACATGAACATGGCTTTGGACTTTCACGTCGTCGGCGACGAGATCCGCGACACCGCCGCTCCGGCGGGCCCCATCGAGAAGCGCTGGGACGAGCACCGTGCCCACATGAACCTGGTCAACCCGGCCAACCGCCGCAAGCTCAGCGTCATCATGGTGGGTACCGGCCTGGCCGGCGCCTCCGCGGCGGCCACGCTCGGCGAGGGCGGCTACCAGGTCAAGGCGTTCTGTTACCAGGACAGCCCGCGTCGCGCCCACTCGATCGCCGCGCAGGGCGGCATCAACGCGGCGAAGAACTACCGCAACGACGGCGACTCGATCTACCGGCTCTTCTACGACACGGTCAAGGGCGGCGACTTCCGCTCGCGCGAGTCGAACGTGTACCGCCTCGCGCAGGTGTCGGTGAACATCATCGACCAGTGCGTCGCGCAGGGCGTCCCCTTCGCCCGCGAGTACGGCGGCCTCCTGGACAACCGCTCCTTCGGTGGCGTGCAGGTGTCGCGTACGTTCTACGCGCGCGGCCAGACGGGCCAGCAGCTGCTGCTCGGCGCCTACCAGGCACTGGAGCGCCAGATCGGCCTCGGCACGGTCGAGATGAACACGCGCCACGAGATGCTCGAGCTGATCATGGTGCCCGACGAGGACGGCACCGAGCGCGCCCGCGGCATCATCGTGCGCGACATGCTCACGGGCGAGATCGAGACCCACCTCGCCGACGCCGTCGTGCTGGCGACCGGTGGCTACGGCAACGTCTTCTTCCTGTCGACGAACGCCATGGGCTCGAACGTCACCGCCACGTGGCGCGCGCACCGCAAGGGTGCCTACTTCGCGAACCCCTGCTACACGCAGATCCACCCGACCTGCATCCCCGTCTCGGGCGACTACCAGAGCAAGCTCACGCTGATGAGCGAGTCGCTGCGCAACGACGGCCGCATCTGGGTCCCGAAGAAGTCCGGCGACGAGCGTCACCCCGCCGACATCCCCGAGGACGAGCGCGACTACTACCTGGAGCGCATCTACCCGTCGTTCGGCAACCTCGTCCCGCGTGACATCGCGTCGCGTGCGGCGAAGTACCAGTGCGACGCGGGCAAGGGCGTCGGCCCCGGCGGACTGGGCGTCTACCTCGACTTCGCCGAGGCGATCGAGCGGCTCGGCCGCCCGGCCGTCGAGGCCAAGTACGGCAACCTGTTCGACATGTACGCCCGCATCACCGGCGAGGACCCGTACACGCGCCCGATGCGCATCTACCCGGCCGTGCACTACACGATGGGTGGCCTGTGGGTCGACTACGACCTGCAGAGCAACCTGACGGGCCTGTTCGTGGCCGGCGAGGCGAACTTCTCCGACCACGGCGCCAACCGCCTGGGTGCCTCGGCGCTCATGCAGGGCCTGGCGGACGGCTACTTCGTGCTGCCGAACACGCTGGCGAACTACCTGTCGAAGGCGCCGTACCAGCCCGTGCCCGACGACCACCCCCGCGTGGTCGAGGCGCGCCAGGCGGTCACGGACCGGGTCGAGAAGCTGCTGTCGATCAACGGCACCCGCACGGTGGACTCCTTCCACAAGGAGCTCGGCCAGATCATGTGGGACTACTGCGGCATGGAGCGCACCGAGGAGGGCCTGATCAAGGCCATCCAGATGATCCGCGACCTCAAGGCGGAGTTCTGGAGCAACGTCAAGGTCACCGGCGAGAACGAGGAGCTGAACCAGACCCTCGAGCGGGCCAACCGGGTCGGCGACTTCTTCGAGCTCGGTGAGCTCATGTGCATCGACGCGCTCAACCGTCGCGAGTCCTGCGGCGGCCACTTCCGCGCCGAGAGCCAGACCGAGGACGGCGAGGCCATGCGTCACGACGACGAGTTCGCCTACGTCGCCGCGTGGGAGTACGCCGAGAACCAGCCCGTCCTGCACAAGGAGCCGCTGGAGTACGAATACGTCGAGATGAAGGCCAGGAGCTACAAGTGAAGATCACCGTTCGCGTCTGGCGTCAGAAGGACGCCGCGACCAAGGGCAAGATGGTCACCTACGGGCTGGACGATGTCAGCGAGGACATGTCCTTCCTGGAGATGCTCGACGTCCTCAACGAGAAGCTCACGCTCGACGGCGAGGAGCCCGTGGCGTTCGACTCCGATTGTCGCGAGGGCATCTGTGGTGCCTGCGGCGTCGTGATCAACGGCATCGCCCACGGCCCCGAGGTCACCACCACGTGCCAGCTGCACATGCGCACGTTCAGCGACGGCGACGTCATCGACATCGAGCCGTGGCGGGCCGGGGCGTTCCCCGTCGTCAAGGACCTCGTCGTCGATCGTGGCGCGCTCGACCGCATCATCGCGGCCGGCGGCTACATCTCCGCTCCCACCGGCTCGGCGCCCGAGGCCAACAACCTGCCCGTGCCGAAGGAGAACGCCGACCACGCGTTCGAGGCCGCCACGTGCATCGGCTGCGGCGCCTGCGTCGCCGCGTGCCCCAACGGCTCGGCGATGCTGTTCACGGCCGCGAAGATCACGCACCTGGGCCTGCTCCCGCAGGGTCAGCCCGAGCGTGAGTCCCGCGTCCTGGGCATGGTCGAGCAGATGGACTACGAGGGCTTCGGCGGCTGCACCAACATCGGTGAGTGCGCGGCGGCATGCCCCAAGGGCATCCCGCTCGACGTCATCAGCACGCTGTACAAGGACCTGCGCAACGCGCTGGTCTGAGACCGCTTCGCACGGAGGGGCCCGCCTGATGGCGGGCCCCTCCGTCGTTCTGGCGTGTTAACGTGCCGGAGCAACAGCAGGACTACTCGGGGGTTGAGGATGCTTCGTTCGTTATGGAGGATTCCGGTTCTGGGTGCGCTCATGGCGCTCCTGGTCATGGGTGCGCTCGTCGCGCCGCCTGCTCAGGCAGCGGCCGACAACTCGATCTCCGGGGTCCTGCGGGACTCGAACGGCGCCCCGATCACTTCCGGAGACTTCGAGGTGACGCTGGAGGAGCAGGAGAACGGGGACATCGACCACGCGACCGTGGGCGCGGGTGAGTCCGAGTATTCCTTCGAGAACCTTCCCGATGGGGGGCTGTACAACGTCCGTGTCTTCGACAAGAACGGGCTGTACGCCAGCGTCAGAACCGAGGAGTTCACGCTCTCAGGAGGGCAGTCGCTGCGGAGGGACTTCGACCTCGTCGTCGCCGGTTCGGTCGAGGTGACCTTGCGCGGTCCCGGCGGGAGCGCTTTCCCCGCGGGTGAGTCGGGCTGGGTGTCGCTCGTCCGGAGTGCCCCCGCGGGGCCCAGCGGCCTGCCGTGGACCTCCGGGGGAGTCGAAGAGGTCTCCGGGCCCTCGGTCTCGTTCGACAGGCTGACCCCGGGGACGTACATGGCGAAGTACCGCTCCGACCGGGAGAAGTCCGACAAGTACGGAGCGATGTCGACCTCGTTCACTGTGGCGGCAGGCAGCACGCCCGCGTCGGTCGAGCTGACCATGGAGGAGCTCGGCGTCATCCGCGGGTCGGTGCGGTTGCCCGCGGGCATGAAGGCGTCGGCGTATGCGGAGGTCGACGTGGAGCTGCACTCCGGTGTCTGGGACGGAACTCCGATCGTGGAGCTGAGCAGCTCGGGCTCGTACTCGGTCAAGACCCTCGCGAACGACCCCGTCCTCGTGCACTTCGACAGCGACATCCGGACCATGGCCGACGCGTACTGGGATGGCTCTCGCTACGGCACGCCGGTCCGCGCCGATGCTGAGCGAGTCACAGTTGCCCCCGGCGCCACGGTCAATCGGGACATCACCCTGCGCCCGACCGGCACACACGGGCTGCCGCTGATCGAGAAGACCGCGTCGCCGAAGATCACCGGTCGCAAGCGCGTCGGCGAGGTGCTCTCGGTCTCGGCCGGGTCCTGGAACGTCGCGGGCGTCATCACGCGCTACCAGTGGTACCGCAACGGCACGAAGATCGCCGGAGCCGATGAGCCGCGTTACCGGCTTCGCATCTCCGACCGGAAAGCCAAGGTCCGCGCACGTGTGCTCGTGACCAAGCCCGGCTACGACTCAGGCGTCGCCTACGCGGCGAAGGTCGGCCCGTTCGCGATCGCGCTGTCGCGGATGACCTACAAGACGAAGGTGCTCCCGAACCATCGTGCTGCCGTGGTGGTCCAGGTGAACACCGGCATCGCCCCGTCGAGGCTGACCGGGAAGATCACCTTCCGCAGCGGGAAGAAGGTGCTCCGGGCCGCCAAGGTGTCGGGCAGCAAGGTCGGGTTCAAGGTGGGTGGCCTGAAGAAGGGCACCCACAAGTACCGGCTCGTGTACTCGGGCAACAAGCACGTCAAGGCCTCGATGCGCTGGGTGCGCCTCACGGTCAGCTGACGACCCGCTCCGATCGATCGACCGAAGGCCCGCCCGAACGGCGGGCCTTCGGCGTATCCCGGTGCCGGGCGCGCGTCCGCAGGTCCGCGTGACCGTGCTGGGTCGCGGGCGCCACGGGACGCACCTACCGCCTGCGCAAGGCCGACCGCGGCAAGAAGGTCTGAATTCGGCAGATCTCGAGCGTGGCTGGTACCGGCCGACGCCGGTGCGCTCGAAGCGCTTCCTCGTCCCCTTAGTGGGCCTGTGGTTCCACCGCGGGGTGACCCGGCTCTCTTTGTTTAGCGTGGTTAATGAACTATGCTAAGTACATGCCCACCGACTCCCAGCGTCTCGCCCAAGCGGTGGCCCGACTCAACCGACGCCTGCGCCAGGAGCGCCAGTCCGACCTCACCGCCACCCAGCTCTCGGTGCTGGGGTCCGTGCGGGTGCTCGGGCCTGCGACGCCCAGCCAGATCGCCGCGCGCGAGCGCGTGTCCCAGCCCTCGGTCACCCGGACCATCAAGTGCCTGCTCGACGACGCCTACATCACCAAGACCCCTCATCCCGACGACGGCCGCCAGGTCCTCGTGGCGATGTCCGACCTCGGCGAGAAGGTCCTCGAGCAGGAGCGGCAGCGCCGTGACCTCTGGCTCGACCGCCGCCTGTCCACGCTGAGCGCCGACGAGCGCACACGCCTCCGGGATGCCACCGACCTGTTGGTCAGGCTCGCGGAGGACGACGCGTGAGCGAGCGCCAGCGAGTGACCCGTCAGTGCCCCACGCTGTCACCGTCGGACCCTGTTCTTCCTGCGGCGGTGACAGCGTGAGTCCCACGTTCCGCAGCCTGTACGTCCGCAACTACCGCGTCTACGCCTCCGGCGCCCTCGTCTCCAACGTCGGCACCTGGATGCAGCGCGTCGCGCAGGACTGGCTCATCCTCGTCCTCACCGGCAGCGGCGCCGCGCTCGGCCTCGTGACCGGACTGCAGATGCTGCCCGCCCTGCTGTTCAGCCCGATCGCGGGCGTCGTGGCCGACCGGTTCCCCAAGCAGCAGGTGCTGAAGTGCACGCAGTTGGCGATGGCCCTGCCCGCCGCGCTGCTGGGCCTGCTGGCCGTCACGGGGACGGTCCAGGAATGGCACGTCTACGTCATCGCGTTCGTGTTCGGCGTCGGCACGGCCTTCGACGCGCCCGCCCGCCAGTCGTTCGTCGCCGAGATGGTCGGCCAGGACGACCTGTCGAACGCGGTCGGGCTGAACTCGGCGTCGTTCAACACCGCACGGATGATCGGCCCCGCGCTCGCGGGCCTGCTCATCGCGTGGCTCGGCAGCGGCGTCGAGGCGACCGGCTGGGTGATCCTGGCCAATGCCGTCAGCTACCTGGCCGTGCTCGGCTCGCTCAGCGCGCTGGACGAGCGACGACTGCGACCGGCTCCTGTCTCCTCGCAACGCAAGGGCGCCGTCCGCGAGGGCGTGCGCTACGTGCGCTCGCGGCCCGACCTGCTCCTGCTGTTGACGTGCGTGTTCTTCGTCGGCACGTTCGGGATGAACTTCCAGATGACGTCCGCGCTGATGGCCACCGAGGTCTACGGCAAGGGCGCGGGGGAGTACGGCGTGCTCGGGTCGATCCTGGCGATCGGCTCGCTGGCCGGCGCCCTGATGGCGGCGCGCCGCGTTCGGCCGCGACTGATCTTCGTCGTGGTCGCCGGGACCGTCTTCGGCGTGGCGGAGGTCGTCGCCGGGCTCATGCCGAGCTACCTGACGTTCGCGCTGCTGCTGCCGTTGCTGGGGTTCTCGTCGCTCACCATGGTCACCTCGGCGAACGGCCTGATCCAGATGACCTCGGCACCGGAGATGCGCGGGCGGGTCGCCGCGCTCTACCTCATGGTGTTCCTCGGCGGCACGCCGTTCGGGGCGCCCCTGATCGGCTGGATCGGCGAGGCGTTCGGCGCGCGGTGGACGCTCATCATCGGCGGTGCCCTGTCCGCGCTGGGCATCGTGGTGGCCGCAGCGCTCTACACGCGGGTGCATCCGGTCACGCGCGAGCAGATCTCACCGCGGCTGCGTCGGCGCTCCCGGCAGGACCTCGACCACGAGGCCCTCGTCGGGGTCGACTGAGCCGACCTCGCGCTCGCCGAGCTTCACCACGACGACGCCGCCCAGGACCAGCAGCGCTCCGACGAACTGGGTCGGCTGTGGCTTCTGGTCCAGCAGGGCCCACGCGAAGACGACGGCTGCCGCTACCTCCGAGAGTGCGATGAACGAGGCGAGCCGCGAGCCGAGTCGTCGCGCGGCGGCGATCCCCGTGACGTAGGCCAGCGCGGCGGTGACGAGGCCGAGCAGGACCACCGGGACCCACCACGGCACCGTGCCGATGGTGAAGGTGACCGGGGACGTGTTCATCGAGAGCGGCAGCCAGCCGATCAGGGCCGTGAGCCAGAAGACGGCGGTGGCCACGAGCAGCCCGCCGGCCGCCAGGGTGATCGGCGGGAGCCCGCTGGTGTCATCGGCCGAGATCACGAAGTAGGCGGCCGCACCCACCATCGCCCCGAGCGCGAGCAGGACGCCGATGACGTCGACCGCGGTCCCGCCGACGTCCAGGAGCAGCACGAGGCCGCCGGCCGCGACGGCCGCGCCGACCACGGTCAGGCGACCCGGCCGCTGGCCACCCGCCCACCACATCCAGCACACGACGGCCACCGGGGCGGTGTACTCGATCAGCAGCGCCACGGCGACGTCGAGGCGCGCGACCGACATGAAGTAGAACAGCTGGGCGCCGGCCACGGCGAGCAGTCCGTACAGCACGATCGTCCGGGCGTGGGTGATCAGCAGCCGGGTGCGTCCGCGGATGGCGAGCGCGCCGGGGACGGCCAGGACCACGGCGGCGATCGTGACGCGTAGCGCCACGGCGGCGCCCGCCGACCAGCCGGCGTCCATCAGTCCGCGGGCCAGCGTGCCGGACATCCCGAAGGCCACGGCGGACGTGAGCGCCAGTGCCAGGCCGGCCGCCGACCGGCGGGCGACGATGGTGGCGTCAGGAGTGTCCGTGCTCATGAGTCCTGACGCTAGACCTCCATGTCGTAAGGTGTCAACATGGTCTTCACTCCTGACGTGAGCGACGCGCTCGGATCGGCCGCGGAGCTGGCCAACTCGGCCACCGAGCCCGACGGGCTGGCGACGCTCGCCGACCTGCACGAGTTCTTCGACCGCTGGGAGTACACCGGCGCGCGGCCACGGACGCGGGCCGACCTGGACGCCGTCCGCGGGATCCGGTCTCGGCTGCGTGAGCTGCTGCGGGCCGACCGCGACACCGCCGTCGTCCTGGTGAACGCGGTCCTGGCCGAGCAGCAGGCCGTGCCTCAGCTGGTTCGCCACGACCGCCTCGACTGGCACGTGCACGCGATCGCGGACGACCGGCCGTTGCACGAACGGGTGCTGGTCGAGACCGCGATGGCCCTGATCGACCTGATCCGCGCCGACGAGATGGAGCGACTCGGCGTCTGCGCCGCCTCCGACTGCGACGACGTCGTCGTCGACTTCTCGCGCAACCGGTCACGCAAGTTCTGCAGCACGACGTGCGGGAACCGTGAGGCACAGGCCGCCTACCGGGCGCGGCAGGCGTGACGCTGGGCGCCTCCACCGGCCGGACGTCGCGAGCGGGCGCGTCGCGGAGGCGTAGACTCGAAAGGTCATGACGTTCCAGGAGACCATCGCGCGCACCGTGGAGACGGTCACCCCTGACCTGATCGAGCTCCGCCGCGACCTGCATGCCTTCCCCGAGCTCTCGTGGCAGGAAGAGCGCACGACCGACATCGTCGCGTCGTGGATGGACAAGCTCGGCCTGAGTCCGCAGCGGTTCGAGGGGACCGGCCTGTCGGTCGACATCGGACCCGTCGGCGGGCCGATGGTCGCGCTGCGCGCCGACCTCGACGCCCTCCCGATCCTCGACACGACCCAGGACCCGTGGCGGTCGAAGAACCCGGGTGTCGCCCACGCCTGCGGGCACGACGTGCACGTCTCGGCGCTGGTCGGTGCCGCCTCCGCGCTGGCCGAGGCCGACCGCGAGATCGGCCTGCCCACGCGGGTGCGGCTGATCTTCCAGCCCGCGGAGGAGGTCATGCCCGGCGGAGCCCTGCGGCTGCTGTCCGAGGGCGTGCTCGCCGGGGTCAGCCGGATCTTCGCGCTGCACTGCGACCCGTCGCTGGACGTGGGTCGCGTCGGCATCCGCGAGGGTGCGATCACCGGCGCCTCCGACCAGATCCACGTCGTCCTCAACGGTCGCGGCGGGCACACCTCACGCCCCCACCTGACCGAGGACCTGACGTTCGCCCTCGGCAGCCTCATCACCCAGCTGCCCGCCGTGCTGTCGCGCCGGTTCGACCCGCGCGCCGGAGCCAGCCTCGTCTGGGGTCAGGTCAGTGCCGGCAACGCCGCCAACGTCATCCCCGCGGTCGGCGAGCTCAAGGGCACGCTGCGCATGCTCGATGCGGCCGCGTGGCACGACGCCGAGCACCTCGTCCGCGGCATCATCGCCGACATCGTCGAGCCGTTCGGCGTGGGCGTCGACCTCGCCTACACGCGCGGTGTCCCGCCGGTGGTCAACGACTTCGCGGTGACCGAGCGGCTGCGCCGGGCCGTCACCGCCGCGCTCGGGCCGGACGGTGTCGCGACGACGTCGCAGAGCCTGGGCGGCGAGGACTTCGCCTGGTACGTCGAGACGCTGCCCGGCACGATGGCGCGCCTGGGCACCCGGACCCCCGGCGGCGCCACGTACGACCTGCACCAGGGCAACCTGCGGGTCGACGAGCGTGCGATCGCCGTCGGTGCGCTGGTGATGGCCAACGCCGCCGTGCAATGACGGTGTAACTCGCATTGACCACTTGGTCGAGCGATGCTACCTTGCGTGGACCAAAGACGGCCGCACGGGGTGCTGTCTTGCCATCGGGAAGAAGACTGCCCATGCGTGTTCCGCTCATTCTCGGGTCCCTCGTCGCAGGAATCGGCCTTGCCGCCGTGCCCACCAGCGCTCAGGCCGCGCCGGCGCGATGCGAGACCCCCGCGGCCAACCAGGTTCGCTGCTACCAAGTGCTGTCGACCAAGAAGTCGACGTTCAAGACGCTCTTCACGGACGGGCTCATCAACCAGACGAACAGCTCGGCGAAGCTCGAGTGCTACGTCGAGAAGACCACGAAGTTCGCCGCGAGCATGGGCTACAGCTTCTCCGGCGGGATCAAGATCAAGCTTCTCGCCGACATGTCGAGTCAGTCGTCCGTGAACATCTCCGGCGAGGTCTCCGCCACCCGGGGCTCGAAGATCAGCAAGACGGTGCCGGCACGAACCACGATCCTGTGTGACCGCGGGACGTACACCTACCGGGCCACGATCCGCCGAACCGGGTCCAACAACCAGACGGCCATCGCCACAACGACGAAGACCGCCACGGCGCCCTCGGCGGTCGTGTGGCGGTTCCGTACGCAGTGATCCGCTGGCGGGCGCGGACGGCGCTGTTCCTGGGGTCGATGCTCCTGACGTCCGCGCTCGCCGCATGCACCCCGGGCGAAGGCCCGCGTGACGTCGTCGCCGACGAGTCGCAGGCCTCCGCCGGCGCCCTGACGTCGCCTGAGCTGCCCGAGGGCGCGGAGGTGCTGGCCGAGTCCGCGGGACGGGGGACCACGCCCGGGCCGTCGAGTTTCAACAGCGACGGCAGCTACGCACTGCTGGCCACGTGCGCGAACGGCGAGATGGTGACGGTCTCGACCACGGCGGGGAACGGCGCCACCGTCGAGGTGCCGTGCACGGGGTACACCTCGCGGATGCGGTTCGTCATGGACGAGCGCGCGCAGGCGTGGACGGTGGACGCGCAGGCAGACCAGGAGTGGTCCGTCGCGTGGGTGAACTGGGACCAGGAGTGAGACCTGGCCGTCCGGGCGTGGCGGCGGGCGTGGCAACCATCGAAGCCGCGCGGCGTCCGTGTCACCGCCGTTGACACCGGTTTCACGCTGCTGTTAGCGTCGGCCATGGCCTCGTCCGCCCCGGAATTCCGCGGAAAACACGCGCTTCACTCGCTCGCGGTCGTGGTGGTCATGGTGGGAGTGCTGAGCGCCTGCACGGCGGATGGCACAGAGCCCGTCGCTGCCCTCGCTCCCGACTCCGCCAGCACCTCTCCATCGGAGCCCCCGCTCGAGCGACTGACGAAGCTCGACCTCGTGCGGGAGGGCACGATCCTGGCGGTGCAGACCGCCCGAGGGGTCGCTCAGCCCGCCGAGTTCGACACCGACGGCAGTTACGCCTTCCGCGTGGTGTGCACCGGCGGCGGGAAGTTGGCGGTACGGACGCACGCCAGCGGCGAGGAGGACGTCTCGGTCGCGTGCGACGGCTTCACCAGCGGGATGCGCTACCTGACCGAACGTGACCACGAGGTGTGGTCCGTCGACGCCACCGACGACCAGGAGTGGTCGATCGTGTGGGTCGACTGGGACGGTCAGCGCGACTGACTCAGGCCTCGGGCTCGGCCTGCGCCGGGTCGCCGGCGTCCCGCACGACCACGACGGGGCACGAGGCCGCGCCGACGGCGTGCTCGCTGACCGAGCCCAGCATCAGTCCCTTGAAGCCGCCCAGCCCGCGGGGGCCGACGACGAGCAGCGCGGCGTCGCGGCTGGCCTCGACCACGACGGTGGCTGGTTGGCCGCGTTCGACCTTCAAGGTGACGTCCACGTCCGGGAACTCGGCCATGGCGGCGCGCGTGGACTCCTCGAGGCGTTCACGCACGGCCTCGGCGTAGTCCGACGCGGGCGGCACGTAGCCGAACTCCTGGGTCTTGGGACGCGGCGCGGTGCGCATCGTCCAGGCGCGCACGACCGTGACCGGCATGTGGGCCCGCTGGGCGAGCTTCAGCGCCCAGCGAAAGGCGTGATCGGCGAAGTCCGAGCCGTCGTGTCCGACGACGATGGGTCCTGAGAAGGGCATGGCCTGATCCTAGTCCGCCATTTGATTACGGTTCGGTGACAGTTGTGCCCCGTTCGTGCGGAGTGGGCAACGGCGACACCTGGGACGCCTACCCTCGTGGTGACATCGCGTGCGCCCTCTTCCGGGCGCAGCCCCGAGGAGGAAAAAGTGCGTCGTGTGAACAAACTGACCGCCGTGGCCGCCGTGACGGCCCTGGTCTTCGCCGGAGCAGGCTGCTCCAAGAAGTCGACGGACGACAGCGCCAGCGACGAGGACTGTGTCGAGAAGGGCGACGTCAAGGTCGGCATGGCCTTCGACGTCGGCGGTCGTGGCGACCAGTCCTTCAACGACTCCGCAGCGAAGGGCCTGGACAAGGCCGCCTGCGAGCTCGGTTTCGAGGTCAAGGACGCCGAGGCCCAGGACGGCGAGCCCGAGTCCGCTCGTGAGGAGCGCCTCCAGCAGCTCGTCGACGCCGGCTACAACCCGGTCATCGCCGTCGGCTTCGCCTACGGCCAGTCGGTCGACAAGATCTCCAAGGCGAACCCGGACGTCAACTTCGCCATCGTCGACGAGGGCACGGTCCTGGGTGACAACATCACCAACCTCGTCTTCGCCGAGGAGCAGGGCTCCTTCCTCGTCGGTGCCGCCGCCGCGCTCAAGTCCGAGACCGGCAACGTCGGCTTCATCGGTGGCGTCGACACCGAGCTGATCAAGAAGTTCGAGGCTGGCTACAAGGCCGGCGTCAAGGCCGTCGACCCGAAGATCAAGGTCCAGTCGGTCTACCTCAGCACGCCGCCGGACTTCAGCGGCTTCGCCGACCCGGCCAAGGGCAACACGGCCGCCACCGGCATGTTCGAGAAGGGCGCGGACGTCGTCTACCACGCGGCCGGCGGCTCGGGCGGCGGCGTCTTCCAGGCCGCCACCGACGCGTCCACGTGGGCCATCGGCGTCGACTCCGACCAGGCCAAGACCGCCGACGAGGCCGTCCGCGACGTCATCATGACCTCGATGGTCAAGAACATCGACGTCGCCGTGTTCGACTTCCTCAAGAGCGTCGACGACGGTGCGCCCAAGGCCGGCCCGCAGGTCTACGACCTCAAGGTCGACGGCGTCGGCTACTCGAAGACCGGCGGTCACATCGACGACATCGCCGACCAGCTCGACGAGTACAAGCAGCAGATCATCGACGGCACCATCACGGTCCCGTCCAAGTGAGCGAGTCCTCGAAGCACTGAGGCCCTCGGCCCGGCCCTGCGCGATAGTAGCGTGGGGCCGGGCCTGCTCTTTGGGTCCGCCGACCACCGAAAGGTGACACCGTGAGCAGCACGCCGACCGCGCCCCCAGCCGGTCCCTCCAGTTCCACCGACGTCGTCGTCCGCCTGCGCGGCATCGGCAAGACGTTCCCCGGCGTCATCGCCAACCACGACATCGACATCGACGTCCGTCGCGGCACGATCCACGCGATCGTGGGCGAGAACGGCGCCGGCAAGTCGACGCTGATGAAGATCCTCTACGGGGTCCAGAAGCCCGACTCGGGCGTCATCGAGATCGACGGAGACGCAGTCAGCCTGTCGACGCCCTCGGACGCGATCGCGCACGGGGTCGGCATGGTGTTCCAGCACTTCATGCTCGCGGACAACCTCACGGTGCTCGAGAACGTCGTCCTGGGCGCAGAGAAGATGCACGGCATCGGCGACGGCGCCCGCGCGCGCATCCGCGAGCTCTCCGACACCTACGGACTGGGCATCCGCCCCGACGACCTGGTCGCCGACCTCGGCGTCGGTGCGCGCCAGCGCATCGAGATCCTCAAGGTCCTCTACCGCGGGGCCCGCATCATCATCCTCGACGAGCCGACCGCGGTCCTGGTGCCCCAGGAGGTCGACGAGCTGTTCGACAACCTGCGGGGGCTCAAGGCCGAGGGGCTGGCCGTCATCTTCATCTCACACAAGCTCGACGAGGTGCTGTCCGTCGCCGACACGGTCACCGTGATCCGCCGCGGCACCACCGTCGAGACCGTGCCGGGGCACAGCGTCACGGCACGTCAGCTGGCCGAGCTCATGGTCGGCTCCGAGCTGCCCAGCCCCAGCACCGAGGCCTCCACCGTCACCGACGTCGAGGTGCTCGAGGTCAGCGAGCTGGGGCTGCCCGACCCCGCCGGTGGTCGCCCGCTGCTGGAGGACATCTCCTTCGCCATCCACCGGGGCGAGATCTTGGGCATCGCGGGTGTCGAGGGCAACGGCCAGGCCGAGCTGGTCGAGGCCATCATGGGCATGCGCCCCGACGCCACCGGCGTCATCGAGCTCAACGACGGCGACATCGCCGACTGGTCCACGCGCCGCCGCCGCGAGGCGGGCATCGGCTACATCCCCGAGGACCGCCACCGGCAGGGCCTGCTGCTGGACGCCCCGCTGTGGGAGAACCGCGTCCTGGGACACCAGACGCGCGAGCCCAACATCGCCGGTCCGTTCATCGACCGGGCCGGCGCACGGGAGGACACCGAGCGGATCGTGCGGGAGTACGACGTGCGCACACCCGGCATCGACACCCTGGCCCGCGCGCTGTCGGGCGGCAACCAGCAGAAGCTGATCGTCGGCCGCGAGATGAGCAGCGAGCCCAGCCTGCTGATCGCGGCCCACCCCACGCGCGGCGTCGACGTCGGCGCGCAGGCCGCGATCTGGGACCACATCAAGCGCGCCCGTCGCAACGGCCTGGCCGTGCTGCTGATCTCGGCCGACCTGGACGAGCTGATCGGCCTCTCGGACACGATCGCGGTCCTGCTGCGCGGTCAGCTGGTCGGCACGTTCGATCCCGCCAGCGTCACCCCGCAGCAACTCGGCTCCGCGATGACCGGCGCCGCCGACGAGGAGGACGCCCGATGACGCAGTCGCGACTGAACCGGATCGCGCTCGCCCTGGCCGCTCCGGTCCTGGCCCTGCTGACCGCCTTCATCGTCACGAGCCTGGTGCTGATCCTGGCCGGTGACGACTGGATCGGCGTGTGGAGCCAGATCCTCAGCTGGCCCAGCAACCGCACGATGATCAACATCGTCAACTCGGCGACGGTCTACTACCTGTCGGCGGTCGCGGTGGCGATCGGCTTCCGGATGAACCTGTTCAACATCGGTGTCGACGGCCAGTACCGGATCGCGTCGTTCGCGGCCGCCTGGGTCGCCGGCGAGGCGTGGCTCCCGGGTCCGTTCAACATCGCGCTGGCCCTGGTCGCCGGCATGTTCGTCGGCGCCATGTGGGCCGGCATCGCCGGGTTGCTGCGCGTCACGCGCGGCGTCTCCGAGGTCATCTCGACGATCATGCTGAACTCGATCGCCACGGCCGTCGTGGCGTACTTCCTGCGCAAGGTCGCCGTGCGCGAGGAGGGCAGCAACGTCATCTCGACCAAGCCGCTGCCCGAGAGCAGCCACATCCCGGGGATCCCCTTCCTCGGCGGCGAGGTCTACGGCTTCGTGGTCATCGCGATCCTGGTCGGCATCGGCTACTGGCTCGTGATCAACCGCACGCGCTTCGGGTTCGACCTGCGTGCCGCGGGCCAGTCCGAGAGCGCCGCCGTGGCGTCGGGCATCAACGTCAAGAAGATGATGCTCGTCACCATGCTGCTGTCGGGAGCGATCGCAGGCCTCGTGGGCCTGCCGCTGCTCTTCGGCCAGGACTACGCCTACGGCTCCACGTTCCAGTCCGGGCTGGGCTTCGCCGGCATCGCCATCGCGCTGCTGGGACGCAACCACCCGGTCGGCATCGCACTCGGTGCCTTGCTGTTCGCGTTCCTGGACCAGCAGTCCAACCCGCTGCAGATCCTGCTCGACGTCTCGCCGGACATCGTCAAGGTCACCCAGGGCGTCATCGTCCTGGCCGTCGTCATCGCCTACGAGGTCGTGCGCCGTTACGGCGTCCGCATGGAGCAGCGAAACGTCGCCGCGGCCCTGGATGCCGCACCCCGTGAGAAGGAGGTGGCGCGATGAGCGAGCGCCAGCGAGCGAGAATGGGGCTGCTCATGGCGGCACCTGCCTACCGTTGCTTCTCCCAGGAGGTGGCGCGATGAGCGTCGCGACCGACCCCGTCGCCGGCGCCCCGGCCGCCAAGCGTCGTTTCCGCCTGAGCTGGCCGTGGATGCTGATCGGCATCGCCGGCATCCTGGTCGTGATGTCTCTGCTGCGCATCGTCACGGGCGTCGACGACCTCACGTCCTCAGGCACGATCCGCGCGACCCTGATCGCGGCCGTCCCGATCGGCCTGGCCGGCCTGGGTGGCCTGTGGTCCGAGCGCGCGGGCGTCGTCAACATCGGCCTCGAGGGCATGATGATGCTCGGCACCTTCGGTGCGGGCTACTTCGGCTACTTCTACGGTCCGTGGCAGGGCGTCGTCGGCGCGATCCTGCTCGGCGCCGCGGGTGGCCTGCTGCACGCCGTCGCCACCGTCTACTTCGGGGTCGACCACATCGTCTCCGGTGTCGCGATCAACATCATCGCGGCCGGCGCGGTCCAGTTCCTCGCGGGCATGGCCTTCAGCGGCGTGCCCGGTGGCGGCCAGACCCAGTCGCCGCCGATCGACCGATTGCCCAACATCACGATCTCGGGCCTGTCCGAGCCGTTGGGCGAGATCGAGCAGAAGCACTGGTTCTTCGTCTCGGACTTCGCCTCCGTGCTGCGGGCGCTCGTGACGAACATGTCCGTGCTGACGGTCATCGCGATCGCTCTGTTCGTGGTGACGTGGTGGGTGCTGTGGCGCACCGCGTTCGGCCTGCGCCTGCGCTCGTGCGGTGAGTCGCCGGCCGCGGCGGAGTCGCTCGGCGTCAACGTGTACCGCTACAAGTTCATCGCCGTCATCACGTCCGGCGGCCTCGCCGGACTGGCCGGCGGCTTCCTGGCGCTCGTCGCGGCCAACGCTTTCCGCGACGGCCAGACCGGCGGCCGCGGCTACATCGGCCTGGCCGCGATGATCTTCGGCAACTGGCGTCCCGGCGGCCTGTTCGCCGGTGCCACGCTGTTCGGCTACACCGACACGCTGCGGCTGCGCGGCGGCGGCGAGACCGTCCACGCGGTGCTGCTGCTGGTCGCCGTCTTCCTGGTCATGCTCGCGATCTGGCAGTGGCGCCAGCACGGACACCGCGCGGCCCTGATCGCGGCCGTGCTGGGTATCTTCGTGGCAGGGATCTACATGGTCACGGACGAGGTTCCCAACGAGCTCGCCACCATGACCCCCTACGTCACGACGCTGCTCGTGCTGGCGGTCTTCAGCCAGAACCTGAGGATGCCCGCCGCGGACGGCAAGGTCTACCGGAAGGGCTCTGCAGGATGACCGTTCACCAGCTCACGAAGGACGCCGTATGAGCGGCTTCGGCTTCACGCCGCCCGAGGCTCCCGTCGACTGGGCGGCCCTGCAGAAGTACGCGGTCGAGGTCATGGAGCGCGCGTACGCGCCCTACTCGAAGTACAAGGTCGGCGCGGCCGGCCTCGTCGACGACGGCCGCGTCGTGCTGGGCTGCAATGTCGAGAACGCGGCGTACGGGGTCGCCCTGTGTGCCGAGTGCGGCATGGTCTCGGCCCTGCACTCCACCGGTGGCGGCCGCCTGCGGGCCGTGGTCTGCGTCGACGGCGAGGGCCAGGTGATCATGCCGTGCGGCCGCTGTCGCCAGCTGCTGTGGGAGAACGGCGGCCCGTCCTGCGAGCTGATGACCGTCTCCGGCGTCAAGCCGATGACCGACGTGCTGCCGGACGCGTTCGACGTGGAGGACCTGGCGTGACCCTGATGACCGGCTTCGACCCGACCGAGGCGCAGTTCCTCGAGGATCCGTATCCGGCGCTGGCGCGACTGCGCCGGCAGGGTCCGCTGGTGTGGCACGAACCGTGGTCGATGTGGCTCGCCACCGATCACGCGACCGTCGGCGCCGTCCTGAAGAACCGCGCGTTCGGCCGGCTGTGGAACGACTGGGAGCCGGTCGAGGAGATGGAGCCGTTCAACGCGCTCCACCGCAACCAGCTGATGGAGAACGAGCCCCCGGCCCACACGCGCATGCGGCGCCTGCTGGCCGGCGCGTTCGGTCGCGGGCACGTCGAGCGCATGCGCCCCCGCATCGAGGCCCTGGCCGCCGACATGGTCGCCGCCCTGCCGGACACGTTCGACGTGCTGGCCGACTACGCCGAGCCGATGCCCGTCTACGTCATCTGCGACCTGCTGGGCGTTCCTCGTGAGGACCACGAGGACCTGCGCCGCTGGAGTCAGGCGATCGTGCACATGTACGAGAAGGACATCGACGAGGCCACGAAGCTCGCCGCGCTCGAGGCCAGTGCCGCGTTCTCGGACTACGTGCACGAGGTCATCGCGATGCGGCGCCGCCAGCCCGGCGAAGACCTGGTCAGCGACCTCATCGCCGAGACCGACGCGGGCAAGGGCTTCTCCGACGACGAGCTGGTCGCCACCGTCGTGCTGTTGCTCAACGCGGGCCACGAGGCCAGCGTCAACACGTTCGGCAACGGCTTCCATGCGCTGCTGACCCACCGCGACCAGCTGGCGCGGGTCACCAGCGGCGAGGTGCCGATCGAGATCGCGCTCGAGGAGCTGATCCGCTTCGACGCTCCGCTCCAGCTGTTCGAGCGCACGGCCACGAAGGACGTCGAGGTCGCCGGCCAGGTGGTCTCGGCCGGCCAGAAGGTCGCGTGCCTGATGGGCTCGGCCAACCGCGACCCCGAGGTGTTCGAGGACGCCGACACGTTCGACGTCGGCCGCGACCCGAACCCGCACGTCGGCTTCGGCCTGGGCATCCACTTCTGTCTGGGTGCGCCGCTGGCGCGCCTCGAGCTGAGCATCTCGCTGCGTGCCCTGCTCGACCGATTCCCCGACCTCGTCCTGACCGGCGAGTCCCCGCGGCGCCCCACCTGGGTGCTGCGCGGCTACGAGAGCATCCAGGTGTCTGCATGACTGAGCGGGAGCGAGAAATGAGAACGTCGATGCCGGTGCCGGCGTGCTGTGCCTTTTCCACGGAGGTGCCGGCATGACTGAGAAGTTCGCCCCCACGGACGTGGTCATCGCCAAGCGCGACGGCCACGAGCTGACCGACGACCAGATCGACTGGGTGGTCGACGCCTACACCCGCGGGGTCGTGGCGCCCGAGCAGATGTCGGCCCTCGCGATGGCGATCCTGCTCAACGGCATGAACCGCCGCGAGATCGCCCGCTGGACGGCCGCGATGATCAGCACCGGCGAGCGGATGGACTTCTCGTCGCTCTCGCGCCCCACCGCCGACAAGCACAGCACCGGCGGCGTGGGCGACAAGATCACCCTCCCGCTGGCGCCACTCGTGGCGGCCTGCGGCGTCGCCGTGCCCCAGCTGTCCGGGCGCGGCCTGGGCCACACCGGCGGCACGCTCGACAAGCTCGAGGCGATTCCCGGCTGGCGCGCCGCCCTGTCGAACGACGAGATCATGACCCAGCTCGAGGACATCGGTGCGGTCATCTGCGCCGCCGGCTCGGGGCTGGCGCCGGCGGACAAGAAGCTCTACGCGCTGCGCGACGTCACCGGCACCGTCGAGGCGATCCCGCTGATCGCCAGCTCGATCATGAGCAAGAAGATCGCCGAGGGCACGGGCGCGCTCGTGCTCGACGTCAAGGTCGGGTCGGGCGCCTTCATGAAAAGCCTGACGGACGCGCGTGAGCTCGCCGAGACGATGGTCGCGCTGGGCACCGATGCCGGCGTCAGGACCGTCGCGTTGCTGACGGACATGTCGGTGCCGCTGGGCCTCACGGCGGGCAACGCGCTCGAGGTTCGTGAGTCCGTCGAGGTGCTGGCCGGCGGAGGGCCGGCCGACGTCGTCGAGCTGACGGTCGCCCTGGCCCGCGAGATGCTCGCCGGCGCCGGCGTGACGGACGTCGATCCGGCCGACGCGCTGCGGGACGGCCGCGCGATGGACGTCTGGAAGGCCATGATCCGCGCCCAGGACGGCGACCCGGACGCGGCGCTGCCCACGGCCCATGAGACCGAGGTCGTCACGGCCGACACCGATGGCGTGCTGACCTCGCTGGACGCCATGGCGGTCGGCGTGGCGGCGTGGCGGCTCGGTGCCGGACGCTCACGACCCGGCGAGGACGTGCAGGCGGCGGCCGGCGTCGAGATCCACGCGAAGCCCGGTGACACGGTACGGGCGGGCCAGCCGTTGCTGACCCTGCACACCGACACGCCCGAGCGGTTCGAGCGGGCGCGCGAGGCCCTCGACGGCGGCTGGGAGATCGGCGACTCCGCTCCCGAGACGACTCCGTTGGTCATCGACAGGATCGGCTGAGGGGCACACGCACCACGCCGGCGGCCCGAGGCGACAAGGTAGGTTCGAGGTCATGCGCATCCTGAACGACCGAGACGAGATCGCTGCCTCCGCAGGGACCGAACTGGGCGTCAGCTCGTGGATCGAGATCAACCAGGACCGGATCGACATGTTCGCCGACGCCACCGGTGATCGCCAGTGGATCCACGTCGACGCCGAGCGTGCGGCCGAGGGCCCGTTCGGCACCACGATCGCCCACGGCTACCTCACCTTGTCCCTGTTGCCGTTCCTGGGTGCCCAGGTCTTCGCCTTCGCCGGCGACCTCGCTCGCGTGAACTACGGCCTCAACCGCGTCCGGTTCATGGCGCCCGTGCGGGTGGGCTCGCGGGTCCGCATCCGCGTCGAGGTCCTCGAGGTCACGGACATCGAGAAGGGGCAGCAGGTCACGTTGCAGCACACCGTCGAGATCGAGGGCGGCGAGAAGCCCGCCTGCATCGCCGAGGCCGTCACGCTGCTGATGGAGCCGGGCGCATGAGGGCCACTCCCGAGCAGATCGCGGTCGTCCCCAAGGTCGCGCTGCACGAGCACCTCGACGGGGGAGTCCGCCCCGAGACCGTCGCCGAGATCGCGCTCGAGATCGGCCACGACCTGCCGGCGGCGCCCGACCAGCTCGGTGCGTGGTTCGAGGAGGCGTCGTCGTCGGGCTCGCTCGTGCGGTACCTCGAGACGTTCCAGCACACGACCGCCGTCATGCAGCGCCCCGAGGACCTGGCCCGCGTGGCCCGCGAGGCGGTCCACGACCTGGCCGCCGACGGTGTCGTCTATGCCGAGCTGCGCTGGGCACCCGAGCAGCACCAGGGTGCCGGGCTCTCGATCGAGGAAGCCGTCGAGGCCGTCCAGTCGGGCATCGACCAAGGTGTCGCCGACGTGACCGGTTCGGGTCGCACCATGGTGGTCGGCCAGTTGCTCACCGCCATGCGTCACGCCATGCGCGGGCTCGAGATCGCCAAGGTGGCCGTCGAGTACCGCGACCGCGGCGTGCTGGGCTTCGACATCGCCGGTGCCGAGGACGGCTTCCCGCCGATCCTGCACCTCGAGGCGTTCGAGTACCTGCGCCGCGAGAACATGCACTTCACGATCCACGCCGGCGAGGCGTTCGGGCTCCCGTCCATCTGGCAGGCCGTCCAGCGCTGCGGCGCCGACCGGCTGGGCCACGGCGTGCGGATCGTCGACGACATCGACTTCTCCGGCACTCCCCGGCTCGGGCGTCTCGCGTCGTACATCCGCGACTCGCGCATCCCGCTCGAGATGTGCCCGTCGTCGAACCTGCAGACCAGTGCCGTCCCGGGGATGACGTCGATCGCCGACCACCCGATCGGCCCGCTCGCCGAGCTCAACTTCCGGGTCACGGTCAACAGCGACAACCGGCTGATGAGCGGTACCTCCATCGGTCGCGAGATGAACCTGCTGACCGACGCCTTCGGCTACAGCCTCGGCGACCTGCGCTGGTTCACGGTCAACGCGATGAAGAGCGCGTTCCTGCCGTTCGACGAGCGACTCGTGCTGATCAACGAGGTCATCAAGCCGGGGTACGCAGCCCAGGCGTGACCGCTGGTGGCGGGGACGGTGGCTCGGGTCAGCGCGTGAGGAAGCGGTAGGCGCGCTTGGGGTGCATGGGAACGCAGCCGGCCTCGAGTGCCTCGGCGATGACGCGGGGCTGGTCCTTCATGAGGCGCCAGCCGCGGCGCACCAAGGTCATCGGGGGCTTGCGGGCCTCGCGCAGGTCGCGAACGAGGCGCAGCGCGAAGACGATCGGCCGGGGCCGGGTGAGGCAGATCGCCGCGTCCAGCACGCCGGCCTCGCGGCACGGCGCGACCATGTCGGTCGCGAACAGTCCCTCGGCGATGAAGCGGTCGCCCGTCAGCACGACCTCGTGCGTGCCGACCACGCGGCTGACCGAGATGTCGTAGACCGGGACGTGGGCGCGCCCGTCGCGGCACAGTGACGTGATCGCGGCCATCGCGGCCTCGTGGTTCCATGAGCGGGGATCATCCCAGTCGGGGATGCCCAGCGTGCTCCGCGGCAGGTTCGGGTGGTCGACGTCGTGGTAGAAGTCGTCGAGCCGCAGGACGGTCCACCCGAGCCGCTCGGCCAGGTGCGACTTCCCCGAGCCGGAGGGGCCGGCGAGGATCACGACGTGCGGCACAGGTACGAGGTTATCGCCGTGGGTCAGCGGGCCGCCGGGGGGACGCAGGACGATGCATTCGGGTACCCCAGCGGGGCGAGATGCCTCATCCTGCGTCCCCCGGGACGGTCAGACGCCGATCGGGTGCCAGACGGTCTTGGTCTCGAGGAACGGCGTGATCCGCTGCAGCGACTGGGCCGTCGGCGTGCCGGGACGCAGGACGCGCTTGAGGTTGATCGCGGCCTCGGCCTCGAGGTCGCGCGCGACGTCGGCATCGTCCACGCCGGTCAGGTCGAGCGCGTTCACGTCGAGGTGCCCGGCCAGCCACGACCCGACCTCGGTGATGTCGCCCGTCAGCATGTTCACGACACCGCCCGGCACGTCGGACGTCGACAGGATCTCCGACAGCGTGATCGCCGGCAGCGGGCGCCCGTACGAGGAGACGACGACGGCGGTGTTGCCGCCCACCAGCACGGGGGCCAGCACCTCGACGAGTCCCAGGAGTGACGACTGCTGCGGGGCCGCGATGACGACGACGCCCGTCGGCTCGGGGGACGTCAGGTTGAAGAACGGCCCGTTCACCTGGTTGGCGTTGCCGGCGACCTGCGAGAGCTTGTCGGCCCAACCGGCGTACCAGACCCACGTGTCGACCGCGTTGTCCACGATCGCGTTGGCTCGCTTCTCGGTGACGCCCTCGGCGGCACGGACCTCGGCGACCAGCTGGTCGCGGCGGCCCTCGAGGACCTCGGCCACGCGGTAGAGGATCTGGCCGCGGTTGTACGGCGTGCGCGTCGACCAGCCGCCGAACGCCTTGCGCGCGGCGGCGACCGCGTCGCGACCGTCCTTGCGCGAGGCCTTCGAGGCATTGGCCAGGAAGCGACCCTTGGAGTCGGTCACCTCGAAGGTGCGACCGGACTCCGAGCGCGGGAACGCCCCGCCGATGAACAGCTTGTACGTCTTGCGGACGTCGAGTCGATCACTCATTTGCTTCCCTCCAGGTAGGAGGCCAGCCCGTGGCGGCCACCCTCGCGGCCGTAGCCGGACTCCTTGTACCCACCGAACGGCGAGGCGGGGTCGAACTGGTTGAACGTGTTGGCCCAGACGACGCCGGCCCGCAGCTGGTTCGCGATCGAGAGGATGCGCGAGCCCTTCTCGGTCCACACGCCCGCGGACAGGCCGAACGGTGTGTTGTTGGCCTTCTCGACGGCCTCGGCGGGCGTGCGGAAGGTCAGCACCGACAGGACGGGGCCGAAGATCTCCTCGCGGGCGATCCGGTGGGCCTGCGTGACGCCGGTGAAGATCGTCGGGGCGTACCAGTAGCCGCGCTCGGGCAGCTCGCACGGAGCGCTCCAGCGCGAAGCGCCCTCGTCGTCGCCGGTGGCGGCCAGGTCGCGGATGCGGCCCAGCTGCTCGGCCGAGTTGATCGCGCCGACGTCGGTGTTCTTGTCCAGTGGATCACCCAGGCGCAGCGTGGCCATGCGGGTCTTCAGGCGGTCCAGGACCTCCTCCGCGACGCTCTCCTGCACCAGCAGGCGCGAGCCCGCGCAGCACACGTGACCCTGGTTGAAGAAGATGCCGCGGACGATGCCCTCGATCGCCTGGTCCATCGGCGCGTCCTCGAACACGATGTTCGCGGCCTTGCCGCCCAGCTCGAGCGTCAGGCGCTTGTCCGTGCCGGCGACGGTGCGGGCGATCTCGCGACCGACCGGGGTCGAGCCGGTGAACGCGACCTTGTCGACGTCGGGGTGCGAGACGAGCAGCCGGCCCGTCTCACCGGCGCCGGTGACGATGTTGACGACGCCGGCCGGCAGTTCGGCCTGGCGGCACACGTCCGCGAAGAGCAGGGCGGTCAGCGGCGTGGTCTCGGCGGGCTTGAGCACGACGGTGTTGCCGGCCGCCAGCGCCGGCGCGACCTTCCACGCCAGCATGAGCAGCGGGAAGTTCCACGGGATGACCTGGGCGGCGACGCCGAGCGGCTGCGGGTTCGGGCCGAGGCCGGCGTGATCGAGCTTGTCGGCCCAGCCCGCGTGGTAGAAGAACCACTGCGAGACGAGCGGGACGTCGACGTCGCGCGACTCCTTGATCGGCTTGCCGTTGTCCAGCGTCTCGAGGACGGCGAACTCGCGGCTGCGCTCGGCCAGGATGCGGGCGATCCGGAAGAGGTACTTGGCGCGTTCGCGGCCGGGCATCGGGCCCCAGACGCGCTGGTAGGCCTTGCGGGCCGCGCGGACGGCGCGGTCGACGTCGGCCTCGTTGCCCTCGGCGACCTCGGCCAGGACCTCCTCGGTCGCGGGGTTGACGGTCTTGAAGGGCTCGCCGCCACCGTCGGTGAACTCACCGTCGATGAACAGGCCGTAGCTGGCGGCCAGGTCGACGATGGCGCGCGACTCGGGGGCCGGGGCGTATTCAAACTTCGGCATGGGTATCAGTCCAAGGTGACGTGGTCGGGGCCGGAGTAGCGGCCGGTGAGCATCTTCTGGCGCTGCATGAGCAGGTCGTTGAGCAACGAGGAGGCGCCGAAGCGGAACCAGTCCGGGTGGAGCCAGTCCTCGCCGGCGATCTCGTTGACGACCACGAGGTACTTGATCGCGTCCTTCGTGTTCCGGATGCCGCCCGCGGGCTTGACGCCCACCTGACGACCCGTGGCGATGCGGTAGTCGCGCACGGCCTCGAGCATCAACAGGGTGACCGGGAGCGTCGCGGCGGGCTGGACCTTGCCGGTGCTGGTCTTGATGAAGTCCGCGCCGGCGTCCATCGCGAGCCACGAGGCGCGGCGGACGTTGTCGTAGGTCTGCAGCTCGCCGGTCTCGAGGATCACCTTGAGGTGGGCCGGGCCACAGGCCTCCTTGACGGCCACGATCTGGTCGTGGACGGTCGCGAGGTCGCCGGAGAGGAACGCACCCCGGTCGATCACCATGTCGATCTCGTCGGCGCCGTTCGCGACGGCGGCGGCGGTGTCGGCCAGCTTGACCTCGAGCGCGGCGCGGCCCGACGGGAACGCGGTGGCGACGGCCGCGACGTGCACGCGATCGCCGACGACCTCACGCACGTACGGGACCATGTCGCCGTAGACGCAGACGGCGGCGGCCTGCGGGCACGACGGGTCGGTCGGGTCGGGGCGCAGCGCCTTGGTGGCGAGCGCGCGGACCTTGCCGGGGGTGTCGGCGCCCTCGAGCGTCGTCAGGTCGACCATCGAGATGGCCAGGTCGATGGCCCACTGCTTGGAGGTCGTCTTGATCGAGCGGGTGGCCAGCTGCGCCGCCCGTGACTCGAGGCCGACCTGGTCGACGCCGGGCAGGCGGTCGAGCCCGGCGATCAGGGTCTTGGTCATCAGCTGTTCCCTCCGGGAAGCGGACTGGTCTGGTCGGGTGCGGTGGACGCGATGCTGCGGTGGACCGCGGCGACGACGGCGTCGACGGTGATGCCGCGCTCGGCGAGCACGAGGTCACCGGCACCGCTCGCGCCGAACTCCTCCACACTCACTATCTCACCGTCCGTGCCGACGTACTTGTGCCAACCGGTGCCGGTGCCGGCCTCGACGCTCACCCGGGCGGTGATCGAGCGCGGCAGCACGGACTCACGGTAGGCGCGGTCCTGCTCCTCGAACCACTCCAGGCACGGCGCGGAGACGACGCGGACGGCGACGCCGGCCTCGGCCAGCTGCTCGCGCGCCGTCATCGCCAGGCCGACCTCGGAGCCGGTCGCGACGATGATCGCGTCGGGCGTGCCGTCGGTGTCGGCCAGCACGTAGGCGCCGCGGGCGGCTCCGTGCTCGGGCAGGACGTGGTCGCCGGTGACGGGCACACCCTGGCGGCTCAGCACGAGCGCGGACGGGCGGTCGGACTCGAGGATCCGCGTCCACGCGTCGATCGTCTCGGTCCAGCTGCCGGGGCGCACGACGTCGAGGCCCGGGATCGCGCGGTGGGACCACAGGTGCTCGACCGGCTGGTGCGTCGGACCGTCCTCGCCGACGCCGACCGAGTCGTGCGTCCACACGTACGTGACGGGCAGGCCCATGAGGGCCGCGAGC